>CAYLSI010000036.1:0-34281 GCA_964386545.1 uncultured Hyphomicrobium sp.
TTTTCCGGAAGCACTCTAGATGAGCCGGCATGACCGAGACTAAACCAGACCTCCCCGCGCCGGCCCCGTTCGATTTGCGCGACGAGAGCGGCCCCTTCGACATCATCGGCGACATTCACGGCTGCGCGGGCGAGCTGGAAGCGCTGCTCACGCGGCTCGGCTACCGGGTGGCGTGGAGCGGGGAGCCGGGCGCCGTCAACGTGGCCGTGACCGCGCCGAAAGGACGGCGCGCGATCTTCGTGGGCGATCTCGTCGACCGCGGGCCGCGCTCGCCCGACGCGCTCCGGATCGTCATGGCGGCTGTTGCGTCCGGCGCGGCGTTCGCCGTTCCCGGCAACCACGACGTCAAGTTCGTGCGCTGGCTCGAAGGCAAGTCGGTTGCGACGACGCACGGGCTCGATCGTACGGCCCAGCAATTCGAGGGCGAGCCGAAATCCTTCCGCGCGGCGGTGCGCGCCTTCTTCGCCGGCCTGCCGATCTACCTCTGGCTCGACGGCGGGCGGCTCGCGGTGGCGCATGCCGGCATCAAGGACGACATGCTCGGCCATTCGGGGGGCGAGGTGCGCCGCTTCTGTCTCTACGGCGAGACGTCCGGGGAGACCGACAAGTTCGGCCTGCCGATCCGCTACCACTGGGCCGCCGAGTACCGGGGCAAGACCGCGGTCGTTTATGGCCATACGCCGGTGCCGGATGCGGACTGGGTCAACAACACGATCTGCATCGATACGGGCTGCTGCTTCGGCGGCAAGCTCACGGCGTTGCGCTGGCCCGAGCGCGAGATCGTGTCGGTCAAGGCCGAGCAGATCTACACGATGCCGGTGCGCCCCTTCGGGCATCCGCCGCTGCGGCCCGGGGCGGTGCTCTAGACGCGGCGCCTTTTCCTTAGCTCAGTTGGATTTGGTCTGTCGCACGGCCGGCTTGGCGTCCGATTTGCCGTGGGCGGGCTTGGCTTCGGCGGCTTTGCTGTCGGCGGCCTCCTTCTCCTCCGGCGGCGGAGCGGGTGCGGCGGTGCTCGCGGTGGTGTCGTTCTCGGGGCCGGCATCCTTGCTCAGGTCGACGACGTCGGCGCGCTCGGTTGGCGGCTTGTTGCCTCCGGCCGTCAGCACGGTGCGGCAGTCGGCCGGCAGGTCGGCGAGCGTGATCTCCGGTTTCGGCGCCTTCGGCTTGACCGGCGGCTGCGTGGGCTTCGGCTGCGCGACGACGGGCGGCTTCTTGGGCTTCGGCGCGACGCGCTTCAGCCAGTCCTTCAGCTCGGTATCGCATCCGTCGTTGCCGGGCACGGCGGGCTGGGCCTGACAGTTGGTCGATCCTGCCGGGCAGCCGATGCGGACGTGGAAGTGATAGAAGTGCCCGAAGTAGGGGCGCACCTTGTGCAGCCACGCACGATCGTCGCCGGCTTTCTCGCAGAGCGCCTTCTTGATGGCGGGATGGACGAGGATGCGCTCGACCGACGAATAGGACGCGGCGCGCTTGATCAGCTTGAACTGGCCGTCGCCCCAGACCTTGGGATTGACCTCGCCGGCGTTGGCCAGCATCGAGACCGCGGACATGTCCTCGCGCTCGCGGCGCGTCAGCTTGCGGTCCGGCATCGGCGTGAGCCAGATGTCGACGTCGAGGCCCACCTGGTGGCTGGCGTGGCCCGAGGTCATGGGGCCGCCGCGCGGCTGAGACATGTCGCCGACCAGAAGACCGGGCCATTCCTTGGCGGCCGTGGCTTCGCGCGCGAGCCGTTCGAGCAGCGCGACGAGCTTCGGATGGCCCCAATTGCGATTGCGCGACAGGCGCATGACCTGCCAGCCGGGGCCATCGACGGCGAGCGGCTTGCCGCCCGCGAGGCAGCCTTTGGCGTACCAGCCGACGGCGCGGGCTTCGAGGGGGGCGGCCGTCCTCACGGTGCCGAAGAGCTGCTTGGCGGCCAGCGCCGGCTTCTTCTCTTCCTTTTTGTCCTTGGCGGCGTCCTTGGCCTTGGCGGCGTCCTTCTTGCCGGAAGCGGCGGCTTTGTCCGCTTTGGCATCCTTGGGCGCGGGCTCGGCCGCTTTGGCGGTCGCGGGCTTCGCCGCGGCCGGGCGCTCGGCGGGTTTCGGCGCAGGAGGGACGACGGCGGGCTTTTCGGCCTTCGCGTCGGCTTGTTTCGCTTCGGCTTGCGATTTCGCGGCCTCGGCGGTCAGCGTCGCGGGGCCATGCCACGCGCGAACGCCTGCCTCGCCGGGCGCCGCATCTTCGGCGTGCGCGGAGCCAGCGAGGACAGCGAGTGGCAGAAGCCAGACTGCGACGGATCGAATCGGCGGCATGCACTCTCGCAAATCAACGATTGCGCTATCCTAGCCCATGCCAGGGCGAAATTACGACAACGGATGAAATAACGCGTGGAAATTGCATCGTCTTGTTTTGGCGTGTTCAGGAGCGACGCGGGATGACGGAGCTCGTGATGTCCGGCCCCGAGACGGCGCCGGCCGTGCTGATCCTGGCCCACGGGGCCGGCGCGCCGCTTTCGAGCGCGTGGCTCGAGCAGATGGCGGAGGCGCTGGGGGCGGAGGGGATCCGCGTCGCGCGGTTCAATTTCGCCTACATGGCGGCGCGGGCCGAGACGGGGTCGCGCAAGCCGCCGCCCAAGGCCGAAACGCTGATGCCGGAATATCTTGCCGCGGTCGCCGCGCTGCACCCCAAGCTGCGCACGGACCAGCGGCTCCTGATCGGCGGCAAGTCGATGGGCGGGCGCGTCGCGAGCCTCGTGGCGGAGAAACTTTATGCGGAGAAGCAGATCCGGGGGCTCGTGTGCCTCGGCTATCCGTTTCATCCGCCGGGCAAGCCGACGTCGCTGCGCACGGCGCATCTCGCGGATCTCGCCTGCCCGACGCTCATTCTCCAGGGCGAGCGCGATCCATTCGGCGGACGCGACGAGGTTGGCGGCTACGCGCTGTCGCGGGCGATCGCGGTCACGTGGCTTCCCGACGGGGACCACGATTTTGCACCGCGCCGGGGGGCGGGCGCGACGCGGCGCGGCAACATCGAGGCGGCCGCGACGGCCGTTGCGGCATTCGCGCGCTCGTTGGACTAGATGCGCTGGTGGCGGGCGCGGGCGGCGCGTTCCAGCGCGGTGCAGACCTCGGAGCCGAGGCCGAGCGCGCCAGCCAGCATGCCGAGAAACTTCTCCTCGTCCGCATGGACGGAGAGATCGGAGGCGGCGACCTCGGCGGCAAGCACATAGGCCGTTTCGTAGAGGCGCGGATTGAGGCTCGCGCGGATCAGCGCGAGCACGTTCTCGATGCCGTTCGGCTTTCTCAAGAGCTTGCCGCACTCCTGCGCGGCATCGGCCAGCCAGTTGTCCGTGTAGTTGTGGAACGGCGGCAGCTCGAGCACGATCGAGCCGATGCGCGAGATCTCGTCGGTGGTGATCGTGCGGTCGGCGGCCGAGACGGTCACCATGGCATAGATCAGGGCTTCCTGCGGCGTGATGCGGTCGGACATGAGGGTTCGGATATGGGCTGATGCGGTTATGTTTTGCGGGCGGATCGGTTGAACGTCAGGGCGTGGCGGAGAGCTTGGCGAGGGCGCCGAGCAGGGTTGCGTTGAAGGCCTCGGGCTCCTCGATCTGCGGGGCGTGGCCCAGCGTCGGGAAGGTGATCAGCTCGGCGTCCGGGATGCGCCCGGCGGCGTCGCGGGCAAGCGCCGGATAGTCCCCCAGCGTCTTGGCGATTTCAGGGCGTGCGCGGTCCTTGCCCATGGCGGTCGTGTCGCGCTCGCCGATGATCAGGACCGTGGGCACGGCGATGCGCGGGAGCTCGTGCACGACGGGCTGGGTGAAGATCATATCGGAGGCGCGGGCCTGCGAGAGCATGGCCAGATCCGCGCCGTCGCCGGCGTAGGTCGAGGCGAGCATGTCCACCCAGCGGTCGAACTCGGGCCGCCAGCGGCCGTCGTAATAGGTCTTCTGCTGGTAGGCCTTGATGCGCGCGGCATCCGTCTTGCGCTCGGCTTCGAGCAACTCGTCCACCGTGCGGCCGGGGACGCCCTTGGCGCTCCAATCCTCGAGGCCGATGGGGTTGACGAGCACGACCGCGGCGGTCGCTTCGGGGAAGCTCAGGGCGTAGCGCGTGGCCAGCATGCCACCCATCGAATGGCCGATGAGGATGGGCCGGGAGACGCCGAGGCTTTCGAGCAGCGCATGCGTGTTCGCGGCGAGCTGATGGAAGCTCATCTGGTAGGTGACGGGCTTCGCCGATTTGCAGAAGCCGATCTGGTCGGGAACGACGACGCGATAGCCGGCGTCTGCGAGCGCGCCGATGACGCCCTCCCATGTGGCGCCGCAAAAATTCTTGCCGTGAAAGAGGACGGCGGTGCGTCCGTTCGGCGTGCCGCGGGCCGCGACGTCCATGTAGGCCATCGTCAGGGACTGGCCTTGCGAGGCGAACGCGTGCGATGCGACCGGGTGAGGATAGGCGAAATCCGAAAGCATGCCGTCGGCGGAGGCCGCTCCAGCCCCGAGGAGTAGTGCGGCTGCGAAGCCCGATACGGCCTGTCTGATCATCGCGGGTCGTCCCTCATGATTTCGGGTGGCATATGGCCCGCGCGGGGGGCCGGTACAAGGTTGCGGCGCGGTGCCGCGCCGGGCCTGTTAATCATGGCGTATCAAGGGGCTCGCGGTGGCGGCCCGTTACCTTTTTCTTCCCCTCGCCGCGCACTATGTTAAGGAGGCGGGACGGATAACATCCATTTCCCGTTCATGCGCCCGGCGCCGGAGCTGATCCGCGCGAGCCCATTCCTCGTTTCATTCCTCATCACTGGCCGAAGAGGCGTTTGCTCCTGCCCATGAAGAACAAGCCTACTCAAAACCCCGCCGGCGGGACGAAGCCTTCGCGCGCCGAAGCGGAGGACGCCGTCCGCACCCTCCTGCGCTGGGCCGGTGACGACCCGAAACGCGACGGATTGATCGAAACGCCGGGCCGCGTCGTGCGCGCGTTCGAGGAGTATTTCCGCGGCTATCACGACGATCCGCACGCGATCCTGCAGAAGACCTTCGAGGAGATCGAGGGCTACGACGAGATGATCGTTCTGCGCGGCATCCGCTTCGAGAGCCATTGCGAGCATCACCTGGCGCCGATCGTCGGGCGGGCGTGGGTCGGCTACATCCCGAACGGGCGCGTCGTGGGCATCTCCAAGCTCGCGCGCGTCGTGAACGCCTTCGCCAAGCGCCTTCAGATCCAGGAGAAGATGACCTCGCAGATCGCGAACGTCATCGAAGAGGTGCTCTCGCCGCAGGGCGTCGCGGTGGTCATCAAGGCCGAGCATCACTGCATGACGACGCGCGGCGTGATGAAGCCCGGCACGGATCTGGTGACGAGCCGCATGCTCGGTGTGTTCCGCGAGAATTCGATCACGCGGCAGGAGTTCCTGTCGATGATCGACAACTGATTTTCTTTTTCCCGATAGCAGGCCCTCCGGACATCCGGAGGGCGCTTTTGTTTCGAGGTTTTGCGTGTCGGCCCAGAAAACCGTTCTCATCACGGGTGCGTCCAGCGGCATCGGCCGGGCGACGGCGGAATATTTTGCCGAGCGCGGCTGGATGGTCGCGGCCACCATGCGCCGCCCCGAGGACAGCGATCTCGCCAACAAGTCGGACCGCATCGGCCTCTTCGCGCTGGACGTGACGGACCCGGCGTCCGTGGAGCGGGCCGTGGCCGAGGTGATCGCCGCGTTCGGGCATATCGACGTCATCGTCAACAACGCGGGCTATGGGCTCATCGGGCCGTTCGAGGCGCAGACGGACGCGCAGATCCGCCGCCAGTTCGAGACCAACCTGTTCGGCGCCATGAACGTCA
Organism: uncultured Hyphomicrobium sp.; assembly: GCA_964386545.1. GTDB lineage: Bacteria > Pseudomonadota > Alphaproteobacteria > Rhizobiales > Hyphomicrobiaceae > Hyphomicrobium_C. Next base: position 5,820 of record CAYLSI010000036.1, read on the forward strand.
TCCGCGCGGTGCTGCCGCACATGCGCGCGCGACGGTCGGGGCGCATCATCAACGTCGGCTCGGCGGCCGGGCGCATGACGCTGCCGCTCTACTCCATGTACAGCGCGACCAAGTGGGCGCTCGACGGATTTTCCGAGGGGCTGTGGCTCGAGCTTCGCCAGTTCAACATCAAGGTGAAGATCATCGAGCCCGGCATGATCAAGACGGACTTCTTCGACCGCTCGCGCGATGTCGCGTCGAAGCCGGGGCTCACCGATTACGACACGTTCATCGGCAACGTGCTGCCCAACCTCACGGCGTGGGAAGAGGCCGGGGCCGAGCCCGTGGTCGTCGCGCGCAGCATCTGGCGGGCCGCGGCGGGGCGCTGGTGGCGGCTGCGCTATCAGCCCAACGGCAAGCTCGCCGTGTGGCCGCGCGGATGGATCCCGGGCCACCTCTACGTGCGGGTCGTCCGGCGCATCTTCAACGCGTGGTAAGTCATCGGGCGTGATCAGCCCGGCGCGGACGGCGGAGCGCCGTAGTCGACGGCCGTGAGATAGAGGCCGGACGCAGGCGCGACCGTGCCGCACGCCGTGCGGTCCTTGGCGGCGAGCGCGTCCGCGAGATCCTCCCTCGTCCATTTGCCATCGCCGACGAGCTTCAGGCTGCCGACCATCGAGCGCACCTGATTGTGCAGGAACGAGCGCGCGGAGGCGCGGATCTCGATCAGCTCGCCGTCGTGAGCGACGTCCAGGCGGTCCAGCGTGCGCATCGGCGACTTCGCCTGGCATTGGGCGGCGCGGAAGGTCGTGAAGTCGTGATGGCCGATCAGCACCTCAGCCGCGTCGCGCATGGCCGCAGCGTCGAGCGCCCGCGGGATCCACCACACGCGGTTGCGTTCGAGCGCGGGCGGCGCGCGGCGGGTCAGGATGCGATAGAGATAATGGCGGGCGGTGGCGCTGAAGCGCGCGTCGAAGGTGGTATCCACCTCGGCGCAATCGCGCACCACGACGGGCAGACGTTTCAAATAGTAGTTCATGCCGTCGCGGATGCGTCCGGCCGGCCAGTCCTTGTCGATGTCGACATGAGCGACTTGGCCGGTGGCGTGCACGCCGGCGTCCGTGCGCCCCGCGCCGCGCACGCTGACGACCAGTCCGGTGAGACTGCGGATCGCCTCTTCGAGCGCGCCCTGCACGGAGACGGCGTCGGGCTGGAACTGCCAGCCGACGAACGGCGTCCCGTCGTATTCGATCAGCAAACGGAAGCGGGGCATCGGCTCACGCGGGAGGTTTTCGAAGCACCCGGTTTCGAGCGCTTCCGGAAAAGTGGGACCTCCACTTCGTCGGAAAATGCTCTAGCGCGCGTTCACTCTTATTGGAATCGGGTTTTTGTTCATGAACGCGCTCTAAGTCTTGGTTCGAGAGTCTGATTCACGCCCTCGATGCGAGCGCTCCACTCTTGCCTGCCTTCGGCAGGACGCTCGCATCTCAGACGATCAGGCTCTAGCGCGCCCCGGTCACCACCTCAAGCGTGCGCTGCGCCAAGCTCAGCGGCGCTGACCGCGCACCGGCACGCCGGTGATGGGATCATAGTAGTTGAGGCTCAAGGGCGTGCGTCCCTCGGGGTTCACGATCACGTGCCGCTCGGACGGGAGCGGACGGAACACGCGCACGCCTTCCTCGATGGTGACGGTGGCGCCGTAGACGTTCGAGGGCTCGATGCGCGTCGTGTGGGCGTCCTGCGCGAGGGCGCTGCTTGCGCCGATGAGCAGGAGGGCGCCGGCTGCGGCCAAAGTCCGGATCATGGTTGTCTCCAAATCTGGGTTTGACCCAGTTTAGGACACGCGGCGCCGGCGCTCAGGCCGTTCGCTCCCTATGCTTAACGGTCGCCGTCCGCGCCGACGATCGCGCCGCGCGCAAGCGTGAAGCCGCGGCGGAACTCGTCCGCCGTCATGGCGCGCTTGCCGGCGCGCTGGATTTCGACGAGGCGGATGGCGCCTTCGCCGCAGGCGATGGTCAGCGCGTCGTCCAGGACCTCGCCGGGCGCGCCGCGGCCGTCCACGACCGCCGTCCGCAGGATCTTGAGGCGCTCGGGCTTGCCGCCGGCGGGCGCGGCCGTCATCCAGGCGCCGGGGAACGGCGCGAGGCCGCGGATGCGGTTATGGACCTCGGTGGCGGGCCTGGTGAAGTCGATGCGGGCCTCGGCCTTGTCGATCTTGGCGGCATAGGTCACGCCCTCGGCGGGCTGCGGTACGCTCGTGAGCTGACCCGCTTCGAGCGCGGCGAGCGCCTCGACGATCAGGCGCGCGCCTTGGGCCGAGAGCGTGTCGTGCAGCTCGCCTGCGGTCGTCTCCGGGCCGATCGGCACGCGGCGGGTCAGCGCGACGGGGCCGGTGTCCAGCCCTTCCTCCATCTGCATGACCATGACGGCGGTCTCGGCGTCGCCGGCCATGATGGCGCGCTGGATCGGTGCGGCGCCGCGCCAGCGCGGCAGCTTGGACGCATGGACGTTGAAACATCCGTGGCGCGGGGCGGCGAGCACGGCCTTCGGCAGCAGGAGGCCGTAGGCGATGACGACGGCGGCGTCCGCGTTCAGGGCGGCGAACCCCTGCTGCTCGGCCACGTCCTTGAGAGAGCGCGGCGTGCGGACGGGAATGCCGAGGGCTTCGGCGCGCGCATGGACCGGCGAAGGGCGCTCGTTCATGCCGCGCCCGGCCGGCCGGGGCGGCTGCGCGTAGACGGCTTTGACGCGGTGGCCGGCGGCCACGATGGCGTCGAGGGCGGGAACCGAAAAGTCCGGCGTTCCCATGAAGACGATGTCGAGCGGCATCGGAGGCATCCGGCGGGGTCAGAGGGGCGGGCGGCCGCGTCAGGCCGAGGAGGACTCGCGGGCCAGCTTCTTGAACTTGCGCACGACCATGTCGCGCTTCAGGCGGGACAGGAAATCGATGATCAGCTTCCCGTTCAGGTGGTCGACCTCGTGCTGGATGGCGGTCGCCAGCAGGCCGTCGGCCTTCAGCTCCCGGTGCTTTCCTTCGCGGTCGATGTAGCCGACGACGAGGCTCGCCGGGCGCTCGATCTCGATGTGATGCTCCGGGATCGAGAGGCAGCCCTCCTCGTGCAGGCGCGTCTGGTTGCCCAGGCTCAGGATCTCCGGGTTGATCAGGACGAGGGGGTTGGGCGTGTCGTCGCTGTCGGAAACGTCCAGCACGATCAGGCGTTTCAATACCCCGACCTGGACGGCGGCGAGGCCGATGCCCGGCGCGTCGTACATGGTCTCCAGCATGTCGTCGGCCAGCTTCAACAGCTCGCCGTCGACGCGCTCGACGGGCTCGGACGTCTGGCGCAGACGCGGGTCGGGAAGGGTGATGATCGGCAGCGTGGACATGACGTTGAAATAGGGAAGTCCCGCGCGCCGGTCAATCTGATCGCCCGGCGGAAGCGTTAACGAACTACGTACTATTCCGAGGCCGTACAAATCTGCCTGCATTACGCGCAAACTCTGCGCTAATATGAAGGTGATAAGGCGACGAGTCGAAGCATGCCCTTTGGTCCGAAACCGCTGATCCTGGGACGCCGCGAATGGGTGGCGTTACCGGCGCTCGGGCTGTTTGCGATCAAGGCGAAAGTCGACACCGGCGCGCGCACCTCGGCGCTGCACGCCGAGGGGATCGAGCCGTTCGGTCCGGCATCGAACCGGCGCGTGCGCTTCCTCGTCCATCCGCTTCTCGAAGAGCCCGGTCTGGCCATCGCCTGTGAAGCGGCCCTCCTCGGCGAGCGCGAGGTCATGAGCTCCAGCGGCGAGCGCGACTGCCGCTGCATCGTTTCCACGACCCTGCAGGTGGGCCATCGCGAATGGCCGATCGAGCTCGGCCTCACCAATCGCGAGGGGCTCGTGCACCGGATGCTGCTGGGGCGGCAGGCGATCCAGCCCGGCATGCTCGTCGATCCGGCGCAGTCGTTCCTTTTGCCCAAGCTCAGCGCCCGTCTCTATCGTGCGCCGCAACGCGTGCGCGTCCGCGTGCCTTAAGGCAGGGTCGCACTCGCCGGCCATCCGGACCTTAATAGAATCCCAGAACGCGCAGCAGCGTGGCGTTGACGTCGTTGACGCTGAAGCGGCGCTCGGCCTTGAGGCGGGCCGCCCGCGCGCCGGGCGGAAGCGAGTCGAGGTGGGCGAGGTAGCTCTCGATCGCCACGGCCAGTGCGCCGGCATCGCCCGGCGGCACGAGGCATCCGCTGACCTTCTCATCGACGGTCGCGGCGCAGCCGGGCGTGCGCGTGGTGATTACGGGCCGGCCGGTCGCGAGCGCTTCGAGCACCGCGCGCGGCATGCCCTCGGCGTGGGACGGGTAGACGAAGACGTGGCACGCAGCGAGGGCGGGGCGCACGTCTTCCAGCAGGCCGAGGTAGTCGACGACGCCGCTCGCGGTCAGCTCGGCCGGCGTCACGGCGTCGGGCGCGGTCGACTCGGGGCCGGCGAAGCGGAAGGCGGCGCGCGGCCACTTGGCCTTGATGCGCTCGGCGGCCGCCTTGAACTCCAGGACGCCGCGGCTCCGCTCCAGGCGGGCGAGCATCAGGAACACGATGTCCTTGTCCGTCGGCGGCAGCGGCACGGCGGCGTAATGCTCGAGATCGACGCCGCTGCCCGGTACCACGGCGACCATCGCATTCTGCGGAATGAGCCCCAGGCGCGCGAGGTGGCGCTGGTTCTCCACGTTGTGGAAGACGATGGCCTCGCTCTCGCGCAGCGCTTCGGCGAAGCGGCGGCGATTGACGCCGTCGAGGCCGTCGACGGGGAGCGCGTTGACGAGGCTCACGACGCGGCGCACGTCCGCGCGCCTCGCCGCGAGCGCCGCGTGCGTCAGCGTCTGCAGGCCGAAGCCCAGGACGACGTTGGGCTGCCAATCCTTGAACTGGGCGATGAGGCCGCTCAGCTCCTGCCAGTCCGACAGGGTGCGGAAGGAGGGTTGCGGCGGCTCGATCATGCGATGCTGCGCGCCGAGACCGCGCAGCACGCGGCCGTAGCGGGCGGGTCCCGGCGGCGTGAGGCAGAGGACGCGATGGCCGCGCGACGTCAGCGCGCCGATGAGGTCCTGGCGCAGATTGGCGACCGCCTCGGCCGAAGGGCCGACGATCGCGATGCGTTCCGAAACGTTCGACGTCACAGGGCCCCGCGCCTTTTCGAGATGCGCCTTTCGAGATTCGCTCTGGAGCGGAGGCTAGAGCGCTTCCGGAAAAGTGGGAACCGGTTTTCCGATCAGGCCGCGACGGCGGGGGCGGCCAGCAGCCGGTCGAACAGCCTGAGGCAGATCCAGACGGCCAGACAGCCGAAGACGATGCCGCCCGCCATGTGGGCCGTCAGCACGCCGTCGGCGCCGGCGATCTGGCTGCCGGCGTGCACGAGCGGCACCGTGCCGATGGTGGCGCGCGACCAGTTCAGCATCGTGGCGTAGTGGGGAAAGTCGAGCGTGTTGAAGACGGCATTGACCACGAACAGCGCGCCCATGAAGGCGAACAGCGGGGCGAGCCAGACGTTGAAGAGGCCGATCAGGTCGGCGGCCTGGCCCGTGGCGCCGAAGAGCGCGATCAGCTTCGGCGTGACCAGCACGAGGATCAGCCAGGCGAGCGCCGTGAAGCCGACGTTGACGCCGAGCGCGAGCTTGAAGGCTTCGCGCATGCGCTCGCCGAGGCGGGCGCCGTAGTTCTGGCCCACGATCGGCCCGATGGACGACGACAGCGCATAGATCGGCCCGAACGCCACCGGCATGATGCGGCCGATGATGGCCCAGCCGGCGACCGCGCCGTCGCCATGCAGCGCGATGGAGGCGGTGACGTAGGCGTTGATCACGGGCGTCGCGATGTTCGTCAGGATGGCGGGGACGGCGATGCCCGTGAAGGCCTTGAGGTCCGCGAGAAAGGCCGGAAGGCGTGGTTTCTTGATGAGGCCGTGGATGGAGACGACGCCGTAAAGGCCGACGGCCATGAAGGCGAGCCGGGCGAAGACGGTGGCCCAGGCGGCGCCCGCGATCCCCATGTCGAGCAGCAGGATGAAGATCGGATCGAGCGCGGTGTTCACGATGGCGCCGTAGAGGGTGACGTTCATGGCGCGCCGGGCGTCTCCGGCCGAGCGCAGGACCGCGGCGGAGGCCATCGCGACCGACAGCATCGGGATCGACGGCGTCAGGATCTCGAGGAAGAGCGTCGCGTGCTCGTGCGTCCGCCCGGTCGCGCCGAGCAGCGTCAGCAGCCAGGGGATGGCGAGATAGACGAGCACGGCGGAGACTGTGCCGACGATGAGGCTCGCCAGGTGGGCGTGCGCCGAGAGCCGCCGCGCGCGGTCGCGCCGCCGGGCGCCGAGCGCGCGCGAGACGAGGGTGGTCGAGGCGATGCCGAGGCCGATGCCGATGGAGATCGTGAAGAACTGGATCGAGCTGGCATAGCCGATGGCCGCCAGCACGGCCTGATCGCCGAGCCAGGAGAGGAAGACGATGTTGGCGAGGTCGCTCAGGAAGATCGCGCCGAGGCCGATGCCGCCGGCGCCCGTCATGACCAGGATATGGCGCAGGAGGGAGCCCGATACGAAGACGGGCGGCGCCAGCGTCCTCGTGTCGGTTCCGGGCGGGGCGTCCATGTTCCATCCTTTTGGCGCATTCGACCGTGTGCGCGCCCCGCAGGCATACAGCGGGCGGCGGTCGTCAGGCGCGCGGTGTTTCGGCTCAGACCCGCTTGCGGGATTTGATGGCGGCGGCGAGCGTGCCTTCGTCGAGATAATCCAGCTCCCCGCCGACGGGGACGCCTTGAGCAAGGCGCGTGACGGCGGTGCCGCTCGGAGCGAGGGCCTCCGTCAGATAGTGGGCGGTCGACTGGCCTTCAACAGTGGCGTTGAGCGCCAGAATGACCTCCTTGATGTCGCCGGTCGCGGCCCTTTCGATCAGACGGGCGATGTTCAGCTCGGCCGGGCCGATGCCGTCCAGCGGCGAAAGGTGGCCGCCCAGGACGTGATAGGTGGCGTGGATCGCGCCGGCGCGCTCGAGCGCCCAGAGGTCGCCCATCTCCTCGACCACGACCACGACGGAGCGGTCGCGCCGCTCGTCGCGGCAGATCGTGCACGGAGCGATCGTATCGAGGCTGCCGCAGTTGGGGCACGCAACGATGGTGCGGACGGCGACCGACAGCGCGTCCGACAGCGGTTGCATCAAATCTTCCCGGCGCTTCAGGAGCGCGAGCGCGGCCTTGCGCGCGGAGCGCGGGCCGAGGCCCGGCAGGCGCGCGAGCAACTGGATCAGCCGCTCGATCTCAGGACCGGCAATTTTTTTCGACATTCCGTGCGTATCCGGGCGGCCGAATCTCAAACCGCGCGCGACCTAAGCATGCCGCGTGCGCCTTGTCACATCGGGGACGGGGCGGGCGAGGTCAGGCCGGATCGCCGCCCGCGAGGCGCGGCAGCGCATAGTAGGGATATTCGGCGAGCGTAGCGCCGGACTGTCCCGCCGCGCGCTCTTCGACCTGGCGCCGATAGTCGGTCGGCGTCAGCCCGTATTGGGCCTTGAAGCGGCGGCCGAAGTGGGAAAGGTCGGAAAAGCCCCATTTGAACGCGATCTCTCCGATGCTGCGGTGAGACTGGCTCGTATCGTCCAAGGCGTTGCGGCACCGCTCGAGCCGGCGCGTCATCACATAGCGCTCGATGGAAAAGCCTTCCGCGGCCAGGAGATCGTTCGCATAGCGGATCGAGATGCCCGTTTCGGCCGCGACACGCTCCGGCTTCAGGCCCGGCTCGACCAGCAACCGCTCGATCGTCGCCTTGAGGCGCAGCAGCGCGGTGGCGCGCGGCGAGGAGAGAGACGCACTCGTGCTGTGCACGGTCGTCAGCGCCAGGGCGGCGAGATCCAGCAATTGCTCGGCCACCTTGAGGCCAGCCACGTCGTCGAGCAGCTCGGCCTGGTCGGGCAGCAGCTCCAGAAACCCCATGGTGACGGCGGCGATGCCGACGGAATCCGTCACGGGATTTGCGGTGAGGTTGGTGCAGTTGCCCACGCGGGCTTCGAACAGCGCGCGCGGAACTTTGACGACGATGTTCGTGCTGCGCTCGCGGATCTCGATCGTGAACGTGCGCAGCGGATCGAGCAGCAGCAAGGCGCGGTCCTTGAACACCGCGTTGCGTCCGTCCTGGGAGACTGCGAGCTCGCCCGAGCGGTGCATGCAGAGCAGGAGATCGCCGCTGTCGGCGCGCGGCGCTGCGCTCCGTGCGCGTCACGCGCGCGGGATCGGCCTCGAACGACGTCAGGCCGAGGCCGGGAAGGCTGGTGATGTTCACTTTTCCCGTAAACGACTGGCCGTACTCGGGCTGAAACTCGTGCTCCACGTATCCGCGGGTCGCGACCTCGCGCCAATAACTCAGGCGTTCGCGGGGGTGGACGTCGTCTGTCGAAAAGATCATGGCGCCTTTGAATCCCGTTCGAAGTGCCCTGTCAGTCGATCACTAGCGCCGCCAGGTGCGAGCAGCGCACGTCCTTTTGCCCTTCAATACAATTCCTCCACTGGGAAGTCGACTGACGAGTGCCGTCCCCCCAGTTAGCGCACGAGGATGGCAGGCCGGCGGCGACAAAATCCCCACAAGTAATCAATGGCAGAAAATATGACGCGAAGTATCGCAGAAGTTGAGCTCGACAACTCGCCGTTGCATTTGTTCCATAGAGCAGTGCAGGTGGTCACGGAAATCTATCAGTCCGAGATGTCGAACCACGACCTGACGGCACGTCAATATGCCGTTTTATTTGCTCTTGCTCACTCCGAGGGCTTGAGCCAGAGCAAACTGGTCGATGCGACTGGAATCGACCGCTCGACCATGGCGGACATCGTCCGCCGCATGCTGAAAAAGGGAATCATTCAGCGTAAGCGCGACAAGGACGATGCGCGCGCTTACGAAGTGACGATTACCGAGGACGGCGTCCGCCTGTTTCAAGAGGTTCAGCCGATCATCCGCCGCATCGAGGAGAAGCTGCTCTCGGCTCTCAACGGCAAGCGGGTGGACGAGTTCCTGGCGCACCTCAACCTGATCGTTTCGCAGGCCAACCCCACGCCGGGACTGGCCAACGGCCATTTTGCCGAGGCCGAAGCGGCCAAGTAAGGGTCCGGGCGGACGATCTCGCTCCAAGCTCCAGCGTTCGCGGGCCGCCGAAGCTCTTTCGGCGGCCTGTTTTTTTGGCGCGCTTCGCGCTTTAGAGCCGTTCCGATTTTAGTGGAATCGCGGAACGGCTCTAAGCTTTTGTTTGATCGTGCTTCTTATCGGGCTCTACCCTTGCCTGGCTCCGCCATGACCCGGTTCCCACTTTTCCGGAAGCACTCTAGGCCCGGACAAGGTCGCGCCGTTACACCTGCCCCGACGATCCGGTGTGATTCGGGGGCATGCCGGCCAGGAATCCGATGGCGCCGGCAGGCCGGTCCGCCGTCCGCCCTTTCGAGCGCAGAGCGGCAATGGTCTCGACCTTCCTCTCCTACAAGATGTACGCCGCCGACCTCGCCAAGAGCACGGCGCGGACGCTGCAGAACGTGCAGGTGTCCCGGGAGGCCGAATACTACCGCGCCACGATCGGCTCGATCACCTCGGTCGACGCATTCCTGGAAGACCAGCGGCTCTACGCCTACGCCATGAAGGCGCACGGCCTCGAGGACATGACCTACGCCAAGGCGTTCATGCGCAAGGTGCTGGAGAGCGACCTCTCGGACGACGGCAGCTTCGTGCGCAAGCTCGTCGACCAGCGCTATCTGGCGTTCGCCAAAGCGTTCAATTTCACGCCCGCGGGCGGCGTCGAGGCGGGCGTTGTCATCGCGCAAGACAGCAGCGATGAAGCGGACACCATCGGCCTCTACTCCGAGCAGCGCGTTCTCAAGGGCGCGGCGGCGGCGACGGAGGTGGACTATTACAAGAGCCGGCTTGCGAGCCTGACCTCGGTCAACGACCTCGTCAACGATCCGCGTCTTTTTGCGGTCGCGCTCACGGCGCATGGGCTCGATCCGGACATCGCGTCGACGCCGGCGATCCGCGAAGTCCTCCTCAGCGATCTCTCCGATCCTTCGAGCGCAGCCAACCGCTTCAACGATGCGCGCTACGTGAGCCTGCGCTCGGCGTTCTCGTTCGAAGCGGACGGAAGCGCACCGGCGGGGCAGGCGCAGACGGATGCGCAGCTCACCGCGACGCTCGATCTCTATTTCGACCGCACGGGCAATGGCAGCTCGCCCGCGTCCGCCGCGTTCCGGACGGAAGCCTATCGCAGCCAGATGGCCGGGGTGACGTCGGTCGACGACCTCGTCGACAACGATCTGCTCCGAACCTATGTGCTGACGGCCGCCGGGCTCGATCCGCTGCTGGTTTCGCCTGCGGCCGTGCGCAGCGTTCTGACGAGCGACCTCGCCGATCCGGAGAGCCCCGCCAATACGCTCGGCGATGCCTATCGCATGCTGGCGCAGGCCTTCAACTTCAACGCGGATGGATCGCTCGATGCGGGCGAAGCGGCGCAGTCGGCGACGCAGGAAAGCGCGCTGGTCGATCTCTACATGCAGAACTACAGCGTGAAGGCCGTCAGCGCCGAGCAGACGCAGACCAACTATTACAAGATGGCGGTCGCGAGCCTGACCTCGGTGGACGACTTGATGGCGGACAATCGCCTGCTCACCTATGTGCTGAGCGCGTTCGGCCTCGATCCGGAAGCCGAGCCCAAGTCGCGGATCCGGCAGGTGCTGACCAGCAATGCCGACGACGCCTCGAGCTTTGCGCGCCAGCTCCGTGACCAGCGCTACGTGGACCTCGCCAAGGCGTTCAACTTCGGCGCGGACGGCGCGGCGCAGGGCGCGGTACGGGCCCAGCTCGATTCCGCCAAGACGCAGACGGCGACACGGTACGGCGCGACGCTCGGTCCCTACGACATCGACAAGACGCGGGGCAAGGAGGAGACGCAGTACTACAACACCGCGATCGACCAGGTCGGGTCGGTCGACGACCTGCTCAAGGACACGCGCCTGCGCACCTACGTCACGCGGGCTTATGGGTTCGCCTCCGAGAACCTTTCGGACCAGACCTTGCGGCAGATCTTCACGAGCGACCTCTTCGATCCGAAGAGCTTCGTCAACAAGGCGGAGAACTATCGCTTCCGCGAGATGGCGGCGGCCTTCAACTTCGAGGCGGACGGAACGGTGGGTCGCGTGCCGGTCGGTCTCGCGCAGGACGAGGGCGACGTGCTCGCGACGCAGGATCTCTATGTGCGCCAGACCATGGAGCAGCAGGCCGGCGAGCAGAGCGAAGGCGTGCGGCTTGCGCTCTACTTCCAGCGCAAGGCGTCCTCCATCACCAGCGCGTTCTCCATTCTCGCCGACAAGGCCCTGCTCGAGGTGGTGCTAACGGGGCTGGGACTGCCGGACTCTGTGGCGCAGTCGGACGTGGACAAGCTCGCCGCGCTGATCGAGAAGCGCATCGACCTCGCCGACTTCAAGGACCCGGCCAAGGTGGAGAAGTTCATCGCGCGCTTCACCGCCCTCTACGACATCGACAACCCGCAGACCAATCAGTCTTCGGTCGTCTCGCTGCTGCTGGGCCAGGACGACGGCTCGATCTTCAGCGAGAGCCTTCTGACGAGCATTCAATCCGTGCGTCGCAACGGTTAGACGTGTCGCCATTTCTATCGCGACGTCCCTGAACAATCGGCGCGCATTTCGCGCGGTATTTCTCCCCTATTTCACCTGCGAATGCTCGGTCTGCTAGCGGATAGATGTCTGTTTTCTGTCCGTCGTTGGCTATCGTCCGGAGGAATTCAATTTCCCCAGATTGCGCAGAGGATAGCGCGACAGTGATGCAATTTAAGGTTGCATAACGGTTCCACAACCCCTTATAGTTTTCTCACGGACCGCGCGGTTGCGTACGGTCCGGCGGGCTCAGGCTCATGCTCCGGGGGATCGGCGCATCGGCCAACAACTGGGGGGGCATCGACATGCCGGATTTGGAAACGCGTCTCGCGGCACGGCCGCTCTATCTGCAGGTGCGGGACGTTCTCGTGCAGCGGATCGTGGTTGGCCACTGGAAGCCGGGTGCGACGCTGCCGAACGAAACGCAACTCGCCCAGCAACTCGGCATCAGCATCGGCACGGTGCGCAAGGCGCTCGATCTCATGGAGGTGGAGCGCATCGTCACGCGGCGGCAGGGTCGTGGCACCTTCGTCAACGACTATGCGTCGGCAGAGACGACGTTCCCGTTCTCGATGTTCCACAACTACGAAGGCCAGCGCATTTCCGGCGATAAACACGGGCGTTCCATGACGCGCGACGTGGCGAGCCCGGAGGAAGCCGCGCGGCTCGGCTTGCGGCGCGGCGACGAGGTCATCCGCATCGAGCGGGTGCGCGCGCACCAGGGGCAGACGTTCATGACGGAGGTCTGCTATCTGCCGGCGAAGTACTTCACGCGCTTCCCGGAGGACTTCGGCAGCTACCGGCTGTCGGCCCTCGCGCAGCTCAACGCGATCTTGGTGGGCCGCGCCGACGAGCGTGTCGATATCGTGCCGGCGAAAGAGACCGATGCGCGCGATCTCGACGTGGCCGAGGGCACGCCGTTGCTGCGGCTCGATCGCGTCATCTTCTCCGATCACGAGGAGGCGCTGGAATGGCGCGTGGCGCACTGCTTCATGCGCAACGAGCGGTATCTGGTCAGATTCAACTAAAGGTTATCTCTGAGGCGGCGGGCCGTCCTCCGTCCTGGCTGCGCCGTCCTTTGAATGTCGTCTTTCCGTTCTTATCCGATAACATTTCAAATCTGGTTGTTTGAGGAATTATCGCGAAACTATCCGTTTCTCTATTTCCGTTCTCGATTCGCGCATTTCATTGCATCCAATTTATTTCCATGCCGGTATCGTGGACCCTGTTATTGTTCGAAATGGGTCCGACCATGAAAAAATACTGGTTCAATTTTTCGGGTGACAATGCCGGATCGGCCGCCGTGGAGTTTGCGCTCGTCTTTCCGGTGGCGTTACTCTTCCTGTGCGGCTCCCTCGCCTACGGGCTCTATTTCGGAGCTGCGCATGCCGTGCAGCAGCTCGCGGCGGATGCCGCGCGCGCGTCCGTGGCGGGGCTCAGCGATGCGGAGCGCCGCTCCATCGCCGAAGCGCACGTCGCGTTGAACGGCGGCAGTTATCCGCTGCTGCGGGCCGAGCAGTTGGCCGTGAGCGCGCAAGCTCTGCCGGCCGATCCCAACCAGTTCCAGGTCCGCGTGTCCTTCAATTCGTCGGAACTGCCCATCTGGGCGTTCGCGGGTCTGCTGCCGCTGCCGGACCGCACGATCCAGCGGACGGCCACGATCCGGCGCGGCGGGTATTGAGGAGGCGACCATGGTCCGGTTTTTCCAGCATCTCCGTGGCGCGGCGCGCGACGATGGCGGAGCCATCGGGGTGATCCTCGCGGTGTTCCTCGGCCTGTCGCTCGTGCTGTGCGCGCTGGCGATCGACGTGGGGTCGCTCTATCTGGAGCGGCGGTCGGCGCAGGGCGCTGCCGATCTCGCGGCCATCGCGGCCGCGCGCGACATGGACCGCGCCGAGGCGGCGGCCCGGGCGACGCTCGCGTCCAACGGGGTCTCCGCGCAGTCGCTGGCGGTGATCAAGGGCCGCTATGACGTCGATCCCACGGTCGACAGCGGCCGCCGGTTCGTTGCCGGCGGTCTGCCGCACAACGCGGTCCGCGTCGATGTCGCGTTTCCGGGGCAGCTTTATTTCGCGAAGACGTTGACGGCCGCGCCGGACATTGCCGTTTCGGCCGTGGGCGCTACCGACGCGCAGGCTGTGTTCTCCATCGGCAGCCGGCTGGCGGCCCTGCGCGAAGGCGTGGCGAACGCGCTGCTGGGCGGCCTCCTGGGCGGTCATGTCTCCCTGTCGGTCATGGATTACGACGCGCTCGTCGCGGCCGACATCGGTCTCATGGATTTCATGTCGGCGCTGGCGACGGAGGTGGGGATCACGGCCGGCACCTACGACGCCGTGCTCGATGCGAACGCGAGCGTGGCGCAGGTGCTGGATGCTGCCGCGTCGGCTGCGCGGGCGCGGGGCGATTTGCGCGCAGCGTCGGCGCTCGTGACGCTGCTCGGGCAGGCCACCCCCTCCTCCACCGTCTCGCTTCGCTCGCTCCTGGACCTCGGGCCGCTCGGCCAGGCCGCGATCGGCGCGCCCCACGCGGGGCTTTCGAGCGACGTCAACGTGATGTCGCTGGTCAACGCCGCGGCGACGCTGGCCAATGGCTCCCGCCAGGTCTCCGTCAATCTCGGGGCGGCGGTGCCCGGGCTCATCGGGCTCACGCTCGACATGGCGATCGGCGAGCGGCCGCAGGGCTCGGGCTGGGTGGCCGTGGGACAGGCCGGGGCAACCCTCCGGACCGCGCAGACGCGCTTGCGGCTCGTGGCCGAGGTCGGCGGCAGCGGGTTGCTGGCCGGTTTGCGCATCCGTCTGCCGATCTATCTGGAACTGGCCAGCGCGGAGGCGCGGCTCGCATCGGTGCAATGCAGCGGCGGCGACGGGCTGAGCGGGAGCGCGACGATCGCCGCGCGTCCGGCGGTGGTCAGCGCCTGGATCGGCGACATCTCGGGAAGCCTGAGCAGCTTCGGATCCAGCCTCCCCGTCTCGTACGCGACGCTCGTGCAGGCGCCGCTGCTGTCGATCTCGGCCAAGGCCTTCGCCGCGATGGACAATGTCCAGGCGACGGATCTGGTCTTCTCGCAATCGGATGTGGATCGGCAGGTCGTCAAAACGGCCGAGGTGCGGGATTACCTGACGTCACCGGTGTCGCATCTTCTGCAGACGGCGGATATTCGTGTGAACCTGCTCGGGCTCGGGTCCGTGCTGTCGATCAAGGGCGCGCTGCTCGGCATCCTGACGCCCGTGACGCAGCTTCTCGACCCGCTGCTGGCCTCCGTTCTCGAGCTGCTTGGCCTGCATCTCGGCGAGGTGGATGTGCGGGTGCATGGCATCCGGTGCGGCACGGCGGTTCTCGCGGGATAGCGGGGACGGTCCCCTGGCCGCCGGTGCCGGTCTCGTGCACAATGTCTCGTGCACAATGCTGGTGCACAGTGGTCTCGTGCACAGTGGAGGCGTGGCGCGTGGTCACGCCGCCACGTTCCCGCCCTTTTCGCCGAAGACATCACACCGCATGATCCTCGCTTCTCTCCCGCAGCGCGCAGCGCTTCTCCTCGTCGTCGGCCTCGTCCTGGCCACGCTCCGGCCCGGCCCGTCCGCGGCCGCCGATCTTCCGCCGCTCAAGACGGGCGACATCGTGTTTCAGAACACGTCCGGAAGCGCGAGCGAAGCCATCATGCTGGCGTCGGGAACGGACTATACGCACGTCGGGATCATCGAGATCGACAAGTCCGGCAAAGCGCTCGTGATCGAGGCGGCGGGGCCGGTCCGCGTGATGCCGCTCAGCCGCTGGATCGCGAACGGGCGGCGCAGCCAAGTGACGGTCAAGCGCGTCAAGGGTCTCGCGGAGGCCGATGCCAAGGACGCGATCGCGCGGGCGCGCAGGTATCTCGGCCGGCCGTACGACCATTTCTACTACCAGACGCGCGACCAGATTTACTGCAGCGAGCTCGTCTACGCCGCGTTCCGCGAAGGGCCGGACATCACGCTGGGCGTGGAAGAGAAGGTGCGCGATCTCAACATCGACAC
Organism: uncultured Hyphomicrobium sp.; assembly: GCA_964386545.1. Taxonomy (GTDB): domain Bacteria; phylum Pseudomonadota; class Alphaproteobacteria; order Rhizobiales; family Hyphomicrobiaceae; genus Hyphomicrobium_C. The sequence continues at coordinate 21,484 of CAYLSI010000036.1, forward strand.
CAAGGCCGCGCAAAAGCTGATCGCGCAGCGCTGGCGCACCCATCCGCTCTGCAAGGAGCGGCGCGCGAAATCGTTCGATGCGTGCTACGCGCTCATCCTGGATCAGACGCTCGTCACGCCGGCGAGCATCGCGCGGGACAAGAAGCTCGAAACCATCTACACGAACTTCGGGCCCAAGGCCGAGTAGTCGCTTCAGCGGACATAGCTCGCGATGCACTTCTTCAAGGCGAGATAGACCTGATCGTCGTCGTAGGGCTTGTCGACACGGTATCGCTCGCGATCCTTCAAGCGCAGCGCGTCCTCGCCGTAGCCGGTGGCGAACATGAAGGGGATCTTCCGCTCCTCGAGCGCGTCGGCAATCGGGGCGGAGGTCTGCCCCGCTCCGAGATTGACGTCGAGAACCGCGCAGTCGATCCGGTCGACGTCGAGATAGTTCATCGCCTGGCGGACGTCGTAGGCCGGGCCCAGCACCACGCATCCCACGCTTTCCAGGATGTCGGTCAGCATGATGCCGATCAGCGGCTCGTCCTCGACGACCAGGATTCGCTTACCCTCGAGGCTCTGCATCAGGCGTATCCTTCGATTGGGAGCGCAAACACGCACAGGATGCCGCTTTCGCGGTAGTGGCAGGCGTATTCGCCGCTCGACTGCGCGGCGAGCGATTTCAGGAGGCGCGTGCCGAAGCCGGAGGTCTCCGGCTCCACCGCGGGTGGGCCGCCCTGCTCGTTCCAGCGGAACATGAGGCGCTTGGCCGGCTCGTCGTGGGAGAGCGTCCACGACACGGTGATCGTTCCGGACGGCACCTTGTAGGCGCCGTGCTTCACCGCATTGGTCAACAGCTCGTGGATGGCAAGGGTCACGGAGATCGCGTCGCGCGACGACAGCACGACGTCGTCGCCCTGAAGCATGAGGCGGACGCCCGCTTCGCTGCGGTAGGGCGCGAACAGCGCATCCAGCACGTCGCCGAGGCGGGCGCCGTTCCAGCGGCTCTGCGTCAGCAGGTTGTGGCCGGTCGCGAGCGCCTGGAGACGCGAGAGGAAGCGCTTCTTCTGCTCGTTCTGCGCGCCGGTGAGGCTCTGGTGCGCGATGGACTGCACGGTCGCGAGCATGTTCTTGACGCGGTGGTTCAGCTCCTCGATCAGCAGCGATTGCGCCTGCTCCGCCTGCTTTCGCTCGGTGATGTCGACGGTGAGGCCCGTGAGCGAGCCCGGCAGGCCAGTGGGGTCGGAGACGTAGTGGCCCTGGTCGCGCAGCCAGCGCACCGTGCCGTCGTTGTGGTGGATGCGCATTTCCGCTTCGTAGGCGCCCTGCTCGGCGACGGCTTTCTGCCAGGCCTCGGTCACGTGGGCGAGATCATCGGCGTGGATCCGATCGAGCCAGGCCCGCGTCGGGCCGACGCTCTCGCGCGGCTCGAGGCCGAGGATCGCGTTCAGGTTCTCGTCGCGCTGGCTGATCTGCGTCGCGAGGTCGTGGCGCCACGTTCCCATCTTGGCCGCGGTCAACGCCTGGCGAAGCTGCTCCTCGCTTTTCTGCAGCCGCGCGGTCGAGGCTTCGAGCTCGGCGGTGCGCTCCGCGACGCGCTGCTCGAGGTTGGCAGCCACGCGCTCGAGCTCGCGCGCCTTGCGGTAAAGCTCGACGAAGATCTTCACCTTGGCGCGCAGGATCTGCGGCACGACAGGGACCGGAACGTAGTCGACGGCGCCGAACTCGTAGCCCTTGATCCGGTCGATATCCGTCAGCAGAACGGCGGAAATAAAAATGACGGCGATGTCCTGGAAGCGCGGATGCTCGCGGATCATCTGCACCAGCTCGAAACCGTCGAGGTCCGGCATGCACACGTCGACCAGAACGACGGCGATGTCCGTCTTCAGGAGCACGGCCAGTGCCTCGCTCGCGGAGCTGGCCGTGATGAGGTTCTCCTGCAGATCGCGCAGGATCACCTCGTAGCTCAGCAGCTTAGCCGGCTGGTCGTCGACGAGAAGGATGTTGACCGGTTCGGGGCGCACGCGACCTCCTATCGATGGAGCCACATGCGAAGGGCGGCCAACAGTTGCTCGGTGTTGACCGGCTTTGCGAGATAGTCCGATGCTCCGGCTTCGAGACATTTTTCGCGGTCGCCTTTCATTGCTTTCGCCGTCAGCGCAATAATCGGGAGCCGACGCCATTTTCCTTCGGCGCGAATGGCTTGCATCGTTTCATAGCCATCCATCTCGGGCATCATGATGTCCATCAGGACGATGGAAATGTCAGCCGCTTGCTCAAGCGATGTAATCGCCTCGCGGCCCGTGGTCGCGGTGAGCACGTGCATGCCGCGGCGCTCCAGAACGCTGCTCAGCGCGAAGATGTTGCGGGCGTCGTCGTCGACGAGAAGCACAGTCTTGCCGACGATGGCGTCGTCGGATTCGTGCAGGCGCTGCAGCATGCGCTGCTTTTCGATCGGGAGATCGGCCACCACCCGATGCAGGAAGAGGGCCGTCTCGTCCAGCAGACGCTCGGGTGACTCCACGCCCTTGACCACGACGCTGCGCGCCATGGTGTGAAGGCGGGCGTCCTCCTCTGCCGAGAGCTCGCGGCCGGTGAAGACGACGACGGGGATGTCGCTCAGCTCGGGATCGGTGCCGAGCGTTTCCAGAACCTCGAAGCCGGTCATGTCGGGCAGCTTGAGATCGAGAACGACGCAATCGGCCGGGTTCCGCCGCAGCACGGCGAGCGCCTCGCGGCCGTTGGCGGCCGTTTCGATCTCGATGTCGCTGTGGCCGAGCAGGGCCGTGATGCCGAGCTGCTCGGCCGGATTGTCCTCCACGACCAGGAGGCGCTTGCGGCTCGACGTGCTGAAGCTCTTGATGCGGTTCAACGCATCGCGCACGCCGTCGGCCGTCGTCGGCTTGTTCACAAAGGCGAAGGCGCCCTGGGCGAGCCCGTGCTGGCGGTCCTCGTCGAGGGTGACGAGCTGCACCGGGATGTGGCGCGTCGCCGGGTTCTGCTTCAGCTGGCTCAGCACGCTCCAGCCCAGCATGTCGGGCAGGAAGACGTCGAGCGAGATGGCGTTGGGATTGTGCTCGGTCGCCAGGGTCAGCGCGTCGGCGCCGCGCTGGGCGACGATGACCTTGAAGCCGCTCTCGCGGCCGAGATCGAGCATGATGCGCGCATACTGCGGATCGTCCTCGACGACGAGCAGCACGAAGTCGCCGGGGCGAAGGTTTTCGCGATCGTCCGGGATGGCTTCGACGGGCCGTTCGCTCGGACGCGGCACGTTCGGCTCGTAGCGCAGGCGCAGGCTCGAGCGGTCCGTGTCGATGGCGCTCAGGGGCGCGGCGTAGCGCTGCGGCAGGTAGAGCGTGAAGGTGCTGCCCTTGCCGGGCGTGCTCTTCAATTGGATCTCGCCGCCGAGCAGATTGGCCAGCTCGCGGCTGATGGCGAGGCCGAGGCCGGTGCCGCCGTACTTGCGGCTCGTGCCGGCATCGGCCTGCTGGAAGGCTTCGAAGACGATCTTCTGCTTCTCCGGCGGAATGCCGATGCCGCTGTCGCTGACCTCGAACGCGATGACGGAGGGCGCGGATCGCAGCGCCTCGTTCTCCGGGCTCCATCCTTGCGTCGCGGGGGCCACGCGGATGCGGATGCCGCCCTGCTCGGTGAATTTGAACGCGTTGGACAGCAGGTTCTTCAGGACCTGCTGCACGCGCTTGGCGTCCGTATAAATGCTGCGGCCCAGGGCCGGATCGAGCATGAGATCGAATGCCAGGCGCCGGTTCTCCGCCTCGTGCCGGAAGGGGCGTGCGATCGCTTCGAGCAGGTTCGGCAGATACAATTCCTCGGCATCGACCGACACCGTGCCGGACTCGATCTTCGACAGGTCGAGAATGTCGCTGATGAGGTTCAGGAGGTCGCTGCCGGCGGCGTGGATCGTGCGCGCGAACTCGACCTGGCGGTCGGAGAGGTTGCCGTCGACGTTCTCGCTCAACTGCTGGCCGAGAATGAGGATGCTGTTCAGCGGCGTCCTGAGCTCGTGGGACATGTTGGCGAGGAACTCGGATTTGTACTTCGAGGTGAGCGCCAGCTCGGTCGCCTTTTCCTCCAGCGCGCGGCGGGCGTGCTCGATCTCCTGGTTCTTGGCCTCGACCTCGACGTTGCGCTCGGCGAGCTGCTGGGCCTTCTGGGCGAGCTGCTCGTTTGTGGTCTGCAGCTCCTTCTGCTGAAGCTGCAGCTCCTTGGCGAGCTCCTGGCTCTGCTTCAGCAGCGATTCCGTCTGCATCGTGACCTCGATGCTGTTCAAGACGATGCCGATGCTGTCGGTGAGCTGCTCCAGGAACGTGAGGTGCGCCTTGTCGAACTCGTAGAGCGAGGCGATGGCGAGAACGGCCTTGAGCTGCTCCTCGAAGATGACCGGCAACACGATGATGCTGCGCGGGCGCGCGCTCATCATGACGGAGCCGATCGGCATGGTCTCGGGCGGGATCTCGGTGACGAGGATGCGCCGCTTCTCGACGGCGCATTGGCCGATGAAGCCCTGGCCGACCTCGATGAACTTCGGATAGCTGCGCTCGGGATGATCGGCGTACTTGCCGAGCAGGCGAAGCTTCGCGTTGTCGTCGAAGGCCATCTGGTAGATGACGCCCTGATGGCCGCGGACGAGCGGCACCAGCTCGGACAGCAGCAGGCTGCCGACGGTGGCGAGGTCGCGCTGGCCCTGCAGCATGCTCGTGAAGCGGGCGAGGTTGGTCTTCAGCCAGTCCTGATCGGTGTTGCGCTCCGTCGTGAGACGGAGGTTGTCGATCATGGTGTTGATGTAGTCCTTGAGCTCGGCCACCTCGCCGCGCGCGTCCACCTGAATGGAGCGGGTGAGGTCGCCCTTGGTCACGGCAGTGGCGACCTCGGCGATGGCGCGCACCTGGTTGGTGAGGTTGTCGGCGAGCAGGTTCACGTTGCCGGTGAGGTCCTTCCACGTGCCGGCCGCGCCGGGCACGTTCGCCTGGCCGCCGAGGCGGCCTTCGACGCCGACCTCGCGCGCCACCGTCGTCACCTGATCGGCGAAGATCGCGAGCGTGTCGGTCATGTCGTTGATGGTTTCGGCGAGGGCGGCGACCTCGCCCTTGGAGTTCACGGTGAGGCGCTGCTTGAGGTCGCCGCCCGCGACCGCGTTCACGACCTTGACGATGCCGCGCACCTGCTCGGTGAGGTTGGCGGCCATGACGTTGACGGTGTCGGTCAGGTCCTTCCACGTGCCGGCGACGCCCGGCACCTGGGCCTGGCCGCCGAGCTTGCCTTCGGTGCCGACCTCGCGGGCGACGCGCGTGACTTCGGACGCGAAGGCGTTGAGCTGGTCCACCATCGTGTTGATGGTGTTCTTGAGCTCGAGAATTTCGCCCTTCACGTCGACCGTGATCTTGCGCGAGAGGTCGCCGCGGGCGACGGCCGTCGTCACCTCGGCGATGTTGCGCACCTGGGCCGTCAGGTTGCCGGCCATGGAGTTGACGCTGTCGGTCAGGTCCTTCCAGGTGCCGCCGACGCCGGGCACGACGGCCTGGCCGCCGAGGCGGCCTTCGGTGCCGACCTCGCGCGCCACGCGCGTCACCTCGGCGGCGAACGAGCGGAGCTGCTCGACCATCGTGTTCAGCGTTTCCTTGAGCGAGAGGATCTCGCCGCGCACGTCGACCGAGATCTTCTTCGAGAGGTCGCCTTCGGCGATGGCGGTCGCGACCTCGGCGATGTTGCGGACCTGGGCCGTGAGGTTGCTGGCCATGAAGTTGACGTTGTCGGTCAGGTCCTTCCACGTGCCGGCAACGCCCGGAACCTGCGCCTGGCCGCCGAGCTTGCCTTCCGTGCCCACCTCGCGGGCGACGCGCGTCACCTCGCCAGCGAAGGCGTTGAGCTGATCCACCATCGTGTTGATCGTGGCCTTGAGCTCCAGAATCTCCCCGCGCACGTCGACGGTGATCTTGCGCGAGAGGTCGCCGCGGGCGACGGCCGTCGTCACGTCGGCGATGTTGCGGACCTGCGTCGTAAGGTTGGCGGCGAGCAGGTTGACGTTGTCGGTCAGGTCCTTCCAGGTGCCGGCGACGCCGGGCACGTTGGCCTGACCGCCGAGCTTGCCTTCGGTGCCGACCTCGCGGGCGACGCGCGTGACCTCGCCGGCGAAGGCGTTGAGCTGGTCGACCATCGTGTTGATGGTTTCCTTGAGCTCCAGCACCTCGCCGCGCACGTCCACGTCGATCTTCTTCGAGAGGTCGCCGTTGGCGATGGCCGTCGACACCTCGGCGATGTTGCGCACCTGGGTCGTCAGGTTGCTCGCCATGGAGTTGACGCTGTCGGTGAGATCCTTCCAGGTGCCGGCGACGCCGCGCACGTCGGCCTGGCCGCCGAGGCGGCCTTCGGTGCCGACCTCGCGCGCCACGCGCGTGACCTCGAAGGCGAAGGCGTTGAGCTGGTCGACCATCGTGTTGATGGTCTCCTTGAGCTGCAGGATCTCGCCCGAGACGTTGACGGTGATCTTCTTCGAGAGGTCGCCGCCGGCGATGGCGGTCGCCACCTCGGCGATGTTGCGGACCTGGTTGGTCAGGTTGCCGGCCATGGAGTTGACGTTGTCGGTCAGGTCCTTCCAGGTGCCGGCGACGCCGGGCACCTGGGCCTGGCCGCCGAGGCGGCCCTCGGTGCCGACCTCGCGGGCGACGCGGGTGACTTCCGAGGCGAAGGCGTTGAGCTGGTCCACCATCGTGTTGATGGTGTTCTTGAGCTCGAGGATCTCGCCCTTCACGTCGACGGTGATCTTGCGCGAGAGGTCGCCGCGGGCGACGGCCGTCGTCACCTCGGCGATGTTGCGGACCTGGGTCGTGAGGTTGGCGGCGAGCAGGTTGACGTTGTCGGTCAAATCTTTCCACGTACCCGCCACGCCGGGCACGACGGCCTGGCCGCCGAGGCGGCCTTCGGTGCCGACCTCGCGGGCCACGCGCGTCACCTCGGCCGCGAACGAGCGCAACTGATCCACCATCGTGTTGATGGCTTCCTTGAGCTGCAGGATCTCGCCGCGCACGTCGACGGTGATCTTTTTCGACAGGTCGCCGTTGGCGACGGCGATCGTCACCTCGGAGATGTTGCGTACCTGGGCCGTCAGGTTGCTGGCCATGGAGTTGACGCTCTCGGTCAAGTCCTTCCAGACGCCCGTCACCTCGCGGACCTGAGCCTGGCCGCCGAGCTTGCCGTCGGTGCCGACCTCGCGCGCCACGCGCGTCACCTCGGAGGTGAAGACCGAGAGCTGCTTGATCATCGTGTTGACGATGTTCGCCGAGCGCAGGAACTCGCCGGCCAGGGGGCGGCCGTCGACGTCGAGGGGCATCGTCTGCAGAAGGTCGCCCTGGGCGACGGCGCGGATCGTGCGCGTGACCTCCGTGGTGGGCCACAGCAGGTCGTCGATCAGCTCGTTGATGGACGTCTCCATGCCGCCCCAGGCGCCGGCGGCCGTTCCCATGCGCACGCGCTGCTTGGTCATGCCCTCGCGGCCGACGACCTGGCCGACCTGGTTCAACTGCTCGGCCATGCGCTGGTTGGTGGCGACGATGTCGTTGAACGTATCGGCGATGCGGCCCCACAGGCCCGGCCATTCGGCGGGAAGGCGGACGGAGAAGTCGCCGTCGCGCACGGCTTTCAAGGCCGTCAGCATCCCGGCGACCTGAGCCGCGCCTTCCGATCCCGCCCGTGACGAGACCTGCTCGTCGGGCTCTTCCGACGGCTCCAGGCTGGCGACGAGGTCATTCATGGGGCTACTCCGGACAACGGACAGTTCGAGTGCTCGAGTGCAGCATGCGCGCGGGTCAGGAGCGCCTGCTGGGCCGGTTCTTCAGAATGATCGCGCAGATAATGAGGCAGAACGTGAGAAGACGGAGCACGTAGTAGAACGGCTCGTACTCCTGGGAGATTTGCGTGAGGCCGAGCATGAAGCGGCCGACGGCGTCGATGCCGAAGGCGATCGCGAACAGCAGGAACAGCACGTCGCGCGTCTGGCGCCAGAATTTCAGAAAGAAGAGCGCGGCGACGGCGGAGGCCATCGCGACGGCACCCAGAAAGACTGAACTCACCTGTTCGCTCATTCCGTATCCCATACAAGGCCATAGAGCAGGATCATCATGGCGGCGAGTGCGGTCGTGGTTCGCCAGACCGCGAAGTCGATATTCGGGAAGACGAGTTTGTCGAGAACGAGAAAACCGTTGTTCAGCGTGAGGCCCGCGAAGCACAGGCCGCTCCACAGCAGGAGCCGATAGCCGCCGCTGCGATAGGCCTGCAGCAGCAGGATGGTGCAGACGAGCGACGTCAACGCGCACAACGTGTAAATCGACGAGACGATCATCCACGATCCTTTCTCAGCTTGAAGGCATTCGCGAACTCACGGATCCGGCGCGGCTTGGCGTGGATGATGCTGGTGACCGCGACCAGATTGCGGGCGTAGGATTCGGCGAGGCGATCGACGAACTGCTCGTCCTCCTTGGACTTGCAGGCGTAACGGTAGAGGCCGTCGTTGCATTCCACGAGACCGTCGTCACACAGGTTCTGCAGGATCTGCAGCGTCTCCTGCTCGGAGACGTAGAGGCGCTGCGCCGTCTTCGGCACGTCCCAGGATTGATCGGCGTGAAGGCGCAGCAGCAGAAGCGCCTCAATCTGAGCAATCGAGTCGATATGCCGGATAATGAAATCCTGTAGCTCGAATGGGATGATGCTATCCGGCATCGGATGACTTCATGCCGAGATTGTTTCGTTCGAGGTGACGCATAACCTCCAAGGGACTGGAGCTGCAGCGGAACGGGGGCCGTCGCGGGGGATCTCGCGGGGTCCCGCGCGGCTTGGCGGCCCGAGCCGGAATTTTCCGATCCCATCCATCGCGTCCCCCTTCGGCCATTGCTCCGCAGCGCCTTTCCTTCGGAAAAGGCGCAAGGCGCTCACGGCGTTGGGCAGTAACGCTCAACGTCGCGATATGGTTCCGAGCGGGGCGTAAAAAATTTTCGGCGGGGGGGAGAGGGAAGGCCGCGGGATTACGGCCTTCCGTCGTGGCGTGGCTTGAGGCTGGAATTGCGTCAGGCCGATTTGCCCGGCACCGGCACCGGCAGCGCGGTGGCGTCCGGCAACGGTTTCACGGGGCGCAGATAGTGCTCGCCGATGTTCAGGAGGATGGGCGCTGCGATGAAGATCGACGAGCTCGCCGCCAGAACGAGGCCGAACAGGAGCGTGATCGCGAACTCGCTGAGCGCCGGTCCGCCGAAGATGGCGAGCGGCGCGATGGCGAGGAACAGCGCGATCGACGTGCCGACCGTGCGGGCCAGCGTTTCGTTGATGCTCCGGTCGATCACCTCGCGCAGCGGCGTCTTCTTGTAGCGGATCAGGTTCTCGCGGACCCGGTCGTACACCACGACCTTGTCGTTGATCGAGAAGCCCATGATCGTGAGCACGGCGACGATGGTCGTCAGGTTGAACTCGAAGCCCGTCAGCGCCAAGAAGCCGACCGTCTTCGTCAGGTCCAGGAACATGGTGACGATGGCGCCGACGGCAAAGGGCCATTCGAAGCGGAACGTGATGTAGAGGAACATGGCGATCGCGGCCAGGCCGAGAGACCAGAGGCCGGCCACCATCAGCTCGCCGCCGACGCTGGGGCCGACGACCTCCACGCGGCGGATCTCGACGCCGGGGGAGGCCTGCGCGACGGCCGTCCGGGCGCTCTGGATCTGCTCCTGCTGCTGTTGCGGCGTGCCGTGCGGGTGCTCGAAGCGCAGCATCACGGTGTCGTCGGCGCCAAAGCGCTGGACCTGGACGGGGCCGAGACCCGCCTCCGCCAGGGCACGCTGGAGTGCGGCGCCGTCGGCGGGACCCTGTGTCTTGGCTTCGATGGCGACGCCGCCCGAGAACTCGACGCCCATCTTGAGGCCCGGATGATAGGCGGCCAGGAGGGCGGCCAGCGAGATCAGCGCCGAGACGACGAGACCGGAATAGCGGGCCCGCATGAACGGGATCGCGGGCTTCTCCGGGAAGAGGCGCAGGCGCGTGCCGACGGTCACCTCCTTGGGGCGCGCGCGTTTCAGCCACGCGGCCGTGAACAGGCGCACGAGCACGATGGCCGTGAAGATCGACACGATGATGCCGAGGCTGATGGTGACGGCGAAGCCGCGGATGGCGCCCACGCCGACCGTGAACAGGATCAGCATCTTGATCAGCGTCGTGATGTTGGCGTCCATGATCGTGGTGTAGGCGCGCTTGAAGCCGGTCTCGAACGCCGTGACGACGCCGGTCTTCTTCGCCAGCTCCTCGCGCGTGCGCTCGTTGATCAGGATGTTCGCGTCCACGGCCATGCCGAGTGCGAGCAGGATGCCGGCCATGCCCGGCAGCGTCAGCGTCGCGCCCATGATCGAGAGGCCCGTGATGGTCATGCCGAGATTGACGATCAACGCCGCCGCTGCGAACAAGCCGAAGCGGCCGTAGGTCGCGACCATGAACGCTACGACCAGCGTGAAGCCGGCGACGATCGAGTAGAGGCCGGCGCGAATGGCATCGGCGCCGAGGCTCGGGCCGATCGAGCGCTCCTCCACGATCGTCATGGGAGCGGGCAGAGCACCGGCGCGCAGCAGCACGGCGAGGTCATGGGCTTCCTCGACGGTGAAGTTGCCGCTGATCTGGCCTTGGCCGCCGACGATGGGCTCGCGGATGACGGGCGCGCTGATCACCTTGTTGTCGAGCACGATGGCGAAGGGCTCGCCCACGTGCTTCGTGCTGACGTCGGCGAAGCGGCGCGCGCCGTAGCTGTCCAGCCCGAAGTTCACGACCCACTGGCCGGACCGCGAATCCATGGCGGCCGTGGCGCGCGTCAGGTTCATGCCGTCGACCTCGACGCGGCGGCGCACCGCGATCTGTGGCGGCCCGTCCCCGCGGTCGGCCATGGTCAGCATTTCGACGTCCGGGCCGGTGGTGGTCTTGTCCGGGGCCACCAGGCGGAACGTCATCTTGGCGGTTGAGCCGAGCAGGCGCTTGATGCGGTTCGGGTCGGAAATGCCCGGCAATTCGACGAGAACGCGGCTCTGGCCCTGGCGCGCCACGACCGGCTCGTTGACGCCCGTCTCGTCGATGCGCCGGCGCACGATCGAGATGGATTGCTCGACGGCCTTGGCCGAGAGGTCGTTGATGGCCTGGGCATTGAGCGTCAGTGTCAGCGTCTGGCCCGTTTCCGCGACGTCGAAGACCAGCGCGCGCGACGGGCCCTCGACGCGCTCGGACAGCATGTCGGCGAGGGCCTTGCGGGCGGTCGCGACCGGCGTGCCGTCGGCAATCGTGAGCGTGAGGCCGTCCTTGTTGGCGGTCAGTCCGGTGAAGGGCACATGCGCCTTGCGCAGCGTCTCCGAGGCGGCGGCGCGGGCACCGGTGATGCGTTCCTTGACCACGGCATTCATGTCGACTTCGAGCAGCAGATAGGAGCCGCCCTGGAGGTCGAGACCGAGGTTGACGCGGGGTTGCGGAAGGCTCGCCGGCAGCGTGCCGGGCGGCAGGAAATTGGGGAGGGCGAGCAGGATGCCCAAAAGGCTCACGATCAGGATGATCGCGGTTTTGACGCGCGAGAAATAGAGCATGGTTCTGGTCCGCATGGCCGAGGACCCCATGCGCGCGGGCGCGCCGGGGCAGACCTCGGGCGTTGTCATTCGAAGGTTCGGAATTCGGTGCGGATCAGGCGCTGGGTGGCGCGCGCGTCAGGCCATCGCGAATGCGGGCGAATGCGATCGCGCGGCGTGACGGCCGGCCGAGGGTGCCCCCGGCGTCGGCGACGGTGAGAGCATCAGGACGGCTGCCGGGCAGGGCGGCGGGGTTCGCGTCGCCGCCGAAGCCGATGGAGACTTCGCTCGTGCTCTCGCGCGTGAGGCAGGGCTGGCCGGCCGGACTCTGCTCGGCCGACTTGTGGGCGAGGGCGCTCGGGGACGCTGGCTTTGCGCCCGTGCTCAGCGCGTAGCCGGACACGGACATGAGCGCGAGCACCAGCGCCAGCAAAAGCGTGGCTGGCGTCGTGCGACGTGCAACGTTGTCCGTGCTTGGGTCCACCGGGACTGCGTCCATCTCGTGCGAGGCCGCAATGGTAATGGGCGAAGATGGGGATCTCAACAGCCGTTCTCAAGGTGGGGGCTGTTGGGGCTCGAAAGGTTCACCAGCACGCGCTTTGCCAGACGATCGAGCGAAGGTCGCTCCTGGGAGCGGAGCGCGTTGCCACATTTGGTCGTGGAATCAGGGCTCGCGAAATCCAATCCCGGAGATCGGGAAGCGCCGCGATACGATCGCGCGACACTGCGGGCGCCTAACCTGAAGAGATCAAAGTTCTTTGGTGGGCGATGTCGTGTGCGATTGCAGAAGTGCCCGCGGGGGGAGTAGCGTCCATGTCTTTGGCTAAATGAATCTCAGAATATGAGACAGGGTCTGCGTCATCGTTGCGATCAAGAAAGATACGCCCGCAATAGGTCCCTTGCTTGTCTCCGATAGTTTCCGGAGTATCCATGCCATGGCTCTCCTTGCGGGATCAAGTTTTGGAACCACCGCTAGGATTACGATCGCGGACAGATAAGTGACTGTGGGAACCAATGGACCGATGAGGCATACATTCTTAAGCGTCTCAACCAGCGCTAAAGACGACCAATCGAGAGTGAAAAATTTTAAGGCGTCCTCTTGATACGACTTCGCTATATCGGCGGATACCGCAACAATGCTCTGTTGAAAATATATGCCGAACCCCGAGATGGAAAAGTGCTTTACTGGAACGTATTCGCTTAGATATTCCATCAGGGCAACGAC
>CAYLSI010000037.1:0-33362 GCA_964386545.1 uncultured Hyphomicrobium sp.
CCTCCGGCATGATGGGAGAGGGTTAGGGTGAGGGGGCGATCCGCTGCGTCCACCCGAAACGGAACGACGCTAGTCGCCGATGCAGGCCTCATAACGCGACCACCAGTAGGAGCTGCCGGTGTTGATAGCCTTGCGGTGGAGCCATCCGCACCCGCCGCCATAGGAGCCGCCGCTGAACACCGGATAGGCGCCGAAGCCCCATCCGCGATGGTGTCCATGCCAGTGTCCCGGGCCTGGGCCGTGAGGGCCGTGCATGTGAGCAACGTGAACGCCACCCGGCCCGTGCCCACCGTGGAGGGGAGCAGCGTTGGCGAAAGAAACGGCGCCGGCGGTAGCGATCGAGGCTGCGACCGCGAGAGCGAGAATGCGTTTTCCGGATCTCATGACATTACCCTTTCGACTGGACACGCGATTCCAGTTGCGGGTTTCCGGCCCGCAGTGGCTCGCAACATCTTCTCCGTGTGAACTACGGAGTGAGATCGGGTCGCCGGGGCCCGCGGTCAACCAAGCGGCGCACGGTTGTCAAAAAAGTAAGAAAAGACCGGATCGCCCCGAGACGGAGCGGCGGAGCGTCAGCACGCACTCCGCCCGCAACGGTTCGCTGCCGTGGTGAGCAAGGTCGTTCGTCGTTCGGGCGGGACAGCCGACTGAGCGCTCAGCCCATCGCCTCGACGGCGCGCAGCAGCGCGCTTTCGAAGACGCGCCGGCCGTCGGTGCCGCCGAGCATCTTTTCGTAGAGGCGCTCGGGATGCGGCATCATGCCGAGCACGCGGCCCGTCGCGTCGGTGATGCCCGCGATGTTGCGCTGGGCGCCGTTGGGGCAGGTCTCGGACGAGACGTTGCCGTCCGCATCCGAATAGCGGAACACGACGCGCCCTTCGCCCTCGAGCGTGTCCAGCGTCTCGGCATCGGCGAAATAGTTGCCCTCCGCATGCGCGATCGGCACGCGGATGACCTCGCCCTTGCGGTAGCAGGAGGTGAAGAACGAGGTGTCGTTCTCGACCTTGAGATGAACGTCGCGGCAGATGAAGTGGAGCGACGTGTTGCGCATCAAGACGCCCGGCAGCAGCCCCGATTCACAGAGGATCTGGAAGCCGTTGCAGATGCCGAGCACCGGCGTGCCCGCCTTGGCCTTCGCCACGACGTCGCGCATGATCGGCGAATGCGCCGCCATGGCCCCGCAGCGCAGGTAGTCGCCGTAGGAGAAGCCGCCCGGCAGCACGATGAGGTCGGAGGCGGGCACGGACGCATCGCCGTGCCAGACCATCTTGACCGGGAAGCCCGTGATAGATTCGAGCGCGGTCTTGACGTCGCGGTCGCAGTTGGAGCCCGGAAAGACGATGACGGAAGCGCGGAGCATGAGGGATCTCCAGAATATGCGTTGGCGAGCCAGTATCGCGCCGGGCACCGCCTGTCCAGGATGCGATGCGCCTCAGGGCGGGCCGAGCGGGGATTGCTCGCTCTTCTGCCGTTCGACCTCGGCGCGGGAGGCGTTTGTGAGCTCCGTGTCGCCGGCCTTCAGCTCCGCCATCAGCACCGAGAACTGAGACGGATCGCCGAAGCCGCAGCCCTTGCTGTCCGCCGTCCAGACGCCCGTCACCTGCTTGCGGAACGTCCGCATGGTCACGGCCGGATGGGCGGGATGGCCGGGGGCGGTGAAGCCGATCTCCACGCGCCACATGTCGGGCACGGCGAGCTTGGCGACGTCGTAGCCGCTATCGGTGCCCCATTCGACACCTGCGAGCGACTGGATATGCGCTCTCAGTCCGTCGAAGCCTTTGGCGCAGTTGATCGTCGGTGGATAGGCGGTCTCGGCCCACGCGGCGCCAGGAAGAAGCATCCCTGCGGCCAGCCAGGCTGCGATCGCCGCGCGCCAGGCCATTTAGGGCGCCAGCTCGAAGCTGTAGTTCTCGATGACGGTGTTGGCGAGGAGGTCCTTGCACATGCGCTCGACCTCGGCGCGCGCCTTGTCCTCGCTCATGCCGGCCACGTCCACCTCGATGTACTTGCCCTGGCGCACGTCGTTGACGCCTTCGAAGCCGAGCGCACCGAGCGCGTTCTGGATCGCCTTGCCCTGCGGATCGAGAACGCCGGACTTGAGCGTGATTTTGATACGGGCTTTCATGAGTCCTCGAAAAGCAAGCGGCAGGCGGGACCGGGGCAGCGCGCTGCTCCGGCCGTTCGCCTGCACGATGGATCAGTTCGGCTTGCCGGTGGGGTTGGACGCGACCAGCACCGGCCCGACGCCCTTCGGCGGACGGTTCTCGGTCAGCACGCCGAGGCGGCGGGCGACCTCCTGGTAAGCCTCGAGCACGCCGCCGAGATCGCGGCGGAAGCGGTCCTTGTCGAGCTTGTCGCCCGACGAGATGTCCCACAGGCGGCAGCAGTCCGGGCTGATCTCGTCGGCCAGCACGATGCGCATCTGCTCGTTGTCCCAGAGGCGCCCGAACTCGATCTTGAAGTCGACGAGGCGGATGCCGATGCCGAGGAAGAGGCCGACGAGGAAGTCGTTCACGCGCAGCGCGAGCTGCATGATCTCGTCGATCTCCTGCGGCGTCGCCCAGCCGAACGCCGTGATGTGCTCTTCCGAGACCATCGGGTCGTTGAGGTTGTCGGCCTTGAAGTAGAACTCGATGATCGAGCGCGGCAGCTGCATGCCCTCTTCGAGCCCGAGCCGCGTGGCGAGCGAGCCGGCCGCGACGTTGCGCACGACGACCTCGAGCGGAATGATCTCCACCTCGCGGATCAACTGCTCGCGCATGTTGAGGCGCTTGATGAAATGCGTCGGCACGCCGATCTCGCCGAGCCGCTGGAAGATGTATTCCGAGATGCGGTTGTTGAGCACGCCCTTGCCTTCGATGAGCGCATGCTTCTTCGCATTGAACGCAGTGGCGTCGTCCTTGAAGTGCTGAATCAGGGTCCCCGGCTCCGGTCCCTCGTAGAGAACCTTCGCTTTGCCCTCGTAGATCCGGCGCCGCTTGTTCATTGATCCTGGTCCCTTGACGATCACGCTCTTGCCTGACTTCGTAGCCTCGTGCAGACGGCCAATCCCTCGGAGCCGACCCCTTGATCTTTCAGTGAGATTTGGGAGGTTCTCGTCTTGGGGCTAGCCAGCCAGACGCATAAAATTCCTGTCCTGGACACTAGCTGAAGCAGGGGGCAGAAACAATCTAAACGACGGGGCAAAAAGCCTCTGCCCGGGTTCGAGGACAAGCCGTTGATTTGTTTGCCCCGTCGGGGTACGGCTGCATCCGAGGGTACGGGACTGGCACCCATACAACACATGTCTTGCCCTGAACGAAGCCGGAACATCCGGTGCAAAAATAGTCTGTTTGGAGACGGTCATGACCACGTTCGACGAGCGCGAGAAGGGTTTCGAGAAGAAGTTCGCTCACGACCAGGATCTGCGCTTCAAGGCCGAGAGCCGGCGCAACAAAATGCTGGCCGAGTGGGCCGGCGCGAAGCTCGGCATCTCGGGTGCTGCGCTTGAGGATTACATCAAGGCCGTCCGCAAAGCGGACCTCGCCGAGAAGGGCGACGACGACGTGCTGCGCAAGGTGAAGCAGGACTTCGCCGACAAGGGCGTCGCCGTGTCCGACGCCGAGATCCGCCAGACCATGACGGAGTTCCTGGCGAAGGCCGTGGCGGAAATCGAAGCCGCGAAGTAAGCGGCGGCATCGACCCCAAGTCTTAAATCGACCCCAAGTCTTAAAACGCGCGCCACCGGCTGGTCCGGCGGCGCGCGTTTTCTTTTGCGGGCTGTCAGCTCGACAGCGTCGACAGGAACGTGCCGAAGCGCAGCACGCCCTCGGGCCAGGGACCATGCCCCGACTCGCTGTTGATGTGCCCCGCGTCGCCCGCTTCGACCAGCGTGGAGCCCCAGTCGGTCGCGAGCGCGTTGGCCCGTTCGAGCGAGCAGTACGGGTCCGTCGACGACGCCACCAGCACGGACGGAAACGGCAACGCCGTGCGCGGCAGCGGCGCGAAGCCGGTGCCGATGCTGTCGAGCATGTGCCCGTTCGTCTCGGGCCAGCTCGACGCGGAATCGACGTCGGCCGGCGCGACGAGGAACGCCCCCGAAACGAACCCCTTCGGAATGCGCTGGCCCACATGCGCGACTGCCGCCACCCCGAGGCTGTGGGCGACGAGCACGACGGGGCGCGTGCTCTGCACGGCGGTCTCGATGATGCGCCCCACCCAGGCTTCCGCGTCGGGGCTCGTCCAGTTGTCCTGCTCGACGCGCCGCGCCGTCTTGAGCGTGCGCACCCACCGCGACTGCCAGTGGTCCGGACCCGAGTCCGACCAGCCGGGAACGATCAGGATATCGACGTCGGATGTGCGCATGGGGGGCCTCACAATGAAAAGACTCCGGCCTGATGAGGACCGGAGTTGAAGGTAGGGAGAAGAACGAGCCTTTCAGATAAGCGCTCAGGCGCCGGATTGGGAGTCCTGCGGCATTGGAGACCGAGGAGAGGCCGCCCGGATCTCGAGCGCGACCAGGGTCCCGGTCGCCGCGAGAAGGAGTAGCGCACGCGCGTTCGCGACGAGGCCGAAGGCCATGAGCAGCACTCCCACGCCGGTGAGCCCGCCGAGCGCCAGCGCCAACGGTCCGCACCTTTTGACGTCGAACGGCAGGCCCTGCGCGAGAGCCAGGCTCCGGCGGCGCAGAAGCGCAACGGCCGGAAGAGCCACGACCGGCAGCAGAAGCGCCGAGCTCATGAAGCCCGATGTCTGCGCGAGGTTCGCATCCCCCGTCGCCAGCCAGAGCGCCAGGATCGCCCCGCCCAGGATCCAGTTTGCAGCCGCGTGCCCCAGAACGATGGCGAACAGCGCCTCGTCCCCGTGCGTCAGCGCCGGAGCAGCGCGGGAGAGCCAGCCCAGGACGGCCGCGCAGAGGGCGAGGAAACCGGCGAGCGCCGCGATCTGGATGGCCGTCGCCTCGCCCGATGCGAGCACGGCCGCCACGCTCCACGCATGCGGCGCGGCCAGCAGGATCCAGAAGCCATGCCGGAGGCCGTGCCGGTCCACGAGCCGGGCGAGCCAGACGTAGAACGCGGTCGTCGCCACGAAGGAGAGCGCAACCCCGAGCCGGAACGGCGCGCCCGGATCGCGCACGACGCCGGCGACATCCTCGAGCGCGTTGGCAAGGCCCGCGCCCTGCAAGCCGGCAAGGATCAAAGCGCCGACCACGATCCCGCCGTTCCCCGGAATGGCGCTGGGGGCGTCCCCGGTCAGCGCCCGCAGGCGCGGCCAGACGAGCATGGCGAACTCCGCCAGGATGACCGCCGTCAGCCAGGGTCCAAGCCCGAGGCTGCCGAGCGAGACGCGTTCGAGGCCCCCCAATGCAGGGAGGGCCGTCATATCGACGCCCGGCAGCGCGATCCATCGTGTCGCCTGAAACGCCGCCAGCGCCGCGAGCGTGACGGCGATGCGGCGCGGAAGGGCGGAATCGGACGGGGAAAGGCGCGAGAGGGAGGGCATCGGCTCAGTCACGATTGGGCTGCGGCGCTTCGGGCCGCAGCGGATGGGATCGAACGGGAACCTGACCATAACCCACCCGGCGAACCAGTTCCGCCGGGAACGACGCTCTTCTACAAATCCGCAGCACGAGATCCGCAGTAAGGATGAGGGCTACGGCGCCCGGTCGGGCAACGGCTCGGTGACGACGGTCGCCGTCTTCACGAGCGCGCGCTTGGTCCGGCTGTCGCCCCAGGTGAAGAGGCCGACGCCGAGCAGGACGAGCGCGGAGCCGAGCCCGTCGGCCAGCGTGAACGGCTCGTCCAGAATGGCGATGGCGAGCCCGATCGTCACGATCGGCGAGACCGTCGCGATCATCGACACGGCCTGCGACGAGACGCGTGCGAGCCCGGCGTTGAGCAGGAACGTCGGCAGCACGGTCGCCACGATGGCGCAGCCGAACGCGAGCCAGAGGAAGCGCGGCGAGGCCGCGAAGCTGCCCGAGCCCAGCACCGCCTGATGCAGCACGCAGAACACGCCCGCCGACGACAGCGCGATGCTCGTGAACAGGGCCGAGCCGAGCTTGGCGATCACGCGCTTGGCAAGGATCTGGTGCCACGCGAACGAGATCGCCGCGCCGAGCACCAGCGCCGTGCCGATCGCGGTGTTGCGTCCGCCTTCCGGCAGATCCACCGCGAACACGATCGCGAGCCCCACATAGGTGACGGCCGCGGCCGCAAGGCTGAACCCCGTGATCGTCTCGCCGTAGAGCGCGGCGGCGATGAAGAGGACGAACAGCGGATAGGTGAACAGCACCAGCCGCTCCAGCGCGGCGCTGATGTACTGCAGGCCCGCGAAGTCGAACGCGGACGCGACGTAGTAGCCGAGGAAGCCGATCAGCACCGCCCACGCGATGGTTGTCCGGTCCGGCGGCGCCTCGCCCTGCGCGCGGCGCTTGGCGTAGGCCCACACGCCGATGGCGACGAACACGGGGGTTGCAAAAATCATGCGATAGGCGAGCAGCAGCGCCGCGTCGACCTGGTCCTGATAGGCCAGCTTGATGAAGATCGCCTTGGTGGAAAAGAGCGCGGCGCCGAGTGCGGCGCACGCGTAGCCCACTAGGCGGCTCAAGGGTTGGTTCATCGGCAGCGCCGGCCCTCACGCCGAACCGAACACCCGGGCAAAGATCGTGTCGACGTGCTTCAGGTGGTAGCCGAGGTCGAACATCGCCTCGAGCTCCGCCGCGGGCACCTTCGCCACCACGTCCTTGTCGGCCTTGAGCTCGGCCAGGAAGTCCGCGCCCTTTTCCCAGGTCTTCATGGCGTTGCGCTGAACCATGGCGTAGGCGTCCTCGCGCGAGGCGCCGGCCTGCGTCAGCGCCAGCAGCACGCGCTGGGAGTTGTGAAGCCCGCCGAGCTTGTCGAGGTTGCGCTTCATGTTTTCCGGGTAGACGACGAGCTTCTCGATCACGCCGGCGAGGCGATGCAATGCGAAGTCGAGCGTCACCGTCGCGTCCGGCCCGATCATGCGCTCGACCGAGGAATGCGAGATGTCGCGCTCGTGCCAGAGGGCGACGTTCTCCATGGCCGGCATCGCGTAGGCGCGCACCATGCGGGCGAGGCCGACGAGGTTTTCCGTCAGCACCGGGTTGCGCTTGTGCGGCATGGCCGAGGAGCCCTTCTGCCCGGCCGAGAAGAACTCTTCGGCTTCCAGCACCTCGGTGCGCTGCAGGTGGCGGATCTCGGTCGCGAGCCGCTCGACGGACGAGGCCACGACGCCGAGCGTCGCGAAATACATCGCATGCCGGTCGCGCGGGATGACCTGGGTGGAGACCGGCTCGACCGTGAGGCCGAGCTTCTCCGCCACGTATTCTTCGACGCGCGGGTCGATGTTGGCGAACGTGCCGACCGCGCCCGAGAGCGCACAGGTCGCGACCTCGCTGCGCGCGGCGACGAGGCGGGCGCGGGCGCGGTCGAACTCCGCGTAGGCGAAGGCGAGCTTGACGCCGAATGTCGTGGGCTCCGCATGGATGCCGTGGCTGCGGCCGATCGTGACGGTCGTCTTGTGCTCGAACGCCCGCGCCTTGAGGGCCGCCAGCACGCGGTCGAGCCCCGCGATCAGGAGGTCGGCCGCGCGCACGAGCTGCACGTTGAGGCAGGTGTCGAGCACGTCGGAGGAGGTCATGCCCTGGTGCACGAAGCGCGCCTCGGGGCCGACGTGCTCGGCCAGATGCGTCAGGAAGGCGATGACGTCGTGCTTGGTCACGGCCTCGATCTCATCGATCCGCGCCGTGTCGAAGACGGCCTTCGAGCCCTTGTCCCAGATGACCTGGGCGGCGGCCTTGGGGATGGTGCCGAGCTCCGCCATGGCCGCTGCCGCGTGGGCCTCGATCTCGAACCAAATCCGGAAGCGCTGCTCGGGCGTCCAGATCGCGGTCATCTCGGGGCGGGAATAGCGGGGAATCATGGGGATCTCTGTCTGGTGTCGGCTGGGATCCGTGGGGCGTAGCAGAGGGCCGGGGGCACGGCAATTGCGCAGGGCGGCGCGTCCGCAGCCGGCGCCGGGCCTGCGCGCGAGAGTTGCGACATTATGTCGTCCGGTCTGGCCCACCCCCCGAAAGAAGGCGCATTTTTCGCCAGTCCCGTCGGTAGCGGCTTCGAGGGGTCATTTTTGCGGCGCGAAAGTGTTTAGCCCGTTTTTTAGCCGGATATTTCGAAAGTCGAATTTGGCCAGCCTGTTGCAGGCCTGTTGCAATTTGCTGCGCGGCCGAAGTGCAATTCTGCAACGCAACATTCCGTTACAAACTGTGAGGTCGAATCGCCAAGATCGGGCCATAGTTCGGTGGGAAACGATGCTCGCGCCGACGCTGCACCGCTCGCACCCGTCAACACTGTTGCCGAAATGTGAGCGCGAAGCCTACCGGGACTTGGTAATATACGGACAAGCAAACGAGAGTTTCGTCGGGAATAGCGGGTGCGCCGAGAAAGCGCATTTTCAGAAAATCGAAAACGCCGGCTTTATTCGCCGTCCAACTCACGAACAAAGCACTCTAGGGGTAATTGATGACCGATCAAATGCAATCCGAGATTGCGGAACTCAATGGCAAGCTGGAGGAGATCGACGACCCCCGCCGCGCCTACGCGATCGTGTCGGAGCGAATCCGCGCCTACCGCGCCCACGGCTACCAGGTGCCCGAGGCCCTGGCCCTGATGGAGCGCCGCCTCGTCCGCGACTGCCTGTCGGAATCGCAGGGCCGCTAAGGGTCGCTCCGCGTTTCGTGGAGCCTGAAAGACCCTAGCTCGTTGTTTGTGCGTGCTTTTTCCATGGGTCTGTTGGTTGCGCGTGGTTGCGCGGTTTCGCCATGACGCGGCTTGCGTCGCTTCGTCATGGCTGGCTTCCGCTTTTCCGGAAGCGCGTTCCCGGGAGCGCTACGGCGCCCGCGCCCGTCGCGGCACGATCCATTCCCCGGCACGCGCCGATGCGGGCTCGAACGCATCGGCCGCGACATCTCCGGCTTCGTCGAACGACACGACGCCGAGCGCGGCCGTCTTGATCTCGGACGGGGCGCGCTTGATCTCGGCCGCAATGGCCGGGCCGTCGATCGTGCCGAGCCGCTCCGCCCCCGCCCGCCAGATTTCCAGCGCCCCCCGGATCAGCGCCGCCGTCGAATCGAGACCCTTTGCCGCCGGTTCGGGTTCGGCCGGGAGCAGCACGTTGATGGGGCGCACCCCTCGCGCCGCCACCGCCGCGAAATCCGCCGTCGCCAGCGCATCCGCCCCGAGAAACGCGCTTCCGATCCCCGCCGCATCGAGGTTGGCGAGCAGAACCGCGCCCTCGTCGGGAAACCCCGCGAAGAAGACCGCTTCGGCCGCGAGGTTCGCGAGCTGCGCGGCCGTCTCCGCGTAAGCGTGCTTGCCGGCCACGATCGGCAGAACGGGAACAGGATCGAGCCCCGCCGCCTTGAGCGCCGCCACCGTCTGCTCCGTGAGCGCCCGCGCATACGCGGTCCGGTCCTGAACGATGGCGATGCGCCGGCCGGGGGCGTGCGCCAGCAGCCAGCGGGCCGCGGCGCGGCCTTGCCGGTCGTCCCGCCCGGCGAGCCGCAGGAGCGGTGAGGGTGCCGGCGTGCGCGTCACGTCCGGATGGCGCGCGCCGACGGCGATGAACAGCACGCCGCCCTCGGCATAGACCGGGCGCGCGGCCACGGCAGCATTCGAGCAGGGATGGCCGATCACGAGCCGGGTGCCGCGCGCGACGAGGGCCCGCGCCGCGCCTTCCGCCGTCGCGCGGCGGCAGCCGTCGTCCTCCACATCGAAAACGACAGTCTGCCCGAGCACGCCGCCGGCCGCGTTGAGGTCGGCCACGGCCGCCGACAACGCCGCCTGCATCGCCGCCCCCTGCGCGGCGAGCCGGCCGGTCAGCGGCGCGACCAGCGCGATGCGCACCTCCGCTGCGACCGCGGAGGCCGGGCCCCAGGTCGAGCCCGAAGGCGCGCCCCAGGACGAGCCCCAGCCCGCCATCGCCGCAACGACCGCTACGACACGCGCCAGGGCTCCCCGCATGAAGGCGTCCGCTTAGTTCTGCACGTAGGCGATGGTGCCGTCGGGCTGCGTCTTCCACGTGTACATGACGTAGTCGATGCGGGTGACGTCGCCCTTGGAGTCGAACGAGAGATCGCCGATGACGGTCTTGTAGGTCTTGCCGGTGCGGATCTCAGCGGCGACCTTCACGGGATCGAGCGAGTTGATGGCCTTGGCCGCCTCCGCGATGACCTGCACCGAGGCATAGGCGTAAAGCGTGTAGGCCTCCGGCTTGAAGTTGCGTGCCTTGAACTTCTCGAGCACGGCCTGCGCCTCCGGGCGCTTCTGCGGATCGGGGCCGAACGTCATCAGCGTGCCTTCCGTGCCGGGGCCGCCGAGTGCGGCGAACTCGTCCGTCGCGATGCCGTCGCCGCCCATCATGACGGCGGTCACGCCGGCCGCCCGCATCTGGCGCAGGATGCTGCCGCCTTCGGTGTGCACGCCGCCCCAGTAGACGATGTCGGCACCCGACGCCTTGATCTTCGAGACCAGCGCGCTGAAGTCGCGCTCGCCTGCGTTGATGCCTTCGTAGAGCACCTCCTGCACGCCGCCCGCGTTCATGGCCTTCTTGGTTTCGTCCGCCAGGCCCTTGCCGTAGGTCGTCTTGTCGTGGGCGATGGCGATCTTCTTGTCCTTGAAGTTGGCGACGATGTAGTCGCCCGCCACCTTGCCCTGCTGGTCGTCGCGCCCGCACGTGCGGAAGACGTTGGCGAGGCCGCGCTCCGTGATCTTGGGATTGGTCGAGCCGGGCGTGATCATCAGGATGCCGTTCTCGGCGTAGACGTCGGAGGCCGGCTCCGAGACGCCCGAATTGAAGTGGCCGACGACGAAGGTCACGCCCTCGCCGACGAAGTTGTTGGCCACCGAGCGCCCCTGCTTCGGGTCGCCCGCGTCGTCGCCCAAGAGGAGGTCGATCTTCTGGCCGAGAAGCCCGCCCGCGGCGTTGATGTCATCGACCGCCTGCTCGACGCCGTTCCTGAGCTGAGCGCCGAACACGGCGTCCTTGCCCGTCAGCGGACCCGCCACGCCCATCCTGAGCTTCTGCTCGCCGCCGCAGGACGCCAGCGCCAGCGCGACCACGGCCGTCACGGCCAGCTTTAGAAGTTTCATGAAACCCTCCTGGAATTGGACTGCAGCGCGATCGCGCGCGCGATGAAGATGGCCGGTTGTCTCCCGAAACGATGGCGAAGTCACGCCCTCCGTATGCGCACTTCAGGACCGGGCGCGCCACGTCAGGAGGCTCGACCGTTCGAACAGCCACCCGTATTGCTCGGCCATCTGGCGCGTGCGGCGCACGCGGTAAGCCACCAGCGCGGCGATCAGCAGAAGGCCGGCGTCGATGAGAAAACTGAGCGGCGACAACAGCGTGGCGCCGAAAAGCGCCCAGTGCAGAAACCGCACGGCGGCCGCGATCAGGAGCGTGTAGGCCGCCACCGGCCACAGCGCGCCCCAGCTCTGCGCGACGGCCTGCCCCGTGCGCCAGGCCGCGCCGCCCCCGAGCGCGAGCGTCAGCAGCAGGAACGGCGCCGCTCCGCCGCCGGGCGGCAGGCTGTAGCCGAGCGCGCTCAGGGCCGCCTCGATCATGTCAGTGCCTCCCGCCTTCGAGGTACGCTTGGCGGATCTCGGGTCGCGCGAGCAGCTCCCGCCCCGCCCCGCTCATCGTGATCGCCCCGTTGACCATCACGTAGGCGCGATGGGCGAGCTTGAGCGCGTGGAACGCGTTCTGCTCGACGAGGAAGATCGTCATGCCTTGCCGGTTGAGCTCGGCCAGCGTCGCGAAGATCTGCTTCACGATGAGCGGCGCGAGGCCGAGCGAGGGCTCGTCCAGCATCAAGAGCTCGGGCCGCCCCATCAGGGCGCGCGCGATCGCGAGCATCTGCTGCTCGCCGCCCGACAGCGTGCCGCCGCGCTGCATCAGCCGTTCCTTGAGGCGCGGAAAGAGCTCCGTGACGCGCGCGAGATCCTCCTCGAAGTTGCCGCCGCCGTCGACGGCCGATCCCATCTGCAGGTTCTCGTACACCGTCATGCGCTGGAAGATGCGCCGGCCCTCCGGCGCCTGCGAGATCCGGAGGCGCGCGATGGCATGCGTCGACAGCGCGGTGATCGGCCGGCCGTCGAAGACGATCTCGCCGCTGCGCGCTGGCGGGCTGCCGAACACCGTCATCATCAGCGTCGACTTGCCGGCCCCGTTCGCGCCGATCAGCGTGACGATCTCGCCGCGATGCACGTCGAGCGACACGCCCTTGAGCGCCTGGATATTGCCGTAGAAGGCCGAGACGTTGTCGACCTTGAGAAGAGGCGCGCTCATCCCGCTTCGCCTCCCTGCACGAGGGCCGTTTCCTCGTCCTCGACGCCGAGATAGGCGGCGATGACCTTGGGGTCGTTCTTCACGGCGTCGGCCGTGCCGTCGGCGATCTTGGTGCCGTACTCGATCACGATCACGTGGTCGGAAATGTCCATGACGACGGACATGTCGTGCTCGATGAGCAGGATCGACACGCCGGTCTGCTCGCGGATGCCGCGCAGGAGCCGCGTCAGCTCCGCGCTCTCGCGATTGTTGAGGCCCGCGGCCGGCTCGTCGAGGCAGAGCAGCACGGGGTTGGTGCACATGGCGCGCGCGATTTCGAGCCGCCGCTGCGCGCCATACGGCAGCTCGCCCGCCGGATCGTCCGCCCGGTCGACGAGCCCCACGACTTCGAGCCAGGCGCGCGCGAGCTCGAGCGCCTTGCGCTCCGCGCCCCGATAGGAGGCGAGCCCGAGCAGGCCGCCGAGGCTCCAGCCGGACGCCTTCATGAGCGTCTTGTGCTGGGCGACGATCAGGTTTTCGAGCACCGTCATGCCCGGGAAAAGGCGGATGTTCTGGAACGTGCGCGCGACGCGCCCCTGCGCGGCGATCTCATGGTCCGGCATGCGCTCGAGCAGGAACACTTCCGGGTTCTTGCCCCACGTGCGCCGCGCGTGCGAGCGCGTGAGGTGGTCGATGGTATCGCGCTCGGCGGAGGCGCCGTGGGCCAGCGCGATGCGCCCGCTCGTCGGTTTGTAGAAACCCGTGATGCAGTTGAAGACGGTCGTCTTGCCGGCGCCGTTCGGCCCGATGAGCGCGGTGATGTCGCCGCGCCCGACCTTGAACGAGAGGTCCTTGATGGCGACGAGGCCGCCGAACCGCATCGAGAGGTGATCGACCACGAGCAAGGGTTGTGATTTCCAGCGCATGGCGGGGCTCACTCCGCCGGCTCAAGGCGATCGACGGGCCGGCCGCGCGTGGCCGGCGGCCTCAGCCGCACGCTGGGCTCGCGCGTCGCCACGAGGCCCTTGGGGTTCAGCACCATCAGCACGACCATCGCCAGGCCGAACAGCAGCATGCGGTATTGGGTCGGGTCGAACGCGTCGCCGAACACGGCCTTGAGGAAGGTGAGCTCGCGCAGCAGCTCCGTGCCGCCGATCATCGCGACGGCCGCGATCGCCACGCCCATCATGCTGCCGAGGCCGCCGAGCACGACGATGGCGACGATGACGGCGCTCTCCATGAACTCGAACGAGCGCGGGCTGATGAAATTGTGATGGCCCGCGAAGAACGCGCCCGCGATGCCGCCGAAGAACGCGCCCGCCGCGAAGGCGGTAAGCTTCGTCGTGACCGTGTTGATGCCGAGCGAGCGGCACGCGATCTCGTCCTCGCGGAGCGCCTCCCACGCGCGCCCCACCGGCAGCACGCGCAGCCGCGTCGCCACCCAATAGGCCGCGAGCGCCAGCGTCAGCGCCAGATAGAACATGAAGAAGAGGCGGTAGAGCGGGGAGGGCGCGAGCCCGATCGCGGTCGCGACGTTGTCGGGCCCGGGGCTCAGCGAATAGCCGAAGATCGTCGGGCGCGGGATCGACGACACGCCGGCATAGCCCCCCGTGACGGGCACCCAGTTGATGAGGACGAGCCGCACGATCTCCGCGAACGCGAGCGTCACGATGGCGATGTAGTCGCCCTTGAGACGCAGCACCGGCAGCGCGACGAGCATGCCCCAGATCGAGGCGAGGATGCCCGCGAGCGGCAGCGTGAGCCAGAACGAGAGCCCGTAGGTCTTCGACAGCAGCGCCGACGAGTAGGCCCCGACCGCATAGAACGCGACGAACCCGAGGTCGAGAAGCCCGGCGAGCCCGACGATGATGTTGAGGCCCCAGCCGAGCAGGATGTAGAGCAGGATCTGGATGCCGAAATTGTCGATCCACTTCACCGCGCCCGAGTTGCCGGCGATCATCACGGCGAGAAACGGATAGGCGACGAGGAGCGCGAGGCCAGCCCGCGGCACGAACCGCCAGTAGGGATGCGGCGGCACCTCCGTGCGGGGCGCTTTCGTCTCGCGCGCCCTGAGCCCGTTCGGAAACGCGAGCGCGGTGGCGAGCCGCAGCGCGAACGCGACGCCGGCGAGCGCCAGCGCGAGCCCCCAGCGCTGCGTCAGAACGAGCTGGTTGGAGAGGTTCGTGTCGGTCCGGAGCGCGACGATGGGAAAAGCGAGACCGAACGTGACCAAAGCCGCAATGAGCGCCGATTTCAATGCGTCGCCCGGGTTCCCCATCGTGCTCAGACCTTCTCGACGTCGGGGCGGCCGAGCAGACCGGACGGCATGAAGATGAGGACGATGGCGAGGATCGAGAAGGCCGCGACGTCCTTGTAGTCGAGCGAGAAGTAGGCCGACCAGAACGTCTCGATGAGGCCGATCAGGAGGCCGCCGAGCACCGCGCCCGGCAGCGAGCCGATGCCGCCGAGCACCGCAGCAGTAAAGGCTTTGACGCCCGGCACGAACCCGTCGGAGAAGCTGACGACGCCGTAATAGGTCATCCAGAGCAGGCCCGCGACGGAGGCGAGGGCGGCGCCCATGATGAAGGTGATGGAGATCGTGCGGTCCACGTCGACGCCGAGCAGCGCGGCCATCTTGCGGTCCTGCTCGCAGGCCCGCTGCGCGCGCCCGAGCGAGGTCCGCTGCACCACGTACCAGAGCACGCCGAGCAGCACCGCCGTCACGATCATGATCACGAGCTGCTTTTCGGCCAGCGTCACCGTGCCGTTGCCGATGGGCAGCGTGATGACGTTGGAGAGGATCGGCTCCAGCGACTTGTTACGCGGCCCTTGCACGAGCTGCACGAAATTCGACAGGAAGATCGACATGCCGATGGCCGAGATCAGCGGCGCGAGGCGGAACGATCCTCGCAACGGCCGGTAGGCGAGCTTTTCGATCACCCAGCCCCAGAGACTGGTGAGCGCCATGCCGAGGACGAGCACGATGAGGAGCGCGAGCCCGAGCGAGCCGATGCCGAGCAACTGCGTGAGCGCGAGGAAGAGGATGAGCGCGATGAAGGCGGCCAGCATGAACACGTCGCCGTGGGCGAAGTTCACCATGCCGATGATGCCGTAGACCATCGTGTAGCCGATGGCGATGAGGCCGTAGATGGACCCGAGCGTGAGCCCGTTGATGAGCTGCTGGATGAAATAGTCCATGTCCGCGGCCGTTCCCCCGAATTGCCGTTCCCCCTAGCTGTTTAGGCCGTGGACCGCGCACAAGGAAACCGATTTTTCGCGGCAGTGGCGAAAGATGGGCGTCCGGAGGAGCAACTGCTGTGGATTTGAGCAGGGGAGAGCAAAATTTTGGTCGCCCGGCCGCTCGGAGCCCTCTCCCAGCCAGGCAATCAGCGGCGGGCGTTGCGGCCACGATTCGGCACTTTTCGCCGGACGCGCGCGCCCGGCAGCGTGTCGTCGGATCAGGTGCGTGTCAGATCATGTTGTGCGAGCCGTCGCACCAGGGCTCGTCGTCGGTCGCCTTGCAGCCGCAGAGATTGAACGTGCCGGTCGACGGCGCGACGAACTCCAGCGGCTCGATGTCCGTCTCCTGGTGCGAGCCGTCGCAGAACGGCTGGCTTTTCGACAGGCCGCACCGGCAATACCAATAGGTCTGCCCTTCGATGAGTTCGACCTGATAAGGGCCGGCCTGCGCGACGACGGGGTCTGTAGCCATGATGCGATCCCAGGAGCCAGATCTTTGAGCCAGACTTCGGCGTATCGGCTTCCGCGACGTGGGGCAAGTCCCTGAGGGCAGGAATATAAACCGCCCGCAAGGGTCGGAATTTTCGGGTCCCGCCCCAGGAAGGCGGAGACTCAGGACGCAGCCTGAGGGCGAGTGCTCAGGACACGTTGAGCGGATAGCGCTCGATCGTCGCCCCACCCTCGTCGTCGAGCCACGTCACGCGCAATTCGCCCGGCCCCGGCACCTTGAGATAGAAGGCGATGAACGGATTGGCCGAGATGCTGGGTCCGAACTCGGCCTTGAAGACCAGATCGCCGTTATATTCGGCCTTGAACGTGTGGATGATGTTGCGCGGGATCGGCTGGCCGTCGGACGTCTTGCGGTTGCCGGTCTCCATCACGTGCGTGATCAGCGCCTTGATCTCGATGACGTCGCCCGTCGAGAACGGCGTGTCGGGGAACTTGAGACGGGGTTTGGACGCGGCCATGGCTCTACTCCGACCCGCATCCGCCGATGCCGACCTCGACCTTGCGCCGGGCGATCAGCAAGGAATTGGCTGACGTCAGGGCGACGGCCACGACCTCCTGGGTCTTCGCGAGCCGCATGCGGCCGGAGACGGCGGCGCGCCCGGACGCGGGCGTGAAGTGGAAGACGGCCACGGAGGCTTGCGGGTTCTGCGTCGAGAAGAGATGCACGCGCGCGATGTAATCGTCTGGCGTCATTGGGCTTTCGACGGCGATCTTATAGGGGACGATGTTGCCGTTTTCCGCGTCGTCCGGCAGCTCGAGCGTGAGGCGGCCTTCGACCGGCGTGCCGGTGCCGACCACCCGGGCATAAGCGTCCTCGAATTGGGGGCTGGGAACGAGGGGCAGGGGATCGGCAACCGCGGCGTCGCGCGCGGGCGTGGCTCGGGCAACGGGCGTCCCCGCTCCGAAAGAGAGGGCCGCGGCTGCTCCCACTCCTGCCAGGACGGTCCGCCGGTCCACCGGGCTTCTGCGCCCGGTCATGTCGTTCTCGCTCACGATCGATCTCTTGGCAGTGTTCCGCAGCCCGCCCGGGCAGACCACGGCCTTCGGTCCTATATGATCATATATGGATGAACCGGGATCGTGGCCAGAGCATGCTTCTCGCAATACCGAGGGGCTGCTAGGGTGTGAACAAAAAAGAGGTGCAAGTCATGCGGCCCGACCATGCCCACCCGGCCTGATGCCGTTCCGCCTCCGCGCCGCGTCCGGACATCGGCCGCCGTCGTCTGTGCCGCGCTGCTGCTGGCGATCCTCTCCGTCTTCGCGCTCTGGACTTCCGCGCTCGCGCACGTCGATGCGCCCGGCGTGACGCTGATGATGGTCGAGGAGCCGGGCTGTCACTTTTGCAGGAAGTGGGACGCCGAGATCGGCCCCGGCTACCCGAGCACGGCCGAAGGCCGCTTCGCACCGCTGAAACGCGTCCGCCGCAGCGCGCCCGAGCTTCAGGGGCTCGCCCCCGTCATCTACACGCCGACCTTTATTGTCATGCGCGAGGGCCGGGAATTGGGCCGGCTCGCGGGCTATCCCGGCGCGGATTACTTCTATCCCGAGCTCACGCCGTTGCTGGCGGCGGCCGGGTTCGCGCCCGCGACCAAAACCGATCGGATCAGCGCACCGTGAAAGGGTGACGACGATGAGCACGATGGACAGGCGCCAGGTGTTGGCCGCGGCCGCGGCATGCTCGGCGGCGTTCGCGTTGACCCCGCGCCGCGCGCGGGCGGCGGAGCGCGGCCGTGTCGTCATCGTCGGCGGCGGGCCGGCCGGCGCGACGGTCGCCGTGACGGTGAAGCGGGCGGTGCCGCAGATGCGCGTGACGCTGATCGAGCCGCAGACGCACTACACGTCCTGCTTCTATTCCAACCATTTCATCGGCGGCTTCCTCAGCTTCGAGCGCATCACCAACACCTATGACGGGCTCGTCGCGCTCGGGATCGAGGTCGTGCACGCGCGTGCCAAGGCGGTCGATCCAGCGGCGCGCGCCGTGACGCTCGAGGACGGCGCGACGCTGGCCTATGACCGGCTCGTGGTGGCCCCCGGCATCGGCTTCAAGTACGGCGCGATCGAAGGCTATTCGGAAGATGCGAGCGAGGTCATGCCGCACGCATGGTCGGGCGGGCATCAGTCGCAGCTCCTGCACAAGCGCCTCGAAGCCATGGAGGACGGCGGCCTCGTCGTCATCGCCCCGCCGCGCAACCCCTACCGCTGCCCGCCGGGCCCCTACGAGCGCGCCTGCCTGATCGCCAACTACCTCAAGCGCGAGAAGCCGAAGAGCAAGCTCGTGATCCTCGATCCGAAGATGGCGTTCTCCAAGCAGGCCGTCTTCGAGGAAGCGTTCGAGCGCTATTACAAGGACGTCATCGAGCTGCGGCTGACCAACGACATCGACGACATGAGTGTCGTGCGCGTCGATCCCAGGACGGGAGAGGTCGTCACGAAGTCCGGCGAGACGTTCAGGGCTGCGCTCGCCAACATCATCCCCGACCAGACGGCCGGCACGATCGCGCTTTCGGCCGGTCTCGCGGACGGCGACTGGTGCCCGATCGTGCCGGAAAGCTTCCGCTCGGCGAAAATGGAGAACGTCTACGTGGTCGGTGACGCGGCCATCGCCCAGGACATGCCGAAGTCCGCGTTCTCCGCCAACAATCAGGCCCGCGCGGTGGCCGGCCACATTCTCGCCGACCTGACCGGCGCCGAGCGCCCGCCCGCCCGCTACCGCAACACCTGCTGGTCGATGCTGGCGCCGGACGACAGCGTCAAGATCGGCGCGGACTACGTGCCGGGCGACCTCAAGGGCAAGCACGCCCTCGTGCCGCAGGACGCATTCATCTCGAAAACCGGCGAGACGGCCGCCCTGCGCAAGTCGAATTACGAGGACAGTCTCGCCTGGTACGAAACGCTGACGGACGACATGTTCGCGAAATCGGCCTCCGCCACGGGCAAGGCCAAGCCGCCCGGCCGGGGCTAGCTGCAACTTGAAGCGAAATGAGAGCATACAACATTAAATCGCGAGAATTGGACGACATTTTTTTGGATTTGATGCTGCAACCGACGTTCCAGGGAGGAACGCTTTAATACTCTCCGCTTACCATGATCGGTGGGACGCGGAGCAATCGTGTCCCCGCAGGGTGTGACGGCCGCAGCAACGTCGCGCGCGTTCCACCCATGTGTGTGCAACATCGGGATCTGAGGCGCAGCGCAATGGGGCGCCGACGGCCCCGAGCGCAAGGACGAGAGAGCGGAGCCCGGCCATGGCGCTGATCCTACTTCTGATCACCCTGATCGCGGCGGCGCTTGCGCTGGGCATGTGGCGCGCGGCGCCCTGGCAATGGGCGCTGGGCCTCGGTGTCGTGACCCTGCTGTGGCAGTGCGGCGCCTTCCACGGCGCGCTGCACGGGCCGTCGTTCGGATTCCTCGGATTTCTCGTGTGGCTCGGCCTCGCCGCGCTCGCCGCGCTGTCGCTGCCGGAGGTGCGCCGCCGCGTGCTCGTGCAGCCAGCCTTCAAATTCGTCCGCAACATTCTTCCCAAGGTCTCCGACACGGAGCAGCAGGCGCTCGACGCCGGCACCGTCGGCTTCGACGCCGAGATCTTCTCCGGCACGCCCGACTGGGAGAAGCTGCGCGCCGTTCCGCCCATCGTGCTGACGCCCGAGGAGCGCGCGTTCCTCGACGGCCCGACGGAAGAGCTGTGCCGGATGATCGATCACTGGCAGATCCGCCATTCCGAACGGCGCATGCCGCGCGAGATCTGGGACTTCGTGAAGGCGCACGGCTTCCTCGGCATGCTCATCTCGAAGGAGCACGGCGGGCTCGGTTTCTCCGCGCAGGCCCAGTCGCTCATCCTCGGCAAGATCGCGTCCCGCTCGCCCGACGTCGTGACGATCGTCATGGTGCCGAACTCGCTCGGCCCCGGCGAGCTGATCGAGAAGTATGGGACGGACGAGCAGAAACACCATTTTCTGCCGCGTCTCGCGCAAGGTCTCGAAGTGCCGTGCTTCTCGCTGACGGGCCCGACCTCCGGCTCCGACGCGGCCACCATGCGCGACATCGGCACCGTCACGAAAGGCGAGCACGAAGGCCGCGAGGTCGTCGGCATCCGCCTCTCGTGGGACAAGCGCTACATCACCCTCGGCCCCGAGGCGACGCTCGTCGGCCTCGCGTTCCGCCTCTTCGATCCGGACAAGCTCCTGGGCGAGATCGAGGACATCGGCATCACCGTCGCGCTCATTCCGGCGACGCACCCCGGCGTGAACATCGGACGCCGGCATCTGCCCTCGGGCGCCGCCTTTCCGAACGGACCGAACTGGGGCACCGACGTTTTCATTCCCCTCGAATGGGTCATCGGCGGCAAGGCCATGGTGGGCCAGGGCTGGCGCATGCTCATGGAATGCCTCTCCGCTGGCCGCGCCATCTCGCTGCCCTCCTCGGCGACGGCCGGCGCGAAAGCGATGCTGCGCGTGTCCACCGCCTACGGCCGCATCCGCCGCCAGTTCGGCCTGCCGGTCGCGCGCATGGAAGGCGTGGAGGAGCCGCTCGCCCGCCTCGTGGAGACGGCTTACGTCAACGAAGCTGCCCGCGCCGTCACGGCCGCGATGGTCTCGCGCGGCGAGCGCCCGTCGGTCATTTCCGCGCTGATGAAGTACCAGACGACGGAGAAGCTGCGCCGCGCCGTCAACGACGCTTTCGACATTCACGGCGGCCGCGCCATTTGCGATGGGCCCTCCAACTACCTGCAGTCGGCCTATCAGCTCGTCCCCGTCGGCATCACGGTCGAAGGCGCGAACATCCTGACGCGCACGCTGATCACGTTTGCGCAAGGCGCGCTGCGCTCCCATCCCTACCTGTACAAGGAAGTCCAGGCCGTGCAGGACCCGGACAGCAAGCAGGGCCTCGCCGCGTTCGAGGATGCGCTGCTCGGGCACATCTCGTTCTCGATCTCGAACGTCACCGGCGCGTTCTTCCATAACCTGACGCTCGGCCTCTTCGCCGAGGTGCCGGAGCGCGCCGACGGACTCGAACCCATCTACCGCCAGCTCTCGCGCGCCTCCCGCAACTTCGCGCTCGTCGCCGATCTCACCGTTGCGACGCTGGGCGGCGGCCTCAAGGTCAAGCAGAAGATCACGGGGCGTCTCGCCGATGCACTGTCGGAGATCTATCTCCTCTGCTGCGTGCTGAAGCGCTTCGAGGACGACGGGCGGCCGCAGTCCGACCGCGCCATCGTCGCCTTCGCCGCCGCCAACGGCCTGAACCGCTTCGAGGAGGCGCTGCGCGGCACGGTCGAGAACTTCCCGAACCCGGCGGCGCGTGCGCTGCTGCGCGTGCTCGTGTTCCCGTTCGGTCGCCACTATTTCCCCGCGCCCGACAAGCTCGGCTCCAAGATCGTCCGCCTCGTCACCGAGCCGGGCGAGGTGCGCGATCGCCTGACGCGCGACATTTACATCTCGCACGATCCCGACGACGCAACCGGTCTCCTGGAAGTGACGTTGAAGAAGGTCGTCGCGGCCGAGGAGGCCGAGAAGAAGCTCGAGCGCGCCATCCGCGCCGGCACCGTGCGCCGCTATCACGGCCTCGACTGGATCACGGCGGCCGCCGATGTGGGCTCGATCACGGAAAGCGAGGCGCTTCTGCTGAGGGAAGTCGAGACATTGACCGCGCGCGCGATTGCGGTCGATCATTTCGCGCCCGAGGAGCTGACGCCGAACTATCGCAAGGCCGGGCCGTCGGCCCAGGGCCACAACTCGCGCGGTGTCGGATCCGACGCCGGGAACGCGTAATGGGAGGTGCGTGCGATGTCTGATGTTACCGAGGCCGAGGGCGCAGAGGGTCACGATACGCCGCCCGCGACCACGCTGTCGTTCCATGATTGGCACTTCTCCGTCGATCAGGAGGGCATCGCCTGGGCGATCTTCGACCGCGAGGGCGCCAGCGCCAACGCGCTGGGCACGCGCCCGCTCGAAGAGCTCGGCGCGATCGTCGACTGGGTCGAGGAGGGCGCGCGCCGCCGCACAATCTCGGGCCTGGCGATCCTCTCCGGCAAGGAGAAGGGCTTCATCGTCGGCGCCGACATCAACGAGTTCGACGGCTTCGAGACCGAGGCCCAGGTCATCGACCGGCTACGTCTCGTGCTGGCGCTGTTCGACCGCATCGAGCGGCTGTCGATCCCCGTCGTCGCCGGCATCCACGGCGTGTGCGTGGGCGGCGGCCTGGAGCTGGCGCTCGCCTGCCACTACCGTATCGCCACGCGCGACCCCTCGACCCGCGTCGGCTTTCCCGAGGTCAAGCTCGGCATCTTCCCCGGCTGGCACGGCACGGCCCGCTCGATCCGCCTGGCCGGCCCCATCGCCGCCATGCAGGCGATGCTGACCGGCAGCATGATCGGCGCCTCGCGCGCCCGCGCCATGGGCCTGATCGACGAGCTCGTCGCCAGCCGTAGCGCGCTGCGCTGGGCCGCGCGCCGCGCCATCCTCAAGAAGCGCAAGGCGAAGCCCGCCGGGCTGGCGAAATCGGCCCTCACGCGTTGGCCGGCCCGTCCGCTTCTCGCGAAGAAGATGCGCGACGAGACCAAGAAGAAGGCGCGCGAGGCGCATTATCCTGCCCCGTTCCGCCTCATCGACCTTTTCGAGCTGCACGGCGGCGATCTCGAAGCCCTGAAGGCGGCAGAGACGCGCTATTTCGCACCGCTCCTGATTTCGGACCAGTCGCGCAACCTGCGCCGCGTCTTCCGCTTGTCAGAGCTTCTGAAAGGTCAGGCGCCAAAGGATCAGGCGTGGAAGCCGCTGCGCGTCCACGTCATCGGCGCGGGAACCATGGGCGCCGACATCGCCGGCTGGTGCGTGGCCAACGGCATGGAGGCCACCCTCCAGGATCTCTCGCCGGAGGTCATCGAGAAGGGCATCAAGGCGCAGGCGCGCCTCTTCTCGCGCAAGTTCAAGACCAAGGCGGAGAAGGCGGCGGCCAAGGCGCGCCTCATCGCCGATCCGGCCGGCGCCGGCATCTCGCGCGCCGACATCGTCATCGAGGCGATCGTCGAGCGGCTCGAGGTCAAGCAGAAGCTCTTCGCCGACATCGAGGCCAGGCTGAAGCCGGGCGCCGTGCTCGCCACCAACACCTCGTCACTGGAAGTGCAGGCCATCGCCGCGCCGCTGAAGGATCCGGGCCGGCTGATCGGCATCCACTTCTTCAACCCCGTCGCGCAGATGCCGCTGGTGGAGGTGATCCGCGGCGCGCAGAGCCGCGAGGAGGAGGTGAGCAAGGGAGCCACCTTCGTCACGGCGATCGGCAAGTTCCCGCTCGTCGCCAAGGACGTGCCGGGCTTCCTCGTCAACCGCGTTCTGGCGCCCTACATGATGGAAGCCATGGCGCGCTTGGAGAAGGGCGAGGAGAAGGAAAAGATCGACGAGGCGGCGCGCACCTTCGGCATGCCGATGGGGCCGATCGAGCTGTCCGACAACGTCGGCCTCGACGTCTGCGCCCATGTCGGCCGCATCCTCGGCATTTCGCCCGAGGGCTCGATGTTGCAGCGCCTCGTCGACGCCAAGAAGCTCGGCAAGAAAACGGGCGAGGGCTTCTACGTCTGGAAGGACGGCAAGCCCGACAAAGGCTCGAAGACGTATCCTGCCGCGGAGCTTGAACGATTGGGACGCGAGTTGATCGAGCCCCTGATCCGCGAATCGCAGCGCGCCCTCGACGATGGCGTGGTGAGCAGTGCCGATCTGGTGGACGCAGGCGTGATCTTCGGAACCGGCTTCGCGCCGTTCCGCGGCGGCCCGCTGCACTTCAAGGCGGCCGAGCAGAAGGACATCGCGCCCCGAGAGGCGGCGGAATAGGTGGTGCCTCGCCCCGAAATCAAGGGGTCGAGGTCGAAGGAGAGACACATGGCTCAAACATTGCGGCGGGTCGGCATCGTAGGCGGCGTGCGCACGCCCTTCTGCCGCTCGAACACCCTCTACGCCGACCTGTCCAACCAGGACCTCATGACGTCGGCGCTGAACGGCCTGATCGACCGGTACCGCCTGAAGGGCGTGCACATCGACGAGGTGGTCGGCGGCGCGGTCGTCACGCACTCGAAGGACTTCAACCTGACGCGCGAGGCCGTGCTCGGCACGAAGCTCGCGCCGTCCACGCCCGGCATCACGCTGCAGCAGGCGTGCGGCACGAGCCTGCAGGCCGCCGCCATGATCGGCGCGAAGATCGCCGCCGGCGAGATCGACTGCGGCATCGCCATCGGATCCGACACGACGTCCGACGCGCCCATCGTGTTCTCGAAGAAGTTCGCGAGCCGCATGATCCAGCTCTCCCAGCAGCGCACGCTGATGGACAAGCTGCGCGTGTTCAAAGGGTTCAGCCCGGCGGAGCTGGCACCGCAGCCGCCCGCCGTCGCCGAGCCGCGCACCGGCCTCTCCATGGGTCAGCACTGCGAGTTGATGGCGCGCGAGTGGAAGATCTCGCGCCAGGATCAGGACCGCTTCGCCTTCGAAAGCCACCGCAAGGGCGCCGAGGCTTATCGTTCGGGCTACATGGACGATCTGATCGTGCCGACCGCCGGCGTCTTCCGCGACAACAACCTGCGCGACGACATCAGCCTCGACAAGCTCGCGACGCTCAAGACGGCCTTCGACAAGTCCGCCAAGGGCACGCTGACGGCCGCCAACTCGACGCCGATGACGGACGGCGCCGCCTGCGTGCTGCTCGCGAGCGAGGAGTGGGCGGCCAAGCACGGCCTCGCGCTGCAGTCGTTCCTGACCTACACGCAAAGCTCCGCCAACAATTTCGTCGCCGGCGAAGGGCTCCTGATGGCGCCCACCATCGCCGTCTCGAGGATCCTCGACCGCGCCCATCTCACGCTGCAGGATTTCGATTTCTACGAGATCCACGAGGCGTTCGCCGCGCAGGTGCTCGCCACCCTCAAGGCATGGGAGGATCCGGCCTACTGCAAAATGCATCTCGGCAAGGATCACGCCCTCGGCTCCATCGAGCGCAGCAAGCTCAACGTGAAGGGCTCCTCGCTCGCCTTCGGCCACCCGTTCGCCGCGACGGGCGCGCGCGTGCTCGCCAACCTTTCGAAGCTGCTCGCCGACAACGGCGGGCGCGGCCTGATCTCCGTCTGCACGGCCGGAGGCATGGGCGTCGCCGCCATTCTGGAGAGCGCCACACGGGCGGACGTTCGCGCCGCGGCGTGACGCGGCATCGCGTCGCCTGCCAAGAGAGCGCCGGAAATCGGCGGGCCGCTCCGTTGAAGCGCTAAAGCGCAAGGAGATGGGCGGATATGGGCAAAGACAACGGGCTTTCGCGCCGCGCGGTGATGGCCGCCGGTTTGACGGGCGGTGCGGCGGCGCTCGGCGCGCGCGCTGCTGCGGCCACGGAGACGGCCGGCACCCCGCCTCTCGCCAACGTTTGCCGCATGATGCCGCGGATGGTCGAGGGGCCGTTCTATTTCGACCCCGCGCTCGTCCGTGAGGACATTACCGAGGGGCGGCCCGGCGTTCCCCTGCGGCTCGAGATCCAGGTCACGGACGGCGCCACCTGCCGCGCCATCGAGAACGCCCGCGTCGACGTCTGGCACTGCGACGCCACGGGCCACTATTCCGGCTATGACGGCCAGGGCGACGACCGCTCGGTTTCCACCAAGGGCGAGAAGTTCCTGCGCGGCACGCAGACGACGAACGCGGCCGGCAGCGTGGCGTTCAAGACCATCTTTCCGGGCTGGTATCGCGGGCGCACGACGCACATCCACTTCAAGGTGCTGCTCGACGCCAAGTCCATGCTCACCGGCCAGATGTATTTTCCGGACGCGCTCGCCGAATACATCTTCACCAACATCGCGCCCTACAACACGAGGGGCGAAAAGCGCGACACGCTGAACAGCACGGATTTCATCGCCCGCGCGGACGAGGACCATATCTCGTTCGTGAGCCTGCGCGAGGAAGCCAATACCTACGTGGCGACGCTCGTCATCGGCGTCGATCCGGCGGCCGGGCCGGAGCGGGCCCCGCCAGGACCGCCACCAGGAGGCCCGCCTCCGGGCGGCCCGCCTCCCGGTGGTCGCCCGCCGGGGCCTCCACCCGGTGCGCCTCCGGGAAAGGGGGGCGGACCGGCCCGCCCGGGCGGCTCGGGCTCCATCGTCCCCGGGTCCAAAGGCTGAGTCTGGAGCTCAGCGCTGCGCGCGGCCGCGCGGCGCTCACTCCCAATCCGAAGATTCCGGGTCCGAGGCGCGCGTGCGCCCCAGCAGCGCGAGCACGAACGCCGCAAGGCAGCCGGCGACGATGCCGACCGTAAGATCGAACACGATCGTCAAACCGAAGGTGAGCAGCAGCACCGTCGCCGTCGGCCAATGGTGCAACAGGCGCGCGAACTCCTCCTTCTCCGCCATGTTCCAGCACACGACCACCAGCAGGCCGGCCAGCGCCGCGAGCGGAATGGCGTTGGCCAGCGGCGCGGCCACGACCAGGAAGCCGAGCAGGAACGCCGAATGCAGGATGCCGGACACCGGGCTCACGGCGCCGGCGCGAATGTTGGTGGCCGTCCGCGCGATCGTCCCCGTCACGCTGATGCCACCGAAGAGCGCGGACGCGACGTTGCCGACGCCTTGCGCCAGCAGCTCCATGTTGGAGCGGTGCTTCCGCCGCGTCATCCCGTCGGCGATCTTTGCCGACAGCAGGCTCTCGATTCCTCCGAGCAGCGTGAACGAGAGCGCCGTCGGCAAGATCTCGATGACGCGGGACCACGAGACGGACGGAAGCTGCGGCCACGGCAGGCCGCTCGGCAAGCCTCCGAACCGCGAGCCGATCGTTTCGACCGGCAAATGCAGGACGCCAGCCGATAGCGAAGCCGCGGCGACGGCGATCAGCATCGCGGGCCATGCCGGGCGCCAGCGCCGCAACGCGAAGATGAGCGCAGTCGACCCGAGCCCGAGCGCGAGAGCGGAGAAATTAGTCGACGGCAGCGCGGCCCCGAGCGCGGCGAGCTTAGGAAAGAGGTGACTGGGCTCCGCCGCACCGAGCGACAGTCCCGCGAGGTCGCGCAGTTGGCTCGCGAAAATGGTGACGGCGATGCCGCACGTGAATCCGACCGTCACGGGGTGGGGAATGTAGCGGATCAGCGTGCCGAGGCCCGAGAGGCCCACGAGGACGAGGAAGACCCCGGACAGGAGCACGGCGAGCAGAAGCCCGTCGATGCCATGCTGCGCCACCGTTGCGGCGACGAGCACGATGAACGCGCCCGCCGGCCCGCCGATCTGGAATCGGCTGCCGCCCAGCACCGAGACCAGGAAACCGCCGATGATGGCCGCATAGAGCGCGCGCTCGGGCGGCACGCCGGAAGCGACGCCGATGGCCATCGACAGCGGCAACGCCACGATGGCGACGGTCAAACCCGCAAGCGCATCCTTGCGGAGGCTCGCCAAGCCGTAGCCCTCGGCCAAAGTCGTATAGAGCTTTGGCCGGTAGAGATGGGCGCTGGCAGAGCCGTCGGGCATCGTCGAGTGCGAATCCAGAGATGATGGCGAGCAATACTCCCTGCGGCGGAGCGCCCGCAATCGGACAAAGCACGGAGCCGGCAGTTCGTCGAAAAACGATTGCCATCGGCCTGACGGCCATCAGGGACGACCCATCGTCAGAACGCGAGCGGCGCGCGCTGCCGACCCTCGGCGTCGAAATTTGAGGGATCCAGCCACGCCTCGTAACCGCGCTTCAGGCGGGGCCAATCCCGGTCGAGAATGGCGAACCACGCCGTATCGCGGTTGCGGCCTTTCGTGACCATGTGCTGGCGAAAGACGCCTTCGAACGTGAACCCGAACCGCAGCGCGGCCCGCTTGGACGGCGCGTTCCCGTCGTCGCATTTCCATTCGAAGCGGCGATATCCGAGGCCCTCGAACACGAGGCGCGCGAACAGGAAGAGCGCCTCCGTGGCGACGCGCGTGCGCGCGATGGCCGGTCCCCAATGGATGCAGCCGACCTCGATGACGCCGTGCTTGGGCTCGATGCGCATGAGCGCTTGCCGCCCTTCCGCCCGCCCGGTGGCCGCGTCGATCACGGCAAAGAACATCGGATCCTCGGAGGCGGCCGCCTTCGCGAGCCACGTCGCAAAATCCGTAAAATCCCGCGGCGGCTGTTCGGAGAGATACTGGAAGCGCGCTTCGGCCCCGGGCGCCTGGGCAGCCGCGAACAGGTCGGCGCCGTGCCGTTCCGCATCCAGCGGCTCGAGATGCGCAAAGCGCCCGCGAAGCGTAGCGCGAGGCGGACGGGCGACGCCGCTCCAGGTCGAGAGGTCCCGGTCCGCCACGGCCTAGCGTCCCGATCCCGAAGTTCGCTTGCCGGTGCGATTCAGATCGAGAAATTCGCTCCGAACCTTGCCGCCCGATGTGGCGAATGTCTCGATCATCACCTAGCTCTTCCGCCCCTTCTGCGCTTCCTCGGCCTTGAGCTCCTTCTTCGAGAGCTTGCCGATCATCGTCTTGGGCAGCGTGTCGCGGAACTCGATGTCGGCCGGCAGCTCGAGCTTCGAGATCTTGCGTTCGAGATGCGCCATCAGGTCCGTGCGGGTCGCCTGCTGTCCGGACTTGAGCTTGACGAACGCCTTCGGCGCTTCGCCGCGATACTTGTCGGGAATGCCGATGACGACCGCCTCCTCGACGGCGCTGTGCTCGTAGAGCGCCTCCTCGATCCGCCGCGGATAGACGTTGTAGCCCGAGCAGATGATGAGGTCCTTGATGCGGTCGACGATGAAGAAGAACCCGTTCTCGTCCATGATGCCGACGTCGCCGGTCCTGAGGCACGGGCCCGCGAACTGCGCCGCCGTCTCGGCCGGCTTGTTCCAGTACCCCTTCATCACCTGCGGGCCTTCGACGCAAAGCTCGCCGCGTTCGCCGCGCGCCACCTCGCGCGTGGGATCGGAGAGGTCGCGCAGCGTGACGACCGTGCCGGGCAGCGGCAGGCCGATCGAGCCGCGCGGCACCGGGCCTTCCAGCGGATTGCACGTCACCACGGGCGAGGCTTCCGACAGGCCGTAGCCTTCGACGAGCGAGCACTGCGTCGCCGCATCGAACGCCGTCTTGACCTCGACCGGAAGCGCAGCCCCCCCCGAGATGCAGAACTTGAGGCACGTGAAATCGTAGCTGTCGATGCGCGGATGATTGAGGATCGCGTTGAACAGCGTCGGCACGCCCGCGAGCACGGTGAGGCGATGGCGCTGGATGAGGTCGAGCGCATCGTTGAGGACGAAGCGCGGCATGAGAAACATCTCGGCGGCAAACTTGACCCCGAGGTTCATCACGACCG
Organism: uncultured Hyphomicrobium sp.; assembly: GCA_964386545.1. Classification (GTDB taxonomy): domain Bacteria; phylum Pseudomonadota; class Alphaproteobacteria; order Rhizobiales; family Hyphomicrobiaceae; genus Hyphomicrobium_C. Next base: position 29,343 of record CAYLSI010000037.1, read on the forward strand.
TCATCGCGAAGACGTGGAAGAAGGGCAGGCACGCGAGCGACTTCTCGCGGCCGTACTCCAGGTTCGGCGCCCAGGCGGCGATCTGGAGGACATTGATATAGACGTTGGCGTGCGAGAGCATCGCGCCCTTGGGCGTGCCGGTGGTGCCGCCCGTGTACTGAATGACGGCGATGTCGTCGGGAGCTACGTCGACGGGCGTGAAGTTGGTCGGGTCCGTCAGGATCTCCGCCTCGAGCCGCAGCCGGTCGCGCACGGGCGAGGACCGCGGGCGCGCAAGCTCGCGCGACTTGAAGAGCTTGAACGGGATCGCCTTGGTGGCCGGCAGCAGCGCGGGGAACGAGCAGATCACCGCGCCCTTGAGGGTCTTGTCCGCGATCAGCGCCTCGACCTTGTCGAACAGCAGCTTGAGGTCGAGCGTGATCATCAGCTCGGTTTCGCTGTCCTTGACTTGGTAGGCCAGCTCCTCGACGGTATAGAGCGGGTTATAATTGACGACGACTCCGCCCGCCTTCAGCACAGCGAAGTAATAAATAATGAAGGTCGGGGTATTGGGAAGAAAAAGCCCGACTTTTGTTCCCTTGATCACGCCGATTTGCTGCAAGCCGGCCGCGGCGCGGTTCACGAGCGCGCCGATTTCGCCGTAGGTCAGCGTGCGGCCAAGAAATGTTGTGCACGGACGGTCCGGACTTGCCGTCACCGCGTCGTCCATCAGCTTGAAGATCGGCGCGCCGTCCGCCGTCAAATCCCAAGGTACGCCAGGCGCATAGCTTTTCACCCACGGCCGATCGGCCAATGCCCCGTCCTGGGCGGTTCCGTGTGCCATGGTCGTTCTCCCGCTGTCGCCGGTCACGAAAAATGCCGCTCCAAGGCGCGTCTGCGTGTCGCGCAGGCCAGCCAAGGCTTCCCATTCGTTCCAGCAAGCATTAGTTGTGGGCCGTTCGTGACGCAGAACGCCGCAACTGTATTCAACACGTTTTTCGCGCTTTCGCCTAGTCCGCGCCCCAAAGACGCAACAGGTGGGGGCTGTGTCGCATGGAACTTCGCGGCGTTTGAAGATCTGAGAAGAACCTGTCTGAACCGGACGGCGGCGGGCGCGATTGCCCGTTGTCTGGACTTCAGGCCGGTTTAAGGATATGTGACGCCCAAGCTTGTGATCATTGCAGCCCTGATCTACTTAAGTCACGCAAGACTTGAGTTAAGTAACGGGGTCCCTGCAAGTCGCGTTGGGCAGGGTTTGGAGAGCGAGATGGACGAAGTCGCAACCAAAATCATTGAGATTCTTAAGAAGCACATGAAGGAGCCGCGGGACGATATCTCGCTCTCGACGGCGTTGACGGATCTCAAGATCGAGAGTTTGGACCTCGCGATGATCGTTTTCGACATCGAAGACACGTTCGGGATCGAGATCCCCTACAACGCCAACGAAGACGTCGGCGACTTCAAGACGGTCGGCTCGGTCGTCGACAAGGTTAAGGGCCTGATGGCTGCCGGACCCGCCGCCGCAAAGGCGTAACGGTCGGTCCCTATCGTAGGCTATCCGGTTCATGCGCGCGGACTGCCCTCGGGCAGGTCGTAGGCTGATCGTGTCCGGGCGCGATCCCTCGTATCGCGGGATCGACCCGGCCCCTTTGGATTGATTGGTGCAATGGCAAAAGGCAACGGCACACGTCGTGTAGTCGTAACGGGCGTTGGCGTGGTGACGCCGATCGGTCTCAATGTGACCGAGTTCTGGGACAGCGTCCATGCGGGCAAATCCGGTGTGAGCGAGCTCGGCGGCTTCCCCCTCGACGACCTCAAGATCCTGATTGCCGCGCAGATCAAAGATTTCGATCCGAAGGTTCGCCTCAAGAACTTCAAGCGCGACAAGATCATCGTGCATGCGGACCGCTATTCCTGGTTCGCGGCCGCGGCCGCCGAGGAGGCTGTCAATCAGTCGGGCATCGAGTTCCCGGTCGAGAATCCGTACCGCTCCGCCTGCATCATCGGCTCGGGTGCCGGCGGCCTCACGACGTTCGAGACCGCCTACCGCGATCTCTTCATTCACAACAAGCGCGCCACGAACCCGCTGACGCTTCTGCGCATCATCGGCTCGTCCGCCTCCGCCCACGTCGGCATCGAGTACGGCGTCAAGGGTCCGACCTTCGCGACCTGCTCGGCCTGCTCGACGGCGACGCACGCCATCGGCATCGCGCGCGACTACATCCAGAACGACCTCGTCGACGTGGCCATCGCCGGCGCATCCGAGTCCGTCATCAACTACGGCACGATGAAGGCCTGGCAGGCGCTGCACGTGCTGTCGCCGCAGGGCTGCTTCCCGTTCGCCAAGAAGCGCAACGGCACGGTGCTGGGTGAGGGCGCGGGCATCCTCGTGCTCGAGGAGTACGAGCACGCCAAGCGCCGCGGCGCCAAGATCCTGGCCGAGCTCGTCGGCTACGGCATGGCGTCCGACAGCCAGGACATGGTGAAGCCGACCGTCGAAGGCCCGTCGTATGCGATGCGCATGGCGCTCGAGGACGCGAAGCTCGATCCCTCGCAGATCGACTACCTGAACGCCCACGGCACCGCGACCAAGGACAACGATATCAACGAGACGAAGGCCATCAAGGAGGTCTTCCAGAACGCGGCCTCCAAGCTCGCCATCTCGTCGACGAAGTCCATGACCGGCCACCCGCTCGGCGCCGGCGGCGGCATCGAGGCCGTGGCCTGCATCAAGGCGATGCAGGAGGGCTGGGTTCCGCCCACGATCGGCCTCGACGAAGCCGATCCCGAGTGCGACCTCGACTACGTGCCGAACGTTGGCCGCAGCATGCAGGTCAACTACACGATGTCGAACTCGTTCGCCTTCGGCGGCCTCAACGCCGTAGTGATCTTCGGCCCCGCGCCGGATTGATCGAAGCGCCGGATCGACCGGAAGATCGACCGAAACCCTGCTCTGAGCGTTCGAGCGCCGGATCCTCATGGGATCTCGCGCTCGAACGAGGCAGGCCCGATCTCATTTCCTTCAAACGCACGCCGATCTCGCGGCCAGGCGCAATGCGCCGGCCAAGCCCCTGCAATGTCGGGGCGACTGCGGTTGATTCCGTAACCCCCTTGAACGCCGTCACGCCAGGTGAGAAGGTGGCGATAGCGGCCGCAGAAAAACAAACGATTGCCGGGCGCCCGCCCTCGCGGGATCCGCACACGGCAACACTTTCATGGAACCGGAACGCCATCGTGCGGTTCGGAAGAGTGGAAGGCGAAACAATCTGCTGCCCAAACGAGGGCTTGGGAGGCTTTGGTGCGGCACGTACTCATCAAGGCGGGCAAGGTGGTCATCCGTGCGCGGCTGTTGCCGACGCCGACCGCCGACCGCATTTGGAACGCGCTGCCCCTTCGCGGCGCCGTGCAGACCTGGGGCCGCGAGGTTTATTTCCGCACCCCCGTTTCGCAGGACATCGAGCCCGAGGCCCGCGTCGTCGTCGACAAGGGCGAGATCGCGTTCTGGCCGGATGGCGATGCGATCGCCATCGGCTTCGGCGCGACTCCCATCTCGAAGCGCGGGGAAATACGCTTTACGAGCAAATGTAACGTCTGGGCCGTCGCCATCGACGACGTCGACCAGCTGAAGACCGTCTATCCGGGAGAAGAGATCTCCGTGGTGGAGGCGGACGCGAGCGAATGGGCCTGGACGCCCGGCATGAAGCCGTCGGCTGCCCGCGTCCAGTCTCGCGTCATGCACGCCGGGGTCTGCCCCGAGGACGGCGGCTGAGCCCGCCTTTTCCCGACACGAAAATTCGGCACGCAAAAAGCCGGTGCGTGGAGAGTCGCACCGGCTTTGCATTTTGCCGTTTGAGTGCTTCTGGAAGTGGGACCCGGTTTTCCGATAAGAAGCACGATGAACGAAGAGCCCGAGACGCGGTTCGGACCGGGCGAGGCGCTGCGTCCTGCCCGTCGTCCTCGAATTCTTACTTCGCGGCGACCTTGCGCTCGACGACCGACTTCGAGACCTCGCCGGCGGCGACGAGGGCGCTGATGCAGCCC
>CAYLSI010000038.1:0-18856 GCA_964386545.1 uncultured Hyphomicrobium sp.
CTCGGCGTCCTATCAGATCCAGCTCAAGGACACGAACGGCGGCCGCTGATCGGCATCGATCCCATCGGCGCCGAAAAATGTGGCGTCGAACGTGGAGCGCTTCGTAAGAGCTGGGATTATGACGTAAAATCTGGTGGGCGGTGAGAGGGTCGAACTCCCGACATCTTCGGTGTAAACGAAGCGCTCTACCACTGAGCTAACCGCCCGAACCCCGAACCACATACAGGCGGAAGGCCAAGACCGCAAGACGGCGCTTCGCGCCCGCGACGACTTCCAAGCGTAACGAAACGCGAGCGCACGAACGTCCACTCACCGGCGACCCGACACACTCCAAACACGCGCTTCCGCGGCCGCAGGCCAAGGCCGCAAGGCGGCCCGGCGCAAGCGCCCCCCGCCGGACGGCCAGCGGACGCTCTGCGACAAAGCCCGTGAGCGTAACGAAACGCGAGCGCACGAACGTCCACTCACCAGAGACCCGACACACCGCAACACGCACCTTCGCGGCCGCAGGCCCAGGCCGCAAGGCGGCCCGGCGGTCATGGCGAAGCCATGCTTCGCATGGACTGCGCCGGCCCTCCACAAAGCACGCTCGCCTCTTATCCGAAGCTTCCCGCAGCTTGTGTACGAAAACAAAAAAGCGCCGCGGAATCTCCACGGCGCTCATCGTTCTCGAACCTCGCACGCGGCGCGACGCTGCTTAGTTCAGCGCGTCCTTGAGGCCCTTCGACGGCGTGAACTTCGGCACGCGCGAAGCGGGGATCTTGATCGTGGCGCCGGTCGCGGGATTGCGGCCCTCGCGCGCCTTGCGGCTCGTCACCTTGAACGTGCCGAAATCCGGAATACGCACCTCGTCGCCGTTCTTCAGCGAATTACGGATGTGCGCAAGCGCTGCATCGACCGCCGTGCCTGCCTTCTCCTTCGTGAGCTCGCATTCCTTGGCAACGGCGTCGATCAAATCTTTCTTGCTCATTTTACGTCCTCGTGACTGGAAGAATCTTGATTGTCCAGAATAGCTGGAGAAGCGCCGTTGGCGCGCGCCGACAGTTTCGAACTTCACGTCCTAAGACCCGTTCGTCAGCGCTACTGGGCGCACAAAAGCCCCGAAAAATGGGGCCCGTCAAGGGGCAAAACGCTCTCGATAGCCTTAAAAATAAGGGTAAAACGCATGCAACCGGCGCGCCCCTTGCACATGTGACGCTTGCTCCACGCGCCAAAGAAACGAGCGGCCGCCGAGGCCTTGCAACCCCGGCGCCGCTCGCTTGAAATTCAATCATAACAACGCGTTTCGGCAGCGTGACTCCGGCTGCCGAAGCGTAGGCTCTTAGTGCGCCGTGACGCGCGAGCCGCCCTCGGCGTCTCCCGCGGCAACCGCCGCGGCATCCGCCTGCTCGTCCCACTGGATCGGCTCGGGCACGTGCACGAGCGCCGTCTTGACGACGTCCTCCATGCGCGCAACCGGCACCAGCTCCAGCTTCGTTTTCACTTCCTCCGGAATCTCGGCGAGATCCTTCACGTTGTCTTCCGGAATGATCACGGTCTTGATGCCGCCGCGCAGCGCCGCGAGCAGCTTCTCCTTGAGGCCGCCGATCGGAAGCACGCGTCCGCGCAGTGTGATTTCACCCGTCATCGCCACATCCTTGCGCACGGCGATGCCGGTGAGGATGGAGATGATCGCCGTCGCCATCGCAACGCCCGCCGAGGGACCATCCTTCGGCGTCGCGCCCTCCGGCACGTGCACGTGGATGTCCTTCTTGTCGAACAGCGAGGGATGGATGCCGAACTCCACCGAGCGCGAGCGCACGTACGCATTCGCGGCCTGGATGCTTTCCTTCATCACATCGCGCAGGTTGCCCGTGACCGTCATCTTGCCCTTGCCGGGCATGGAGACGCCTTCGATCGTGAGCAGCTCGCCGCCGACTTCCGTCCACGCGAGGCCCGTCACGATGCCGATCTGGTCCTCGAGCTCGGCCTCGCCGTAACGGTACTTCGGCACGCCGAGATAGGACCCGACGTTCTCCGCAGTGACCGTCACGACCTTCTTGTCCGACGTCAGGATCTCCTTGACCGCCTTGCGCGCGAGCTTCGCCACCTCGCGCTCGAGCGAGCGCACGCCCGCTTCACGCGTATAGCGGCGGATCAATTCGAGCAGCGCACCGTCCTCGACGATCCACTCCTCCGGCTCGAGCCCGTGCGCCTGGCGCTGCTCCGTGAGGAGATGGCGCTTGGCGATCTCGACCTTCTCGTCCTCCGTGTAGCCCGCGAGCCGGATGATCTCCATACGGTCCATGAGCGCCGGCGGAATGTTGAGCGTGTTCGCCGTGGTGACGAACATGACGTTCGAGAGATCGTAGTCGACCTCGAGATAGTGATCGTTGAACGAGGCGTTCTGCTCGGGATCGAGCACCTCGAGCAGCGCCGCAGCCGGGTCGCCGCGGAAGTCCTGGCCCATCTTGTCGATCTCGTCGAGCAGGAAGAGCGGATTGGTCCGCTTCGCCTTCTTCATCGACTGGATCACCTTGCCGGGCATCGAGCCGATATAGGTCCGGCGATGGCCGCGGATCTCCGCCTCGTCGCGCACGCCGCCGAGGCTCATGCGCACGAACTCGCGGCCCGTGGCGTTCGCGATCGACTTGCCGAGCGAGGTCTTGCCCACGCCGGGCGGACCGACGAGGCACAGGATCGGCCCCTTGAGCTTGTTCGTGCGCGCCTGCACGGCGAGGTATTCGAGGATGCGCTCCTTGACCTTCTCGAGGCCATAGTGCTCCGCATCGAGAACGGACTGCGCCTCCTCGATGTCCTTCTTGACCTTGCCGCGGATGCCCCACGGGATCGAGAGCAGCCAGTCGAGATAGTTTCGCACCACCGTCGCCTCGGCCGACATCGGGCTCATCTGCTTGAGCTTCTTGAGCTCCGCCGGCGCCTTGTCCTTGGCCTCCTTCGACAGCTTGGTGTTCTCGATCTTCTCTTCGAACTCCGCGATGTCGTCACGCTCTTCGTTGTCGCCGAGCTCCTTCTGAATGGCCTTCATCTGCTCGTTCAGATAGTACTCGCGCTGCGTCTTCTCCATCTGCCGCTTCACGCGCGAACGGATCTTGCGCTCCACCTGCAGCACGGAGATCTCGCTCTCCATGAGCGTGTAGACCTTCTCCAGGCGATCCGAGACGATCGTCGTCTCGAGCACGTCCTGCTTGTCGGCGATCTTGACCGCCAGATGCGAGGCGATCGTGTCGGCGAGCTTCGAGTAGTCGTCGATCTGCGCGACGGTGCCGAGCACCTCCGGCGAGATCTTCTTGTTGAGCTTCACGTAGTTCTCGAACTGCGAGACGGCCGAGCGCGCGAGCGCCTCGATCTCGCCCTTCGTGCCGATCGTCTCCTGGATCCGCTCGACCTCGGCCTCGAAATAGTTCGCGTTGTCGGTATAGCGCAGCACCTTGGCCCGCGCCGTGCCCTCGACGAGCACCTTGACGGTGCCGTCCGGCAGCTTCAGGAGCTGCAGCACGGAAGCCAGCGTGCCGACCTGGTAGATCGCGTCCGTCGCCGGGTCGTCGTCGCCCGCGTTCTTCTGCGCGGCAAGCAGGATGTGCTTGTCGGCGCGCATGACCTCTTCGAGCGCGTTGATAGATTTCTCGCGGCCAACGAACAGCGGCACGATCATGTAAGGAAACACGACGATGTCGCGCAGCGGCAGAACGGGATAGTGATCCCGGGCGGCCGTCTTGTCCTTCGTCTGCTTTTCGTCGCTCATTCTCGTCACCCGTTGTACGTTTGGCCGCGCCGCCGGAAGTCTCCGCGCAAGCGCACTCTAGCTCCCGAGATCCGCTTCATTATGGCCGAATCCGGGATACCCAAGCCGCATCTGTTGTTTGAGTCCCCAAGGGCCGCAAATCCTTGAACGCCGGCTCGCTTGAGAAAGATGGGGATGGGCGTCTGCCTTATCAATAACACGTTTGATTGGCGCAGGGGCCTCCCCGCGGCCCCTGCCCCGATAAGTGGTGAGTGGCGCTCGAAGGCCCCGATCAAGAGGCCGTCGAGCCCTTTTCCTCGGCCCGCTCGGTGTAGATGCGGAGCGGCTTGGCGCCGCCTTCCACGACCTCCGGCCCGATCACGATCTCCTCGACGCCCTTGAGCGCCGGCAGATCGAACATCGTGTCGAGCAGGATGCCCTCCATGATGGAGCGCAGGCCGCGTGCACCCGTCTTGCGCTCGATCGCCTTGCGGGCGATGGCGCGCAGCGCGTCGGTCGTGAGCGTGAGCTTCACGTCCTCCATCTCGAACAGGCGCTGGTACTGCTTGATCAGCGCGTTCTTCGGCTCCGACAGGATCTGCACGAGCGCCGCCTCGTCGAGGTCCTCGAGCGTCGCGATCACCGGCAAGCGGCCGATGAACTCCGGGATGAGGCCGAACTTGAGGAGATCCTCGGGCTCCACGTCGCGCAGCACTTCGCCCGTGCGGCGCTCGTCCGGACCCATCACCTTCGCGCCGAAGCCGATCGACGTGCCCTTGCCGCGGCGCGCGATGATCTTTTCGAGACCCGCGAATGCACCGCCGCAGATGAAGAGGATGTTCGACGTGTCGACCTGCAGGAACTCCTGCTGCGGGTGCTTGCGGCCGCCCTGCGGCGGCACGGAGGCAACCGTGCCTTCCATGATCTTGAGGAGCGCCTGCTGCACGCCTTCGCCCGAGACATCCCTTGTGATCGAGGGATTGTCGGACTTGCGGCTGATCTTGTCGATCTCGTCGATGTAGACGATGCCGCGCTGCGCACGCTCGACGTTGTAGTCGGCGTTCTGCAAGAGCTTGAGGATGATGTTCTCGACATCCTCGCCGACGTAGCCGGCCTCCGTGAGCGTCGTCGCATCCGCCATCGTGAACGGCACGTCGAGGATGCGCGCCAGCGTCTGGGCGAGCAGCGTCTTGCCGCAACCCGTGGGGCCGACGAGCAGGATGTTGGACTTCGCCAGCTCGACGTCGTTGTTCTTCGCCGAGTGGTTGAGGCGCTTGTAATGATTGTGAACCGCGACCGAGAGCACGCGCTTGGCGTGGAACTGGCCGATCACGTAGGAGTCGAGCACCGTGCAGATCTCCTGCGGCGTCGGCACTCCGTCACGCGACTTCACCAGCGTGTTTTTGTTCTCTTCGCGAATGATATCCATGCACAGCTCGACGCATTCATCGCAGATGAACACGGTCGGGCCGGCGATCAGCTTCCGGACCTCATGCTGACTTTTGCCGCAGAACGAGCAGTAAAGGGTGTTCTTTTCCTGAGCCATTCTGTTCTCTCACGCCGGTGCCGGAAAGCGCCGGAAAATCCGGAAAAACCAAGGCTCGTTCGAGCCTTACGAAGCAGTCACGACCTTGACGCCGCCAGGACATTAAATCGTTACACCCGATCAGAACACGCTAGCGTTCCCGAGATCAAGATTCGATTAATGCCTTTCCAAGCCGCTGACGGGGTCTCGGTCCGATTACCACAGTTTCGAAAGACGGGACGAAGTTGTCGATCGGACTGCGAAATCAATCTTAGCTTGCCAACCTTGCGTGGCCCCAATGGGGCCGCTCGGCCGCCGAGGCGGTCGAGCATAGCAAACGCGGCCCAGAGACGGCGAACGCCGCGCGGCATGCGACCAACCGGCACACCGCGCGGCAAAAGCCAAACAATACCCAGTATTTAGGCCGGCTTCGTCTCGCCGATCTTGATGTCGGCATCCTCGCGCTGATTGAGCACGCGGTCGATCAGGCCGAAGTCTTTGGCCTGGTCCGCCGTCATGAAGTAATCGCGATCGAGCGTCCGTTCAATGGTCTCGTACGGCTGGCCCGTGTGCTTGACGTACACTTCATTCAGGCGGCGCTTCATCTTGATGATATCTTCAGCATGCCGCTCGATATCCGACGCCTGGCCCGAAAAACCGCCCGACGGCTGATGAACCATGATGCGGGCGTTCGGCAGCGCGTAGCGCATGTCCTTGTTACCGGCGCAGAGCAGCAGCGAGCCCATGGACGCGGCCTGGCCGATGCACAGCGTCGCGATCGGCGGCTTCACGAACTGCATGGTGTCGTAGATCGCCATGCCGGCGGTCACGACGCCGCCGGGCGAGTTGATGTACATGGAGATCTCTTTCTTCGGGTTCTCGGCCTCGAGGAAGAGGAGCTGCATGCAGATGGACGCAGCCATGTGGTCTTCCACAGGTCCCGTCACGAAGATGATGCGCTCCTTGAGGAGGCGCGAGGGCAGATCGTACCCGCGCTCGCCCCGGGCCGTCTGCTCGACGACCATGGGCCAGAAGGAACCGGTGAGAGTGGCGACGGGATCGCGCATGGGATTTTCGCTCCTTGGATTGTCCGCACCCGTCAGCGGGCCGCGGCACACGCCTCCGAATCGGACGGCAGGCCGGACAACAGATCAGCATAGCGACGCGTCACTTCAAGTCCCTCGCCGGCCCGTCGAGCGCACCGGCGAGGAAATGAGCTTGCGGCCTCAGGCGTTGTTCGCCTGCTCCAGGCTGTCGAGCAGCTCCTGGCGCGATACCGTCTTCTCGGCCGGCTTCACGAGTTCGAGCACGAAATCGATGACCTTGTCCTCGAAGATCGGCGCCCGCAGCTCCTGCAGCGCGCCCGGGGTCTTCTCGAAGTATTCGTAGACGTTCTTTTCCTGGCCCGGGAAGCGGCGCGCCTGCTCCATGAGCGCGCGGCGCATCTCGTCCTGCGTGACCTCGATCTTGTTCTTGTCGCCGATCTCGCCGACGACGAGACCGAGCCGCACGCGCCGCTCCGCGATGGCGCGATACTCGGCCTTGGCTTCCTCTTCCGTCTTGCCCTCGTCGGCGAGCGTCTTGTTCTCGCGGGCGAGCCCGTCCGTCACCTGCTTCCAGATCGCCTCGAACTCGCGCTCGACCAGCGTCGGCGGCAGCTCGAACGAGTGCGCCTTCTCGAGCGCATCGAGCAGCTCGCGCTTGAGCTTCATGCGGGACGCCCGCTCGAGCTCGGACTTGAGCTGCAGCGAGACGATTTCCTTGAGGTTGTCGAGGCCCTCGGTGCCGAGCGACTTGGCGAACTCGTCGTTGATCTCGCTCTTGACCGGCTTCTCGACGTCTTTCACCGTGACGGAGAACACGGCCTCCTTGCCGGCGAGGTTCGCGGCCGGATAGGCGCCCGGGAAGGTCGCCTTCACGTCGCGCTCCTCGCCCGTCTTGGCGCCCTTGAGGCCGTCCTCGAAGCCCGGAATGAACCCGGCGTTGCCGAGCACGACCTGCAGGTTCTCGCTGGTGCCGCCTTCGAAGGCCTCGCCGTCGATCCGGCCGACGAAGTCGATGGTGACGCGGTCGCCCTCTTCCGCCGCGCGGCCCTCTTCCGAGGCGAAGGACTGGTTGCGCTCGGCGATGTCGGAGAGCGCCTTCTGGAGCTGCTCGTCGTCGACCTCGGCCACGAGGCGCTCGAGCTTGAGCGTGCCGAAGTCGGCGAGCTTCACCTCGGGCAGCACCTCGAAGCTCATCTCGTAGGCGAGATCGGCCTTGCCCTCGACCACGTTCTCGATGTCGGAGGCGCCGTCCGCGAGAGCGATGTCCGGCATCATGGCCGGGCGCTCGTTGCGGTCCTTGATGGCCTTGTTGCTGGTCTCGCGGATGGTCTCCTGCAGCACGTCGTTCATGACGGAGCGGCCGAACACCTTCTTGATGTGCGCGACCGGCACCTTGCCCTTGCGGAAGCCCTTGAGCTGCACCTGGTCCTTGATGCGGTTGAGATGCTCCGCGAAGCGCTGATCGAGCTCGTCCGCGCCGACCACGACCTTGAGCTTCCGCTTCAAGCCTTCCGAATTCGTTTCCGTAACCTGCATAGCGTGCTGCCTTCGCTTCGCTCGAAACCTGACCTGCCCCTTGGGGCGAATTCCTCACCCGGCCCTTGGCCGGCTCCTGGTGCGGGCGGAGGGACTTGAACCCCCACGACTTTCGCCGCTGGAACCTAAATCCAGTGCGTCTACCAATTCCGCCACGCCCGCGTCGTCGCCGAGGCCATGGGCTTCCGTCCGAAAGCCCGTTGTCCTCGAGTGCCTCGGGGCCACGACGGCCCCTGCCGGGACCCTTGCGCCCCAGCCCGGATGGACCAGCAAAATCAGGAAAGCCGGCCCCGCTCGGACCCGAGGGCCGCGCCAGGAAGCCGGACATATACTAGTGGGCCAGCCCAAAGATCAATCGCGAATGTTCCGCTCCGACGCGCCCAAAGCGCCCGGTTTCCGGCAGTTCGGCCGGCAAACCGGCGCCCGGCGGTTGCAGCCCTACGCGGCCGGCGTCGGCGGGGTTGCATGCGCGCCCTCGGCGGGCGTGCTCCGCTCTCCCGCGAGCTTGCTCGTCAGCACGTAGAACACGGGCGTGAAGATGAGGCCGAACAGCGTCACGCCGAGCATGCCCGAGAACACGGCCGTGCCGAGCGACTGGCGCATTTCCGCGCCCGCCCCCGTCGCCAGCACCAGCGGCACGACGCCGAGGATGAAGGCGAGCGACGTCATGAGGATGGGACGCAAGCGCGTCCGCGCCGCGCTGACCGCCGCCTCGAACCGGCTCATGCCGCTCTCCTCGGCCTGCTTGGCGAACTCCACGATCAGAATGGCGTTCTTCGCCGCGAGGCCCACGAGCACGACGAGCCCGATCTCGACCAGGATGTTGCGGTCGAGCCCCTGCAGGTTCACGCCGATCATTGCCGCCAGGATGCACATCGGCACGATCAGGATGACGGCGAGCGGCAGCAGCCAGCTCTCGTAGAGCGCCGCCAGCACCAGGAACACGAACACGACCGCAAGCCCGAACGCGACGACGGCCGTGTTGCCCGCGAGCTTCTCCTGCAGCGCGATCTCCGTCCACTCGAAGCCGAAGCCGGACGGCAGCGCGCTGTCGACGATGTGCTCGATGGAGGCGATGCCCTGGCCCGATGAGAAGCCACGCGCGAGCCCCACCTGCACCTCCGCCGCCGGGAACAGGTTGTAGCGCGGCACGCGGTAGGGACCGGTCGTATCGGAGAACGTGGCGACGGAGCCAAGCGGCACCATCTCGCCGGAATCGCTCCGCGTCTTGAGGTTGGAGACGTCGCGCAGCGTCTCGCGGAACGGATTGTCCGCCTGCGCCGTCACGCGATAGGTGCGGCCGAGGATGTTGAAGTCGTTGACGAAGGCCGACCCCATGTAGATCGACAGCGCCTCGAACACGCGCCCGATCGGCACGCCGAGCTGCTCGGCCTTGGTGCGGTCGATGTCCGCCCAGATCTGCGGCGTGCGCGTGTTGAAGAGCGTGAACGGCTGCACGATGCCGGGCACCTGCCCGGCTCCGCCCGCCACCGTCCAGGCCGCGCCTTCGAGCGCCGGATAGCCGCGGCCCGCGCGGTCCTGCACGTAGCCCTTGAGGCCGCCGCCCGTGCCGATGCCCGGCACCGACGGCGGCTCGATGACGAACGCGAACGCCTCTTTCAGCGTGGCCATCTGCTGGCGCAAATCCATCAGGATCTGATCCTTGGTGATGCCGGCCTTGATGCGATCCTCGAACGTATCGAGCCGCACGAAGATGACCGCCGTGTTCGGCGCGTTGGTGAAGGTCGCCCCGTCGAAGCCCGCGAACGCCACCGCGTCCGACACGCCCGGCCGCGTCAGCATGATCTCGGACGCCTTGCGCACCACCGCATCCGTGCGATCGAGCGTCGAGCCCGGCGGCAATTGGAACGCCGTGATGAAATACGTGCGGTCGAGCTGCGGAATGAGGCCCGTCGGCGTCTTGGCGAGACGGTCGTAGGTCAGAAACAAGAGGCCGCCGTAGATGAGGAGCAGAATCACCGGCAGCCGGATCAGCCGCCCCGTGAGCCACGCATATCCATGCGACAGCCCGTCGAACGACTTGTTGAAGCCGCGGAAGAAGAGCCGCACGGGCGCGCCCAGAATGCGCGAGGCGAGGCCGCGTTTTTCCTCGTGGTGATGGCTGTGCGGCTTCAACAGCAGCGCGGCGAGCGCGGGCGAGAGCGTCAGCGACACGAAGCACGAGATCGCGGTCGAGGCCGCGATGGTGATCGCGAACTGCTTGTAGAACGTCCCCTGCAGGCCCGAGATGAACGCCGTCGGCACGAACACCGCGATCAGCGTCGCGGTGATGGCGATGAGCGCGCCGCCCACCTCGTCCATCGTCTCGTGCGCCGCCTCCTTGGGCGAGAGCCCCTCGGAGAGCTTGCGCTCCACGTTCTCCACGACGACGATGGCATCGTCCACCACGATGCCGATGGCGAGCACGAGGCCGAACAGCGACAGCGTGTTGAACGACACACCGAGCGCGCCCATGACCACGAACGCGCCGACCAGCGAAACCGGGATCGCGATGATCGGAATGACGGCCGCACGCCACGTCTGCAGGAACAGCACGACGACGAGCACCACCAGCACCAGCGCCTCCACGAACGTCGTGATCACGGCGTCGATGGAGTAGCGGATAAAGTCCGTCGGGTTGTACACGATCGTGTAGGCGACCCCCGGCGGGAAGTCCTTGGCGATCTCGTCCATCTCGGCCTTGACCGCCGCCGCCGTCGCCAGCGCGTTCGATCCCGGCCGCTGGAACAGCACCACCGCCGTCGCCACCTTGTTCGAGAGGTAGGCGTTGACCGTATAGTCCTGCGAGCCCAGCTCCACCCGCGCGATGTCCTTCACGCGGATCACCTCGCCCGTGGGCTCCGCCCGCACGACGATGTTCTCGAACTCTTCCGCGGACGAGAGCCGCCCCAGCGTATGCACCGAGAGCGTGAACGCGCCCGGCGAGGATGCCGGCGGCTGGTTGATGGAGCCCGCCGCCACCTGCAGGTTGGCGGCCCGCAGCGCCGCAACTACCTCCGCGGCCGTCAGGTTGCGCGAGGCGACCTTCTCCGGATCGAGCCAGATGCGCATCGAGTAGTCGCGCGCGCCGAACACGCGGCTGTCGCCGATGCCGTCGATGCGCGCCAGGCGGTCGCGCACGAACAGCGTCGCATAGTTCGAGATGTACTGCTGGTCGCGCGAGCCGTCCGGCGAGATCATGTGCACGACCATCATCAGGTCGGGCGACGCCTTGAGCACCGTGAGGCCGAGGCGGCGCACGTCCTCCGGCAGGCGCGGCTCCGCGATCGAGACGCGGTTCTGCACGAGCACCTGCGCCTGGTCGATGTCGGTGCCGGGCTTGAACACGACGCTGATCGACAGCCGCCCGTCACCGGTCGATTGCGACACGATGTAGAGCATGTTGTCGACGCCGTTGACCTCCTGCTCGATCGGCGCGGCGACGGTCTCGGCAATGACGGCGGCGGAAGCGCCCGGATAGGTCGCGGAGATGTTGACGGTCGGCGGAGCGATCTCGGGATATTCGGCGATGGGCAGCGCAGCTCCCGCGATCACCCCGACGATGGTCAGGATGACGGACAGCACCGTCGCGAAAATGGGCCGGTCGATGAAGAAGTGCGAGAAGCGCATGACATCCGTTCCGTGGGCGAGGCGCCCGAAATCTGCTTCGCCGAAGGCGCTCGAGGGTTCACACCCTAGGGTGTGGCTGCCGCCTTGATCTCTCCGGGCTCGGCCGTGACCTTCGTTCCCGGCCGCACCATCGGATTGGCCAGTCCGTCGATGATGACGTTGTCGCCCGCCGAAAGCCCGCTCTTGACGACGCGCAGTCCGTCCGCGATCGGCCCCAGCGTGACGGGCGCGCCCTTCACGACGCCGTCGTCGCCCACGACGAAGACGATCTTGCGCATCTGGTCGGACACGATGGAGCTGTCGGGCACGAGCAGGGCATCCACCTCGCCGCCGAACAGCCGCAGCCGCGCGAAGATGCCCGGCGCGAACAGCTGGTCCTTGTTCGGCAGCACCGCGCGGCCGCGCATCGTGCCGGAGCGCGGATTGAGCTGGTTGTCGACAAAGTCCATCGCGCCCTCGTGCGTCCAGTCGGTCTCGTCCGAGAGGCGGATGCGCACCGGGTTCGAGCTGTCCCGCGACGAGGCGCGCTGGCCCGAGGTGGAGAGGCGCTGATAGCGCAGGTAGTCGGATTCCGAGACGTCGAACAAGAAATGGATCGGGTCCAGCGCCACGATCGTCGTGAGCAGCGTCGTCCCCTGCTCGCCGCCGATCACGAGGTTGCCCGGATCCACCTTGCGGTCCGAGATCCGCCCCGAGATCGGCGCGCGCACGACCGTCCATTCGAGATTGAGCTCGGCGCTCTTGAGCGCGGCCTCCGCCACCTGGAGCTGGGCTTCGGTGACGCTGAGGTTGGCGCTGCGCTGCGTGAAGTCGCGCTCGGTGACGGCGCCGGACCGCACGAGCGGCGCGGCGCGCTCGACCTCGCTCGCGGCCAGCGCCACCGTCGCCTTGGCGCGGGCGATCTCGGCCCGCGCGCTCGCGGCCGCGATCTCGAACGGGCGCGGGTCGATCGTGAACAGCGGATCGCCCGCCTTCACCACCTGGCCGTCCTTGAAATGCACCTTGTCGACGAAGCCGGAGACACGCGGCCGCACCTCGACCGATTCCATTGCCTCAAAGCGGCCGGAATACTCGTCCCAGGTGGTGATGCGTTTCGCGATCGGCTTGGCGACCGTGACGGACGGCGGAGGCGGCGCCTGGGCAGGAGCTGCGGACGCCGAAAGGATACTGACCGCCAGCCCCCACCACACAAGGCCGGGTACTTTGCTCAAGCAGCGCATCGAAAGTCTCACGTTGGGATCAGGCGGAATGCCGAGGAGATGGGAGTCCATAAATTATACGGGACCAATGTGAAATCCCACCATCATGACGCACGGCACACCTCCGTACACGGCGCGTCGCACACCCTCGAGACCTCCTGCCGTCTTGAAATGCCCCAGCATCGATCCGAGCTGCATTGGACCGACCACGGCCGAACGCTGGCAAGATCGGCCGTTCTGCGCTAGGGGAACGATCGGAAACGCACAAAAGATAATCAATTGAGAGATGGGTATCGTGACGGGCTCGAAGTTCAACCGGCGCCAAATCCTGGCGGGTGCCGCCGCCTCGGCTCTGGCGGGGACGCTTGGTAGCCCTGCCACGGCCGCCGAAGGCGTCGATGTCGGCGAGATGAGCAAGGGCAAGTCGTCGGGGCTGGCCCTGGGCGAGCCGGAGCACTTCTCCTTCGACATCCTGACCCGGCGCGCCGAGGCGGACGCGAAGCGCGCCTGGGAGCCGGCGCCCCGCATCGCGCGCGACATCGTCAGCCGCATCGATTACGACGCGTTCCAGAAGATCCGCTTCCGGCCCGAGAAGAGCCTGATGATGGACAAGGCACACCAGTTGCCGATCCAGCTCTTCCACGTCGGCCACATGAACCCCGACACGGTCCGCATCCACGTCGTCAAGAGCGGCGGCGAGGCGCACGAGATCCTCTATAGCCCGGCGCTCTTCGAGAGCCCCGAAGGCCATCCCGCCCGCGAGCTGCCGAAGGACATCGGCTTCGCCGGCTTCCGCGTCATGGCGCCGGATCTCAAGACCGACTGGCTCGCCTTCCTCGGCGCCTCCTACTTCCGCACCTCCGGCCCCTACAATCAGTACGGCCTCTCGGCGCGCGGCCTCGCCATCGACACCGGGCTTTCGACGCCCGAGGAATTCCCGCGCTTCACCGAGTTCTGGCTCGACGCCAGCGCCAACAGCAGCCAGGAGTTCGTGCTCTACGCCTACCTCGACAGCCCGAGCGTGACGGGCGCCTACCGCATCGCCTCGCGCCGCACGCTCGACAAGACGAACGTCGCCCGCGTCGACATGGAGATCGAGGCGCGCCTCTTCGCCCGCCGCGACATCACCCGCCTCGGCATCGCGCCGTTCTCGAGCATGTACTGGTACGGCGAGACGAGCCGCCGCCAGGTCGTCGACTGGCGTCCCGAGATCCACGACTCCGACGGCCTCGCCATGTGGACCGGCTCCGGCGAGCGCATCTGGCGCCCGCTCAACAATCCGCCGCGCGTGATGAGCAACGCCTTCGTCGACAACGACATCCGCGGCTTCGGCCTGCAGCAGCGCGACCGCGACTTCGTCCACTATCTGGACGACAGCGTCTTCTACGAGCGCCGCGCCTCGACCTGGGTCGAGCCCATCACGCCGTTCGGCGAGGGCGAGGTGCACCTGCTGGAGATCCCGACCGACGACGAGATCCACGACAACATCGCCGCCTACTGGTGGCCGCGCGAGCCGCTGCGCGCCGGCGAAAGCCGCACCTATGCCTACCGCCTGCGCTGGCTCGACGATGTGCCCTTCCCGCGCTCGCTCGCCAAGGCCACCGCCACATGGACCGGCATCGGCGGCCGCCCGGGCCACAAGCGGCCTGCCGGCGTGCGCAAGTTCGTCGTCGACTTCCAGGGCAGCGTGTTCAAGGACATCGGCCGCAACGACGGCGTCGAGATCGTGGTGACGCCGTCGCGCGGCACGCTGAGCAATGCCTACTGTCACCCCGTCGTCGATCAGCGCTGGCGCTGGCGCGCGCTGTTCGACCTCGAAGCCACCGGCGACGAGCCGGTCGACCTGCGCATGTACCTGCGCCAGGGCGAGCGCGCGCTGACCGAGACGTGGGTGTTCCAGTACTTCCCGGAATCAACGTAGCCGCGGCGCCGTGCCGGTCTCGCGGCGCGAGAAGAGCGGGCACGTCAGCGTCTCCCGCAGCGCCTTGACGAGCTCGTCCGTGTCGTGCGCCGTGATCGCGAGCCCGCCGGTCTCCTCCGCCATGCACGCCGACCCCGTCCCGGGCGCGAGCCAGGTCTGGCCGGTGACTTTGAACTGGATGACGTGGATGGTGAGATCGTCGGCCGCCGCGCGCAATTGACGGGCCAGCCGGCAGGGATTGCCGCCGCACGTCTCCTCGCCGTCGGTCAGCAGCACGACCACGGCCGGGCGCTGCCGGAAATCGAGTTCCTCGGCCGCGTGCTGCACGGCGTTCGTCAACGGCGTCTGCCCGGCCGGCACCACCGCGTTCACCTCGCCCATGATGGTCTCGGTGCTGTTGGGCCCGGGCCTGAGCCGCACGTCGATGTTGTGGCACGTGTTGCGGTCGGGTCCGGGTCCATAGACCATGAGCCCCAGGTGCCGGCGCGGCGTGATGTCCGGCAGCACGTCCTGAAGCGCGGCGCGCACCTTCTCGATATGCGGGCGCTGCACCGTCATGTCCGTGCCCGCCATCGAGCCCGACGCGTCGAGCACGAGCATGGCGTCGTCGAGACAGCGGACCTCGCCGCTCTGTGCCGAGGGCATCACCGGCGGGACGCCGACCAGCGCCGCCGCCGTCATCAGGGAGAAAGCAAGGACCGCTCGCATCGCACGCCGCCTCCGTCTGCGGGAGACACGTCCGCCGCGACGCAAGACGAGAAAGCCGTCCGGATCGCCGTCGTCGCGATCAGGCCGGTCCCGTCGCCACGGGCGTGTCGAGCTGCTCCTGGCCCCACTCGGCCCAGGCGCCGTCGTAAACGGCCGCGTTGGTCTGGCCGATCACCGCCAGCGCGAGCGACAGCATCGAGGCCGTGACGCCCGACCCGCAGGTCGTGACGACCGGCTTCATCGGATCGATCCCGGCATCGGCGAAGATCTTCTCGAGCTCCGCCTTCGATTTCAGCGTGCCGTCCGCATTGAGGATAGCCGCCGACGGCACGTTCTTCGAGCCCGGAATATGTCCCGCGCGCAGGCCCGGGCGCGG
This sequence comes from uncultured Hyphomicrobium sp., assembly GCA_964386545.1. Classification (GTDB taxonomy): domain Bacteria; phylum Pseudomonadota; class Alphaproteobacteria; order Rhizobiales; family Hyphomicrobiaceae; genus Hyphomicrobium_C. Next base: position 15,666 of record CAYLSI010000038.1, read on the forward strand.
CTCGGGCTCCGTACCCTCGAAGCGGGCCTTCGGGCGCGCATCGACGATCTGCGTGCTCCCCTTGGCGACATAGCCCTTCATGTCGTCGAGATCGCGGACCAGCGAGTTGTTGAGCAAAGGCGTGAAATGGCGCGCCGTGCGCGGCACGGGCTTCATGTCCTCGAGGGGACGCCCCTCGGCCTTCCACTTCTTGAGGCCGCCGTTGAGCACCGCGACGTCCTGGTGGCCCATGGCGCGGAACGTCCACCACACGCGCGCGGCCGAGAACAGGCCGTAGGTATCGTAGACCACGATGCGCATGCCGTCGCCCACGCCCATCTTCTTCATGCGCGAAGCGAATTTCGGCGTCGGCGGCAGCATGTGCGGCAGCGGGTTCTTCTCGTCGACGAGATCCTCGATGTCGAAGAACAGGGCGCCGGGGATGTGCTCGGCCAAATATTCCGTCTTCGCATCGCGGCCGGAGTTCGGAAGATGCCAGGAGCCGTCGAAGATGATGAGGTCCGGCGCATCGAGGTGCTCGGCAAGCCACTCCGTCTCGACGATCCAGTTCTTGGCGGTCAACGGCACGAAAATTCTCCTCGTCTGCTTCAAACTCGGCGCGATAGCCTCCCGCGCCGTCCGCTTCAAGACGTACGAAAGCGGCAGCGTGACGACCAAAGCCACGCGGCGCGCGTACCCTAAAGTGCTTCCGGAAAAGTGGGAACCGGTTTTCCGACAAGAAGCACGACAAAGCAAAAGCTTAGAGCCGTTCCGCGTCTCCACCAAAATTGGAACGGCTCTGAGGGGGGTTATGAAGCTCGCAAGTAGCCCTACGCCGATTGAACGGCAAGCAGAATTCGCCGCCGTTCCCGCCTATTCTAGAGGTCTACGGAAGGACGCGCCGCGAACCGGGGGCTAATCCCGGCTCCGGGCGGAACCGCCGTCCTGGCCCGAGTCCAGCACCCCGAAATCGCGTGAGCGCGACCCCGAGTTCGCCGGACCCATGCCCTCGCTCGCCAACCCGCGCTTCAGAAGCTCGCGGATGGCGGCGGCCCGGCTCGGCAGCCGGAATTCGAATCTGAAGTCGTCGACGGCTTTCAGCTCCTCATGGGCGAGCATGATTTGCAGCCGTTCGTCCCGCGCACGGTGAACCATATCTGACCTGCAACATTGCCTGACACTACGGCTTGTTAGCCCTGACAACGTCGAATCCGCCAAACGGTTGCATCCCCCGAAGACTGCGCCCAAATCGCGCACCGGCGGGCGCGACGCCAGTCCCGGCATCACGACGTGTACGCTGCTGATTTCACGGCACGTTTCGGAGACTGGTTCGGGAGTTGGTGAGCCGGGAGGGAATCGAACCCTCGACCCCATGATTAAAAGTCACGTGCTCTACCGCTGAGCTACCGGCCCACACCCGCGCGACACGGGGCGAACCCGCGGGGCGGCAATCATGGAGTGCGCTTTCTACGGGCGCCGTCGGGGCGGGTCAAGGCAACGCGCACATCGACGCCAGGATGTCACGGGGATGACACGGACGCCGCGCCTCGGGACCGGACGATGCCTCCATCCTGCTCCGGGCACAGGTCTCGACCGGAAAAATGACGCGCCAAAAATGAGGCCCAGCGCGCGCAGAGTGCGCTAAGAGTGGGCACCTTTTCGCTCCGGTGCCCCTGACTGAGCCGTGACTGAGCCCTCCCCCCCACCGTCCGCGCACGACGCCGCCCGCGATCGCCTCAAGGCCATCGGCCTGATGGTGGCCGCCGTCGTGCTCTTTTCCGCCCTCGATACGTCGGCCAAATACCTGGTGACGCGCGAGGGCATCCCGGTGGCGCAGGTGGTGTGGTCGCGCTTCATCGGCCAGTTCGTGCTGCTTTTGATCCTGGTGCCGGCCTTCGGCATCATGAGCACCAAGGCGCTCTTCACCACCAATCGCCTGGGGCTGCAGATCGTGCGCTCCGTGCTGATGGTGGGCACGACCGCGTTCAACTTCCTGGCGCTCGAATACCTGCGCCTCGACCAGACGATCACGATCGTGTTCCTGGCCCCGCTCATGGTCGCTCTTTTGGCGGGTCCCCTGCTCGGCGAGTGGGTGGGCCGGCGCAGGCTGATCGCCATTTTCGTCGGCTTCGTCGGCGTGGTGATCGCCGTGCGGCCGGGCTTCGGCGCCGTGCATCCGGCCGTGCTCTACGCTTTCGCCGCCATGCTGGTCTATGCGCTCTTCATGCTGCTGACGCGCCACATGGCGCATTTCGACCCGCCCCTGGTGACGCTGTTCTATTCGATGTTCGTCGGCACGTTCGCCGGCGCGCCGTTCGCGTTCGCCGAGTGGCAGACGCCGCCGGACCTGATCTCGCTCGTCCTGCTTTCGCTACTCGGCATCCTCGGCGGCACGGGGCACTGGCTCTTCATCCACGCCTACCGCCTCGCGCCGGCTTCCGCCATCGCGCCGTTCCTCTACATGCAGCTTCTGAGCATGGTGGCGTTCGGCTTCGCCGTGTTCGGAGACCTGCCGGATGTCTGGACGCTCGCCGGCGCGAGCCTGATCGTCGCCTCCGGCGTCTACCTCGTCCATCGCGAGCGCCGCCTCGCCCGCGAGATGGCGGAAACGACGCCCGTCACCTGATCCAGGTTAGGGCGGCCGGGCCACGTTTTTCGCTTCGCGTAGACGCGCCTCAGCACACGCGTCCGGCCGCGCGGCGCAGAACGCACCCGCCGACCAGGCGGCTCACGTCCGCAGCGTCTTTGGCGGCCTTCTTGGCATGACGCGCGGCGTTCTTGACCGCGCCCTTGGCAACATCGGTGAAGAAGCCCGCGTGCGCACCGCTGACAGGCACGGCGAGCGTAGCGGCGGCAAGGACGAGGACGGCGAGGCGCGTGCGCATGTGAGATCCCTCTGCATCTTGCGAGGCCGCCGGAATAGCGCCTCTTTGCAGGGGGGTATGGCAGGCCGCGCTCCGCACCGCAGTTCTTTGCGAAACAGGCGGAGGTGAAATCGCAATCCGACGAGGCGACGACCGCCTCGTCGCAACGATACGATCACTCAGAGGCCGCAGCACGCGGAGCCATGATCCGCGCCTTGGTCTCCTCGGCCCAGGCCGCGAAGCGCTGCGCTTCGATGGCCGCACGCATCGCGGCCATCAGGTCCTGGTAGAACACGGTGTTGACCCACGAGAGGATCATCGCGCCGAGATACTCGCCGGAGCGGATCA
>CAYLSI010000038.1:18956-32849 GCA_964386545.1 uncultured Hyphomicrobium sp.
ACGGTGTTGACCCACGAGAGGATCATCGCGCCGAGATACTCGCCGGAGCGGATCAGATGGTGCAGGTAGGCGCGCGAATAATCGCGCGCCGCCGGACACGAGCTCTCCGGATCGAGCGGCGCCGGATCGTCCGCGTGCACCGCGTTGCGCAGGTTGACCGGCCCGCCCCACGTATAGGCGAGCCCGTGCCGCCCGTTGCGCGTCGGCAGCACGCAATCGAACATGTCGATGCCGCGCCGCACGGCCTCGATCAGGTCCAGCGGCGTGCCGACACCCATGAGGTAGCGCGGCTTCGTCTGCGGCAGGAATGGCAGCGTCGCATCGAGCGTCGCCAGCATCAGGTCGTGCCCCTCGCCGACCGCGAGACCGCCGACCGCATAACCTTCGAGATCCATCGCGACCAGCGCTTCGGCCGAGCGCCGCCGCAACTCGGCATCCGTTCCGCCCTGCACGATGCCGAACAGCGCTTGGCCGCCGGTGGCCGCCCCCGCCGCGCGTTGCGCCAGGAAGGCGGTGCGCGAGCGCTCCGCCCAGCGCAGCGACAGCTCCATGGCGCGCTCCACCTCGCGCCGTTCCGCCGGCAGCTCGATGCATTCGTCGAACTGCATCTGGATGTCCGCGCCGAGCAGGCACTGGATCTCGATCGAGCGCTCCGGCGTCAGCATGTGCCGCGAGCCGTCGAGGTGCGATTGAAAGAGCGCCCCCTCCTCGGTGATCTTGCGGATCTTCGACAGGCTCATGACCTGGAAGCCGCCCGAGTCCGTCAGGATCGGCTTCTCCCAGCGCATAAACGCATGCAGCCCGCCGAGCTTGGCGACGCGCTCCGCGCCGGGCCGCAACATGAGATGGTAGGTGTTGCCGAGCAGGATATCCGCGCCCGCGTCCCGCACCTGCTCCGGATAAAGCGCCTTCACCGTCGCCACCGTGCCGACCGGCATGAACGCGGGCGTGCGGATGAGGCCGCGCGGTGTCACGATCTCGCCGCGGCGTGCCAGCCCGTCCTGGGCGAGCGCGCGATAGTGGAACGTCTCCGTATTCGTCATGCCGGCCCCAGGGTTGAGGGATCGTGTGGTGAGGGATCGTGTGTTGAGGGATCGTGTTGCGATGAGCCGTCGGGCGCCGCGCGGAAGAGCAGCGAGGCATCGCCATAGGAATAGAAGCGATAGCCCGCGCCGATCGCATGCGCATACGCCTGCCGCATCGTCTCGAGCCCCGCGAACGCCGACACGAGCATGAACAGCGTCGAGCGCGGCAGATGAAAATTCGTGAGCAGGATGTCGACGGCGCGGAAGCGATAGCCCGGCGTGATGAAGATGTCCGTATCGCCCGCGAACGCCTCCACCGTGCCGTCGGCGCGCGCTGAACTTTCGAGAATGCGCAGCGACGTCGTCCCCGCCGCCACGATGCGCCCGCCCCGTGCGCGCACGGCGTTGAGGGCCTCCGCCGTCGCGGCCGGAACCTCCCCGTATTCGGAATGCATCTTATGGTCGCGCGTATCGTCCGTCTTGACCGGCAGGAACGTGCCCGCGCCGACGTGCAGCGTCACGTGATGGCGCGAGATCCCGCGCGCGTCGAGCGCCGCGAAAAGCTCGGGCGTGAAATGCAGCCCCGCCGTCGGCGCGGCCACCGCCCCGTCGCGTTTGGCGTAGATGGTCTGATAGCTCGCGCGGTCGGCTGCATCCGGCGCGCGCCGTCCCGCGATGTAGGGCGGCAGCGGCATCGTGCCGACGCCCTGGATCGCGAAATCGAGGTCCGGCCCCGCAAGGTCGAACATCAGCTCGACCTCGCCGGCGTCGAGCTTCTCCGAAACCGTCGCCTCCAGCGCCGACATCAGGCACGCCGTGTCGGTCTCCGCGCCGAAGCGCACGCGGTCGCCGACCTGCAGCCGCTTCGCCGGACGCGCCAGCGCCCGCCAGCGGCACCCGTCCACGCGGCGCAGGAGATTGAACGACACGTGCGAGGTGACGCCGGCGCGCACCCGCACGCCGTCGAGCGCCGCCGGGATCACGCGCGTGTCGTTGAGCACCAGCGCATCGCCCGGCTGAAGCAGCTCCGGCAGGTCGCGCACGGCCCTGTCGGCGAGCGCCGGCCCGCGCGCGGCATCAACCACGAGCAGGCGCGCCGCATCCCGCGGCTCGGCGGGACGCAGCGCGATGCGCTCGTCAGGCAGCTCGAAGTCGAAAAGATCGGTCCGCATGCGCGCTCTCATAGCGCTACTCGGCCCGCCAGAGGAACCCCTGCCGGGAGGGCGCGTTGATGAGGCACACCTTATCGGTGCTGAGCGTTGTAGAGACCGGATAGAAACGTTGGCCAATCCCACCAGACCGAAGCGATCGCCCACCGATCCGGACCCGCATACGCCGCCGGATCCGGTCCGCCCCGATCCCACGAAAGAGCCGATGCCGCCGCCCGACAAAGAGCCCGAGCCCAAGATCGAGCCGCCGTCGGGCCCCAACGAGCCGCCGCCGAAATGGGTCTGGAAGCGCCGCGCGCCGCGGCTCGGCTGGAAAGCCGAGCCCCCGGCTGGCACGCGAAAGTCAGGCTAACCGCGTACGGCGGCAATCAGGGCGACCACCGCCGCGGCGAGCCACGCGAGAATGAGCAGGCTGCCGCCCGTGGGCGCCGCCATCGCGAACAGCCGGTCGCCCAGCAGCACGCGCGAGGCGACATCCCCTGAGAAGAGCGTCACCGCGAAAATCATGAGCGACGCGCTGGCGAGCACGGCCTGCGGCCACGGGAATGACCCGGCCACGGCCGTGAGCGCGATCGCCGCCGTGCCGTGCAGGATCAGGAACAGCGCCGCCGTCGCGAGCGACGGATCCGCCGTCCGGTGCGCCGCCACCGCCGCGAGCGCCACGCCCCCCGCGCCGAGCAACCCCGCGAGGCCGATATTCAGGAATGTCCAAAGACCGCTCATGCACCTGCCCTCGCCCAACGCCCTCAGAGAAAACGCACCATCAGCGCCCCCGCCACCACCATCGCGGCTCCGGCCACGCGCCCCGCGGTGATCTCGCGCACGGCGAGACCCAGCAGCCCGTAATGGTCGAGCAGCAGGCTCGCCACCACCTGCCCGCCGATGCCGAGCGCGATGACCGCGCCGACGCCGATCATCGGCGTCAGCACAATCGCCATCGTGACGTACATTGCCCCGAGCACGCCGCCCAGGAACAGCATCGGCGGCAGCGTGGGGATCACCCCCCACGCCACCTTGCCCCACGCCGTCGTCAGCGTGAGCGCGATGAGGCACACCGTGCCCGCGACGAACGAGAGCGTCGCCGCTCCGAGCGGATGGCCGAGCCTGACAGCCGCCATGGCGTTGATCGGCGCCTGCACCGAGATGATGGCGCCGGCCAGCAGCGCCACGAGCACGAGCGCAAGAGCATGCAAGGACATCGCCACCGCTCCGGGAGATTTACGCCGCGTCGGCCGCGACCTTGACCGAGATCATCTTGTCGGGGTTCTGCACCGGCTCGCCGCGCTTGATCTTGTCGACGTTCTCCATGCCTTCGACGACCTTGCCCCACACCGTGTACTTGCGGTCGAGGAACGTCGCGTCGTCGAAGCAGATGAAGAACTGGCTGTTGGCGCTGTCGGGCGAGGCCGCGCGCGCCATCGAGCAGACGCCGCGCACGTGCGGCTCCGCGTTGAACTCGGCCTTGAGGTTCGGCAGCTTCGAGCCGCCCGTGCCGGAGCCGTTCGGGCAGCCCGTCTGCGCCATGAAGCCGTCGATGACGCGGTGGAACACGATGCCGTCGTAGAAGCCTTCGCGCGCGAGCTCCTTGATACGCGCCACGTGGTTCGGCGCGAGGTCGGGGCGCAGCTCGATCACGACGCGGCCTTGCGTCGTCTCGATGATCAGCGTGTTTTCAGGATCAGCCATCGGTCACTCCATGTTGTTCGGCTTGATGGGGTTCAAAAAAGGCCACCGAACGCCTTCGGGCGTCCGGTGCAAAAAAGGGCGACGTCGCGCGTGCTGCGCCTCAGGGCGCCGCGGTCGCCATGGTCATTTTCACGATGACGTCGGGCTTCGGCGGCGGCTCGCCCTTGGCGATCTGATCGACATTCTGCATGCCGTCGATGACCTGGCCGAACACCGTGTATTGCCCGTTGAGGTGCGGCGCGTGCGTGAAGGTGATGAAGAACTGGCTGTTGGCGCTGTTGGGATCGTTCGTGCGCGCCGCGCCGAGCGTGCCGCGCTCGAACGCGACAGCCGAGAACTCGGCCTTGAGATCGGGATACTTCGATCCGCCCGCGCCCGTGCCCTGGGGATCGCCCGTCTGCGCCATGAAGCCCGGAATCACGCGGTGGAACTTGAGGCCGTTGTAGAAGCCCTCGTTGACCAGCATCTTGAAGCGCTCGACATGCTTCGGCGCGAGATCCGGCCGCAGCCGGATCGTCACCTTGCCGGTCTTGAGTTCCATGATGACGGTGTTGGAAGGATCGGCCGCCGTCGCGCCCGTCGTCACCATGCTGCCGGCGGTCTGCGCGTTCGCGGGCGCGATCTGCGGTCCGCCATTGCCGCTGCACGCGACCAGCCCGAAGGCCATCATCAGCGCGGCCAGAACAGAAATCGATCGCATGAGCGCTCCCTGAGTTTCTCGTTGGTCGGGCGGCGCCGGCGCGGCCCGCCCCCTTATCGCCCGGCGCACAGGCCCGGGCAACTGGCCCGGCAACCGCCCGCCGCCTCAGCCGGCAGCCTTCGCCGCAAGCCGCAACGCCACGCCCTTCGAGACGAACGGCGTGACGTCGCCGCCCATCATGGCGATCTGGCGCACAAGATTGGCGGCGATATGCCGAACCTCGGGCGAGGCCGCCACGAAAACCGTCTGCACGGAGGGGATCATCTCTCCGTTCATGTTGGCCATCTGCATTTCGTAGTCGAAGTCCGTGCCGTCGCGCAGGCCCCGGAAAATCACACTGGCGCCAACACGTTGCGCCGCCGATACGGCCAGATCCGAGAACGTGACGACGTCGATCGGCGTACCGGTGGAGGACGCGATGGCGCGCGTCTCGCCCTCCAGCATCTCGACCCGTTCCTGGTCCTCGAACAGCGGCTTTTTGCTGGGATGCACGCCGATGCCGATGACCAGCCGGTCGACGAGCCGGCTCGCCCGCCAGATGATGTCGGTGTGGCCGAGCGTTACGGGATCGAAAGAGCCTGAATAGAATCCGGTTCGTGTCATGCGCGCACTCTACCCGCCCCCGCCCCGCCAATTCAACCGAGACCCCGCCGAAAGCCCGTTGGCGGAATGCCGCTCCGGCGGCATAGTGGCCCATGCAACGGCTTGCATTGGGGGAGGTTTCCATGGTTCCGCGTGACACCCTTCTGAACAAGAGGGCCGGCCTGAGCAGGAAAGCCAGCCTGGCCCTCGCCATCACCGCTGCTGTCCTGACCTTCGCACCCGCCCCGGCGGAGGCGGCCTGCGTCACGAAATACGGCTCGGCCACCGGCATCACCCGCGATTTCGCGGAGTACGAGGCGTTCCTGATCATCCGCCAGGTCACGGGCAACTGGCCGTTCCAGACCGACAAGATCTCGAAGCCGGTCTACAAGTGCTCGAGCGACGGCGCCCTCTGGACCTGCCGCGCTTCGGCCAAGGTCTGCAAGGGCTGATCCGGGCCGGCGCGCCGCGTCACGCTTTGGCGGTGCGCCGGCGCACGCGCGGCGCCGCGCCCTCGGGCGCGGCATTGCGGCCGAGGTCCAGGTTCTGCAGCCGCGCACGCAATTCGCCCGAAGCGAAATCGAGGAACGCACGGACCTGCGCACGCGGCTGGCGCACGTTCCGGTGCACCAGATGCACGGGGATCTCGGTGTCGTCGTAGCCGTCGAGAACGATGCGGAGCTGCTTGCGCGTGACCGCCTCGACCGCCTGATAGGAAAGCACGCGCGTGATGCCGACACCGGCCACCGCCGCCTCGATGGCGGTCTCGGCCGTCGTGACCGTGAGCCGCGCCCGCACCCGCACGGCGCGCCGCCCATGCGCCGCGCTCTTGTAGATCCACGCCCCCTCGCGCGGATAGCCCGCGAACCCGACACACGGCGACGACGCGAGATCGGCCGGCGTAGGCGGCGCGCCATGCGCCTTGAGGTAGGCCGGCGCGGCGCAGGTCACGAGACGCACGCTCCCCACCTTCTTCGCGAGCAGCGCGGAATCGGGCAGCGTGCCGATGCGCACCGCCACGTCGATGCCCTCCTCCGTGAGATCGACCACGCGATCCGTGAGGTTGAGCCGCGCGTCGATGCCCGGATGCGCCGCCAGGAACTGCGTCACGACCGGCAGGAGATGCAGCCGCCCGAACGTCACCGGCGCCGTGAGCACGATCTCGCCGCTGACGTCGCCGCTGCGCCCGGCCAGCGCGCTTTCGGCCGCCTGAAGCTCGTCCAGCAGCCGCCGGCAGACCTCGCCATACCGCCGTCCCGCATCCGTCAGCGCGAAGCGCCGTGTCGTGCGGTTGACGAGCGTCGCCCCGAGATGGGCTTCCAGCGCCGCGAGCTGCCGGCTCACCGAGGTCAGCGGCTGGCCAAGCTTCCGCGCCGCCGCCGACAGGCTCCCCTCGCCGGCGATGGCGAGAAACGTGCGCATGGCGCGGAAGCGGTCCATGTTCGATTATCCCGTTTTTCGCAACAATATCTCTCCATTTTACCGTCTTCCAAAACGACGTCCACCGCGCTCGAATACGCGCCGTAGAATCCGCGGGAGACGCCGAATGCCGAAACTCTATGACCTTGAGCTGTCAGGGAATTGCTACAAAGTCCGCCTGCTTTCGGCGCTCCTCGGCGTGCCCCTCACCGTGGTTCCGGTCGACTTCCTGGACGGCGCCCACAAGCGCAGCCCCCTGATCGACCTCAATCCCTTCGGCGAGATCCCGATCTTCCTCGACGGCGAGCTCGTGCTGCGCGACAGCCAGGCGATCCTCGTCTACATCGCCCGCAAATGGGGCGGCGAGGACTGGTTTCCGACGGACGCCGCCCGCATGGCCGAGGTCGTCCAGTGGCTGATGGTGGCGGAGAACGAGATCGCCCGCGGCCCGAACGACGCCCGCCTGCACGACAAGTTCGGCTACAAGCTCGACGTCGCCGCCGCGCGCGACAAGGCCGCCCGCATCCTGGGCCTTCTCGAAGCGCATCTCGCGCAGCGCGAATGGCTTTCCGGCAATCGCCCGACCGTCGCCGACATCGCCTGCATGCCCTACGTCGCCCTCAGCCACGAAGGCGGCATCTCGCTCGCGCCCTATCCGGCGGTGCAGGCCTGGGTCGGCCGCATCAAGGCCCTGCCGGGCTTCGTCGGAATGCCGGCGCTCTGATCCGCGCGCGGGTTCGCGCGCCCGGCGATGTAAGGTCGGAGGCAACGCGATGGCTTCTTTCACCTCCGACGTCGCCTTCACGGCGAGCGTCAAGGCCATGCAGGAGCAGCTCGGCTCGCGCGAGCAGTATCAGCGCTTCGCCGAGAGCCGTGACTGGTCCGACACGATCTCGCCCGACCTCGCGCAGTTTCTCCAAAGCGTGCGCTCATTCTATCTCGGCACAGCGAGCGCGGCCGCACAGCCCTACATCCAGCACCGCGGCGGCCGTCCCGGCTTCCTCTGCGTTCTCGACGCCAAGACGCTCGCGTTCGCGGACTACGGCGGCAACCGGCAATACATCACGCTCGGCAACCTGGCCGAAAATCCGCGCGCCTTCATGTTCGTGATGGATTACGCGCGCCGCCTGCGCATCAAGCTCTGGGGCCAGGCCCGCGTCGTCATGGACGACCCGGATCTCCTGCGGCGCGTGACACCGGTCGTCAGCGGAAGCCCCGAGCGCGTCATCGTCTTCGAGGTGGAAGCCTGGGACCGCAATTGTCCCCAGCACATCCCGCAGCTCATTCCCGCCGAGGACGTCGAAGCCGCCGTCGTCGCCCTGAAGACACAAATCGCGAGCCTGGAAGCGGAGATCGCGCGCCTCAAGGCGCCGGCGCCCCCGGCCTAGAGCCGGGTAACGTCGAGGCCAGCTCGCAAAACGATCTACGCTGAAACATGCCCCGCAGCACCCCCCGTGCTGCGGGAGCGTGCGACCACGCGCGCGAGCCCGTCCACGAGCGACCGCGAGGAATACGGCTTGCGCACGATCGGCACGCCCTTGAGGCTCTCCGGCATCACGACGCCGTCGCCGAAGCCGGTCGCGAACACGAACGGCACGCCGAGCCGCTTCAGCTCCGCCGCCACGGAGAACGACGTCTCCATGCCGAGGTGCACGTCGAGCACGGCCACATCGGGAGCGCTCTTGGCGAGCAGGCCCAGCGCCTCGGCGGCCGTCGCGGCCGTTCGCGTCGTGGCCCCATGCTCTGCCAGGATCGCCTCCGCGTCGATCGCGATGACGAGCTGATCTTCGAGGATCATGATGTCGAGCCCCGCGATGGCGTCGTCCGCCTGCAGCGCCCGGTCCGCCGCAACGGCGCCGCGCGCGGGTGCCGCCGCGCGCCGCACGTACTTGGCCGGGATGAGGAAGCGGGCGGAGACGCCGTCCGCCTCGAAATTGAGCTCGCTTTCGCCGGCCAGATCAAACGGCACACTGCGCCCGACGAGCACCGTGCCGAAACCCTCGCGCAGCGGCGGCGAGACCGGAGGTCCGTCACGCTCGATCCAGCGCACCTCGCATCCGTGCTCCGCCGTGATCGACCAGCTCACATCCACGCGCCCCCCGGGCGAGGAGAACGCGCCGTACTTCGCCGCATTCGTCGCCAGCTCGTGGAACACGAGCGCCATCACCGAATAGGCCCGCGCGTCGAGCATCACCTCGGGCCCCTTGAGCGTGAAGCCCGCCGAGCCCGCGCGATACGGCATCAGCTCCGCCTCGAGCAGCTCGCCGAGGCTGCCGCCGCCGTCGCTCCGGATCACCTGGTCGTGCGCGAACGACAGCGCCATGATCCGCCCCTTGAGCGTCGCGACGTAGTCGTCGAGCGAACGTCCCTCCTCGACCGGCTGCGAGACGAGCGACTTGATCAACGCCAGGATGTTCTTGACGCGATGATTGAGCTCCTCGTTGAGCATCTTGTGGCGCACGTCGGCCTTGCGGCGCTCCTCCGAGAGCACCTCCGTCTGGCGCATCACGACCTCGAGCAGCGCCATGCGCACGGCTTCGCCGCTCTCGCGGTTGCCTTGCGACCACGGAACGGACTGGCGTTCCACCGTCTGGCGCCAGATGGCGAAGCTTTTGCGCGGGGTCAGGCGATCGCCATGCGATCCCGTCTGGTAGACCTTGTCGGGATCGCCTCCCCACTCCAGCGTCTCCACCACCTCCTTGCGGAAGAACATCAGGAAGTCGCGCGGGATCTGCGACATCGGCACCACCAGCACGCCCGCAACGTCCCGGCTCAAGGCTTCGGCGGAGGGCACGTGCGAGGACAATTCATGCGTCGCCCACACCTTGCCGTCGCAGACCGACGCGAAATAGCGCGCGAGCGTCGGGATCTCGGACGCCGGCGGCACGGTGCCGTGGAACGACCATGTGCCGTTGACCCACAGTCCGACGCCATCGCACGGGATGAGATCGGCGAACGTCGCGACGCGATCCCCGAGATAGGAGACCACGTCGTCATGGTAGGCGATCTCGCGCAGCAGGGTGTCGAGTGCGCGCCGCGTCACCAGCTTCACGTCGAGCCGGTCCTTGTGGATCAGCGCCTCGAGGTGCAGCGAGAAGAAGTCGCCGAACATCTCGGCCGCGACGCGGCTCGCCATGGACAGCACGCGCGGCGCGTAGTGGTGGCACGCGATCAGACCCCAGAGCTCGCCGCCGACGATGATGGAAATCGACATCGAGGCGGCCACGCCCATGTTGCGCAGATATTCGCAGTGGATCGGCGAGACGCTGCGCAAATGCGCGAAGCTGAGATCGAGCGGCTCGCCCGACGCGTCGAGCCCGGGCACGATCGGAACGCGCGCGCAGCTCGCGTCCGAGATGACGCGGATCGTATTCTTGAGATAGAGCTCGCGCGCCTGCCGCGGGATGTCGCTCGCTGGGAAATACTGACCGAGAAAGCTTTCGAGATCGGGCCGCTTGGCCTCCGCCACGACCTTGCCGGAGCCGTCCGCCATGAACTGGTAGACCATCACGCGGTCATAGGCGAGCAGCGCACGCAGGAGCCGCGGCGTCTGCTTGGCGAGCAGCTCGACGGTCTTGAGCGGCTTCAGCCGGTTGATCAGCATCCGCACCAGCTCGAGCGGGCTGCCCTGCCGGGCTTCCGGCGCGGGCTCGATCTCGACGATCGCATGGCCCTTGTAGCGGTGCACGGCCACGTCGAAGAGCCGGCCGTCGCGGTGCGGCAGCGACATCAGCAGCGCCGGACGCGAGCCGTCGGGCGAGCCCGAAAGCGCATTGCGCAGGTCGTGCGCGGCGCGGTCTCCGAACACGTCCTCGAACTTCAAGCCGATGAGGTCGCCGCCACTGAGAAAATCGGACGTATTCGCCGAATGGCGCTGGATGCCCCGGAACTCGGCGTCGAGAGCGATCAGGCACCCGTGCGGCTGGATGCTGCCGGGGATGTGGATCGGCTCGCGATCGCAATTCGTCAGGGTGACGGCCTCACGCGACATGATGATCCACGTTCAGGAATGAAAGGCGGGCGACCTCGAAGGTCGCGTTGGCGGCGAGGACGGCCCGGGAGAGATCGACGTCCCGAGCCGCGTCCAGTAACGCCAAAAACCCTCTCCAGGTTTCAAGGCCGCGCGCCTGCGCGTCGAGATGCCGGGCGCCGTTCTGGGCGGAGAAGCCGAGCTTCAGCGCATCCCGGTAAATCAGGCGCGCGCCCAGCGACGACCCTTCGAGCACGTAGAGAATGCCGAGCGCCCCGTCGCGACCCCCAAGCGTCGGCGCAGAGAGAACGGCCGGGGCGGAGGGCACGGAGGACAACGGCCGCAGGCCGAGATCGGCGAGATCTTGTTGAAGCGCGGCGGCGATCGGCGTCGGCCGCCAGGCACCGAACCCGTACTCGTCCCAATCGCACGCGCCGAGCGCGGCCTCCACGGGTGCACGAAAGGTATGCAGCCCAAGGACATAGCGCGCGTAGGCCGAGGCCGACGCCATCGGCCCCACGACCTGCTCCAGCGCTGCATGCTGCCGCGCGGTCTGCGAGCGCAAGATCGCCCTGCGGGATGAGATCTCGGTCATCCTCAGTCAGCTATACCAAGCGCGCGGCCGTTGCAATTTGGCTGGGCCGGATTGGGAAATGGCGGCCCCGGGAGCGCGCCCCCGGGACGTGCGGTGCGCGGGCACCTAAGCGCCTTCGTCCTCCCCGTTTTCGCCATCCGATCCGTCGTCGGAGATGCTTTCGACCGAAACCACGCGTTCCTCTGCATCCGTCTTGAAGATCCGGACGCCCTGCGTATTGCGCCCCGCGATCCGGACATCGTTGACCGGGCAGCGGATCAGCTTGCCCCCGTCGGTGACGAGCATGATCTGGTCCGAATCCTCGATAGCAAACGACGCAACGAGGCTTCCGTTCCGGTCGTTGACGACCATCGCCACGATGCCTTTGCCGCCGCGGCCGCTGGTCCGGTACTCGTAGGACGAACTGCGCTTGCCGAAGCCCTTCTCGGACACCGTCAGCACGAACTGCTCGCGGGCCGAAAGCTCGGCGTAACGCTCGGGCGTCAGCTCGGCCGTATCGTCGCCCGCCTCCTCGCCTTCGCTCTCGACCTCCACGACCGCGCCACCCTCGACGTCCTCGTCCGTCTCGCTGCGGCGGATCTGCGCGGCCTGCTTGAGATAGGCCGCGCGCTCCGCGGGCGAAGCCTCCGCATGCGTGAGGATCGCCATCGAGATGACCTGATCGCCCTCGTCGAGCCGGATGCCGCGCACGCCCGAGGAATCGCGCCCCTTGAACAGGCGCACCTCGTCCTTGATCAGGAAGCGGATGCAGCGGCCCTGCGCCGTCGTCAGCAGCACGTCGTCCTCGGGCGAGGCGATCGCCACCGACACGATACGGTCGGCCGCCTCGTCGCCGTCGGCGTCGAGCTTCATCGCGATCTTGCCGTTGCGGTTGATGTTCTCGAAGTCGGTCAGCGCATTGCGGCGCACGTTGCCGTTCTGCGTGGCGAACATCAGCTCGAGCTTGGACCACGTCTCCTGATCCTCCGGCAGCGGCAGGATCGACGTGATGACCTCGCCCTGCGCCAGCGGCAGAAGATTGATGAGCGCCTTGCCGGCCGACTGCGGCGTCGCCGCCGGCAGGCGCCACACCTTCATGCGGTAGCACATGCCGCGCGAGGAGAAGAACAGCACCGGCGTGTGCGTCGAGGTGATGAAGATCTGCGTGACGAAATCCTCGTCCCGCGTCGACATGCCGGAGCGGCCCTTGCCGCCGCGCCGCTGCGCCCGGTACGCCGAGAGCGGCACGCGCTTGATGTAGCCCTTGTGCGAGACGGTGACGACGACGTCCTCGCGCGCGATCAGGTCCTCGTCCTCGACCTCGCCCTCGATGTCGACGATCTCGGTCTTCCGCGGCGTCGCGAACTCGTCCCTGATGGCCGTGAGCTCGCTCTTGACGATGTCGACGATGCGCGCGCGCGACGACAGGATCGCGAGGTAGTCCTTGATCTCGTCGGCGATCTTCTTGAGTTCGTCGCCGATCTCGTCGCGGCCCAGCGCCGTCAGGCGGGCGAGACGCAATTCGAGGATCGCCTTGGCCTGCTCCTCGGAGAGCTTGTACGTGTCGTCCGCCGCCAGTCCATGGCGCGGATCCGCGATCAGCTCGATCAGCGGCGCCATGTCCTTGGCGGGCCAGTCGCGCGCCATCAGCTCGGCCTTGGCCTCCGCCGGCGAGGGCGAGAAGCGGATCAGCTTGATGACCTCGTCGATGTTGGCGACCGCGATCGCGAGGCCGACCAACACGTGCGCCCGCTCGCGCGCCTTGAACAGAAGGTAGCGCGTGCGCCGCGTGACGACGTCCTGGCGGAAGCTCGTGAACGCCTCGATGATGTCGCGCAGGTTGAGCTGCTCGGGCTTGCCGCCGTTGAGCGCCAGCATGTTCGCGCCGAACGAGGTCTGCAGGTCCGAGAAACGCCAGAGCTGGTTGAGCACCACGTCCGCAATCGCATCGCGCTTGAGCTCGATGACGATGCGCATGCCCTCGCGGTTGCTCTCGTCCCAGATGTCGGAGATGCCCTCCACGCGCTTCTCGCGCACAAGATCGGCGATCTTCTCGATCAGCGTCTTCTTGTTGATCTGGTAGGGGATCGCGGAGACGATCAGCGCGTCGCGGTCCTTGCGGATCTCCTCCACCTCGACCTTGGCGCGCATGATGATCGAGCCGCGCCCCTTATGATAGGCCGCGAGCGCACCGGCGCGTCCGAGGATGAGCCCGCCGGTCGGAAAGTCCGGCCCGGGGATCACCTGCGTCAGGTCGTCGATCGTCGTCTCGGGGTTGTCGAGCATGAGCATGCACGCATCGATCACCTCGCCGAGGTTGTGCGGGGGAATGTTCGTCGCCATGCCGACGGCGATGCCGCCTGCGCCGTTGACGAGCAGGTTCGGAAACTTCGCCGGCAGCACGACGGGCTCCTCGAGCCGGTCGTCGTAGTTCGGCTTGAAGTCGACCGTTTCCTTTTCGAGGTCGTCGAGCAGGAACTGCGCGATCTTGGAAAGCCGCGCCTCCGTGTAGCGCTCGGCCGCCGGCGGATCGCCGTCCACCGAGCCGAAGTTGCCCTGCCCGTCGATCAGCGGCACGCGCATGGAGAACTCCTGCGCGAGGCGCACGAGCGCGTCGTAGATGGCGAGGTTGCCGTGCGGATGGAAGTCGCCCATCGTGTCGCCCACGACCTTGGACGACTTCATGTGTTTCTTGTTCCAGTCGAGCCCCAGGCGCTGCATGGCGTAGAGGATGCGCCGGTGCACGGGCTTCAACCCGTCGCGCACGT
>CAYLSI010000039.1:0-32567 GCA_964386545.1 uncultured Hyphomicrobium sp.
AGGGGCTGCCGTCGCCGAAGGCGGCCGTCTACATCAGCTCGGCCGACATGATGCCCCGCAACCTCGACCGGCGCGTCGAGGCCATGGTGCCGATCAAGAACGCAACCGTGCACGAGCAGGTGCTCGATCAGATCATGGTCGCGAACCTCAAGGACAACCAGCAGAGCTGGGAGATCCGCTCCGACGGGTCGTCGGTGCGCATCGTGCCGGCGGAGGGCGAAGCCCCCTTCAACGCGCACAAATACTTCATGACGAACCCGTCGTTATCCGGCCGCGGTCAAGCGCTTAAGGAGCACTTCCCACCCCGCTTCGATTTCATGCAAAAGGACTAGACCCCATGCGTTTCACCCCCTATCAGGGTGACGCATTGCGTGCGGAAGGCGGGCCCGGTCCCGCCTGACGGCATGGTCTTCCTGGCCACCTCTCTGGGCGGCATCATTGGTGAGCTTGACGCAGGTGTTCGGCGGACGTGCAAAAGCTGCGGAGCTCGAGCCGCTCGGCGTGATCGACATCGGGTCGAACTCGGTCCGGCTCGTGGTCTACGAAGGCGCGGTGCGCGCGGCGCTGCCGCTGTTCAACGAAAAAGTTCTCTGCGGGCTCGGCAAGTCGATCGCATCGACCGGCCGGCTCGGCGACGAAAGCGTGGAGCGGGCGCTGGAGGCGCTCGCGCGCTTCCGTGTCATCGCGCGCATCCTCAAGGTGAAGAACCTGCGCGTGCTCGCGACCGCCGCGGTGCGCGAGGCGGAGGACGGACGCAGCTTCATCCAGCGGGCGGAAAAAGCCGCGGGCGCGCGCATCGAGGTGCTCTCGGGCGAGAAGGAGGCGCAACTCGCGGCCTTCGGAATCCAGATGGGCTTCTGGGAGGCGAACGGCCTCGCGGGCGATCTCGGCGGCGGCAGCCTCGAGCTGATCGACATCAACGGCAACCAGCTTTCGAACGCGTCCACGCTGCCGCTCGGCGGGCTTCGCCTGATGGACCAGACCGGCAGCAAGATCGAGAAGGCCCTGCCCGTCGTCGACGAGGCGATCTCCCGGATCAACTGGCTCGGCAGCGGGCGCGGGCGGCCGTTCTATGCGGTGGGCGGTACGTGGCGCGCGCTCGCCAAGCTGCACATGGTTCATACCAACTATCCGCTGCGCGTCATGCACGGCTATGCGATCCCGACCCGCGAGGCGATCGAGTTCTGCCAGTTCATCCGCCGCGCGAAAAAGATCACCGCAATTGCCGGCATCAGCGACGTGGCGCGGGCGCGCCGCGAGGTGGTGCCGTTCGGCGCGCTGGTGCTCGAACGCCTGCTCGAAGCGCTCGCGCCCTCGGAGGTGGTGTTCTCGGTCTACGGCATCCGCGAGGGGCTTCTCTACAGCCTCATGCCGCGCCACGAGCAGGTCAAGGATCCGCTGCTCTGCTTCTGCGAGGACTATGCCAAGCTGCGCTCGCGCTCGGACGCGCATGCCTACGAGCTGTGCTCCTGGACCGACGCGCTGTTCGAGGGCGACGGCCCCAAGGAAACGCCGGAGGAGCGGCGCCTCAGATATGCGGCGTGCCTGCTCTCCGACATCGGCTGGCGCGCCCATCCCGACTATCGCGGCGAGCAGAGCCTCAACGTGATCGCGCATTCGGGGCTCTCGGGCATCGACCATCCGGGCCGCATCTTCCTGGCGCTCGCCGTCTATTTCCGCCACGTCGGCACCGAGGACGGGGACGCCGAGGCGATGGCGACACGCCTGCGCCTCACGATCAGCAAGCGGGCGCAGAAGCGCGCGAAGATCATCGGCGCGGCCGTGCGGGCCGCCCATATGCTGTCGATCGGCATGCCCGGGGTCATCGACGAGACGCCGCTGTCGGTCGAAGGCACGAAGCTCGTGCTGACGCTGCCGCGCAGCTATGCCGCCATGGACGGCGAGCGCCTGCGCCGACGATTCGCCGTTCTGGCCGAGCTGTTGTCGCGCGAGCCGGAAATCCGCATCAGCCGATAAAAGAGAGGCTTGGACCGCGCCATTTTTGCGCTGGTCTCGGCCGCTCCATATTTCGTATCAATCGTGTCTCGCGGCATCCTCAAGGGCCGCTCCTGTCACTCGCGTCTGGGTCTTTCTAGGATGCCACGTCTCCATGGCCGACGATCCGTATAACGTTCTGGGTGTGCCGCGCGGTGCAACGGACGATCAGATCCGCAAGGCTTATCTCAAGCTCGTGAAGGAGCTGCACCCGGACGTCAATCCGTCGAAGGCGGCCGAGGAGCGGTTCAAGAAAGTGACCGGGGCGCACGATATTCTCGGCGATCCCGAGCGTCGCCGGCAGTTCGACACGGGCGAGATCGACGCCTCGGGCGAGCCGCGCCGGCCGCAGTGGCGCCCGCACGCGGGGGCGGGTGCGGGGCCGCGCGGACGGGGGGGCGGCTTTGAGGATTTCGGCGACATCTTCTCCGACATCTTTTCAGGCGGCGGGCGAGCCGGCATGCGCGGGGCGGGTTTTGCGACCCGGGGCCGGGACGTGCGCTACACGCTCGACGTCGATTTCCTGGAAGCCGTGCAGGGCGCCAAAAAGCGCGTGACGCTGCCGGAGGCCGGCGTGCTCGACCTCACGGTGCCCGAAGGCGTGACCGACGGGCAGGTGCTGCGGCTGCGCGGCCGGGGCGAGCCCGGGCTTGCGGGCGGCGAGACGGGCGATGCGCTGGTCGAGGTCCGCATCCGTCCGCATCGCGATTTCCACCGCGAGGGCGACGACATCCATCTCGATCTGCCGATCACGATCGACGAGGCGGTGCTCGGCGGCAAGGTCGAGGTGCCGACGGCGACGGGGCGCGTCCAGTTGACGATCCCGAAGGGCACCAGCTCGGGCCAGGTGCTGCGGCTCAAGGGAAAGGGCGTGCGCAACGGCACGACCGGCGCGACGGGCGATCAGCTCGTGACCGTGCACATCGTGCTGCCCGAGACGATCGACGAAGGGCTCTCGTATTTCCTGTCGGAATGGCGGCAGAAGCACCGCTACGATCCGCGCAAGTAAGGCGTTTCCGCAATTTGTGGAGGGCGTGCGCGCGGCTCAGCCGGCCGGCAGCGGCATGGCGAGCACCTCGCCCCGGGCGAGCGTCAGCGCCAGCTCGCCGCGCTTCAGCTTCAGCGCGTCCTCGCCGAAGAGTTGCCGGCGCCAACCCCGCAGGGCGGGCACGTCGGGCTCGGCTTCGCTGGCGATGCGCTCGAGATCTTCAGCGTCCGCAATCAGGCGCGGGGCGACGCGGTGGCGGGCCGCGGAAGCCTTCAGCAGCACCTTGAGCAGCTCCATGGTCGCGGTCGCCTCGGCCGACATGGGCTGGCTGTGCGTCAGCGCCGGCACCGTCTTCGGATCGCGGGCGAGGCCCTTGGCGACGGCGTCGATGATGTCCTTGGCGCGCTGCGAGCGGGCGAAGCCGTCGCTCAGCGTACGCAGCTCCGAGAGCTTTTCCGGCGTCGTCGGCTGCTGGTTGGCGATGTCGTACAGCGCTTCGTCGCGCAGGATGCGCCCGCGCGGCACGTCTTGCGCCTGCGCCATGCGCTCGCGCCAGGCCGCCAGCTCGATCAGCACGGCCAGCGCCTTGCGGTTCTTGACGCGCATCTTGAGCCGCTGCCAAGCATTCTCCGGGTGGCTCTCGTAGGTGGTCGGCGACGTCAGTTCGGCCATCTCCTCGTCGAGCCAGGTCTCGCGGCCCGTGTTCTCCAGCTCGGTCTTCAGATGCGTGTAGATGTCGCGCAGGTGCGTGACGTCGCCGAGGGCGTAGACGAGCTGCTTGTCCGTCAGCGGGCGGCGGCTCCAGTCCGTGAAGCGGGAGCTTTTGTCCAGGTCGCGGCCGGTGATCTTCTTGACGAGGTTCACGTAGCTCACGCTCTCGCCGAAGCCGCAGACCATGGCGGCGATCTGCGTGTCGAAGATGGGCGCCGGAATGAGGCCCGCTTCGGAATAGACGATCTCGACGTCCTGGCGCGCGGCGTGGAACACCTTGACGACGCGCGTGTCGGCCATGAGGCCGTAGAACGGCTTCAGGTCGATGCCGGGCGCCATGGGATCGACAATGACCTCCACGTCCGGTCCAGCGAGCTGGATCAGGCAGAGGTCGGGCCAGAATGTCTGCTCACGCATGAACTCGGTGTCGACGGCGACGAAATCGCCTTCGGCCAGCCGGGAACAGGTGTCGGTGAGGTCGGATGTGGACGTGATGACGCGCATTGCGGGACGTTTATAGCCACGGCGAGGCGAATGCCGCTAGCCCCTTCCGCACCCCGTGTGGACTTCGCGCCGCAGCGCTGTCGCGCTTCCAACACACCGCGCGGGCGCCGGCAGCGGGCGGTTTCGCGCCAGCAACGGCCGGGCACGGAGGATGGGGCGGCTCAAAAATAAAATGCGCCGAATCCTTAAAATCCGCCGCTTCGCCGTCTGGTAAAAAAGCGCGAGATCCTGTATAAATTTCCAAGGCGCGGGTGGATGTGTGAACGAATAGCAGCGGGTCTCGTTTTCCGGTCCATTGCCGCTCAGCCCGCGGCATTTCCGGGTCTCATTTCCCGTTTTATCGTTTCACCGATCTCCACAAATTCGCTTCGCGGGCGCCGTTCGTGTGCCGGTGTTTCGCTGCCGGCACGGCTCTAGAGTCTCTATCGGCCTTCGCGGCCGTTCGGGAGTGCTGCGTGCTCGAGTTCGCGAAACAGAAGACCGAAGGCGGCCGGATGTCGCCGCTCCAGAACTATCTGCATCACAGACAGGCTTTCGAGGGCGTGCGCTCGGCGCCCTCGGTGCCGCTCATTGCGCGCGATGCGTTCGTCTCCGAGACGGCCATCAAGCTCGACCAGACGATCGCCGAAATGAAGGAGCTTTCGCGGGAGCTGCAACTTCTAAAGAGCGACGTTGCGGCGTTGCGCGAGGAGGCTGTGCGAAATTACCGGTTTTCGGAATTTATGGAACGTGAGCATAAATCGCGCACCGCGAAATTGGACGATCTGGCGCGGCGGTTCGATTATCTCAAATCGCGTTTCGACGCTTCGGACGGAAAATCAAACGGCGATTATCAGGCGTTCCGGAGTTTCGAGGCCGTCAGCCGACGTCTCACCGAGCTCGGAGCGCTCGAGCGCACATTCCGCGATACCGCCTGGAAGCTGAAGCTCAGTACAGGGCTGTTTGCGGCCTCGCTGGTCGTTTGGGTGCTGATCGTCGTCACGGCCTGAGGGCCGTCCGCCTCGGATGGCGGCGCTGCGCGAGCCCTCCCGGCGGCGCCCGGCGACTCCACCCCGGGTCGCGGGCCGTCCCGGCCCGATCCGGTCCCCCCGTCTTGACTTTTGGGGCGCATCCATGCGCTTGTCCGCCGATTCAAAGGCAGGATCAGGCAGGTTGCGGGGCAATGGCGAGCGCAGGCAAATCGGCGGGTAAGGGCGGCAAGGGCGCGGCAGGGCCGCTGCACCGGTACCGGTCGCATACGTGCGGGGCGCTGAGGACGGCGGATATCGGCTCCACTGTACGGCTTTCGGGCTGGGTGCACCGCGTGCGCGACCATGGCGGCGTGCTGTTCATCGACCTGCGCGATCACTACGGCCTGACGCAGGTCGTGGCCGATCCGGACAGTCCCGCGTTCAAGACCGCCGAGGCCGTGCGCTCCGAGTGGGTCGTGCGCATCGACGGCGCCGTGCGCCAGCGCCCGGACGGCACCACGAACGCCGAGCTGCCGACGGGCGAGGTCGAGGTCTATGCGGCCGAGATCGAGGTGCTGTCGGAGGCCAAGGAGCTTCCCGTGCCCGTGTTCGGCGAGCCGGACTATCCGGAAGACCTGCGCCTCACCTATCGCTTCCTCGACCTGCGGCGCGAGAGCCTGCACGCGATCATCATGAAGCGGCTCGCGATCACGCGGTCGATCCGCCAGCGCATGCACGACGCCGGCTTCAACGAGTTCCCGACGCCGATCCTGACGGCCTCGTCGCCCGAGGGCGCGCGCGACTTCCTGGTGCCGTCGCGCATCCATCCCGGCAAGTTCTACGCCCTGCCGCAGGCGCCGCAGCAGTACAAGCAGCTCCTGATGGTGTCGGGCTTCGACCGCTACTTCCAGATTGCGCCGTGCTTCCGCGACGAGGACCCGCGCGCCGATCGGCTGCCGGGCGAGTTCTACCAGCTCGACCTCGAGATGAGCTTCGTCGAGCAGGAGGACATCTTCACGACGATGGAGCCGATCCTCACCGACCTCTTCGAGGAGTTCGCGGAGGAGGCGGGCGACGGCAAGGGTAAGATGCGCGTCGACCGCGGCTGGCAGCGCATTCCCTACGACACGGCGATCGCCAAGTACGGCTCCGACAAGCCGGACCTGCGCAACCCGCTCGAAATGGCCGATGTGACCGAGCATTTCCGCGGCTCGGGCTTCAAGGTGTTCGCGGGCATGATCGAGAAGGACCCGAAGGTCCGCGTGTGGGCGATCCCCGCGCCGGGCGGCGGCAGCCGCGCGTTCTGCGACCGCATGAACGCCTGGGCGCAGAAGGAAGGCCAGCCGGGCCTCGGCTACATCTTCTGGCGCGAGGAGGAGGGTTCTGCGGGTTCTGCCGAAGGCGGACAAGGAACAGCAGCCGGTCCGATCGCCAAGAACGTCGGCGCGGAGCGGGCTGCGGCCATCCAGGCGCAGATGGGCCTCAAGACGGGCGATGCCTGCTTCTTCACGGCGGGCGATCCGGCCAAGTTCTACAAGTTCGCGGGGCTCGCGCGCGACGAGGTGGGCCGCGAGCTCAAGCTCATCGACGAAGGCCGCTTCGCGTTCGCCTGGATCGTCGACTTCCCGTTCTACGAGTGGAACGAGGACGACAAGAAGATCGACTTCTCGCACAACCCGTTCTCGATGCCGAAGGGCGGCCGGGCGGCGCTGGAAGCCGCCGAGAACGAGGGGCGCGATGCGCTGCTCGCGCTCAAGGCGAACCAGTACGACGTCGTCTGCAACGGCTACGAGATCGCGTCGGGCTCGGTGCGCAACCACAGCCCCGAGACGATGGTCAAAGCCTTCGAGATCACGGGGCTCGGGCAGGCCGAGGTCGAAGCCCGCTTCGGCGGCATGTACCGCGCCTTCCAGTACGGCGCGCCGCCGCACGGCGGCATGGCGGCCGGCATCGAGCGCATGGTGATGCTGCTCACGGGCTGCAAGACGGTGCGTGACGTGGCGCTGTTCCCGATGAACCAGCAGGCCCACGACCTTCTCATGAGCGCCCCCGCCGAGGTTTCTCCGAAGCAGCTTCGCGAGCTTTCCATCCGCGTCGTCGTGCCGGAGAAGAAGTAGTTACTTTCTTCCAAGCGTGTCTGGACCCCGGCCTTCGCCGGGGTGACGTTGTTCGTGCGGATAGCGCCTATCGTTCCATGGCCGTCATCCCGCCATGGCCGTCATCCCGGCGTCATGGCGAAGCCATGCTCCGCATGGACGGGGCGAAGCCATGCTCCGCATGGACGGCCGGGATCCAGATCAGTCTCTTCGGGCCGCGTGACCGTTCACTGTCCGCCGAGCCCTTCGAGGTAGATCAGGACGGCGGCTTCGAGCAGCTCTTCAGGCGAGATGGGGATGGCGCGGCGCGCGCCGTCGCCGCGGGCGAACAGCGCCGCGGTTCCATGCGATAGCGACCAGATGTGCAGCGCCATCATCAGCGGCGGTGGGCGGCGCTCTTTCGGCAGCGTCGCGATGACGGCTTCGCAGGCCGTGCGCAGGACAGCGAAGGCGCGGTCGCCCTCGGCGCGCACCTCGGGGTAATCGGCCAGCGAGAGGCCGGATTCGAACATGGCCGCGAAATAGGCAGGCTCCCGGCTGGCGAATGCCAGGTAGGCCGCGCCGAGCCGGTTGAACGCTTCGCGTGCGGCGGGGCGTCCCTCGTTCCAGGCGGTGGCGAGGGTCTCGGCAAAGATCTCGAAGCCGCGCTTGGCCACGTCCGCCATCAGGGCGTCGCGGTCGCGGAAATGGCGGTAAGGAGCGGCGGGCGAGACGCCGGCGGCGCGCGCGGCCTCGGCGAACGTGAACCCGGCGGGGCCCTTCTGGCGAATGAGGTCGAGCGCGGCCTCGACCAGGGCCTCGCGCAGATTTCCGTGATGATAGCGGCGGCGCTCGCCCGGACCGCGGTCTTTGTGCCATGTCATGGGCGGGTTGTAGCTTATTTGCAGGCGGCAAGCAGCAGGCAGCAGGAATGGGCATCATCTACGTCGATGCGGACGCGTGTCCGGTGAAGGACGAGGCGCTGCGCGTGGCGGAGCGGCACGGGGTCGAGATCTTCTACGTGTCGAACGCGTGGATGCGGCTGCCGGAGGGGCCGCTCGTGCGCCGCACGGTGGTGGCCGAAGGACCGGACGCGGCCGACGACTGGATCGCGGAGCGGATCGGGCCGGGCGATGTCGCGGTGACGGCCGACATTCCGCTCGCCTCGCGGTGCCTCAAGGCCGGCGCGCAGGTGCTGGGGCCGACGGGCAAGCCGTTCACGGACGCGAGCATCGGCATGGCGCTGGCGATGCGCGATCTCTCGCAGCATCTGCGCGAGACGGGCGAGAGCCGCGGCTTCAATGCCGCGTTCACGCGCAAGGACCGCTCGCGCTTCCTCGAAGCGCTGGAGCTCGCGGTGCGCCGGGCCAAGGGAGCGTAGGGTCCGAAAAAGCTTGGAGCGTGAGATCCAATGCAATCGGATCGCACGCTCCAGGTTTTTGACGGGTGCATTTCCTTGCGACGCGCGGGTATCCGCTTCGTCGGAAAATGCCTAGAGCGTTTTCCGATCCGATAGAATCGGATCGGACGCTCTAGATTCTTGTTTTGTCGCATTTTCTTGCGACGAACCGGTATCCACTTCGTCGGAAAATGCTCTAGCCCTTGATGTTGCGCAGCTCCTCGGCGATGCGGGCCGACTGGGACGGCCAGCTCGCGGCCAGCCAGTCGTCGGTGCCGAAGAGCCAGTACCAGAAGCGGTTGCGGCGGTAGTAGCGCTCGACCGTGATCCTGTGCATGCGATCGACGGTGCCGGACAGCGCGCCCAGCATCTCGACGGGCTTGGCGGCGGCCTGCTCCAGGCCGTCGATGCGGCCCATGATGCCGGCGACGGCGAGGGCCGATTCCTGGCTCTGCGCATCGAGCGTCGCGGCCAGCGTGTGCTGGTTGGCGTTGACCTTGCCGAGGCCGTCGTGCAGCTCCGAGAAGTCCTGCGTCAGGTTCTCGGTCAGCTTGGCCATGGCTTCGTGGGCGTTGGCCGCGTTCTGGGCGACGGCGTCCGTCAGGCGCTCGAGGAGGCCCGTGAGGGCGGCGTGGCTTTCGGCGGCGCGCTGCTCGACCGCTTCGGCGTGCGCCTTGCCGGCGGCGAGGGCGTCCTCGATGACCGTCAGGCGGCGATGGGCCTCGGCGAAGCTTTCGGTGGCGGCCGCGTGGTGGGCCTCGCGCGCGGTGGCCTGGGCGTCGAGCCGCTCGATCAGGGGCGGCGAGAGCAGGGCGGCGATGTCCTCGGGCTGATTGGCGAGGTCGCCGCTGATCACGCCGAGCGCGTCGTAGATGGCCTTGCCCTCGGCGGTTGCGCGCTGGGCTTCGCTGGTGATGGCGGCTTCCACCACCTCCACGCGCTTCAGGAGCGCGCCGACGTCCGGATACGACTTGGTCGCGAGGTTTTCGATCGCCGTGCGGTTGGCGGAGATCTCCGTCTGCATCGCGCGTTCGAGAACGCTGATGCGCTCCAGCACGGCGCCCGGATCGCCGCCGCCCGTGTTGCGCGACGTGAGGAACGCCTGCTCCAGGCTCTGCAGCCGGTCTCCGAACACCGCTTGGATCTTCTCCGGCGTGATGGTTCCAAGGCGGGACGTGTCTTCACGTTGGGCCATAAGCTCTCGCTGCAGGTCTTGCAGCACTCCCGATATGAGTTTTCTCTCGGCGGCTAGTTCAGAGGTGAGATTGCGCATGGCCTGCTCGATGGCATCGAGGCGGGCCTGCTGGGTCGCCATCTGGCTCGCGGACAGATTGGCGAGGTCGGTGGTGCGGAGCGGCGGCTCCGGAATGGGGGCGGGGGCGCTGCGGATGCGCTCGCGCACGGCTTCGGCGTTGAAGCCGGCCTCCTGCGCCGGGAAGCGCGGTCCGTTGGACGGAATGAGCCGGTAGAGCGCCGGAAAATCGACGCCGCTGTCGAACAGCGCGTAGATGACGTCGTTGACGGACACGGCCGCCTGGCGGCGATATGAGCGGGACGAGGCGAGGCGCAAAACCTCCTCGAAGGAGTCGCTGCGGCTCGGCATCGTCTTGGCGCTGCCGGGGTCGGCGGGGATTTCCGTCGCGATCACGGTGGCGGCCTCGCGGCGCAGGGCCGCGACGCGGACGCCGCGCGCTTCGAGCGCTTCGGACGCATCCTCGACCCGCGTCAGGGCGTAGACCAAGTGCTCGATGCGGACTTCGAGGGCGCGGTGGGCGGCGGCGACGTCGAAGGCGTGATTGCAGCATTCGAGGACGGTGTCGTCGACCCAGATCGGCTGGTTGCGCTGGGGCTGGACGGGCGCGCGCGACCGTGCGGGGGCCGAGAACGGATCTGCCGGGGCGGGTGCTGCTGCCTCACCCGCGTTGCCCTGTGGGACGCGCAAATCCAAATCGTCGCCTCGGTAACCCATTCACGCAACTCCCACCCGAACACAGCACGCACGGGGCCGCGGGATCCGCTGATGCCCCGTTTCAGTTTTTTCTTCGGGCTTGCGGAGCCGGCGGATGTCCCCCTGACCCGTTCCGTTCACGCCCTAGCGGCAAAACCATACCCTCTTCCGGGGCTACGGGCGAGGGGAGGAGACGCGATCAACGCGAACGTGGTAAACTCAGGCCACACCTCGATAAGTTCGGAGGAAGGCGAGCGCTGCCACGGCCGGGCCAGAATCCATGCTAAATTGCGGGCGGCAGCGGGAAGGAACGCGAACGTTGGGCTTCATTTTCAAGGCGAAGCGGGCCGAGGGCGCGGGCTCGCGCGGAGCGCGGGCGTTGGCGCTGGCGGGGCTCGTAGCGGCCGGCTTCGTGCTGGCGCCGCCGCAGCACGGGGCGATCGCGGCGCCCAGCATCAGCCAGGATTCCAAGCCCTACGACGACAAGCTCCTGCGGCTCGCCGAGATTCTGGGGGCCGTTCACTATCTGCGGGAGCTCTGCAGCGCCAACGACGGACAGTTGTGGCGCGACCGCATGAAGGAGCTTCTCGATACCGAAGGAAGCACGGCGCTGCGCAAGGCGCGTTTGACGCGCAGCTTCAATCAAGGCTATCGAAGCTATCGCAGGACGTACGTGACCTGCACGCCGACCGCGCAATCGTCGATCGAACGGTTTCTTTCCGAGGGAATCCAGATCGGTGACGGTCTCGTGCAGACTGCGCGCTAGGCTGTGAACTGCTCTAGGTTTCCGATCCGCGGCATTTTCCTACGACGAGCCGGCATCCAATTCGTCGGGAAATGCTCCGGTCTGCATGGAATGCTCTCATCCGCACGGAGCGCACGTTTCTCTCGCGCTCATGGATGAAACCGCGTAAGTCGATGCCAGGTAAGTTGATACAGGGCGTAGCTCGCAGTTTACTGTGAATTGCCGCGATCACTGGCCGCGCGCAACGTGCGTGATAGGTGTAGCGTCGCATTCGCAAGAGTCGTGAGGTCAGGGGTGGCTCCGGCTCGACAACTGCTCGCTTCCTGGGGGAAGGACCGTGATGACAACTCAATTTGAAACCAACGCCTCCGAAGATCTCAGCTTTCGCGCGCTGAGCCTCATTCTCGCCGCGTGGGACGAGGGAACGGAGAGCGGGGTTGCGCCGGAGCAGATGGCCTATGCGGCGCTGTTCACCGCGCTCACGGACCTCGTTTCGCTCTATGGCGAGGACGCGGTGAAGAAGCTCGCCTGCGGGCTCGAGCGCCGGATCGACCTCGGCGAGTTCACGCTCGACCGCAGCGTCCAGTAGCTTCGCTATTTACCGGGGTTTGCCGTGGCGGCCCTCGTACGCGGGGGCGCGCCTCTTAGTATTTGCGCGGGAGCGGCCTAGCCTTGCGTCAGGCGGTTCATCAGCTCCTCGCCGATCAGCAGGGCGCCGAAGCCGCACAGCAGGATGCCGGCCACGCGGTTGGTGTAGGCGAGGTGCTTGGCGCTGAACTTGTGGCGCAGCCGGCCGATCAGGTGCGATAGCCCCAGCCACCACATGAAGCTGCCGCCCATGATGGACGCGACCATCGTCAGCGCGTCGACGTAGCTGTGGACCTCCACGAACGTCGAGATGCCGCCGAAAATGGCGAAGAGCCCGAGGACGGCCCCGGGGTTCGTGATCGTCAGGAAGAATGTCTTCGGGATGTCCCAGGCGTAGTCGCGCAGCGACGAGGCGCCGTCCGCTTCCGCGCTGATGGCGGCGAGGGCGGGCGGCGAAACGTAGAGCTTGATGCCGAAGCCGATCAGCGCGAGGCCACCGATGATCTGGATGGCGGCGCGGTGATATTCGATGGCGCCGGAAATCGCGCCGACGCCGAGGCTCGCGAAAAGGGCGATCAGGCCGTCGCCCAGCATGGCGCCGATGCCGGCCGCCAATCCGCCCCAGAAGCCGCGCTCGATGGCGCGCTGGATGCAGAGCACGTTGACGGGACCCACGGGTGCCGCGACAAGCACTCCGATCACGATCCCGACGGGAATGATAAGAAGGTTGGGAACTAGCTGCATGCGCGCCACCTTGGCGATCGCGCAATTTCAACGTCGGGCATTACACCTCTATTCGCACCTGCTTCAGTCAGGTCGATGGAAGCAAAGGAGGCCTTTGCGGGCCAACAGCACATGAACCTTACGCGCAGCAGCAGCACCCTCACGCGTCGCCTCACCGGGGCGGGACGCGACGACGACCGCTCATCGCGGATGTATGACATTGCGAAGCGCGATTATCCACCCCGCACGAGCGGCAGGCTCGACCTTGTCCTATTGCTACTTGCGGCCCTCGGCGTTGTCCATGGCGTTTGGCCCGCCGCGCCTGCCGCAGCGCAGGAGACCGCGGGCAAAGAGGCTCCAAAAGCGGCGCCCGCCACCGCCCCTCGGGAGCGGGCCTACCATGGCGCGCTGCCGCCCAACGTGGAGGACATGCGCGAGCAGATCCTCGCGGCCGTCCATGCGGGCGACGTGGCCGAGCTCAAGGGCGCGATCGAGTGGAACGAGATCAAGCCGGACTTCGGCAAGGAGGCGAACGACGACCCGATCGCGCACTGGTCGAAAGCGTCGGCCGACGGCCATGGGCGCGCCGTGCTCGCGGTGCTGGCCAACATGCTGGCGCTGCCGCCGGCGCGGCTCGCGCTCGGCCGCGATCCCGAGAATGCGCTCGTCTACGTGTGGCCCTATCTCGCCGAGCTGCCGCTCGACACGCTGACGCCGGCCGAGCAGGTGGATCTTTACAGGCTCATGCCCGTTTCCGAAGCCGAAGCCATGATCCGGACAAAGAAGTGGACATGGTGGCGGGTGGCGATCGGGGCAGACGGCACGTGGCACACGTTCCGGAAATATCCGTGAGGTTTCCGTGTCGCGGCAGCATGACGCGTCGCCACGTTATCCAAAATTGCCGATGCCTATCAGTATATTCCGCTCGTGGGATGCCGGGAGCTCGCCGCATGGCTATAGTGCCCCCATGTGTCTCCCATGTGTTTGACGCGCCCGCCGGCGGCGGGCCACGACGTATCGAGGTTCAGGATGTTGGGTTTGAAGCGTTTTGTGTGCACCGTGGGTGCGGGTCTTGCGTTGTTCTCGGCGGGGCCGGCGTCGGCGCAGGGTCTCAGCCAGTACGGCATGTGGGGCGAGTCGCCCGAGAAGAGCAGCCGCGGTCCCTCGTACCTCGGCGCCACGCCCGCGCTGGTGAAGCCGTCCGTGTCTCTCGCGCAGGGCGGCGGGCGCCCGAGCATCGCGCCGCGGTCGCCGAAGACGATGGCTTTTGCGAACGGCTTCCAGCCGGGCTCGATCGTGATCGATACGGCCGGCCGCAGGCTCTACTACACGTTGTCGAGCAACAGCGCCTATGTCTATCCGATCGCCGTCGGCAAGCAGGGTTTCGCGTGGACGGGCGTGGAGCGGGTCTCGAAGATCGTCGATTGGCCGGACTGGATTCCGCCGGATGACATGCGTCGCCGCATGCCGTCGCTGCCCGTGCGCATGACGGGCGGCCTGCGCAATCCGCTGGGCGCGAAGGCGATCTATCTCGGCAATACGCTCTATCGCATCCATGGCACCAACGATTCCAAGTCGATCGGGTCGGCCTCGTCGTCGGGCTGCTTCCGCATGCACAACGACCAGGTCGTGCATCTGGCCGGTCTCGTGAACGCGGGCACGGTGGTGTACGTCATGCGCCGCCTGCCGAAGTCGGGCCCGGTGATGCCGCCGAACTATGCGGCCGCCAAGAAGCCCGCTCCGGCAGCGCCCGGGGAGGCGACCCCGCAAGCGCCAGTCGAGGCGGTGCCCGAGCCGCCGGTGGTTGCGCCCGAGGCGGCGCCGCCGGCCGGAACCGCTCCGGCGGACGGGTCGTCGGCCCAGGGCATCTAGGCGCCCGCTCGCACGGGGTCCGGCCAAGGGGCCTCCGCGAGGGCCCCGTGCGGAGGAATGGCCGTCTGACGGATCGACGGGCCGCAGTGGACGGCCCTCGTTATCCGGTGGTGCCGCGCGGCCGACTGCAATATGCTGCGATTCTGACCACCTCGCCGATCGCGGGGTTAAGACGCGCAGGCTAGCGCTTATCGAGCGAACGAGGTCAGGACCAATGAGCAACGCAATCTCACTTGAGCTTCTGGCATTCAACCTGAAGCTCCTCGGACATCAGCGCCGCAAGAACCTCCTGATCAGCGCTGGGCGCCCGGAGGACAAGAAGCGGATGCTGCCGGCCATCCGGCGCATCCTTACCCTCGACGTCGAGCTTTACGCGACGCCGGGCACCTACCGCTTCTTCAAGGAGCACGGCATCGCCAGCACCGAGATCCACAAGATCACGGACAGCCGGTCGCCGAACATCCTCTCGTTTCTCAAGGCCAACCGCTTCGATCTTGTCATCAACGTGCTGACGGGAGACGAGGACTACGACGAAAGCTCGGATGCCCGTCTCATCCGCAAGCTCTCGATCGAGAACGGCATTCCGCTGATCACCGACGCCGACGTCGGCATCGCCACGCTCGAGCAGATCATCATCGACGCCGAGCGCGGCACCTACCGCTACCGCCTCGCCGACGACAGCGAGCCCTGGAACCTGCGGCTGCGTTTCCTGCAGGCGGCCGAGAAGCTCGGCGGGCTCGCCAACCATCACGCGCATTTCGACAAGGCCTACCTCATCACGCACGAGAACCTGCGCTTGAGCCAGGTCGACATGCAGAAGAAGTGGGAGCTCTATCGCTACCTCAAGGAGAACTACACGCACGACGACCTCGTCGAGCGCATCAGCCGCGGCCTCGAAACCATGATCCAGCAGGGGGCGACCTACTGCCGGACGATGGTGGATGCCGACAGCACCGTCGGGCTGCTGCCGATCAAGGCGGCGCTCGAGGTCAAGCGGCGCTACGCGGACCGCATCCGGTTCGAGATCGGCGTGCAGCCGCTGCAGGGCGTGCTCGATCCGGCGTCGTTCGCGCAGTATGCCGAGGCGTGCGAGCTCGCCGACTATTGCGGCGGCCTTCCCTCGCGCGACCGGCCGAAGCCCGAGAAGCATCTCGATGTGGTGCTCTCGCTCGCCAAGAAGCTCGGCAAGCCGGTGGACGTTCATATCGACCAGGAGAACAATCCGCTCGAGGACGAGACGGAATTGCTGGCCGAGAAGACCATCGAGCACGGCATGCAGGGCCGCGTGTTCGGCGTGCACGCGATCTCGCTCGCGGCGAAGGACGAGCGCGAGCAGGACCGCATCATCGAGAAGGTCAAGGAAGCCGACATGGGCATCATCATCTGCCCGTCGGCGGCGCTCAGCATGAAGCAGTTGCCGATGACGGCGCCGCTGCACAACTCGATCGCGCCGTTCGTCAAGCTGCGCGAGGCGGGCGTGCGGTGCTACCTCGGCGTCGACAACGTGCACGACCTCTTCATGCCGATGGTGGACGGCGACATGTGGACGGAAGCGCGGATGCTGATGGAAGCCTGCCGCTTCTACGACATCGACGCGGTGGCCGAATGGGCGTGCCAGCGGCCGATCCCGCTCGAAGCCTCTGCCAAGACGCCGGAGCCGCAGGCCCGCGTGGTCGCGGCGCAGAGCGCGCCGGACAAGGAGCCCGCGAAGAAGCGCGCGGCCGGTGGCGGACGCCGCCGCTAGGCCGATCGAGCGTGCGATCCGATCGCATCGGATCGCACGATCCACGTTCTGAATGGGTCGCATTCTCCTTCGGCGAAACCAGTGTCCACGTCGTCGGAAATGCTTTGGGTTCGAGAGTGCGAGGCATGGGCGAGCGGTCGATCTTTCCGGATCGCGGCGTGGTGTCGGTCACCGGACCTGACGCGAAGAAGCTGCTCGCCGGTCTCATCACGAACGACATGGCGCTGCTGGACCGGCAGCCCGCGCTCTATGCGGCGCTGCTGACGCCGCAGGGGAAGATCCTCTTCGATTTCCTGGTGGTGGCGGCGGACGGCGGCTACCTGATCGAGACGGACCGTGCGCGGGCGCCCGATCTCGCGAAGCGGCTCTCGCTTTACAAGCTGCGCGCGGATGTCGCCATCGCAGACGTGTCCGGCGCGTTCGACGTGGGCGCGGCGTGGGGGGACGAAGCGCGCGCGGTCGCCGCCGGAGATCTCGTCTATCCCGATCCGCGTCTCGCCGCGCTCGGCGTGCGGTGGCTGGCGCGTCGTGACGGGACGCTCCATGATGAGGCGGGCGACGATCCGGCGTCGTCCGGCGACGCGGCCGCCTATCATGCGCATCGCGTCGCGCTCGGCGTGCCGCAGAGCGGGCGCGATTTCGATTTCGGCGATACCTTTCCGCATGAAGCATTGCTCGATCAGCTCCACGGCGTCTCGTTCACGAAGGGCTGCTTCGTCGGCCAGGAGGTGGTGTCGCGCATGCAGCACCGCACGACCGTGCGCAAGCGCGTGGTGATGGTCGAGGCGGCGTCGGCGCTGCCGGACGACCGGCCGGCGGTGACGATCGGGGCGGCCGAGATCGGGCGGCTGGGCTCGGTCTCGGGCGCGCAGGGCCTCGCGCTGCTCAGGATCGATCGTGTCGCCGAAGCGCAGCGCGACGGGCTCGCCGTGACCGCAGCGGGACACGCGCTCGCCGTGCGCGTGCCGCCGTTCGCGACATTCGAGATCAAGGGCTCCCATGAAGTCGCCTGATGCCGTGACGCGCTGCCCGTGGACCGGCATCGCGGACCCGCTCTATGCGCGCTACCACGACGAGGAATGGGGCGTGCCGCATGCCGACGACCGCCGCCTGTTCGAAAAGCTCGTGCTCGAAGGGTTCCAGTCCGGGCTGTCGTGGCTCACCATTCTGAAGAAGCGCGACAACTTCCGCGCCGCGTTCCACGGCTTCGATGCGGCGCGCATCGCGCGCTACGGCGAAAAGGATATCGCGCGGCTGATGGCGGATGCGGGGATCGTGCGCAACCGCCTCAAGATCGAGGCGACGATCGACAACGCGAAGGCTTTCCTCACGCTCACGAAGCGCCAGTCGCTGGCCTCGTTCCTGTGGGAGCACGCGGGCGGCAAGCCGGATCCTGCGGCGTGGACGGCGTTCCGGGACATTCCGGCCGCGACGGATGCCTCCGTGCGCATCTCGAAAGCGCTCAAGAGGGAAGGCTTCCGCTTCGTCGGGCCCACGACCGTCTACGCGTTCATGCAGTCGACGGGCATGGTCAACGATCATCTCGTGAGCTGCCATCGTCATGCGGCGTGCGCGAAGCTGCAGCGCGCGTTCGCCGTGCCGCAGAGGTGACGACGATGGGCGACGACGACAAGGCCCGCGATCCTGCGTCTTCCCGCACACTTGATGTTCGCGCGCCTTCGCGCGCACCTGATGTCAGCGCGCCTTCGCGCACACTTGATGTTCGCGCGCCTTCGCGCGCGTGGCAGCGCATGCTCTCGGGGCGCCGCCTCGATCTGCTCGATCCCAACCCGGACGACATCGCCATCGAGGACATCGCGCACGGCCTTGCACGGGTTGCGCGCTGGAACGGGCAGACGGTGGGGCCGCATGCGTTCTCCGTTGCCCAGCACGTGGTGGTCGTGGAGGACATTGCCGGCGCGCTTCATCCAGAATGGTCCGCGCAGTGGCGCCTCGCGGCGCTGCTGCACGACGCGGCGGAGTATGTGATCGGCGATCTGATCAGCCCGTTCAAGACGGCGATCGGGCTCGACTACAAGGCGTTCGAGACGCGTCTCAGCGAGGCGATCCACGTGCGCTTCGGGCTTGAAAAGACGCTGCCGGATGCGGTTTCAGCGGGCATCAAGCGCGCCGATCGAATCGCGGCCTACTACGAAGCCACGGGCCTCGCGGGCTTCGAACGTGGCGAGGCGCTTGCGTTTTTCGGCACGCCCGCCGCGTTCGACGACGCGCTCACGCAACGGTTGCTTAACCTTGCTCCTCTGCCAGCGCTAGACGCGCAGCAATTATTTCTCGAACGATTTGGCACTCTCGTGCGTTTCGCTTGATGCGCTTTCGCTTGTCCGCGGACGCGCCGATTTTATTCCGCCGATTTGAAGAAATTTCTTGCTTCTCACGGTTCGGAAAATCGCCACGATCAGCGGTTAGCGGCAGTTCAGGAGCTGGTGCCATGATTTCAGATGCGAACATCAAGCGACGGTTCCAAACTCCGGACACCGACGCTGCTGCCCCTCCCGAACCGTCTCAACGCGGCGAGCTTGCCGCCGTCGAGATCGGCCTCAACGCGGCGATCGTCGCGGTGATCGACGACGAGCCGGTCGTGCTCGTCATTCGCCAGGACCAGGATCCCGCAAACGGCGGCGACGGCCTGCCGTTCGGCCCGTTCTCGCCGCTGGCGCACAGAACGCTGGAAAGCGGCCTCAGGTCGTGGGTCGAGGAGCAGACGGGGCTCGGGCTCGGCTACGTCGAGCAGCTCTATACGTTCGGCGATCGCGGGCGCCATGCGGAGCCCGGCGATCTTTCTCCGCACGTGGTCTCCATCGGCTATCTCGCGCTGACCGAGACGGGCCATGCGCGCGACCTGCAGCATGGCGTGTGGCGAAGCTGGTACCATTACTTCCCGTGGGAGGACTGGCGCAAAGGGAAGCCCGAGATCCTCGGCGCGGAGATCGAGCCGCGGCTGCGGGAGTGGGCGCAGCGGCCTGCTTCGCGCTCGGCGCCCGTGCGGCCCGTGCCGCGCGAGGACCGGTTGCGTATCTGCTTCGGTTTCGACGGCGGCGCATGGGACGAGGAGAAGGTGCTCGACCGCTTCGAGCTTCTCTACGAGGCAGGCCTCGTGGACGAAGCCCGCCGTGACGGGCGCGAGTCGGCCGGCGAATGGGCGGACACCTCTGCCCGCTTCGGCGTGCCGATGCTGTTCGATCACCGACGCATTTTGGCGACCGCCATCGGGCGCGTGCGCGCGAAGATCAAATACCGGCCGGTCATCTTCGAGCTGATGCCGGACGAGTTCACCCTGTTCGAATTGCAGAAGACGGTCGAGGCCATTCTCGGCCCGCATCTGCACAAGCAGAATTTTCGCCGCCTCGTCGAAAGCGCCGGCCTCGTGGAGCCGACGGGGGAGGTCAAGACCCAGACCGGCGGGCGGCCGGCCAAGCTGTTTCGGTTCCGCCGCGAGGTCGTGCTCGAGCGGCCGGCGCCGGGCGTGCGCGTCAAGGCCGTGCGCAGTTAGCGTTTCCGTTGGTGGGCGTGCGTGTGGACCTGTGGACCGCGTTCTCTCCTCATGCGTACTTTCTTTGCTCGTACTTTCCGTATAGGGCTGCAAAAAAAGCGTTCAGCGGCCTAGTAAATCATCGACGGGTCCATTAAATTTGTCACAGATGTCCTATGCTCTCTTGGAGCATAAAGGCGGAACTTTCGGGTTCCGAAGGCGTAGTGGGTACTGGCTAAGGTGGCCGGTATTTTTCAGGTCCTTCATATGCTCCACTTGAGTATATGAGAAACTTGGAGGTCAAGATGGTCCTTGATTTGGCCCATTCTGCTGTCGGTTCCGCGGATGCCGTGGATGGTGCAACCTGCTCGCCCGCGCGTGCTCGGTCCACGACCTTGACGCCGCCGATGCCCTTCACGCCCGCCTTGAAGCGCGAGATGGCGCCGCTTTACGAGCGCGTGAAGCATGTCGTGACGCCGATGGAGTGGGTGCAGTACGCGCCGCTCATCAAGGCGATCAATGAGCTCAAGGTGGAGCGCAACGCGGTCATCCTGGCGCACAACTATATGACGCCGGAGATCTTCCATGGCGTGGGCGACATCCGCGGCGACAGCCTGCAGCTCGCCAAGGAAGCGGCGCGCACGGAAGCGCAGGTGATCGTGCAGGCCGGCGTGCACTTCATGGCCGAGACCTCGAAGCTGCTCAACCCCGACAAGACGGTGCTGATTCCCGATCCGCTGGCCGGCTGCTCGCTCGCCTCGTCGATCACGCCGGAGGACGTGCGCGCGCTGCGCGCGGCCTACCCGGGCGTGCCGATCGTCACCTACGTCAACACCAGCGCGGCCGTGAAGGCGGAGTGCGATATCTGCTGCACGTCCTCCAACGCGGTGAAGATCGTCGAGGGGTTGGGCGCGCCGCGCGTGCTGCTGATCCCGGATCAGTACCTCGCCAAGTACGTGCAGACGAAGACGAACGTCGAGATCATCACCTGGAAGGGCGCGTGCGAGGTGCACGAGCGCTTCACGGGCGAGGAGATCGCGGCGATGCGTGCGGCCGAGCCCGGTCTCAAGGTCATCGCGCATCCGGAGTGCCCGCCGGACGTCATCCAGGCGTCCGACTTCACTGGGTCGACGGCGGCGATGATCGACTGGGTCAAGACGAAGCGCCCGCCCAAGGTCGTGCTCGTCACGGAATGCTCGATGGCGTCGAACGTCGCGGCCGAGACGCCGGATGTCGAGTTCGTGCGTCCGTGCAACCTTTGCCCGCACATGAAGCGCATCAGCCTCGAGAAGATCTACGAGGCGCTGCTCTACAACCGCTTCGAGGTGACGGTCGATCCGGCCGTGGCCGTCAAGGCGCGCCGGGCCGTGGAGCGCATGGTCGAGGCCTCGGCCTGAGAACAGCACCCGGCGCGGGCCGCGAGGTCCGCGCCTCTCACTGCCGGATTTTCGCAACCGCCTTCGGACGCCCGCTCTTCCCGCAAGTCTCAAGGAGGTCCGCCATGGACTTCAATCGCATCCGCGACGTGACACGAGGGTTCGCCGATCCGAGCCAAGCGCTCGAGCGCGGCGACATCGTCGTCATCGGCGCGGGGCTTGCGGGTCTCTTCACTGCGTTGCGCCTCGCGCCGTTGCCGGTGACGGTCGTCGCGGCCGCGCCGCTCGGCGAAGGCAGCTCAAGCGTCTGGGCGCAGGGCGGTATCGCGGCTGCCGTGGGCGAGGGCGACACGCCGGAAGCGCACGCGGCAGATACGATCGCGGCGGGTGGCGGCATCGTCGACGCGCACGTGGCGGAGGTCGTCGCGGCCGAAGCACCGGCGCGGATCGGCGATCTCCTGCGCTACGGCGTTCCGTTCGACCGCGACCTCGAAGGCCATTTCGCGCTGTCGCGCGAGGCGGCCCATTCGCGCGCGCGCGTCGTGCGCGTCTCGGGCGACCGCGCGGGCGCGGCGATCATGCAGTCGCTGATCGCGGCGGTGCGCGCGACGCCGTCCATCCGCCTTCTCGAAGGCTACGAGGCCATCGACCTCATTCTCGACGCGGGCGCGGGCTCGTCCGGGCGCGTGACCGGCGTTCGCCTCGTGCGCACGGACGCCACGGGCACGGGGACGTTCGATTTCATGCCGGCGAGCGCGGTCGTGCTCGCCACGGGAGGCGCGGGTGCGCTCTTCTCCGTCACCACCAATCCGATCTACGCGCGCGGCGAAGCCATCGCGTTCGCGGCGCGCGCGGGTGCGGTCATCTCGGACGCGGAGTTCGTGCAGTTCCATCCGACCGCGATCGACGTCGGCGCGGATCCGGCGCCGCTGGCCTCCGAGGCGTTGCGCGGCGAGGGCGCGGTGCTCATCAACGCGCGCGGCGAGCGCTTCATGGGCGCCCTGCACGCCGATGGCGATCTCGCGCCGCGGGACGTGGTGGCGCGCGGCGTGTTCGCGGAGATCATCGCGGGGCGCGGCGCGTTCCTCGACTGCCGTACGGCGATCGGCGCCGCCTTTCCGACCGCGTTTCCGACGGTCTATGCGCACTGCCGCAAGGCGGGGCTCGACCCGGTCACGCAGCCGATCCCCGTCGCGCCGGCCGCGCATTACCACATGGGCGGGGTGGCGACGGATCTCTCGGGCCGCACGTCGCTCGAAGGGTTGTGGGCCGTGGGCGAGGTCGCGGCCACGGGGCTGCACGGGGCCAACCGGCTCGCCTCGAACTCGCTGCTCGAAGCGGTGGTGGTGGGCGCGCGCGCGGCCGACGACATTCGCCGCCTCGTCTCGCCGGACATGGCGCGCCCGGTGGCCAAGACCTATCGCGTCGGCGCCAGCCGGCCGCTCGACCTCGCGCGGCGCACCGAGCTGACCCGGCTTCTACGGCGGACCATGAGCGAGGATGTCGGCGTGATCCGCTCGGCTGCGGGCCTCGAGCGCGCGCTCGCCACCTTGCGCGCGATCGGCAACGAGGCCGGCGACGACGCGCTGATCGCCAACATGGCGCTCGCCGGTGAGATCATCGCGGCGTCCGCGCTCGCCCGCAAGGAAAGCCGCGGCGGGCATTTCCGCTCGGATTATCCGGAGGCCAGCGAACGCTTCGCGCACCGGAGCGCCGTGACGCTGACGGAAGCGCGGGCGGGCGGTTTGCGCCGCCGGTTCCCGAGCGCCTGCGACCTGGAGTTGCCCGCGTGACGGCCATCGAGACGACCCTGCCGCGCCCTCTCATCGTGCGCGCCGTGGAGCTTGCGCTCGCCGAGGATCTCGGCGTGCGCGGCGACCTCACGACCGATGCGACCGTTCCCGCCAGCACCCGTGCATCAGCGCTGTTCGGCGCACGCCGCGGCGGCGTCATATCGGGCCTTGCGGTGGCGGAGGCCGCGTTCCGCGCCCTCGACGACAGCGTGCGCTTCGAGGCGCTGGTGGCGGACGGCACAATGGTAGCGGCGGGCACCAACGTCGCGCGCGTGAAGGGGCCTGCGCGCACGCTGCTCACGGGCGAGCGCGTGGCGCTCAACTTCCTCTGCCACATGAGCGGGATCGCGACGCTGACGCGCCGCTATGTCGATCTCGTCCAGGGCACGAAGGCCAAGATCGCCGACACGCGCAAGACGACGCCGGGGCTGCGCGCGTTCGAGAAATACGCGGTGCGCTGCGGCGGCGCGCAGAACCACCGCTCGGGTCTCTTCGATGCCATCCTCATCAAGGACAACCATATCGTCGCGGCGGGCGGCGTCTCAGCGGCGATCGCGGCGGCGCGCGCGCATGCGGGCCACATGGTGAAGATCGAGGTCGAGGTCGGAACGCTCGCCGAGCTCGACGAGGCGCTCGCGCACCCCATCGACGTCGTGATGCTCGACAATATGACACCCGCGCAACTGCGCGAAGCCGTCTCGCGCGTGGGCGGACGTGTCGTCACGGAGGCGTCGGGCGGCGTCTCGCTGGAGACGGTGCGCGCGATCGCGGAGAGCGGCGTCGATCTCATCTCCATCGGCGCGCTCACGCATTCGGCGCCGATTCTCGATCTCGGGCTCGATTTCGAGCCGCTCGCGGACGACGCGGCCGCCTGTTAACCGCGGCGGCACCCGTGTTTGTGCCCTACGGCATCTTTACTTGATTTCGCCGCAGTTTCTTTCCATGTGTCGGCTCTGCCTCGCGCAGAGGCGTGCCGGAGGATTTTCAGAATGATGCCAGCGATTATCGTCTTTTGGGGGCTCGCCGCGATCGTCGCGGCCGCGCTCGCTGGCTTCCTCGCTGGCTGGAAGAACCGCGACTATTCGTTCTGGATGGCGTGGTGCTTTCTTTTTCCGCCGCTCGTTCTGTGGCTGGCGCTGATGCCGAAGAAGCAGGGCCCGCGTCCGCGCCGGCCGTCGCTCGACGAGCTCGACCGCATCGAGCAGCGCGATCTCACGCACTGAGTCTGTCGAGCGCGGCGCCTGAGACGCCGCGCCGCTCTCCCTTCAGTCTTGCGTCTTGAGGCGCGTGCCGATGGCGGCTTGGGCGGCGGCGAGCCGCGCCACGGGCACGCGATACGGCGAGCAGGACACGTAGTGGAAGCCTGCGGCGTGGAAGAAGGCGATCGAATCCGGATCGCCGCCGTGCTCGCCGCAAATGCCGATCTTGAGATCGGGCTTCTTCTCGCGGCCGCGGGCGACGCCCATGCGCACCAACTCGCCGACGCCCTGCTGGTCGATGGAGACGAACGGGTCGGTCTCGTAGATGCCGTGCGCGGAATACGCCGAGAGGATCGGCGAGGCATCGTCGCGGCTCAAGCCCAGGGTGGTCTGCGTCAGGTCGTTGGTGCCGAACGAGAAGAACTCCGCGCCCGTCTCGCCTTCCGCCAGCTCGCCGGCCACGACGCAGGCGCGCGGCAGCTCGATCATCGTGCCGAGCTTGTAGACGAGGCGAACGCCCGTCTCCTGCTCGATGGTGCGGGCAGTGCGGCGAATGATGTCGGCCAGGATGTCGTATTCGCGCCGGTAGGCGATCAGCGGGATCATGATCTCCGGCTCGACGACGGCGCCGAGGCGTTGGCCTGCCGCGATGGCGGCCTCGAAGATGGCGCGCGCCTGCATCTCCGGGATCTCGGGGAAGCGGATGGCGAGGCGCGAGCCGCGCAGGCCCAGCATGGGGTTGAACTCTGACAGCTCCGCAATGCGCGCCTTGAGCTTCTCGACCGGGAGCTTGAGCTGCGCCGCGACGGCTTCGAGCTCGCGCTCGTTGCGCGGCAGGAACTCGTGCAGCGGCGGGTCGAGCAGGCGGATGGTGACGGGCAGCGCGCCCATGATCTCGAACAGATCGACGAAATCGGAGCGCTGAACGGGCAGGATGCGCGCCAGCGCCGCCTTCCGTCCGGCTTCCGTCGTGGCGCAGATCATCTCGCGCATGGCGAGGATGCGCTCGGCGTCGAAGAACATGTGCTCGGTGCGGCAGAGGCCGATGCCCTGCGCGCCGAACGCGCGGGCCTGGCGCGCATCCTTCGGCGTATCCGCGTTGGCGCGCACGACGAGGCCGCCCGCGTCGTCCGCCCAGGAGACGAGGCGGGCGAAGTCGCCCGAGAGCTGCGGCTGGCGCATGGGCACCTCGCCCGTGTAGACGCGCCCCGTCGCGCCGTCGATCGTGATGACGTCGCCCACTTTCAGGATGCGCTTGCCGACGCTCAGCGTCTGCGCCTGCTCGTTGATGCGGATCGCGCCCGCGCCGGAGACGCACGGCACGCCCATGCCGCGCGCGACCACGGCGGCGTGGCTCGTCATGCCGCCGCGCGCGGTCAGGATGCCGGCGGAGGCGTGCATGCCGTGGATGTCCTCGGGGCTCGTTTCGGTGCGCACGAGGATCACCGTGCGGCCCTGCTGCTTCTGGCGCTCGGCCTCGTCCGAGGAGAACACGATCTCGCCCGAGGCGGCGCCGGGCGAGGCCGGAAGGCCGGTCGTCAGCAGATCCTTCTCGGCCGCGGGATCGATGGTCGGATGCAGGAGCTGCGTGAAGCTCGACGGGTCGACGCGGAGCACGGCCTCCTCGCGCGAGATGACGCCCTCGCCGGCGAGATCCACGGCGATCTTGACGGCGGCTTCGGCGGTGCGCTTGCCGGAGCGGGTCTGCAGCATCCAGACCTTGCCGTTCTGGATCGTGAACTCGATGTCCTGCATGTCGCGGTAGCGGGTTTCGAGCGCCGCGAAGATGGAGGTCAGCTCGGCGAACGCGCCCGGCATCTCCTCCTCGAGCGAGGGGTTCGGGTCCTCGGCCTCGCGGCGCGCCTTGAGGGTCAGCGGCTGCGGCGTGCGGATGCCGGCGACGACGTCCTCGCCCTGGGCGTTGACGAGGTACTCGCCGTAGATCTCGTTGGCGCCCGTCGACGGATTGCGCGTGAAGGCGACGCCGGTCGCGGACGTGTTGCCCATGTTGCCGAACACCATCGCCTGCACGTTGACGGCGGTGCCCCAGTCCTCGGGGATCGCGTGCAGGCGGCGGTAGGTGACGGCGCGCGTGTTTTGCCACGAGCCGAACACCGCGCCGATGGCACCCCAGAGCTGCGCGTTGGTGTCCTGCGGAAACGGCTGGCCGCTGGCCTGCTCGATGGCGGCCTTGTACTCGGCGATGACGTTGCGCCATTCGGCGGCGTTCAGCTCCGTATCGTAGCTGTAGCCGTTCAGGTTCTTGTAGTTGTCGAGGATGTCCTCGAAGATCGCGTGATCGACGCCGAGGACGACGTCGCCGTACATCTGGATGAAGCGGCGGTAGCTGTCGTAGGCGAAGCGCTCGTCGTTCGAATTGCTCGCAAGACCCTGGACGGTGCGGTCGTTGAGGCCGAGGTTCAGGATGGTGTCCATCATGCCGGGCATCGAGGCGCGCCCGCCCGAGCGGACGGCGACGAGCAGCGGCTTCTCCTCGCTGCCGAAACGGAAGCCCGTCACCTCGCCGATGCGCGCGAGCGCCGCTTCGACCTCGCGGGCGAGGCCGTCCGGAAGCCGGCGGCCGTTCTGGTAGTAGAGCGCGCAGACCTCGGTCGTGATCGTGAAGCCCGGCGGCACGGGCAGGCCCAGATTGGCCATCTCGGCGAGGTTCGCCCCCTTTCCGCCGAGCAGATCGATCATGCTGGCGCGGCCCTCGGATTCGCCCGCGGCGAAATAATAGACCCACTTCGGAGCTGCATCGCGAGATGACTGTGCGGATGCCATTCCGTCTCCTGTCGTGCCAGCGTCGTATGGGCGAAGCCGGATTGTTGCCGGCGGGGAACTGTGGCATAGGCCCGGTTGCCCGCCAACACTCACTTTGGCCGCTTGGCCTGCCGGACGCCCGCTTGCTCACAACAGGGTTATCATGACCGATCACGTGCCGAAGGTTCTCGAACGCCTGGATCGCAACTTCGACGCCGGCCTCGCGCGCCTGTTCGAGCTGCTGCGGATCGAGAGCATCTCGACGGACCCGGCCTACAAGGGCTCGTGCCTGAAGGCGGCCGAATGGTGCGCGGGGCAACTCAACGACATCGGCTTCACCGCCTCCGTGCGGCCCACGACCGGCCATCCGATCGTCGTCGGCCATGACCGGGCGAAGGTCGCCAAGGGCACGCCGCACGTGCTGTTCTACGGCCACTACGACGTGCAGCCGCCGGATCCGCTGGAGCTCTGGACGAAGCCGCCGTTCGAGCCCCGGATCGCGACCGACAAGGCCAACGGCAAGGTCATCGTGGCGCGCGGGGCCGAGGACAACAAGGGCCAGCTCATGACCTTCTTCGAGGCCGCGCGGGCCTGGAAAGAGGTGGCGGGCGAGCTGCCGCTCGCGGTCTCCGTCATGATCGAGGGCGAGGAGGAGTGCGGCTCGGCCTCGCTGCCGGGGTTCCTCAAGAAGAGCGGGAAAGAGATCACCGCGGACATGGTGCTCGTCTGCGATACGGGGCAGTGGGACAAGGATACGCCGGCCATCACCACCATGCTGCGCGGGCTCGCGGGCATCGAGGTCATCGTCAAGGGCCCGTCGCGCGATCTGCATTCGGGCCTCTATGGCGGGCCGGCCATGAACCCGATCCGCGCGCTCGCCGGCATCCTCGGCAAGATGCACGACGCCAAGGGCCGCGTGACGATCCCCGGTTTCTACGACGGCGTGACGGCGCCGACGCGCGCGCAGCTCAAGCAGTGGAAGGCGCTGGGCCTCGA
This sequence comes from uncultured Hyphomicrobium sp., assembly GCA_964386545.1. Lineage (GTDB taxonomy): Bacteria > Pseudomonadota > Alphaproteobacteria > Rhizobiales > Hyphomicrobiaceae > Hyphomicrobium_C. The sequence continues at coordinate 27,860 of CAYLSI010000039.1, forward strand.
CGCCCGGCAACTGCTCGAGCCGGTGGGGCTTTCGCAGCCGGCGGGCGAGGCGTCGAAGTCGCTGATCGAGCAGCTCTGGTCGCGGCCCACGCTCGAGTTCAACGGCATTTCCGGCGGATACCAGGGCGCGGGCTTCAAGACGGTCATTCCGTCGGAGGCGTCGGTCAAGATCACGTGCCGGCTCGTGCCCGGGCAGGATCCGGAGCACCTGCTCGCGTGCATCCGTACGTTCGTGACCGACCATCTGCCGGCCGACTGCGAGGTGCGCTTCAACGGCGGGCACGGCAGCGCGGCGATCGGCTTCGACACGACGGCGCCGTCGGTGCAGGCGGCCGCGGCGGCGCTCGGCGAGGAATGGGGCGTCAAGCCCGTGCTCATGGGGTGCGGGGCCTCCATTCCGATCGTGACGTCGTTCAAGGCGGCGCTCGGCATGGACAGCCTTCTGATCGGCTTCGGCGTGGAGGACGACAAGATCCATTCGCCGAATGAGAAGTACAACCTCAAGAGCTTCAAGAAGGGCGCCCGGAGCTGGGTGCGCATTCTCGATGCTCTTGCGCGGCAGGCGGCCTGATCTCCATGCGCTCTCCTCAGCAGCTTTCGCTTTCCGGCCTCGCGGTGCTCGTCGTGGTGGCCCTCGTGCTCATGTATTTCGAGAGGGGCGACGGGGGGCGCGACGTTCCCAGCGGGCCTTCGGTGTCGACGACGCCGGGAAAAACGACCTCGGGCGGCGGGGGAACCGAGGGATCGGGCGCGCGCAACGCGGATTACGACGGCGGCGATCCGCCCGAAGCCATGGCCGCGGCGGCGCGGTCCGGCGGTGAGCCCGGCGATTTCGACTACTACTCGCTCGTGCTCTCGTGGAGCCCGACGCATTGCGAGAGCCCCGAGGGGCGCGACGACGACACGCAATGCGCGCCGCGCGGCGGGCGGCGCTACTCGTTCATCCTGCACGGGCTGTGGCCGCAGTACGAGCGCGGCTATCCGGAGGACTGTCCGACGCGCACGCGGCCTTACGTATCGCAATCGGTCATCGACCAGATGTTCGACATCATGCCGAGCAAGCGGCTCATCATTCACGAGTACCGGAAGCACGGCACGTGCTCGGGTCTCACGCCGGAAGGCTATTACCAGACGGCGCGTCGGATGTTCCAGAGCATCACCATCCCGCAGCAGTTCCGCAATCCGCCGAGCGACCAGTTCATGAGCCCGGGCGAGGTCGTGCGCGCGTTCGTGGCCGCCAATCCCGCGCTCAAGCCCGACATGTTCGGCGTGGCCTGCCGCGGGCCGGGCACGCGGTTCCGCGAGCTCCGGATCTGCTTCAGCAAGACGGGCGCGCCGCGCGCGTGCGGGCCGAACGAGGAGCAGCGCAAGCTCTGCCGCGGCGACCGGATGCATGTTCCGCCCGTTCGATAAATGTCACGGGCGATAAATGTCACGGGCGGCTGTGGATAACGCTCGGGGCGTCCCTGGGCTGCCGCATTGTATCTTGCCGGTTCGACGCGCGCCCCGCACACTTCGAGTCGTTCTGCGTTTCTCTTCGCCCAGCAGGCTCGAAGCATGCCGAGAACCGCAGACGAACGCAGCCTTTCCTATGTCGCGGACCGCCGTCCGGCGGCGGATCTCGCCAAGCCCGCCGCGCGCGGCATCGCGAAGCTCGTCGCCGCCTACCGCGCGCCGCCGCGCGGACGCCGCCGCACGCTCGTCGGCATGCTCGATGGCGTGAGCGGCCTCGGCTGGAGCGTGGTCGGCTTCGTCGGCGGGGCCGTGTTCTGGCACTTCATCGGCTTCTGGGGCTTCGTTTCGGACGTCGTTCTGGCGGGCGGGCCGGACGGGCGCACGGTGTCGCGACCGAGCGCCGCCTTCGTGCGTGTCGCCGAAGCCGAGGTGATGGTCTCGAACTGCACGACGATCGCGCTCGACCGCGCGACGGGGCGCGCCATGGCCGTCGCCTGCGAGGACGAAGGCTATGACCTGCGCGATGACACCGGCCCCCGGGAAGACCGCCTGACGGTCGGCCGCCGCTGAGGGATCTGCTCCTTTGCGACACTTTTTGTCTCGGTGTGGCCGCGCGTCTTACCGCTCGATGAAACAACGCGCTTGGCTTCTTCGTTGAGATCGCGTGCGAACGTGCGCGCCGAGGGTTGCCCGATTCACGCCGCGAAGCAGGTCTAGACGGCCCAACCAAAGTGCAAGACGTTGAGTTTCTATGGTGTTTCTGCGGGGTGAGATGATGCAGTTCGCGGCCGGACAGTGCTGGACCTATCGGGCGCCGGAAGGCTTCGAGGCGTCTCGCGTGTTGATCGGCGCCATCGCGTCCTTCGACCGGGACCGGACGATCGTTTGCGCGGCCGTCACGCATGCTCCGCGGCGGCGCCCGGACGGCTATTTCGAGCCCGTAACGATCCCGTTCTTGCCGATGACGGACGCCGCATTCCAGGCCACGGTCGTGGGGCTCGAGGGCATGGGCGTGCTGCCGGAGAGCTTCGGAGAGAAGCTCGAGGCCTGGAGCACGGACCCCAAGGGGCTCACGGCCTTTACGGTGCCCTTCGACGGCTTCCTCGATCACATGATCGCACAGCAGATGGCGGAGATCGCCGCCCAGACGGCGGCTTAAGCCTCAAAGCTCGACCGGATTCTCCGTCTTGCGGGCTTAATATGCTCGTATTGAAACTAAATTTATTCATACGTTAACTGTCCGATGGCATCCTGACCCGGATCTGTCCGCGAGCGGACGTGTGGAGGGGTGTATGATGTCCACCAGCGTGGAGAAACCGGGTGTCATCCAGCGGGTCGTGACTTGGATTTTCGGCTCGATCGCGGAATCTCGCGTGGTCGTGGTCGCGTCCGACTTGCGGAGCCGGGTTCCGCTGTTCCTCATTCCGCGCGCTCCTGAATCATTGGCTCCGGCGCGCTCGCTCGCCGACTGCGACTTCGCGCGGACGCTCGCCACGTGGGTGTTTTCATCGCGGCTTCGCTCGGTCGCCACGCAGAATGTGCCGAAATCGTTGAAAGGTCCGCGCCGGCGGCAGCCGGGCGGCAAGGTGATGCCCAAGAAGGCGCCGCGCGTGCTGAAGCGCTATACGCAGGGGCTTGCGGTCGCGCGCTCGCCGCTCGCGCGCGCCCGCGCCTACAGCGCCCTGCCGATCTCGGCCGAGGTGGTGATGCTCCGCAACGGCGCGAACCCGGCTCTGCGCACCGGAACGGGCGTCGCGCGCCAGGCCGCGTGAACCCGCATTGAGAGCAGGGTCAGCGGCGGCTCTTCGTTCAACCTAACCCGTATTCTTCAGGCGCTCGGGCTTCGGGCCTGCGGCGGCCACGCGAGCGGGCCGCCAGGCGGCGGGCGCGACCGCCATGACGCCGAGCGCGTTGGCCGGATGATCGGTCGCATCGAGGCGCGAGGGATCGAGGCTCCAGCGCTGGGCGAGCGAGAGCACGTGCTCCTCGGTGGGATAGAGGATGATCTCGCCGCCGGCATCGCCGCGCCGGCCGCGCACGCCGCGGAAATCGAAGAGCTTGAGCCCCAGGGCGCGCTCCTCCTTCGTCAGCCGGCCGCGGTTCCAGACATGGCCTTCGTCCGTCATGGCAAAGGCGCGGATGACGCGGCCCTCGATCAGGCGCGCCCAGGCGTAGTGGTCGATGGGCGGAAAGGCGAAGAAGTACTGCACCTCCACGAACCGGCGCCCCAGCCGCTGCAGCAGCGGCATGCAGGTGTCCTTGTAATTCCGGCCGACCGGATAGGGCAGGGCGAGGCCGACCACGAACGTCCAGCCGTTGACGGGCGGCGAAACGAAGACGCGGTCGTTGCCAAGGCGCGTGTCGTACACGGTGCCGATGCCGGAGCGCCAATTGCAGGGCTCGCCGCCCTGCAGGCCGAGCGCTTCGATCACCTCGTCCGTGTCGCGGCTGCGGATCGCGAGCCAGGCCATCCGGTAGCCGAACGCGGCCGGGCGGTCCGGGCTCTGCTCGAACAGGATCCGGCCGTGGGAGAGACGCGGCGCGAGCACGAAGGCCGCGATCGCAACCGTCAAAACCACCATGATGACGACGATGGGAATCACGGCCAATGCCCGGTTGCGAGCCCTCTCGAGGGTTCGGGTCTTTCCGCTTTTCGTGGAATCGCCGAAGACCCTAGATCTTTGTTTTGTCGTGCTTCTTCTTCGCGGAAAACCGGTCCCGCTTTTCCGGAAGCACTCTAGAGCCGTTCCGGTTTTGGTGCGGAACGGCTCTAAGCTTTTGTTTGATCGTGCTTCTTATCGGACTCTCTGCGTGATCCGCATGGCTTCGCCATGACCGGTTCCCACTTTTCCGGAAGCACTCTAGGGCCGGCGGGGCGAGCCGATCAAGCGGCCGGCGGCGAGAGCTGGGGACAACGGAGAAGCAAACGAGGCCAGCCTGCCCTCACGCCGGCAGCGGGGAGCCCGGCGGCGGGCGAGGCTGGCCTTTCTTTCCGCCCCGCGGCCGACAGGGGCCGGCGCGGCGGTCGCAAAACGGATGCGCGGCGAGGGCGATGCGCCTCCGTCTCCTGTTCCTCTCGCGCTGTCGCGCCAAGCGCATCCCGATGAGAGATGGGGTGAAGAGGATCAGCCGAATTCTCGGAGCGAACCTAGCCGCGGCAGATGACAGTCTCATGAAGCCCGGGCGAAGCGGCGCGCGGGGAAAGGCCAAGGCGCGGAGGCGGCCGGGCAAAAGAAAACGGGGCCGCTCAGGA
>CAYLSI010000040.1:0-30432 GCA_964386545.1 uncultured Hyphomicrobium sp.
GTCGGAGAGACTCAGGCCGCCTTCTCCTGCTTGGCGTCCCACTTGCCGAGCGCGGCCAGGCTGTTCATGCGGGCGCGGTGCGTGAAGGCGCGCTGGCCGGCGGCGACGTTCTCGCTCTTGCCGCCCCAGGCGGTGAGGGCGGCGGCCTGAAGGGCGCGGCCGTAGGAGAACGTCATGGCCCAGGGCAGGCCGCCCGCGGCGTTCATCAGCGAGAGGTGCTGCGTCGCCAGTTCGTCGGACTGGCCGCCCGAGAGGAAGGCAATGCCCGGCACGGACGACGGCACGGTCGCCTTGAGGCAGCGGACCGTCTTCTCGGCGACCTCCTCGGGCGAGGCCTGACGCGGCGACTTCTGGCCGGCGATGATCATGTTCGGCTTCAGCACCATGCCTTCGAGGCTGACGCGGGCGTCGTAGAGCTCGCGGAAGACGGTGCGCAGCGTCCACTCGGTGACGCGGTAGCATTCGTCGATGTCGTGGGCGGAGTGGGGCCCGTCCATCAGAACCTCGGGCTCGACGATCGGCACGATGCCGGCATCCTGGCAAAGCGCGGCATAGCGGGCGAGCGCGTGGGCGTTGGCCTTGACGCAGTTCCAGGTCGGGAGCCCGTCGGCGATGGTGATGACGGCGCGCCATTTGGCGAAGCGGGCGCCGAGCTTGTAGTACTCGGCGAGGCGCTCGCGCAGGCCGTCGAGGCCCTCGGTGATGGTTTCGGTGGCCGAGGTCGGGCCGGGGAGCGGCTTGGCGCCCGTATCGACCTTGATGCCGGGGATGGAGCCCGCGGCCTTCATGATGTCGACGAGCGGCGTGCCGTCCTTGGCCTTCTGGCGGATCGTCTCGTCATAGAGGATGACGCCCGAGACGTAGTTCCTCATGGCGTCGTTGGCGCGGAAGAGCATCTCGCGATAGTCGCGGCGCATGTCCTCCGTCGAGGTCACTCCGATCGAGTCGAAGCGCTTCTTGATGGTGCCCGAGCTTTCGTCGGCAGCCAGAATGCCCTTGCCCGGTGCGACCATGGCTTGTGCGATATCTTCGAGCTTTTCGGTCATTGGTCTCTCGTTCGTTTCCTATCGGGGGGCGCTCGTCCGCGTTCGTCTCAGGCCGCGGTGAGCTTCTTCAGTACGTCTTCAGAAACTTCGAAGTTGGCGAAAACGTTCTGCACGTCGTCGTCATCCTCGAGGGCTGCAATCAGCTTCATGATGCTTTGAGCATTGTCCTCGTCCACCTCCGTGGAGAGGTTCGGCTTCCAGATGGCGCGCACGCTTTCGGGCTCGCCGAGCTTTTCCTCGAGGACGCCCGCGATGGTGCCGAGATTGTCGAAGCTGCAGGTGACGACGTGGCCCGTCTCGTCCGAGGCGGCGTCGTCCGCGCCGGCCTCGATGGCGGCTTCGAGGACGGCGTCGGGCGAGCCGGCGCCCGCCTTGAAGCGGATCTCGCCCACGTGCTCGAACATATGTGCCACCGCGCCGGTGGAGGCGAGGTTGCCGCCGTGCTTCGTGAAGGCCGCGCGCACGGCGCCGCCGGTGCGGTTGCGGTTGTCGGTCAGCGCCTCCGCGATCACGGCCACGCCGCCGGGGGCGTAGCCTTCGTAGCGGATCTGCTCGTAGGCCTCGCTGTCGCCGCCGATGGCCTTCTTGATGGCGCGCTCGATGTTGTCCTTGGGCATGTTCTCGGCGCGGGCCGCCTGGATGGCGAGGCGCAGGCGCGGGTTCATGGTGGGGTCGGGCAGGCCGGACTTGGCGGCAACGGTGATTTCGCGCGCGATCTTGGTGAACATCTTGGCGCGGGCCGCGTCCTTGCGGCCCTTCTTGTGCATGATGTTCTTAAATGCTGAGTGGCCGGCCATGCGTCGTCCTGAACATGTGTCGTCCTGAAAGGGGCCCCGGGACGAGTGTGCCCGGGCGCGGCCCGTCCGACTTATCGAGCAGCCGTCCGGCCCCGGTCAACCCCCCTTAGGGTCGTTCCGTTTCAGGTGGACGCAGCGGATCGCCCCCTCACCCTAACCCTCTCCCCGAGGGGAGAGGGAATGGCGCGCCCCCCATGCGGAGCGTGGCTTCGCCACGACGGGGAGAGGTCGAGCCGCAGGCCCGGGTGCGGGGGCGCTGCACTGTTTCGACGCAACCCGGAAACGCTCTAGGGGCCGCAAACTGGCGATATTCGGCGCGTCGCCTCGCTCCGAGGGAGAGAATCAACTAATTTTCCGGGCATGCCGCTTCTGCCCAATCGCGGTCCCAGGGTGAGCATGCTCACCAAAGCATCGAGGGCGGGCCGATCCCTTCCTCGTGCGGTTGCCATAACCTTCTCTCACTCGACCCAAAATAGCGGCTCGGATGGTTCCAAAACACCACCGAGCCGCAAACTTTTGACGCGCGTGGCGAGGCCCGTCCTGTCGTCGATCTCTACGGCAAGGCCGGAGACGGTGGCGGGGCCCGAGGCGGGCTCGAAGCGCTCGCGGGGAAGGCGCGTCAGGAAGCGGCTGATGGGCTCGTCCATCTCCATACCGAGCACCGAATCGTAGTCGCCGCACATGCCGGCATCCGACATGTAGGCCGTGCCGCCGCGCAGGATGCGCTCGTCGCTCGTCGGCGTGTGGGTGTGGGTTCCGACCACGACGCTCGCGCGCCCGTCGACGAAATGGGCGAACGCCTGCTTCTCGCTGGTGGCTTCGGCGTGGAAGTCGATCAGGATCGCGTCGGCGCCGGATTTCAGGGCGCAGGCGGTGATCTCGCGATCGACGGCGCGGAAGGGGCAGTCGATCTCGTGCATGAAGACGCGGCCCATGGCGTTGATGACGAGCACGTCGGCGCCGTTGCGTGCCTTGAAGAGGCCGGCGCCGCGGCCGGGCGTTCCGGGCGGGAAATTGAGCGGGCGGATCAGGCGCTCCTGGCGCTCGATGAAGATCAGCGTGTCCTTCTGGTCGAAGGCGTGGTTGCCGAGCGTCACGGCGTCGGCGCCGGCGTCGATCAGGTCGAGGTGGATGCTCTCGGTGATGCCGAAGCCGCCGGCCGCGTTCTCGCCGTTGATGACCAGGAAGTCGAGGTTGTAGCGCTTGCGCAGGCGGGGGATCGCCTCGAGGGCGGCCTTGCGGCCGGCGCGGCCGACGATGTCGCCGAGAAAGAGAAGGCGCATCAGCGGCATCCCCGCTGATCGGGGCGTGGCGCGGCGCTCAAGGTTTCGGAAAGTCTATCCAAATGCGTCAGGTCTTCAGCGAGCATTTCATCGGGCCGGACGGCGTCAGGACCCAGTCGAGGCGTTGGTCATAGTCCTCATGGGGGACGGCGTCGACCCTTTGCTCGTCGAAGGCGATGCCGATGGAGACGATCGGCTTGATCGCGCGCAGGCGCGCCAGCGTCCGGTCGTAGAAGCCGCCGCCGTAGCCGAGGCGGTAACCTTCCGCGTCGAAGGCCAAGAGCGGGCCGAGCACCACGTCCGGATCGAGCACCGGGGCCTCCGGCAGCGGTTCGCGGATGCCCCACATGGTCTCCGCGAGCGGCTCGCCCGGCGCCCAGGCCCGGAACACGAGCGGCTTGCCCTTGCCCTCCATCACCGGCAGGCACAGGCGGTGGCCGGCCTCGGCGAGGCGGGCCATCAGGGGCGTGGGGTCGATCTCCTCGCCGATGGCCAGGAAAGCCGAGACGATGGCCGGAGACGGCGCGTTGGCGAAGCCGATGCCCTGGCGGGCGAGGGCGTCTGCCGCGCCCGCGCCATGATCCGCCCAGGCGGCGCGGCGCGCGGCCTTGGCCGTGCGGCGCATTTCCTTCTTCAGATCGGCCGTGGAGGTCAAGGCGAGGCTTCGCTTCGGGAGGAGGGAAAATTCAGTGCCGCGGTGGCCGTTGGAACGGTTGATCTCGCCGGGTCCCTACAAATGTAAGGTGGGCGCCATATGTCCGGGACCACGGTCCCGGCCAGGGACAGCTCCCAGGCAGATCTTATAGGCCCTGGAGATTCAGTTGTTCCTGACGAACCCCGCAGCGCGTCTAACATAGGCTGCCGCGACGAGAATTGCGAGGGCTCAGCCGCCCTTGTCGACAACGCCCGCGAGCGATTCGATCACCCAGTCGATGCGGCTGGCCACGACGTCGCGGCTTTCCTCCAACGCGGCGATGCGCTTGCGGGCGGCGTCCAGCTCGGCTTTCAGGCTGTCGCGCTCCTGCTCGAGCGCCTTGAGGCGCGCATCGGGACGATCCGGGCCACTCAAGTCCGGGGAAGACGGCGGCGCCTTGCTGCGCCCGGCCGGACGCTTCGCCTTTTCTTTCGCCCGCTGAACCATCGGTTGAATCGCACCCTCCCGCGCACCGTCACCCTCTTCGGATCACAATATGTAATCTCATCTTGCAGCGCAAGAAATCAGCCGAAGCGGACGAAACAATTCGAGGATCGCCCGCCCGGCGCGCCGGGTGTGGCCGGAGGCGGGATTGACACGGCCTAGCGCCCTCAACTTAATGGCGCCCGCTCGGCGGGCGCGAAACGTTCGCGCCTTGTCCAACACACATCAAAAATCCCAATTTCGTCTGGAGGACGTTCATGGCAGTCAAGGTCGCGATCAACGGATTTGGCCGCATCGGCCGCAACGTGCTGCGCGCGATCTACGAGTCCGGTCGCACGGACATCGACGTCGTCGCCATCAACGACCTGGGGCCGGTGGAGACGAACGCGCATCTGCTCCGCTTCGACAGCGTGCACGGCAAGTTCCCGGGCGAGGTGATCGTCAAGGGCGACACCATCGACCTCGGCCGCGGTCCGATCAAGGTGACGGCGATCAAGAACCCCGCCGAGCTTCCGCACAAGGAGATGGGCGTCGACATCGCGCTCGAATGCACGGGCATCTTCACCAGCAAGGAGAAGGCCTCGGCGCATCTTACCGCCGGCGCCAAGCGCGTGCTCGTGTCGGCGCCCGCCGACGGCGCCGATCTCACGGTCGTCTACGGCGTCAACCACGACAAGCTGACGAAGGACCACTTGGTGGTCTCGAACGCGTCGTGCACGACGAACTGCCTCGCGCCGGTGGCGAAGGTGCTGCACGACCTCGTCGGCATCGAGAAAGGCTTCATGACGACGATCCACAGCTACACGGGCGACCAGCCGACGCTCGACACCATGCACAAGGATCTCTATCGCGCCCGCGCCGCGGCGCTCTCGATGATCCCGACGACGACGGGTGCGGCGAAGGCCGTGGGCCTCGTGCTGCCGGAGCTCAACGGCAAGCTCGACGGCACGTCGATCCGCGTTCCGACGCCGAACGTCTCGGTGGTGGACTTCAAGTTCATCGCCAAGCACGAGACGACGAAGGACGAGGTCAACGCGGGCGTGAAGGCCGCGGCCGCGCAGGCGCTCAAGGGCATCCTCGGCGTGACGGACCAGCCGAACGTCTCGACCGACTTCAACCACGATCCGCATTCGTCGATCTTCCATCTCGACCAGACGAAGGTCATGGATGGCACGCTCGTGCGCGTGCTCTCCTGGTACGACAACGAGTGGGGCTTCTCGAACCGCATGGCGGACACGGCGGTCGCGATGGGCAAGCTCATCTAGAGCCCGAGCGCGGCGAACCTCGGCGTGTTCGGTCCCGTCTTTTTCGGCCCAGCCCTGGCAACAAGGCTGGGCCGGCGCGTTTTAAGGCGACGGAAGCCCTATTTCCGCTCGCGACGTGACTCCGCGGACGAGGTGGGTGAAGCTGAGGTGCCGTCTCCGACCTTTCCAGGAGCATACGCCCATGCGCACCAGCCCCCTGCGATCGCCCTGGCTTTTGCAAATTCTTTTGCTCGCCGCGGTCCGTTCGGCGCGTCTTCTGATGCTCGCCGCCGGTTCGACCCTCGCATTGGCGGCGCCAAGTTCGGCCGCAGACATCGCGGCGGCCCTCGATAAAGCGAACCTCTACATCGAGGTGTCCCGGTCGACCGAGCGGGCCCGGGATTCCTGGGAGCGCTATGCGAGCTGGGTGAACATGAAGACCGGGCCGACGGGCAAGGAGCGCTACATCTCCTACGGCCTCTATGACGTTCCCGACGTCGCGGGTCTCTTGGCGGAGGTGCGCAAGGGCGCCGAGCTCGAGCCGAAGACGCCGGCGCTGGATGCGGCGCTGCAGAGCTACATGCAGGCTTACGAGGCCCTGGCGCCGATGCTGAACGAAGCGAGCCAGTATTACGAGCGCGGAGCCTATCGCGAGGACGCCCTGGCGCGCGGCAAGGCGCTGCATGCGAAGATGGTGCCGCTGGCCGAGACATTCCTGGCCAAGCGCGAGGACATGCTGCGGGAGCTGCGGCCCTTCGTTCGCGCCGTGGAGCAGCAGGAAGTCGCCGACATCGAGGCGCGCGAGGGGCGCTCGCGGGCCTGGCAGGCGGCGCATGTGCTGCACACCGCCAACCGCGTGATCGACACGTTTCCGAAAACGCGGCCCACGCCCATCAACTCGGACATGTTGGACGAGATGATGAGCAACCTCGGGCCGGATACGCCCGGCGAGACGTTCGACCAGATCATCGCGGGCGTCGTGCCGCCCAAGGGCGTCATCATCGACATGGCGCGCTTCGACGCCGCCCTCAAAGACTACGCCGACGCCGTGGAGACGTTCGACCGGTTCGCCGCGGAGAAGCCCGAGGACCTCGAGGATCTCAAGGACAAGCCGCGGGAGCTTCTGGCGGCGCTGCGGCAGTTGCAACAGCCGTTGCAGCAGAACAAGGGCCATGATTTCGAAGGCTCGGGCCCGCTGGTGGGGCAGGTCGTCAATACGTATTTCGACCTGATGAACGAGGGCAACGGGATCGCCGGGTCGCGGTTGCGGTTCCTGGAGTAGCTGCTCCGATGAGCCTGTCGGCTGTTTCGCTCATCGGTCCGCAAGAGCGAAGACGACGACCGCGCCGCCTTGGCGAAAGCCCCAGATCTGGCTGCCCCCCGCCGCGACCGCTATGTATTGCTTGCCGTCGAGTTCGTAGCTTACCGGCGGTGCGTTCACGCCTGCGCCGCAATTGAAGCTCCACAGCTTGGCGCCCGTGTTGGCATCAAAAGCCGAAAAATCGCCGCTGCCCTCCCCGGTGAACACAAGCCCGCCAGCCGTTGCCAAGACGCCGCCAATGAGCGGTTGATCTAATTTGGTTTGCCAGGCGATACGCCCTTTCTTCGCGAGGTCGATGGCGGTCAGTGTCCCCCAATTTGCTTCGTTCGACGGTTCGATCGTGAAATAGGGCACCGGGGGCTTATCATCGACAGCCGGCAATTCGCTGGTGCGATAGATCATCGGGACATGAGAGCCGGCGACAAACACCATGCTTCTGCCGGCGTTGTATGACGCAGGCGACCAATTCGTCCCGCCGGCAGGGCCGGGCGTGATCCGTACGCCTTCCGGCGTGGGGCGCCTGAAGAGATTTTCTTGCGGTACGAATGGTTCAGATTTGAACAGCAAGTCGCCGTTGCGCCGATCGTGCACATAGTACCAGCCTAATTTACTCGCCTGGCCGACCGCCGGGACTTTTTTTCCATCAATCGCAATGTCGAAAAGGGTTGGCGGGCTGGCAACGTCATAACCCCACATGTCGTGGGGGACTTGCTGATAGTGCCAAACGAGCTTGCCGGTTTTGGAATCGAGGGCGACCAGCGATACGGTGTAGAGATTGTCGCCGGGGCGCGTTCCGTCAGCCGCTTGAGGAGACGGGTTGCCAGTGCCGAAATAGAGAACGCCGGTTGCGGTATCGACCGTCGGAGTGTGCCAGATCGAGCCGCCTCCGTACTTCCAGGCATCCGGAAATTTCGATTGGTTGGCTTTTTCGGCCTCGATGTCCCGATACATCTGCACGCCGTCCGGTGTGTGTTCTGTAGCTGCCTACCCAGCCCTCACCCGTCGTCTCGAATTTCCAGATCTGCTTGCCTGTTTCCGCGTCGTAGGCGGCCAAGAAACCTGGGCGGCCATACAATCCGGATACGCCGACAACGGCTCCCAAGGGCGCGCCAGGGCGCGGGCTGTCGAGATGCAAGCCATAGCCGACGCCGGTAATTCCGACGATGACCTTGCCTTCATAAACGAGCGGGGCAAACGCGGCGCCGACGCCTGTCGATCCGGTTACGTTGCGGCTTTGCAACGGATCGACAGCCGACATCAGCGCCTTGTCTTCCGTGGGCGCCTTGCTCTGCTCTGCGAGCGTCACGTCCCAAACAGGTTTGCCTGTCGCCTGATCGAGCGCGACGAGCCGGGCGTCCACGGTCGCCACAAAAACCTTTCCGTAGCCGATCGAGGCGCCACGGTTGGCTGGCCCGCAGCACGTCTTCTCGGAAGCTCGCTCATGCTGGTAGCGCCATTTCTCGCGGCCCGTCGTGGCATCCACGGCCACAACATGGGAATACGGCGCCGTCAAATACATCACACCGCCGGCGATCAGCGGCGACGTTTGAAACGTTGCGGCGGAGCCGGTTTGATAGATCCATTTGGGAACGAGATTTTTGACATTCTCGACGGAGACCTGATCAAGCGGTGAAAACCGTTGCTGCCCGTAGTCACGACCGTAAAGCATCCATTCGGAACGGTTGTCTCCGGCAGATTGCAGCTCCTTGTCCGTAACTTCTCCGGCTTTCGAGATGGTTGCGAGCATAGAGATCGCCACGATGGCGAGAGCGTGGATCGCTGTTTTCATTGTCTTTCTCGAGCTGAGCTTGGCGTGTTCGGGGATGCCTAAAAAGACAACTTGGCGCAAATCCGATCGGGATGGCCAGTGGACATTCGCCTACTGTTATATGGGTAGGTTTGTGCAGAAGAGCCTCGGGCTCCGAGCCTTCCGCCGATGGCCCGTCAGCGCCAGTAGATGCCGAGGGCGATCAGGATGGCGCCCGCGAACAGCATCAGCATCGCAATGAGGTTGAAGACCTTGGCGGCGAAGTGGCCGATCACCGTGCTCGCCGTGCGGCGCGCCTTGCCCGTGAGGGACGCCTCGCGGGCGATCTCGTTGTACTTCTCCTCGAGCGTGGTCGGGTTCTCGGCGTTGCGCTTGCCGCGCGCCACCTGCCAGGCGCTGTCGAACGCGGCGCCCGCGAGGTCGTAGCGGGAGACGCGCCACATGATGAAGAGGGCGAGCACGGCCAGGCCGGCGCCCCAGATCATCATCCATTCGTTGGTCCCAAGCTCCGGCATGTGCCGTGTCCTCCCGCTCTGTCGAGGCTCCGCGCGTCGGCCGCGGCGGCTCTCTCCTTTACCGGCAGGGTTGCCCGCGGAGTAGGGTTAAATCGTGGTTTGAAAGATTTTCCGCTCTCCCGGTGCAACGCGAGGGGATAGATTTGCGTTGTGCGTCCGCTGCCGGGGCTTGCTTCCGGCGCTATCGGGAGACAACCCCATGCAAAGCTCGCCTTATGCCGCCCCGCCCGGCTCGATCCGGATGCGTCCCATGCTGGACGATCTGGCCCGCAACTGGTGGGTCATTCTGCTGCGCGGCATCCTCGCCCTCATCTTTGGCGTGCTGACGTTCGTGTGGCCCGGCATCACGCTGGCGGTGCTGGTCGCGCTCTATGGCGCGTTCGCGCTCGTCGACGGCGTGCTCGCGATCGTGGCGGCGATCCGGGGCGGAGCGCCCGCGCCGCGGTGGTGGCTGGCGCTGGTCGGCGTGTTCGGCATCGCGGCCGGCGTGCTGACGGTGCTCTGGCCGCAGATCACGGCCGTGGTGCTGCTCATGTTCATCGCCGCCTGGGCCATCGCCATGGGCGTCATGCAGATCGTCGGCGCGATCAAGCTCCGCAACGAGATCGAGGGCGAGTGGCTGCTGATCGCGAGCGGCGTGCTCTCGGTGCTGTTCGGCGTCATGCTGGTCGCCTGGCCCGGCGCGGGCGCGCTCGCCATGGTGCTCGTGATCGGCGCGTTCGCGATCATGTTCGGCATTCTCATGATCGGCTTCAGCCTGCGGCTGCGCAAGCACGCCGAGGTGCGGATCTGAGGGTCTCTTTTCGCTCACGCGCCCATAGGCGCTCCGCGGGGGCGCGGCAGTTGCCGCGGGTCGCTTTGCTCCCTGGCCCTGCGGGCCTAAGCGAAAAGGTGTCGGCTCACGCGCCCATAGGCGCTCGGCGGGGCGTGGTGGCCACGGCGAATCAGCTCCGCCCGTGATATGCCGGTGGCATGCGGGGGGATACACAGGTTCGAATCATCGGGATCGACCCGGGCTTGCGGCGCACCGGATGGGGCGTCATCGAGACCGATGGCGTGCGGCTCAGCTATGTCTCGTCGGGGCTGATCACGTCCACGGCGGACGAGGATCTCGCCTACCGGCTGCGCGAGCTGTTCGAGGGGCTCATGTGCGTCATCGCGGCGTCGCACGCGCGCGAGGCGGCCGTCGAGGAGACCTTCGTCAACGAGAACGCCCGCGCGACGCTGAAGCTCGGGCAGGCGCGCGGCATGGCGCTGCTGGCGCCCGCCATGAAGGGGCTCTCGATCGCGGAATATTCGCCGAACCTCATCAAGAAGGCCGTCGTCGGCGCGGGGCATGCCGAGAAGCGGCAGATCCAGGCCATGGTCGGCTTCCTGCTGCCGAAGGCGCGGTTCGACAGCGCGGACGAGGCGGATGCGCTCGCGATCGCGATCTGCCACGCCAACCACCGCGGGGCCGCGGCGCTGGCGCGCCGGATCGCGCGGGAGGACGCGCGCGGATGACCGGGCAGCGCACATGATCGGGCAACTCACGTGATTGGACAGCTCAAGGGCATCGTCGACGCCATCGGCGAGGCGCATGCCATCGTCGACGTCGGCGGCGTCGGCTACGAGGTGCAGCTTTCGGCGCGCACGCTGCGCAACCTGAAGCTCGGCGAGCCGGTGACGCTCACCATCGACACGCACGTGCGTGAGGACGCGATCCGCCTGTTCGGATTCCAGAGCGAGGTGGAGCGGAGCTGGTTCCGCACGCTGCAGAACGTGCAGGGCGTGGGCTCCAAGGTGGCGCTGGGCGTGCTCGGCGTGCTCTCGACGCACGATCTCGCGAATGCCATCGCGCTCGGCAACTGGGCGGCCGTGGAGCAGGCGCCGGGCGTGGGCAAGAAGCTCGCGCAGCGCATCGTCGCGGAATTGAAGGACAAGGCGCCGGCGCTGTCGGTGGCGGGGCTCAACGTGCCGGTGGCGGCCGGAGGCGGGGCGGCGGTGCTGGCAGGCGAGGGTCTCGCGGCGGCGGAGGCGATCTCGGCGCTCACCAATCTCGGCTACAACCCGGCCCAGGCGTCAGCCGCCGTCGCGGCGGCGATGACGGAGCTCGGCGCCGACGCCGACACCGCCAAGCTCATCCGGCGCGGCTTGAAGGAGCTGGCAAGGTAGCGGGCGAGGCACGGGGAGGTGCCGTGCGCGGTGGCCGTTCTTTGACCCGGATCGGACAGTCTGTGACTACTTTCCCGCCGTGCGGAACCTAAGTGCATCCACCAACAGTCTGAAGGCGGGCGAAGCATGCCGCCTGTTCGGGTAATAAAGATGATAGCCCGAGAGCGGCGGCGTCCATTCCGCGAGCACATGGTGCAATTGCCCTGCCTTGATCATCTTTTCCCCTTGGTCGAGGGGCAGATAGGCAAGCCCTACGCCGGCCAGCGCCGCATCTCGGATCAGCTCGATCGTGTTGACGATGAGCGGTCCGTCCACGCTGACCTTCGTGTCCCGCCCTCCCTTTGAAAGCGGCCAGGGGAAGAGCGTTTCCGACGTCGGCAGGCGCAGATTGATACAGCGATGCTCGACAAGATGTTCGGGCTTGGTCGGGGTGCCGTGCCGGCGCAGATATTTCGGCGCGCCGACAATGGCCATCGGGATGTCCGGCCCGAGCCGCACGGCGATCATGTCTTTGGCGACCTGCGGGCCCAGTCTCACGCCCGCGTCGAAGCGATCGGTGACGACATTGGCGAGGCCATAGTCGACCACAACCTCGACCGTGATGTCCGGGTAGGCGGGTAGAAACCGGCTCAGCGCCGGCAGCAGGATGGTTTTGGCGGCGTGCTCGACGGTGGTGATGCGGATTGTCCCCGCCGGCTTATCGCGGAACGTGCTGAGGTCGGCGAGGCGCTGATCGAGATCGCGCAGCATGGGTGCCAACCCCTGGGCCAGCCGCTCACCTGCTTCGGTGGGTGCAACGCTGCGCGTCGTCCGCGCCAGGAGCCGGACGCCCAAGCGCTCCTCGAGCCGGCGCACGATCTGGCTGAGGGCCGATTGCGACAGCCCGAGCTTTGCGGCCGCCCGCGTGAAATTCTGCGTCTCCGCAACGACCACGAATGCCGTCAGGTCGGCCATGTCCTCACGGCGCATTTATCATCTCACTTCTAGGTTCATGCACATTGCAGCATCTTATTGCTGGACCGACAAGGCTCTATATTTGCTTCAATCAAGCAAAGGAGGATGAGCATGACCGGAATATCGAAGGAACGAATGCAGAAAGCCCTGGAGCAGGAAAAAGCCATCTCCAAGGAGGATCACGCCAAGGTCAAAGCGCTGGCGAGCATGGTCAAGTCCCCGCGCAGCTTCATCTTCAAGACGCCGGACGACTACGGCATGACGGGCTGGCACGACCTGTCCATTCCCTCGGACGACGGCACGCCGCTGGAAGCCTGGTACATCCCCGCCAAGGGGGGCGAGAGCAACAAGCTCGTCATCTTCAACCACGCCCTGCCGATGTGCCGGGCGGGGTTCCCCGGACACTTCGGCGAACCCTGGAGCAACTTCGACGCCGTCGAAATCGACTTCGTCCTTCAGTACAAGCACCTGACCGACGCCGGGTACAATGTGCTGACCTACGACTTCCGCAACCATGGTCAGAGCGGCGCTGCCAATGGCGGGGTCTCTGGCATCGGCCAGTGGGAATGGCGCGATTGCGTGGGCGTAAAGACATTCGTCGACGCGCATCCGCGCTTGGGCAAGATGAAGGTCGCGCTGTTCAGCCAGTGCCTGGGCGGCGTTTCCCAGTATGCGGCCATCACCAAGCGCCCGGAGCTGTTCGAGAACGTCCTGTGCATGTGCAGTCCGCTGGTCCCCAACATGCCGGCCATTTTCCAGGCGTTCTCCGAGTTGCAGGGCATCGGCCAGTATCAGGAACTGATCGATCTGGAACTCTTGAAGATGGGAGGTTTCCCGGCGGCTGACATGGCCGGGGCGATCTGGGCGCCGAGCGTCACCATGCCCGTGCTGATGTGGCAGGTGCTGGAGGATTCGTGGACGAAGAATCCCGAAGACGCGCAGAAAACATTCGACCTGCTGGGCAGCAAGGACAAGGAACTGGTTTGGATCGAGGGAACCACGCGCCGCTTCAAGGACGGCTACAACTGGTTCGGCCGCCACCCCGAGAAGGTGCTGTCGTTCCTCGGCAAGCACATGACGTGATGCGGAGGGCCGGCGGACAGACGGCTTCTGCTGCCGGCTCCGAGCGGACGGCGTTACGCGCCTCATCAGCCCGGACCCAACCGCCTACCAGAACCAGTCGGCCTGGACCTGCTTGGTGGGTTTGCGACGACGGTTCTTGTCGGTCGGCGGGGGCGGCGCGGGCTGGTTGAAGAAGCTGAAGAAGCCGCCGCCGTCCCAGGGCTGGGCCGCGGGCGGAACGCGCGGCGTGGGCTTGCGCGTCTTGAAGCCGCCCTGGGGCTGGTTGCTGAGGACCGCAACGAACTCCGTGCGATAGTTGGTTTCCTTGCTCAACGGCTCGTCGGAGACGATGATCGAGGAGCGCGGCAGCGCGGTCGGGCCGATCTGGTCCAGCACCTCGGTCGGAATGCTGATGCGGTCGAGCGCGTTCTTTGCGTCGTCGCCGGCGTCGATCGAGACAGCGCTCCAACGGAGGCCCGCCCCTTCGGACGCCATCGCCGTGAAGATATGCGTTCCGATCGGCATGTCGGCATCACGGATCGTGACAGGGGCCTCGATGGTCGCATCGAAGACTTCGCCGCCGTCCGGCCAGGGCTTGCGCGTATTCCGCCGCACATAGAGCTTTTGCGCCGCGCGGCTGATGTAGATCGAGACCGGCTCGAGGGCGAGCTTGGCCTCGTCCGCCGCTTTGGCCGTGTCGGTCTTGCGGGCCGTGGCCTCCTTCGCGGCCTCGGCGGCCTTGTCGGCGGTGTCGAGTTTCGGCTGCGCTTCCGCTTTGACGCTCTCGAGCTTGGTGGCCGCTTCGGTGGCCCGGGCGGCAGCCTTCAGCCGTTGCTCTTCAGCGCGCGCCTTGGCGTCGTCCGATTTGGCCTTGGCGAACCTCTTTTCGGCGGACGCAAGATCGGCGTCGGAAGAGGCCTTCTGCTTCTCCGCCTTGCGGAGCGCCGATCTGGCCGACGCGGCCTCGCGCTCCGCCGTCTTGGCGAGTTTCTTGGTCTCTTCGACCGCTTTGGCGGCTTCTGCCGCCTCCAATGCGAGCTTCTCGGCGCGCACCGGAGCCGCAGCAACGGCCTGCGCGTCCGGAACCAGCAGCGCAGGGTGCGTAAACGCGACGGGTGTCGCGTCGTCCGGCGAGACGATCACGCGCATTCCGATGCGCGTCATGTCGAACAGCTTCTCCGCAAAGCGGTAGGGCATGCGGACGCAGCCATGCGAGGCGGCGTACCCCGGCAGCGGGCCGCCATGGAGCGCGATGCCGTTCCACGTCAGGCGCTGCATGTGCGGCATGTGGGCATCGTCGTAGAGGTTCGAGCGATGATCGGCATTCTTCTGGAGGATGGCGAAAACGCCGGCGGGGGTTTCGCGCCCTTTCGTGCCCGTCGACACGGGTGCCTTTAGGATCCAGCCGTCGGCGTCATAAAACGTGACCCGCTGGGACTTGATCGACACGATCGCCATGATCGGCTCGCCGGCCTCGCGCGCGGTCGTCTCCTCTGGCGAGCGGGCGGACCGGTTCGCGCTGGCGACGTCGCTCAGGGCCGTCATAGCGGCCATCATGGCCATTGCTGCGATGGCCGGAGCCCGCAAATACAGATTGGCTTTTTGAGTCATTGTCGACCAACGAAACACGCAATACCCCCCTTGTTTTGCCAGCCTTGGACGGCACGAATCAAGTTTCGCGTGGCAAACTTAAGGTTGGCTTAGCGGTCCCGCGTTTCGATGTGCTCTTTTGGACACGCGGCTCCTGACGGGCGTGCGCCGCCGTTTCGAGCAAGCGGCGCGGCCGCCCTTGACACTCTCGCCGCCATCGCGGAGCGTCGCGCCCATTGGAGGCCTCGCATGTGCAAGCTGTTCTCGTTTCCGGTGTGGCTCGCGGTGTCGCTCGTCTGGACGGCGGTGATCGCGTACTTCGCCTATACGACGGCACCGCACGTGCCGCTCGACATGTCGCCCTCCGATCCGGCGACGGTGGACGCGTTGCGGGCGGCGACGGGGAAGCATGCGATCCTGTTCGGCCTGCTGGCCGCCGGACCGCCGGCTATCGCGTTGATCTTCGGACGCTTCCTTTGCCGGACGGCCTAGTCTCCCCCGGCGGCGCTTGACGTGGAAAGCGAACACGGCGACGAACAAAACATGACCGACCGCCTGATCAGCGGAGCGAAGCGCGAGGCGGACGCTTACGAAGCGTCGATCCGGCCGCGCTCGCTCGACGAATTCGTGGGCCAGGAGCAGGCGCGCGCGAACCTGCGCGTGTTCATCGAGGCGGCGCGGGCGCGCGGCGATGCGCTCGATCACGTGCTGTTCGCCGGCCCGCCCGGCCTCGGCAAGACGACGCTGGCGCAGATCATGGCGAAGGAGCTCGGCGTCGGGTTTCGCGCCACGTCCGGCCCCGTGATCTCCAAGGCGGGCGATCTCGCGGCGCTGCTGACCAACCTCGAAGACCGCGATGTGCTGTTCATCGACGAGATCCATCGTCTCAATCCCGCGATCGAGGAAATCCTCTATCCGGCGATGGAGGACTTTCAGCTCGACCTCATCATCGGCGAGGGACCGGCGGCGCGCTCGGTGCGCATCGACCTCGCCAAGTTTACGCTCGTCGGCGCGACGACGCGCGCGGGACTTCTGACGACGCCGCTGCGCGACCGCTTCGGCATTCCGATCCGGCTCAACTTCTACACCGTTCAGGAGCTGGAGAGCGTCGTGACGCGCGGGGCGCGCGTGCTCGGCGCGGCGATCGCGGCGGACGGGGCGGCGGAGATCGCGCGGCGCGCGCGCGGCACACCGCGTATCGCCGGGCGGCTCCTCAGGCGCGTGCGCGATTTCGCGGCGGTGGCCGGTGCGCCCGTGATCGACGCGGGCGTGGCGGATGTCGCGCTCCGGGCGCTCGAAGTGGACCACGCCGGGCTCGATGCGCTGGATCACCGCTATCTCTCGTGTATCGCCGTGACCTATGACGGCGGCCCTGTCGGCATCGAGACGATCGCGGCCGCGCTTTCCGAGCCGCGCGACGCCATCGAGGAGATCGTGGAGCCTTACCTCCTGCAGCAGGGCTTCATTGGGCGCACGCCGCGGGGACGCGTGCTCACGATGCGGGCGTTCAAGCACCTCGGCCTCTCGGGGCCGGCGCGGACGGCGCCGCCGGAGCTCCCCATGTTCGAGGGCGGAGAGGACTGATTTTCGGCCTGTTGCGGACTGCATGACGCAACGGTCCGGTCATCTTTTGGTGCTCTGTTGCGCGCTATCGGCGTCGCTCTCAGCTTCGGCGCCGCGTCCGGCGCCTGCCCACCGAGCCAGATTCAGGACCCTTTCGTGATCACACGCCGACAACTGCTGAAGGGCCTCGCGCTGACGGCCGTGGGGTCCATGACGTTCGGCGGCTATGCGCTGGCGGAGGCGTTCCGGCTCACCATCAAGCGCTATACGGTCTCGCCGCCCGATTGGCCGTCTGCGCTGTCGCTGCGGCTCGCGGTGCTGACGGACTTCCACCTCTGCGACCCCTGGATGGACGTGGACCGGCTGCGGCTCATCGTGGCGCGCACCAACGCGCTGATGCCGGACGCGGTTCTGCTGCTTGGCGACTACGTGCCCGGCGGCGGCATCACGCGGTTCGGTACGAAGATCGACAGCGCGCTGTGGGCGCCGGTGCTGGCGGAGCTGCGCGCGCCGTTCGGCGTACACGCCATCCTCGGCAACCACGACTGGTGGGAGGACATTGCCGTCCAGCGCAGCCGCCGGGGACCCCCGCCGGTGCGGGCCGCGCTCGAAGCGGTCGGGATCCCGGTCTACGAGAACGACGCCATCCGCTTCGAGAAGGAGGGCTATCCGTTCTGGATCGCGGGGCTGGGCGATCAGTGGGCGTTCTGGCCGAAGCGGCGGCCGTCGCCGTTCGCGTTCCGCGGCGATAGCTACGAGGGCGTCGACGACCTGCCGGGCACGCTCGAACGCATCACGGACGATGCGCCGGTGATCCTCATGGTGCATGAGCCCGACGTTTTCCCGAACGTGCCCGCGCGCGTGGCGCTGACGGTGGCGGGGCATACGCACGGCGGGCAGGTGCGGCTTCTTGGCTATGCGCCCATCGTTCCCTCGCGCTACGGTCAGCGGTATCTCGTCGGCCATATCGTCGAGGAGGGGCGGAACATGATCGTCTCGGCCGGGCTCGGATGCTCAAACCTGCCGATGCGGTTCGGCTCGCCGCCCGAGATCGTGCTCATCACGGTCGCCTCGGGACAGAACTTCGCCTAACGCTATTGGACGATCGCAGCGCCATGACAGCTCCCTCAGAGACAGCCTCCTCGGAGGCAACCCCTTCAGAGACCTGGCCGGACCTCGCCGGCCGCATCATCGACGACGCGGCCGGACGGCGGCACGTGCTGCCGGTGCGCGTCTACTTCGAGGATACGGATGCGGGCGGCATCGCCTACCACGCCTCCTACGTGCGCTGGTGCGAGCGCGGGCGGACGGATTTCCTGCGGCTGCTCGGCACGGACTCGCGCCGCCTGATCGACGGCTCGGCGAGCCGGGAGCCGGCGGCGTTCGTCGTGCGCCGCATGACCTGCGAGTTCCTGCGGCCGTCGCGCATGGACGACGTGCTGCTCGTCGAGACGCGCGTGAAGGAGGTCGGGGGTGCCAGCGTGACGCTGCTGCAGGCCGTGCTCAACGGCGACCGGCCCGTGTTCGAGGCGGTCGTGACGGTCGTGCTCGTCGCCGTCTCGGGCAAGCCGCTGCGGGTCTCGCAGGAGGTGCGGGAGGCGTTCGGATCGCTGCCGGGCGCATGAGGCATCGCGGCGTTGCTCGCCGTCGCGATGGACAAGGCGGCGCCGTCCGGGAATAGTCGGGCCGTTCAGGGTTTTCTTGCCGGGGGGCACCATGACCACCGCGAAGGATGCAAGCGGCGTCGATCTCGACATCAAGGACGCGATCCAGGGCTATGAGCGCTTCCGGCTCGAATTCGAACGCGACAAGGCGTTCTACCGGAGCCTCGCCACGAAGAAGCAGAAGCCGCGGCTCTTGTGGATCGGCTGCTGCGACAGCCGCGTGGTGCCGTCGCAGATCACGTCGGCCGATCCGGGCGAGCTGTTCGAGGTCCGCAACATCGCCAACTGCGTGCCGCCGTCGTGGGCGGACGACGAGGCGGTGGGGGCGGCGATCGAGTACGCGCTGGGGCCGCTCGGCATCGACGACATCGTGGTGTGCGGGCATACGGGCTGCGGCGGGATCCAAGCGCTCGCCGATCCCGCGCCGCTGGATGCGAGCCCGCATCTCGGCCGTTGGGTGGACTACACGCGGCCCGCGCACCAGCTCGTGGCCGCCGCGCGCCTTCCGGAGGCGGAGCAGAGCCTCGCGACGGTCAAGGCGCACATCCAGTTCCAGCTCGACAACCTGATGACGTATCCGGCCGTTGCTTCCGGCGTGGCCGAGGGCCGGCTCGGCATCCACGGATGGCTCTACGACATGGAGGCGGGCGAGATCCAAGCCTACGATCCGGTGACGGGCGCGTGGCGGGGTCTTTCGGAGCACGGACTTTCCGAGGAGGGCGCATGACCACGGTCGCCGTGTTCTCGCTGACGGCGCTGTGCGAGATCGCCGGCTGCTTCGCTTTCTGGGCCTGGGCGCGGCAGGGGGCCTCCGCCTGGTGGCTCGTGCCCGGCATCGCCGCGCTCGTCCTGTTCGCCTGGCTGCTGACGCGCATCGACAGCGACTTCGCGGGGCGCGCCTATGCCGCTTACGGCGGCATCTACATCGTGGCTTCGCTGGTCTGGCTTTGGGCTTACGAAGGCTTCCGGCCGGACCGCTGGGACCTCATCGGCGGGGCGATTGCGCTCACCGGGACGATTCTCATCCTCTATGGTCCGCGTTCCGCCTAACCCCGGGTTCCGGACCTTATTTCGTCATATTGCGCGGCAACAAAGGTCCTTGATGCTCCGGGCGCGCCGGTGCACGTTCGATCCGCTGGGGCCGGGGGAGCGGATACCGATTCGGCGTGTTCATCCTCACGCCTTGGCCGCCCGCTCGAAGCCTCGAAAGACGGTTGACGCAATGAATCCGCAGGACGTGACGCAAACCACCCTTGCGCCCCAGGCGCATGGCGTGTCCTTCATCGAACTGTTTCTCCAAGCCTCCCCCACCGTCCAGATCGTCATGTGCGGTCTCGGGCTCGCCTCCATCTGGTCGTGGGCGATCATCATCGAGAAGCTGATCGCGTTCCGGCGGGCGCGCATCGAGGCGGACCGCTTCGAGCAGACGTTCTGGTCGGGCCAGTCGCTGGACGAGCTCTACAACGGCCTTTCGCGCAGCCCGACGATCTCGATGGCGGCGCTGTTCGTGGCGGCGATGCGGGAATGGAAGCGCTCCGTCGAAGGCAACATCCGCGCGCTGGGCGGCATCCAGCTTCGCGTCGAGAAGGTCATGGACGTCACGATCAGCCGCGAGATGGAGCGGCTGGACCGGCGGCTCCTGTTCCTCGCCACGGTGGGCTCGACGGCGCCGTTCGTCGGCCTGTTCGGCACGGTCTGGGGCATCATGCAGAGCTTCCAGGCCATCGCCATTTCCAAGAACACGAACCTCGCGGTGGTGGCGCCGGGCATCGCGGAAGCGCTGTTCGCAACGGCGCTGGGCCTCATGGCGGCCATTCCGGCGGTCGTGTTCTACAACAAGTTTTCCGCGGATTCGGCGCACATCAGCCAGCGGCTCGAGGCGTTCGCCGACGAGTTCGCGGCGATCGTTTCGCGCCAGATCGACGTGAGGAGCTGACGGCTTCCCATGGGGATGAGCATCAATGCCGGGGGCGGCGGCAGCGGACGCAGGCGATCGCGCCGCGGACGCAAGGCGCCGATGAGCGAGATCAACGTCACGCCGATGGTCGACGTGATGCTCGTGCTGCTCATCATCTTCATGGTGGCGGCGCCGCTGCTGACGGTCGGCGTGCCCATCGAGCTGCCGCAGTCTCAGGGCAAACAGCTCGAAAGCAATCACGAGCCGCTCACCATCTCGGTGGCGGTGAACGGCGACGTGTTCATCGGCGAAACCAAGGTGGCGCTCGAAGAGGTGGCCGAGAAGCTCAAGGCCATCGCCAAGAACGGTGTCGACGAGCAGATTTTCGTGCGCGGCGACAAGGGCACGAACTACGGCGCGATCATGCGCGTCATGGGTCGCATCAGCGCCGGCGGGTTCAAGAAGGTTTCGTTGGTGACCGAAGTGGAGGATGGGGCGGCTGCCCCGCAATGACGGACGGAGCTTGGGCGGCGAGTGAAGCCGCCTTGGCCCTGATCGAGGACGAAACGGCATGATCGAGACGAGACGAGGGAGTGCGGCGCGCGGATGCGCCGGCGTGCCCGCGTCGCTCCGGCCGGGGCGCTGCCCGGCGCGGGGTCCGTCGCGCGGCCGTGCGCATCGGGAAACCGCGGGACAGGGAGGCGCGCCGTGCCGTTCGGCCTGACCCTCTCCATTCTGCTGCATGGCGGCGCCTTGGCGTGGATGTATCTCGCCATGCTCTCGACCGCGCCGCTCAAGCCGCCGGAGCCGGAGCCGATCGCGGTCGCGCTGATCACGCCGTCGGAATTGCTCGCGCTCAAGAAGGGCAGCGAGACGGCGACGCAGCTCGAGGCGAAGGCCAAGGACGAGCCGAAACCCGAAGTCTCGACCAAAGAGGCCGAGAAGCCGAAGCCGGTCACGGCTCCGGAGCTTCCGGTCGAGCCGACGCCGCCCGAGCCCGATACGAAGGCCGCCGAAACGCCGCCGCCGCCGGAGCCTCCGAAGCCGGAGCCGCCGAAGCCCGATCCCATCGCCGAAAAGCTGGCCGCCATGCCGCCCGATCCGCCGCCGGGGCCGACGCCCGAGGAGCAGAAGAAGGCCGAGGAGGAGAAGAAGGCGGAGGAGCTGCGCAAGGCCGAGGAGCAGAAGAAGGCCGAAGACGAGAAGCGCAAGGCGGAAGAGAAGAAAAAGGCGGAGGACGAGAAAAAGAAGGCCGAGGAGAAGAAAAAGGAAGAGGCCCGCAAGAAGAAGCTCGCCGAGCAGAAGCGCAAGGAAAAGGAAAAGAAGAAAAAGCAGGAGCAGGCCGACCGCCTCGCGGCGCTGCTCGACAAGGATCCGACGCGCAAGGGCGCGCCGAATTCCGCGACCGAGCCAATGAACCCGACCGACTACACGGGGCCGACGGCGGGCGCGCGCGAGGGCGATGCCCCGGTGCTCTCCGTGCGTGAGCAGGACCTGCTGCGCGCCCAGATCAGCCAGCAGCTCCGCGCGTGCTGGAAGCTGCCGGGCGGCGGTGGCGGCATCGAGACCATGGTCGTGACGGTGCGCTGGCGGCTCCGGCCGGATGGCTCGCTCGAGGGCGAGCCGGTGATCGAGCAGCCGCAGTCGGGCCCGGTGTTCCAGATCGCGGCGGAGGCGGCGGTGCGCGCCGTCAAGTCCTGCTCGCCGTTCTCCTTGCCTCAGGACCGATATTGGGCCTGGAAGTCCATCATCTGGGATTTTGATCCGCGCGAAATGCTGTAAGCGTTAGTGCAAGATGCTGTCTCGTGCGCCGTGCTTACGCCCGATTTGTGGGGTTTTGCCTCTAGAACGCGTTTACTCTTGTCGGGCTCGGATTTTCTCGATTGGTCGCGTTTTCTGACGACGAACCGGCGTCTCCGTCGTCGGAACATGCTCGAGACGCGATTGCGCCCACGATTTATCGAAGATGAGGACCATGATCGACTTTCGCCGCCTTGCCGAACCTCGCGTGCGTGCTTTCTCTCGTCTCGCCGTCCGGTTCGCCGCCCTCGCGCTGATCGCGGGCGCGGCCGTTTCGCTGGCTGGCGCGCCGGTCCTCGCGCAGGTCGACGATGCCTATCGCCCGCCGGCCGGCAGCGGGGGCGGGAGCTTCGGGGACCAGTTGCGCCAGCAGGGCTACGAGGTGCCGCCGCCCGCGCAACAGGCCCCGCCGTTGAGCGGCGGTGGGGGCGATGCCGGTCCGCGCGGCGGCATGGACGGATTTTCGAGCGACGGCCTGCGCGGCACGCAGCGGCAGGGCACGGTGGCGCCGATTCCGATCGCGATCCCGGTGTTCACGGGCGACGATCCCAAGCTCGCCTCGGATGTGGCGCAGGTGGTGATGGCCGATCTCGAGCGCTCGGGCCTGTTCCAGCCGCTCGATCAGGCGTCGTTTTTGGAAAACATCAGGGATGTCAACGCGCTGCCGCGCTTCCCCGACTGGCGCCAGATCGGCGCGGAGGCGCTGGCCGTGGGCCGCGTGACGCGCGGGGGCGACGGGCGGCTGACGTCGGAGTTCCGGCTCTGGGACGTGACCAGCGGCAAGCAGCTCGCGGGACAGCGATTCACGACGGGATCGCAGAACTGGCGCCGTGTCGGCCATCTCGTGGCGGACCAGATCTATGAGCGGCTCACGGGTGAGAAGGGCTACTTCGACACGCGCGTCGTGTTCGTCGACGAGACGGGATCCAAGGCCAAGCGCATCAAGCGACTCGCGATCATGGACCAGGACGGCGCCAACGTGCGCCTGCTGACCCAGGGCCAGGAGCTGGTGCTGACGCCGCGGTTCAATCCGATCGCGAGCGAGATCGCCTACATGGCCTACACCAAGGACCAGCCGCACGTGTTCCTGATGAATCTCGAGACCGGCCAGCGCGAGGCGGTCGGCGAGTTTCCCGGCATGACGTTCGCGCCGCGATTCTCGCCGGACGGGCAGAGCGTGATCATGAGCCTGCAGAGCGGCAGCGATTCCAACATTTTCGTCATGAACCTCAGGACCCGGCAGACGCGCCAGCTCACCAACTCGGGGGCGCTGGATACCAGCCCGTCGTATTCGCCCGACGGCGGACAGATCGTGTTCGAATCTGACCGGGACGGCACCCAGCAGCTCTTCGTGATGAGCGCCGACGGCTCCAACGCGCGCCGCATCAGCATGGGCGAGGGGCGTTATTCGACGCCGGTCTGGTCGCCGCGCGGCGACTATATCGCGTTCACCAAGCAGTTGGCCGGGCGATTCCTGATCGGCGTCATGCGGCCGGACGGCTCGGGCGAGCGAATCCTGACCGAGGGCTACCACAACGAGGGGCCGACCTGGGCGCCCAACGGCCGCGTCCTGATGTTCTTCCGCGAAAGCCAGGGCGAGACGGGCGGATCGCGAATCTACTCGGTCGATCTCACCGGCTACAACGAGCGAGTCGTGAGCACGCCTTCGTTCGGATCGGATCCGGCTTGGTCGCCGCTCCTGAATTGAGACGGCATTTAACGCCGCCTTAACCGGCAACACCCTATGTTGCGTGTGCGCTCAAGCGCGCTTGCGCCTTTGTATTTCGTCCGCAAGATCAGTGTCTTCACGCGCCCCGCGCGTGGTTTGAATGTGTCTCTCGGGGGCTGGATTACGGAGTTGCATTTTCGCATCAACGAGGGGGTAAAACAGTGTCGCGGCACCCTCAGTTCTTGAACAAATCATGCAGCGCCGGTACCCAGATATTCGGCTCGTTGCCGAACAAGCATCAGGAGATAAGACCATGCAGGGTGTGAAGGGGCTGATCATTCTCTCGGCTGCCGTCGTCGCTGTTGCGCTCGGCGCGTGCCGTCGCGAAGAGGCGGCGCCGTTGAAACTCGGCGCCGAGGTTCCGACTGCCACGGAAGTGGCTCGCTAACGTCCGAAATTTTTGGGACACAACAGGAGATACTACCATGAAGGGCGCTATCGTTCTTGCCGCTGCTATCGTTGCTGTCGCTCTCGGCGCTTGCCGTCGTGAAGAGGCTGCTCCGCTCAAGCTCGGCGCAGACGTTCCGGCTGTTGCCGACGTTCGCTAATAGCGAATTCAAAGTTCAACCTGGACGTCCTGTCCAGGGAAAAACTTGAAAAACAAGAGCTGTCGTAGCGCATGCTGCGACAGCTCTTTTTCTATTTGAGCCGCTGATTGTTTCTCCCTGGCCGCGCGTGTTCACCCGGCCGATCGAAGCGTTTTCGCGACGGCGCGGGGAGCGACTCGCATCCCACGCGCTGCCGGCGATTTCGGATGCGAATCTTCGGCGTCCAACTTTCGTGCGCGCGTCCTGCGCGCTTTGTGTTTCAGACGCTCATTTCCGCCGGCTGCGGCGCTGTGCGACCTTTCTGGCGCTGTCCCCAACCGTTTTAGTCGCGGCGCCAATCGCTGCTTGCCGCCTCTGGTGTTATCGCCCATTTTCGGGCCGAACGTCACCGGTTGACCCAGGCGGCCAAGGCCGTGCGCTCCATTCGGACGGGGTTCCGACCCAATGCCCACGAGAGGCGGAGGACGTTCCCGGAAACGCGCGTGGAGACCCGGCCATCGGGTAGGTGGTCAATTTTCGCGGATGATGGGGATTCGCGAGAGACGTGGCCACATTTTCGTACTTCGGCTCGGGTAACTGGGTCGGTCAGGGGAATGTTTTGGCTCCGGTTGCAGAGCTGCGGCCGTCGAGCCGGTGAAAGGAAAGTTTATGGCGCCTGTTTTTCGGGCCTCGGGCTTTGTGTGTGCGGTGCTGCTCGCTGCCATGGCGGCGACGCTCGGTGGCTGCGCCAACAACCAGAACGACCCCAACGCGCAGCTCGGACCGGACGGCAAGGGGCCGATCACGCCCGGCACGCAGCGCGACTTCAGCGTCAACGTCGGCGACCTCGTCTATTTCTCGTCCGACAGCACGGACCTGACGCCGGAAGCGCAGTCGATCCTGCAGAAGCAGGCGCAGTGGCTCCGGCAGTATCCGCAGTTCACGATCACGATCGAAGGCCACGCCGACGAACGCGGCACGCGCGAGTACAACATCGCGCTCGGCGCGCGGCGTGCGACGTCGGTGCGCAACTACCTGGCGCAGAACGGCGTCGCGGCGAATCGCGTGCGCACGATCTCGTACGGCAAGGAGCGGCCGGTGGCCGTCTGCAACGACATCTCGTGCTGGTCGCAGAATCGCCGCGCGCAGACGGTGCTCAACAATCGCGTCGCGTCGTAGAGGCGGCGCGTCGCTCTCTCCTGTCGTCATCTCTCTCCTGTTGTCATCTTCCGTCGTCGCGGGATGTTGTCGGGTGGCAAGACGTTTTTTGGGCGGTGGGACAAAGGCGCGCGTCATGCGCGCCTTTTTGTTTTTGCTGTCGTCGCATAGGCGCGCGGCGCGCGGCGCGCACGGCTCGCGGTGGCGGGCGTAAAACCTCCGATTGCTGCATCCGATACAGAGGCGCATCCGGCGCAACCGTTGCGCGCCGGCATCATTTCCCCAGCTCTCCGCCGTTCACCCGGACTTGCCAACGGATTCGCGATTTTCTGCCCACTTTCCGGGCCTTGGCAGGCAAAGTTTGGCCGCATTGGAAGCGCACATCTTCCCCTCAATTCGGCGCCAAAGGAAAGCACCTGGCGGGGTGCTGCGGCGGCCGGTGACGTAGAGGATACCTCGATGCGCGCACAGGGTGCGGCCGCAGATCGTCGGGCGACGACCTTCGCGATGATCTTCGATATTCGCGGGCGGCGGGCGTTGTGCGCCGTCGCTCTGCTCTGGGGCGTCGGGGCGGGAGCTCCCGCGCTCGCGCAGGCGATCGAAGGGCCCGGTCCGGAAGTGCCGATCGGCACGTTCAACATCGGAACGCCGCAGAACGGGCTCTCCGTTGTGGAGCCGCCGTCGGGCGTGCCCGAGACGCCGCCGTCGAGCGGCGAAGGGGACGGCGGCAAGTGGTGGTTCTTCGAGGGCTGGCAGAAGGCCTCGCCGAACGACGATGCCGAGCGTCTCTACGCGGACGCCATGGCGGCGCTCAAGGCGGGACGTACGGACGAAGCGCAGCGCACGCTCGAACGGCTGATCGCGGAAGCGCCGCGCAGCACGCAGGCGGCCGAGGCGCGCCGTCATCTCGGGCGCATCTACAGCGGCGGCATGCCCAATGCGGCGAACGCGCCGAGCGCGCCTGCGGCTTCGCCCGCGGCCCGTGAGACGGCGTTTCCGCTGCCGTCCGTTGCCGCGCCGGAAAGCCGGAAGCCCGACTACGAGATCGATCTGCCGATCGCGCGCAACGTTCTCGTGCACTCGCGCGTCTCGGCCGATGTCGACGGCGAGTTCCTGACGATGGCGGGTGACCGCGTGTTCTTCAGCGCGGGCAGCACGAGCCTCGGCACGCGCGCGCAGAGCGTGATCCAGGCGCAAGCCCGTTTTCTCAAGCAGAACCCCTGGCTCTCGGCTGCCATCGAAGGCCATGCCGACGACGGCGCGATTCCCGACGGCGAAACGCAGCGGCTTTCCGAAGTGCGCGCCGCCGTCGTGCGCGACCGGCTGATCGCCGAGGGCATCTCCTCGGAGCGACTCACGGCGTATGGCCGCGGCCGTGAGGAGCGCGTTTCGGATTGTCCCGAATCGCAGTGCCTCGCGCAGAACCGGCGGGCGATCACGATCCTGCTGAAGGGGCTGCCGGGCACGACGTCCCGCGGCAAGGGGTCGGCGTCGGCCGCGCCGTCGGCGCAGACGCAATGAGACGCGCGGTGACGTCACGATGCGACATCGTGGCGGCGAGGAGCCCGCGCCACGTCGTGGCCGCTTTGCACGGGCTTTTCTTGTTTGCACGGGCTTCTCCGGCGGACCCGTGGCGTTCGCCGTCCGCACCGCCTATTGTCGGGCCGAGATCACAAAGAGGAGGGCGCTGAGCGCATGTTTTCTGCCAACCGGGTTTCGACGTGGCTCGTGCAGGCCGGACGCGCAAGCGCCGCGGCCCTCATGTTGCTTGCGGCACCGATGGCCGCGGGCGCGCAAGGCGTCGAGAGCGAGCAACTGCCGGCGGTCAAGGGCGCGGCGAAGGCGCCGTCGCAGAAAGGCTCGTCCGGAGCTGGCGCGGGCGGCGACAGCGCGGGCCTGCGCCAGCGCGTGGAGCAGCTCGAAGGCCAGATCGTCGATCTGCAGGTGGTGATCGGCACGCTCGAATCGCTGGCGCGCACGGGCGGTGCGCAGCAGCCCGCGCCGATCCGCTCGGAAGCGGGCGGCAGCCTCGGCTCCGGTGATCACGCGCGCCTCGACACTATCGAAACACAGATCCGCGCGCTCACCGCGCAGGTGGAAGCGCTCGCCAACGAGATGCGCGCGCAGGGCGGCGTGCAGCGGCGCTCCGATGCGGGCGCGCCGGATGCGGCTCCCGGGTTCGGCGGGGAAGCGGATTTCGAGACGGGCCGTTTCGGCTCGACGACGGTGACCTCCGACGACCATGGCTTCGCACCGCCCGGCGGGGCGCCGGGAGCTCCGCAGCCGCCCATGGGACAGCCGCCCGCGGTCCAGCAGCCGATGGCGCCTTCGACGTACGGCAGCGAATCGTTGCCGCCGCCTCCGGGCTCGGGCGGGCAGGTCGCGGCCGCGGACCCGATGGCCGGCGGCAGTGCGAAGGAAGTGTACGAGACGGCGTACGGCTACCTGCTGCAGCAGGACTATGCGTCGGCGCAGTCGGGCTTCCGCAACTTCCTCAAGATCTATCCGCAGGACCCGCTCGCGCCGAACGCGCTCTACTGGCTCGGCGAGTCGCACTATGTGCAGCGCAACTACGCCGACGCCGCCGAGGCGTTCGATCTCGTCGTGCAGGCCTACGCCAGCAGCGGCAAGGCGCCGGACGCGCAGTTGAAGCGCGGCATGTCTCTCGCCGCGCTCGGCAAGCGACAGGATGCCTGCACGGCGCTGCGCGCGGTCTCCTCGAAGTTTCCGAGCGCGCCGCCGCTCTTGAAGTCCAAGGCCGACAGCGAGCGGCAGCGGATCGGCTGCCCTTAGGCTCCGTGAACTCCTTATGGATGGCGCATTGAGGGTCCAAAACAAACCATGGGCCGGGAAAAGCGCGTCGTCGCCTCACCGCACCGTCTATAAGACGTTCACCGCCTAGAGCGCGTTCACCCTTATTGGACTCGGATTTTGCGCATGAACGCGCTCTAAGTCTTTGTTCGAGAGTCTGATTCACGCCCTCGATGCGAGCGCTCCATTTTGCCCGCCTTCGGCAGGACACTCTTGCCTGCCTTCGGCAGGACGCTCGCATCTCAGACGATCAGGCTCTAGCCTTGGCGCCGGCCTGCGGGCCGCGCCGGGCGCCGTTGAGGTTCACGATGAGCGCGCCGCGCCTTTCGCTCAGTCCCGTTCTCGATGCCCGGCTCACCGAGATGCTCGGGCCGTTCCGGCATGCCGTGCTCGCCGTTTCCGGCGGGCCGGACAGCATGGCGCTCATGGTGCTGGTGGCGCGGTGGCTCGCGTCGGGCATGGCGCCGGCGACGCTCAGCGTCGCGGTGGCGACCGTCGATCATCGCCTGCGCGCCGAATCCGCGCGCGAGGCGGACTGGGTGGCCGAGCAGGCGCGCGCGCTGGGGCTCGATCACACGACGCTGGTGTGGGGCGGCGAGAAGCCGGCCTCCGGCTTGCAGGAACGAGCGCGGGAGGCGCGTTACGCGCTGCTCGTCGCCGAGGCGCATACGCGCGCGCCCGCCGCGGTGGTGACGGCGCATACGGCCGACGACCAGGCGGAGACGCTGCTGATGCGGCTCGGGCGTGGCAGCGGTCTCGACGGATTGGCCGGCATGGCGCCGGAGCGGCCGCTGCTGCCGGGCGGCACGGTGCGTCTCGTGCGGCCGTTGCTCTCGGTGACGAAGGCGCAGCTCGCCGCGACGCTCGAGGAGGCGGGCGTGGCGTGGCTCGACGATCCCAGCAACGCGCGGGCCGATTTCGAGCGCGTGCGTCTGCGGCGCGCAGAGGCGCATCTCGCCGCGCTGGGGCTGTCGAACGACAAGCTCGCGCTCAGCGCGGCGCGGCTGACGCGCGCGCGCGCGGCGCTCGACGTCGTGACGGACGAACGGCTCGGCGCGCTCGTGGCGATCCATGGGGGCGTGTTCGCCTCCGTGCCGCGCGAGACCTGGCTGCGCGAGCCGCAGGATATCCGCGTGCGGCTGCTCACGCGCCTGCTGGCGGCCTTCGGCGGCGAGGCGCGGCCCGCGCGGCTGTCGCAGGTGGAGGCGCTGGAGGATGCGCTCTCGCGCGACAATCGCCCGCTCGCCCAGACGCTCGGCGGGTGCATCGTGTCCAAGGGGCGCACGACGCTGCGGCTCTACCGCGAGCCGCCTGCCGTGCCGCCGCCGGACGTCGTGCTTGACGCAGGTCAGGACGTGCTCTGGGACTGGCGCTTTCGCGTGCGCTACGCGGGCGGATCGGGCGAGACGGTCAAGGTCCGTCCGCTCGGGCTTGCCGCCTATGCAACCCTGCGGAGCCGGCCGGGGTCTACCGTGCGCCCGCCGGCGCGCGCGGCGGCGGGATTGCCCGCGATCTGGCGGGGCGACGAGCTGATCGCGGTGCCGCCGCTGGCCGATCGAATCGCGAGTGATGCGCGTTTCAGCGCCGAGTTCGTGGGGCTGAGGCGCGAGGTGCGGTGAGGATCCCGAGGTATTGGCGACGTATCGGGCCACGCTTCCCGCACATTTGCGTGTGCGGCTTCACCAAATCCGAATGATGCGGCTTCGTCGCGCCCTTCTGGGGGCCATTCAACTTGGCAAAGCCTGCCCCGGCTCCTATCTTACCTTTTAAATCGGGCGTGGAATGCGCCAGTTGCCGCTTGGGCAGCCGGTTGTCACGGGAAAACAAATGAATCCTAATTTTCAGAAGCTTGCGATCTGGGTGGCCGTGTTCGTTCTGTTGGCTGCCCTTTTCAATCTCTTCAACAACCCCACCCAGAGCCGGCGCGGCGCCGAAATCAGCTATTCTGATTTCCTCAACGCTGTCGACTCCGGCGCCGTCTCCGAGGTGACCCTGGCGGGCAACCGCATCATCGGCACGATGCGCGAGAACGCCGCGCCGTTCACGAGCTATGCGCCGTCGGATCCGAGCCTCGTCGAGCGGCTCAAGTCGAAGAACGTCAAGTTCACGGCGCGCCCGTCCGACGAGGACGTGCCGTCGATCCTGTCCGTCATCCTGAACTGGTTCCCCATGCTGCTCTTGATCGCGGTGTGGGTGTTCTTCATGCGTCAGATGCAGTCAGGGTCGGGCCGCGCCATGGGCTTCGGCAAGAGCCGCGCGAAGCTGCTCACCGAGCGGCAGGGCCGCGTGACGTTCGAGGACGTCGCGGGTGTCGACGAGGCGAAGGCCGATCTCGAGGAGATCGTCGAGTTCCTGCGCGACCCGCAGAAGTTCCAGCGGCTCGGCGGGCGCATTCCGCGCGGCGCGCTGCT
>CAYLSI010000041.1:0-28964 GCA_964386545.1 uncultured Hyphomicrobium sp.
CGTTCATTTCCGTCCAGCTTTTGACATTCACGTCGCTGTTCGGAACATACTATTACGGCGGCGTCAGCTCGCCGTTTCTGCCGTGGCTCATCATCGCGCTGCTTCTCGGCTTCTTCTATTTCTCCGACAGGCCGAAGCTCGTCATCACGATGTTCGCGACGAACTTCCTCGGTCTCGTCACCGCTTACGCCGCCTACGGCTTCCCCGAGCTCGTGCCGATCAGCGAGTTGAGCACGGTCGGCTGGGTCTCGATCTTCTCCGCCACGACCTACATGTCCTGGATGGCGCTCTTCTATGCCGACGTCATGTCGATGCGCTCGGCGGTCGAGAAGGAGACGGAGCACCTGCGCGTCGCGACCGACAAGCTGCGCGATGCCAAGAAGCGCGCGGAAGCCGCCAACAACGCCCGCTCCGTGTTCCTCGCCAAAATGAGCCACGAGCTGCGCACGCCGCTGAATGCCGTGATCGGCTACAGCGAGCTCATCATGGAATCCATGGATCCGAGCAAAGCCTCGGCCCAGAAGATCAAGGACCTCGAGCGCATCAACTCGTCGGGCCGCCACCTGCTGTCGCTCGTCAACGAGGTGCTCGACCTTTCGAAGGTGGAATCCGACATCGTCGAGCTCAAGGAAGAGGAGTTCGACGTCGAGGAATACAGCAAGGAGGTCATCGCGACGGCCGAGCCGCTCGTGAAGGCCAACGGCAACCAGTTCGTCGTGCAGCGCCTCGCGCCGCTCGGAAAGATCAACGGCGACCGCACGAAGCTGCGCCAGGTCGCGCTCAATCTTCTGAGCAACGCCGCGAAGTTCACGAAGGGCGGCACCGTTTCGCTGATCCTCAACCGCAAATCCATCGGACAGGACGAGTGGTTCGAGATTCAGGTCACCGACACCGGCATCGGCATCTCGGAAGACGCCATCGCCAAGCTGTTCGACAACTACACCCAGGCCACGGCCGACACCGCGCACAAATACGGCGGCACCGGGCTCGGCCTCGCCATCAGCCAGAAGCTCTGCTTCCTGATGGGCGCCAGCATCACCGTGACGAGCGAATTGGGCCGCGGCTCGTGCTTCACGATCCGCATTCCCGTGGACGCCTCGTTGAACACCAAACCGGCCGTCGTCGACAGCGACGCGACCCTCGACATTGAGATGGCCGCCTGATGAAACAAGAATCGATCATGATCCAGCCTCTCCCCGCGCCTGAAACGGCGCCCGGCGCTCCGGCGTCCACCGGCAAGCCGCGCCTCTTGATCGTCGACGACGTCAGCGACAACCGCGCGATCCTCCTGCGCCGCTTCGAGCGCCGGGGCTTCGAGGTCGTCGAGGCGGATGGCGGCGCGAAAGCGCTGGAGCTCATCCACGCCCAGCCCTTCGACATCGTGCTCCTCGACGTGATGATGCCCGAGATCGACGGCATGGGCGTTCTGAAGCGCGTCCGCGAGACCTTCTCGCCGGCTCAGTTGCCGATCATCATGGTGACGGCCAAGAGCCAGAGCGAGGACGTCGTCGGCGCGCTCGAGATGCAGGCCAACGACTACCTGACGAAGCCTGTCGACTTCCCGATCGCGCTCGCGCGCGTGAACGTCCAGCTCGAGCGCAAGCGCGCCAACGACGCGCTGGCGGAGGCCAAGTCGATGCTCGAGCAGCGCGTCGAGCAGCGCACGTCCGAGCTGGTCGAGATCAATCGCAAGCTCGAAGGCGAGATCAAGCAGCGCCAGCGCTCGGAAGCCGAAACCCGCTACATCGCGTTCCACGACGCCCTGACGGGCCTCGCCAATCGCGTGCTCTTCCGCGAGGCGCTCGAAAAGCGCTTGAACGAGCCCGTGTCCTATCAGAACGGCGTGGCGATCCTCTTCATCGATCTCGACGGCTTCAAGAGCGTCAACGACACGCTGGGCCACACGATCGGCGACACGCTGCTGAAGGAGGTCGCGAGCGAGTTCCGCAACGTCCTGGGCCACGACGACATCATCGCGCGCCTCGGCGGCGACGAGTTCGCGATCCTGCACGCGTGCGACGAGTCGCTGAAAAGCGCGGTCACGCTCGCGGAAAAGGTCATCGCCGTCGCCGGCCAGCAGCGCACCATCGAAGGCCAGGTCATCACCGTCGGCGCCAGCGTCGGCATCGTCTCGACGTTCACGGGCGTCGACTACCCCGATACGCTGCTGAAGAACGCCGACCTCGCCATGTACCGCGCGAAGTCGGACGGACGCGGCACCTATCGCCTGTTCGACCCCGAGATGGACGCCAAGGCCCAGGAGCGCCGTCTCCTCGAGCTCGACATGCGCAACGCCTTAGTCAACGGCGAGTTCAGCCTGTGCTATCAGCCGCAGGTCTCCCTCGACCAGAAGGAGGTCGTGGGCTTCGAAGCGCTGCTGCGTTGGGAGAACCCGAACCGCGGCCTCGTCTCGCCGGACTTCTTCATTCCGGTTGCCGAGGAGACTGGCCTCATCATCCAGCTCGGAGATTGGGTCATCCGGCAAGCCTGCATGGAGGCGGCCCAGTGGCCGACGTCGGTGCGCGTGGCCGTGAACGTTTCCAGCATCCAGTTCACGCGCGGCAACGTCGTCAACAGCGTCGTGCAGGCGCTGGCGGCCTCGGGCCTCGCCCCGAACCGCCTCGAAATCGAGGTCACCGAATCCGTGCTGCTCGAAAAGACCGAGCAGAACATCGAGGTCCTCGAGCAGTTGCATGCACTCGGCGTGCGCATCGCCATGGACGACTTCGGCACCGGCTATTCGAGCCTCGGCTACCTGCGCCGCTTCCGCTTCGACAAGATCAAGATCGACCGCTCGTTCATCCGCGACGTCGCCAAGAACAACGAGAGCTCGGCCATCGTTCACGCCATCACCAAGCTCAGCGTGAGCTTCGGCATCTCGACCACGGCGGAAGGCGTCGAAACCCAGGAGCAGCTCTTCCACCTCGTTCGCGAAGGATGCGCCGAGGTGCAGGGCTGGCTGTTCGGCAAGGCGATCCCGGCCGACAAGGTTCCGGCAGTCCTGCAGCAGCCGATCTCGGACCTGATGGAGAAATGGCAGGCCAGCTACGAGGCCGGCCAACCGGTCTCCCTCGACGGAAGCTAGTGTGACGATCGAGAAATTCGCCATATCACGCGGCTTGGTGGGACGCGAATTTCTCGATCTGAATCACACTAGCAAATCTATGATTTCTAGTGTCCCGATTCCGAAGTTCGCTCTCACGTTCGCTGCGATCCCTGGCGAACTTCGGAATCGGGACACTAGCGCGTCGTTTTTTGAGTTGGGCCAAGGAGAGGCGAGCAGACCCCACGTCCGCTCGCCTCTTTTGTATCGCGGGAGCCGGTGCGGCACGGCAGAGCCGGTACACGCGCCTCTCTACATCCGCCGCGAAGGCCGGCTTGCTCTGCCGCGGATCGCGGACCCGGACAGCAGCTCCGCAAGGCGCGCGATGCCGTTCTCGATCTCCCGCTCGGTCAGGGACGAGAAGCCGAGCACGAGATAGCGATCGCTTTCGGGCGACCCGTCGAAGTTGACCGCCGCCCCCGACGCCAGCGTATAGACGCCGATGCCGGCCTCGATCGCCAACGCCTCGACTTTGCTCGCCGGCGGCAAGTGGGCGGGCAGACGCCAGGCGAGGTGCATGCCCGCCTCGTCGCCGATGATCTCGCCGCCGCCGAAATGCGTCTCGAGCGCGGCCAGCAGCGTGTTGCGCCGCGCGTAGTAGAGCTTGCGGATGCGGCGCACATGCCGCTCGTAGCCGCCGCTCTCCATGAAGTCGGCGAGCGTCGCCTGCTCCAGCCACGGCTGCCCGTTGTTCATCAGCGTCTTCATGTGCCGCGCCCGCTCGACCAGCTCCGGCGGAAAGATGACGTAGCCGAGACGCAGGCCCGCGCCGAGGCACTTCGAGAAGGTGCCGAGGTAGATCACGCGCCCCATTCGGTCCAGTCCCTTGAGCGCCGCAATGGGAGCGCCGTGGAAGCGGAAGTCGCTGTCGTAGTCGTCTTCGAGAATGTAGGAATTGGTCTTCGCCGCCCACGCCAGGAGCTCCAGCCGGCGCTCCAGCGAGAGCGTCACGCCGAGCGGATACTGGTGCGAGGGCGTGACGTAGGCGATTGCATTCGCGATATCCGGCAGGCGCCCGCAGTCGAGCCCGCGGTCGTCGACCGGCACGGGCACGATCTCCGCGCCGAAGCTTTCGAAAAGGAACGCGGCGCCCTGGTAGCAGGGCGACTCGACGACCGCCGTAGATCCCGGCGTCAGCATCATCCGGCTCACGAGATTGAGCCCGTCCTGGCAGCCGCCGACGATGATGATCTCGTCCGCGCTCGTCGCGATGTTGCGCGTGGGCCGCACGCGGTCCGCGATGGCCTGGCGAAGCGCCAGCAAGCCCGACGGATCCTTGTACTCCGTCAGCGCCGACCCGGCGCCGAGCAGCCGCTGCCGGATCAGCCGCGCCCAGACCTTGCGCGGAAAGGACTCGGGATCGGGCCGTCCCACCCAGAAATCCGCCACCAGCCGCCGCCGGTGCGGATTGACGAGCGCCTGCGAGCGGACGGCGGGATCGGCGCTCCTCGCCTTGGGGCGTCCCGCGCTACGCGCCGGCGCCGCGCCCCTGTGCGTGGCGGTATAGAGAGCGCCTTCCGGGATCTGCATCGAGATGAAC
This sequence comes from uncultured Hyphomicrobium sp., assembly GCA_964386545.1. Taxonomy (GTDB): domain Bacteria; phylum Pseudomonadota; class Alphaproteobacteria; order Rhizobiales; family Hyphomicrobiaceae; genus Hyphomicrobium_C. Next base: position 4,644 of record CAYLSI010000041.1, read on the forward strand.
GTTCCGACCGACCGCCGCGTCTCGATGTAGCCCTCCGCCGCCAGACGCTCGTAGGCGAGCGTGGTCGTATTGCGCGCGATGCCGAGTTGCTCGCTCAGCGTCCGCGTCGCCGGCAAGGGCTCGCCCGGCCGCAAGCGCCCCTCCAGGATCATGCCGCGCACCTGTTCGAAGATCTGCGTTTGCAGACTTATCGGGCTCGACGCATGGAGTTTGAGCGGCAGCGGCACGGCATTTCCTCCCGCGCGCCACGGAGCAGGCCGGGCACGTGTGGCACCATGATATAACTCTCACGTGGTTATGCTATAGGACCACACGATTTTCCTCTTATGGAGCCACGCCACCGCGCCCGCGGTGAGCATCGGCGCTTTCACGCCCAATCCCTCGCCTGATCGGCTTGCGCGCGGACGCGGGATCGATCCGTCGACTTCGGAAGGCCCGGCGTCGATCGCGCATTTCGCTGGCCCCATCAGTTCGGACGGGAGCGGTCCTAGGTCCCTGCCACGCGCTCCACCTATCTTTGCCGCGTCGAGGCAAGTGGTGCGGGAAGAATTGGAACGATCTTCTTATGGCGCTGCGCCGCCGCCCTCGACCGGAAGCGCGAGCTTCCGAAGCCAAGAAACATTTCGAGGAGGAACACGCATGCGCAAATCAGGATGTGCCATCGCACTACTGATGACGTCGGCCATGGCAATGCCGGCATTCGCCAACGACGACGTCATCAAGAACACGAGCGACGCGAAACAGTGGGCGATCCCGACCGGAGACTATGCCAATCACCGGTTTTCGAAGCTCGACCAGATCAACACGGCGAATGTCGCCGATCTCAAGGTCGCCTGGCAGTTCTCGACCGGCGTTCTGCGCGGCCACGAGGGCTCTCCGCTCGTCGTCGGCGGCATCATGTACGTCCACACGCCGTTCCCCAACAACATCTTCGCACTCGATCTGAATGACGAGAACAAGATCCTCTGGAAGTATTCGCCGAAGCAGGATCCCTCGGTCATCACGGTCATGTGCTGCGATACGGTCAATCGCGGCATCGCCTATGCGGACGGCCGGATCTTCCTGCATCAGGCCGACACCACGGTGGTCGCGCTGGATGCCAAGACCGGCAAGGAGGTCTGGAAGGCCGTCAACGGCGACCCCAAGCGCGGCGAGACCGGCACGATGGCGCCCATCGTCGTCAAGGACAAGGTGATCGTCGGCATCTCGGGCGCCGAGTTCGGCATCCAGGGCCATGTCACCGCCTACGACACCGCGACCGGAAAGCGCGCCTGGCGGGGCTATAACGTCGGCCCGGACGATCAGATCCTGTTCGACCCGGAAAAGACGCTGTCGCTCGGCAAGCCGGTCGGCAAGGACTCGTCGATCAAGACCTGGACCGGCGACCAGTGGAAGATCGGCGGCGGCTCGGTGTGGGGATGGTTCTCCTACGATCCCGACTTGAACCTCGTCTACTACGGCAGCGCGAACCCCTCGACCTGGAACCCGTCCCAGCGCGCCGGACCGGACGGCAAGCCGATCGACCAGAAGTGGACGATGTCTCTCATCGCCCGTGACGTCGACAGCGGTGTCGCGGCCTGGGCCTACCAGATGACGCCGTTCGACGAATGGGACTACGACGGCGTCAACGAAAACATCCTCGGCGAGCACGAGATCAACGGCAAGAAGCACAAGACGCTGGTGCACTTCGACCGCAACGGCTTCGCCTACACGCTCGACCGCACCAACGGCGAGCTCCTGGTCGCCAAGCCGTACGATCCGGATCTCAACTGGTCGTCCGGCGTGGAGATGGACAAGTCGAAGCCGAACTACGGACGCCCGACCGTCATCGCGACGAAGTCGACGTTCCTCAACGGACCGGATGTCAACTCGAAGAACATCTGCCCGGCGGCGCTCGGCTTCAAGGACATGCAGCCGGCGGCGTACTCGCCGCAGACGGACCTCTATTACGTGCCGATCAACAACGTCTGCATGGACTACGAGCCCTTCAAGGTCTCGTATACTCCTGGCCAGCCCTATGTCGGCGCGACCCTCTCGATGTTCCCGCCCGAGGGCAAGGACAATACGGGTCACGTGATCGCGTGGGACGCCGCCAAGGGTGAGATCGTCTTCAGCCACGACGAGCGCTTCTCGGTCTGGTCGGGCGTGCTCGCCACCGCCGGCGGCATCTTCTGCCACGGCACGCTCGAGGGATACCTCAAGTGCCGCGACCAGAAGGACGGCAAGGAACTGTTCAAGCACCGCGTTCCCTCCGGCGTCATCGGCAACGTGTTCACCTACGAGCACGGCGGCAAGCAGTTCATCGGCGTCTATTCCGGCGTCGGCGGCTGGGCAGGCATCGGCCTGGCTGCTGGTCTCGACAAGCCGACCGACGGCCTCGGCGCCGTGGGCAACTATGCCGGCCTGAGGCAGTTCACGGACCTTGGCGGCACACTCACCGTCTACTCGCTGCCGTAGCGCTTCCTCCGAAGGGACTGACGTTTGCGAGCACCTTGGACCGGCACGTCGTGTGCCGGTCCATTTTCATTGCACGAGCGCCGTGTCGCCCCCCCGTCCACGCGGGACATCCTGCTCACCGAACGGGAGGCTGTGGCTCCAACAATTCCTCTTCCTCCGGCCCTAGGTGGGAGACACGCGCCTTTCTATGCTGCGGGTGCGAATAGGGCACGCCGCCGACCGTTTCGGCGGGGATGGGCTCTGGCGCGCCCGTCCTACGCCGCGTGCCCGCACGCGGCGAGGCAACGTCCTGACAGAACCGATTGGGATGAACCGTGACCAAGGCTTTGATCGTCGACGATCATCCGATCGTATTGGACGCGTGCAAGCGGGCGCTGCAAGGCGCCGGCATCATCGACGTCAGCGAAGCGTCCAGCGTCGTCGACGGCTTTCGGCTGTACCGCAAGGTCAAACCGGACATCATCGTCACCGACCTTTCGATGCACACCGGTGTGCTGGGCGGCATGTCCTTCATCCGCCGCTTGCGCATCCATGACAAGGCGACGCCGATCCTCGTCTTCTCGATGCACTCCGACCCCCTGATCGTCTTTCGCACGCTCGAGGCCGGCGCCACGGGCTATCTGTGGAAGGCCACCAACGCGGACGAGTTCATCCGGGCCTTCCACAAGGTGCGCGGCGGCGTGCGCTACATCAGCCATGAGATCGCCTCCGAGCTCGCCTTCACGGAGGTCCGTGGCGCGGTCAACCCGTTGCGCGTGCTCACGCTGCGCGAATGGCAGACGCTGTCGCTCATCGCCGTCGGGAAATCGTACGGAGCGATCGCCGACGAGTTGCACGTCTCCTATAAGACAGTCGCGAACACGGCCGCTCACATCAAGACGAAGCTCGGCGCCAGAACCCTCCCCGAGCTCGTGCGCATCGGCATCGCCCACCTGCCCTCGTAGGTCGCACGCGAATCCACGCCACGCAGATTGTGAATGCCGGGATCGACGCCGTCGGAATAGAGTGCGCGGGACGCGGATCGCTCGTCACCTAGAAGGAATGGAACGCCGTTTCCGAAAGCTCGACCATGCTCGCTTCCGTTCTCCCTGAAATCCTCTGCGGCAAGGTCGCGCCCTTGGGCGACCGCGGCCATTTGAGCGGAATCGCCAAACAGAGAACGCCTGGCCCTTGGCAGATCGGGCGTCTCGGCCTGCTGGGCGATGCCCAGGCGGACAGCAAGACCCACGGCGGGCCCGAGAAGGCCTTCCACCACTATCCGCGCGATCACTATGGCGAATGGCGCAAGGAGATGGGCCTCCATCCCCTGCTCGACCAGCCGGGCGCCTTCGGCGAGAATTTCTCGACGACGGGCTGGACGGAAGAGACGGTCCACGTCGGCGACGTGGTGAGATTGGGCTCGGCCCTGCTGCAGGTCAGCCAGGGTCGGCAGCCGTGCTGGAAGCTCAACGTGCGCTTCGGCCGCGACGATGTCGCGTACCGCACGCAATCGACCGGGCGGACGGGATGGTACTACCGGGTGCTCGAGGACGGTGAGGTTGCGCCGGGCGACTGTCTCGCCCTCGTGGAGCGCCCCCAGCCCGACTGGCCGCTCGCGCGCCTGATCACGCTGCTCTACCGCGACAAGGACCGCTCGGCCGATCTGGAAAAGATGGCCGAGCTTCCGGAGCTGGCCCAAGGCTGGCGCACGCTGGCGGCGCGGCGGCTCGCGACGCGCACGATCGAGGACTGGACGCCACGCCTCATGGGGCCGCCCGGACGATGACGCAAGACACGCGACGAACGCGTCTCGCGCCACCTCCCCGCCGCCCGCCTTCGAAACCTGGAAGCAGGGCGACAACGACGCCCTGCTCCCACACGCGTTCTGAATGATCGCCTCGAAGGCGCATCGCGCGTCTAGAGCATTTTCCGACGAAGTGGAGACCGGTTCGTCGTAAGAAAATGCGACAAAACAAGAATCTAGAGCGTCCGATCCGATTCTATCGGATCGGAAAACGCTCTAGTTCTGCCGCCGCGTCAGGCTGACGGCGTAGGTCCCCGAGCGCACGGCGAAGATCGGATCGTGCTCCGGCCCCGCAATGCCGTCCGCGAGATTGACCGGGTCGAACGTGATGGCATCGCACTCGGAATCCGCAGCCAGCGCCTTGAGCGCCATGGTCCCCAGCGCCGTCGAGCGGCGTTCGTTCTCCGGCCACATCGCCGTCGGGTCATCGGTGGGATCGGACGCCTCGCCGATGATCGCTGCCAGCGTGAACTCGACCGGCCCCTTCGCCAAGCGCTCTTCCAGGTCCGCCTTGTAGAAATCGGCCGGCTTCGCCTTGGCCTCGTCGTCCGTCAAACCGGCTTCTCCGGCCGACGGCGTCAGCTTGAACTTCACCGGGGTGGCCTGACCTGCAGCGTTCGTCAGCGTGTAGGCGTGGACGGCCCAGTAATTGACGCCGGCATAGCTGGCGGGAACGGGATGCGACGACAGCCACGCGCCTTGCTTGGTCGTGTCCGGATTGGCCGCCGCGAAGGCCTTGATCTTCTCCGGGTCCGGCTTGCCGTCGGCGCCCGGCACGCGCGCCTGCAGGAAGCCCAGCACCTGCGCCGGCGTCTTGGCGAAGAAGACGGGCGCCGAGATCGTCACGAGATCGGTGGCGGCGCGGCCCGCGTCGTCGAGGCGGATCGCAAAGCCGCGCGGCGCGCCCTTGGTGGCATCCGGGATGTTCGGCTTGCCGCCGCCCATGGAAAAGCGGCCGAGCACGGAAACGGTGTTGGCGAACGGCGCCGCCTTCGAGAGATCCTTCGCCTCCGCCGCCGGACGGAACTCGCCGCGCACGCACACGCCCTTGGCGTGGCTCGCCCGCGCCCCCGCATGTTTGCCGAAAACCGCGTTGAGGCCGTCGACCAATTGGTCCGGCGTCACGTCGTCCGCCCGGCTGCTCGTTGTCGCAAGCCCGGTCAACAACGCCAGCATGGACACCCCGATGGCATACTTCATGTGAATTTCTCCCGACTTTTGGTGCAAGACATACCTCGGGTTGTCGCGCGAGAGAGGGATCCCTGGCCGCGGTCCGAGCAGGGATTAGTCGGACGGCACCGGCGTTGCGTTACGCGGTGGACGACAATATTTTATCGTCCCCATGGACGACGCCTTGCCGCTTGACCAGCTCGAAGAGGAAATCGCGGTGCACCGGCCGCTGCTGTTCAAGCTGGCCATGGTGCAATTGCAGAACGCCGCGGCCGCCGACGACGTCGTCCAGGAGACGCTGCTCGCCGCGTTGATCGGCAGAGGGACGTTCCGGCGCCAATCGCACGTCAAGACGTGGCTGATCTCGATCATGCGCCACAAGGTGCTGGACGCCATTCGATCGCAGCGGCGCTACGTGTTGGCCCCGACGACGACCACCACCGACGACGAATGCAATGTCGCGGTCTTCGACGCGCTGTTCGACACCAACGGCTGCTGGATGGACGCCAAGGATGCCTGGACCGATCCGGCATCGTCGGCGGAGCAGTCCGCTTTCCTGAAGGTTCTCGAGGCGTGCCTGACGCGCTTGCCGGAGCGCACGTCGCGCGCCTTCATGATGCGCGAGTGGCTCGGCATGGAGACGAGCGAGATCCAGTCGCTCCTGAACGTCAGCCCGTCGAACCTGCGCATTCTTCTTTATCGGGCGAGAATGCAACTGCGCCTATGCCTGGACCTGAACTGGGGACGTTGAGATGGAACGACAGGCCCTGAGTTGCCGGGACACGACATGGCTCGTGAGCGACGCCCGCGAGCGCCGCCTGACGCCGGAAGAGGGGCGAAGCCTCGCCGAGCATGTCGCGACATGCCCCTTCTGCAGTCGGGCGAGCGTGCAGTTCGAAGTGCTGTTTCGGCAGCTCGAGATGTATTTCGGACGGCAGGATGAGCAAGGAGACGGCTCAAAACCATAGCGCCGCATCAAACCGCGCGCGGCGGGCGCGCCTCAGCCTCAGTATCCCACCGGCTTCGGCCACGGCATGGTGAACTGCTGTCCACGTCGCACGTACTTGTAGCGGTGCAGCGCGAACCACAGCGACGCGACGATATAGAACACCATCATCGCGATCAGTTGCGTGCCATAGCCGAGGAACACCGCGAAGTAGGTCGCCGCGCAAAGCACCAATAGGATGACCGCCGGCCACGGGTGGAACGGAAACACGTAGCCGCGCTTGATCGTGCCGAGCGGCCACTTCTTGCGGAACATGATCACGTTGATGGCCATGAACGTGTAGTCGAGCAGCCCCGACAGGATCGAGAACGTGATGACCTGATCGAGCGGCGCAAAATAGGCGAACACCAGCGCCACCGGCACGAGAAACACGATCGAGCGGTAGGGCGTGCGATACTTCGGATGAACCGCGCCGAACACCTGCGGCAGGTAGCGGTCGCGGCCCATCGAGAACCACGCGCGCGAGGCGTCGTTGATGCAGCAGTTGGCGGACGCGAGCGCGGAAAAGATCGTGCCGATGAACAGGAGCACCATGAGCACCGTGGAGTTCGTGAGACGCGCCGCATCGAACAGCGGCGTCACGGATTGCCCCAGATACTCCCACGGCATCAGCCCGGAGCACACGAACCACGTCATGGTCGCCGCGATGAGCAGCGTGACGATGCCCGTCATCGTGCCGAGCGGCAGCGCGCGCGCCGGCGATCGCACCTCCTCGGCCGCCTGCGTCGTGCCCTCGATCCCGAGATAGAACCACATGCCGAAGTGCAGCGCCGCCAGCACGCCGAGCCAGCCGTAAGGGAGATCGGTGAGAAGCTGGTCGTGCTGCGTATACGTGTCGCTCCACGGCTGAACGGCGAAGAACAGCACGCAAATGGCGATGAAGGCGATGGCCGTGATGACGAGGCTGAACGTCAGCGTCGTGTAGACACCCCGGTAGTTGAGCCACGCCAGCGTCATGATCGTCAGCACGATGAACGGCTTGTCGCTCGTGCCCTCGAACCCGGCCATCGTGCCGACGGTCTGCATGAGATGGCCCAGCGTGATGGCGTTGGCCGCCTCCAGCATGGTGTAGGCGAACACGAGAAAGAGCCCGACGTTGAACGCCATCAACGGCCCGATGATGTGCTTGGCCTGGGCATACTGCCCGCCGGCCGCCGCCACCGTCGACGTCACCTCCGAGTCGATGACCGCCACGCACGTGTAGAGCAGCCCCGCGAACCAGCAGGCGATCAGGGCCGCCACGGCCCCGCCCTTGCCCACGGCGAAGCTCCAGCCCATGTACTCGCCGACGAGAACGATGCCGACGCCCAGCGCCCACACGTGGCCGGGCCCCAGCACCCGCAGCAGCGAGATGCGCCTCTGTCGGACGCTGGCGATGGACGGGCTCACGGCTTGTCACCGGCGCATGGCGGATCGACGAGCGGGCTCTGCTCGATCTCGCCTTCCTTGGACGAGGTCAGAAGATCCTCGGAAAAGGCTCTGTTCGTGCGGATCATGTCGGCCAGCATCCAAAGTCCGATAAGCGCCGAGACGCCCCAGGCCGCATATTCCAGGATGTCGAACGCGCTCAGGGGCATGACCCTCATTCTTCGGTATTGAAGTGCTCGTCGATAACGTCCCGATACTCCTTACGCGACCAGTGAAGGACGATGATGAAGTAGGCGATGACGACGAGCGTGCTGATGGCGAGCTCGACAAGGCTGAAGTTGTAGTTGAAGCGCGAGGCAATGATGGGAGCGGCCGGTTGCCGGCCGGCCTTGGCCTCGCTTCCGTCGGTGTAGCCGAGCTTCTCCCACTGCGCCTGCATGGCGGCGTTCTGCTTCATGCCGGCCCACGACGTATCGCTGAGCTCGACCGTATGCTTGCCGCTGCTGACGAGGCCGAGATAGAGCGGCGCGAAAAGCGAGATCAGAACCAGCGCGAGCAGAAACAGCGTATCGAAGACCTGTCCGATCCAGGATTGCACGGGCGGCTGATAAGGCTTCCTCGCCACGTTGGCCCCCTTTAGCCTTTCGCGCGCTTCATCTCGTCGAGATAGTAGATGTCGAGCTTGTAGATGTGGTCCTTATCGCGCGCATAATGAATGATCATCGCGACGATCGACGCCGTGTTGATGAGGAGAACGAGCCCTCCGGCGATCGCCAGCGCAAGAAGAACGCCGGCATCCGGCTTGCTCAGGAGAATGAGGCCGTACGTGAACGCATAGAGGCACCACAGCGCCACCACCGCCGCGATGGCCCAGCGCCGGTCCGCCGCAAACATCCGTTCGACCCGCGCGTCCGCCGGCTTCTGCTGCGGCATGAATCTCTCCTCCCGAGACGAGATCCTCCAGCCCCCATTGCACTGGGAGCATTATTATTATTGACGGGGAAATCTCATTGGTTTGCCCGCTTTTGGCAAGGCAAATTCCCCATCATCGACGAAGGTTCGATCACCCGGCGCTCGGGCGATCGAGAGCCTGCTCGGTCTTCGCCGCCGCGCCTCGGCTGCGGCTGTTCTCCATCTCCGCGGCCGCCTTCACGGCCTCGAGCTCCTTGCGAACCAGATCGATATCCACCTCTCGCACGGCGTCGTCGAACTGTGTGCGGAGCGATCCCATCAGCCGCTTGGCATCGCCCACATAGCGGCCGATCGTGCGCAGGAGCACCGGCAGGTCCTTGGGACCGACCACGACGAGCGCCACGACCGCAACGATCAGAATCTCGCTCCAGCCGATCTCGAACATGACGAACCTCCTCCGCCTCGCGCGCACCGGACCTGCCGAGGGCGGTCCGGGCGCGCAACGCTCATCGCTCGCTCACACCCTGCTTGGCACGCTCCGCCGTGGCGAAAGCGACCTTCGAAGCCTCCTCGTCCTCCGCCAGCCCCTTCTTGAAGCTGCGGATCCCTTTGGCGACATCGCCCATGAGCTCGGAAATCTTTCCGCGGCCGAACAACAGCACGGCAACCGCGAGGACGAGAAGAAGATGCGTTACGCTGAGACCCATAGGTATCCTCCACGATGTAGACGGCCGTTCGCCTCGTCAGGGTTTGGCGGACGCGTCAGGCTCCAGAATCACAAGCTCGGATTTGATGATCGGATGGATCCAGCACCGGATGACCGCCGGTCCCGCGACCCGAAGCGAAACGGTCCGCGTCATGCCGGGCACCTGCGTGTCGAGATTGTCGACCGTGCCGTCCGCATAGGTGATGTAGAGATTGTGCGCCATGTCGGAGCGGTTGTCGAAAATCACGTCGTCGCCGACGCGCATCTGCCCCTCGATCCGCGCCAGCTCCATATGGTGCAGCACCACCGTGTGCTCCGCGGCGCGCGCGAGCGAGGGCAGCGAAAGCCCGCAAGCGATCAGCGCCGTCACGAGCCTCGCGGCTCTCGAACCATGCATTCCCGTGTCCTTCTCTTCGGCTAGGCCGTGAACTCGTTATTTGATGAACATCGAATAATGAGCTCACAGCTTAGGGCAGCCTCGGATGTTTCACATCCAGAGGCGGCCCTTGCAACGTCTTCAGATACGCGATGAGGTCTGCGCGCTCCTGCGCGCTCAACGTCACCGCCTTCATCTCGGGCGAAAGGCTGGGCCTCTTGGCTCCGCCATCCTCGTAGTGGTCGATCACCTCGTCGAGCGTCGCCATCGATCCGTCGTGCATATAGGGGCCGGACAGCCGGAAATCGCGCAGCGTCGGCGTCTTGAACGCATGCTGCATGATCACGACACTCGGCGGCGCGAACTCGCCACGACCCTTATCCGCGCTCTTGAGGCCGATGTCATGGAAACTGTCGTCGGTGAGACGCCAGCCCGAGTGGCATTTGCTGCAGCGGCCCGCCTCGTTGAAGACCATGAAGCCGCGTTTGGCGGCATTCGAGATGGCCTCCTCGTCGCCTGCGATCCACTTGTCGAACGGCGAATCCGCCGAAACCAGCGTCCGCTGGAAGCTCGCGAGCGCCCCCAGCAGCGTTTCCGCCCCGATGGGCGCGCCCGGGTAGGCGGCTTCGAAAAGCGGAGCATACCCCGGAATGGATTTGACGCGCTGAACGGCGTCTTCCAGCGGCATGCCCATCTCGTGCTCGGCCGTGATCGGCAGGATCGCCTGCTGCTCGAGGCTGCCGGCGCGGCCATCCCACATCAGCGCGGACAGCCAGGCCGCATTCAGCACCGTCGGCGTCTTGCGCGGCAGCGGCACGCCCGTCACCCCGAGGCCGCGCCCGAGCCCGTCGCTCCAATCGAACGCGGGATTGTGGCACGACGCACAGGAGACCGCGCCCGTCCGCGAGAGACGGGGATCGAAGAAGAGCGTCTTGCCGAGCTCCGCCTTTTCCGGCGTCAAAGGATTGGACGGCGGCGACGGGATCGCGTCGGGCCGCCGATACTTCTCTTTGAGATCCGCCGGCACGTGCACGTCGACGGACGCGCCGGCCGTCGCACCACCGCCCCGGCCGTTGCCGACGAGATCGGCCGTCACGGAAGCGATCCCGAAACAGGCGACGATCCAACACGCAGGCAAGAGAATACGAAGCCGGATCATGTCATCCCGCTAGGTAGTCGCCAATTCAGGGCGCTCGACGGGTTCCGCTTCGCGCACGAAGCCCGCAGCGCGAAGGCTCGTCATCACCAGCTCACGCGCAACCAGGTCCGTCAGATTGGCCAGCGCCGCAAGCTCGAGCGTCGCCGCGTAGTCGCCGCGGTCATGCACGCCAGGCCCGCCGCCGAGCTGGCGGATGAAGCTTTGCCGGATCGGCTCGACGACGCCCCAGAGCTTTCGCGCCGTCGCGCCCTTGAATTCGGGATGCGCGGCGAGCGTGCCGCTGCGGGCCAGCATGTCGAACGTCAGCGGCTGCGCGCCGAGGTCGATCCTCACCTCGTCGAACGGTGCCCGGCCCGAGACGGCCGCATCCAGAATGGCCCCGCCCGCGATCAGGCGCCAGGTCGCGCCGGCCGCGTTGCGGGCTTCGCGATAGAGCCCGAGGATGTCCTGCCACAAGGGCGGCAGCTCGCCCACCAACGGCTCCGATTTGAGCGCGCTCGGCCGGAACGGAACGCAACGCCAGCGCGCGCCGTGCTCGACGTCCGCAACGCGCCAGCCCGCGATCTCGAAGCTCCGGCCATGGTGAAGCGCCATGCGGCTGAGCTCGCCGTCCACGTGCCGGAAGGCGATGGCGAGCGCCTCGACCGCGCCCGTCGCCGGGACGGCGTAAACGATCTCATGCAGCTTTCCGGCTTCGTTGGCCGCGGCGTGAACCGTGCAGGACGCACCGTCGATGTCGACGATGCGCTCGCTGTCCGCCGCCGAAACGATCAGGTCGGTCTCCCACGCCCGCGTGAGCATGTTGCACAGGACGAATCCCACCACGAACGAGCGCGTGTCCTTCGCCTGTTCTGACTCGAGCACGGCCTCCTTGGGCCCTTCGGCCTTCAGGGGCGACAGCAACTGATGGGGAATCCACATGGCTTCACTCGTCGATGGGGATCGAACCGTCCCGCGCTGAACTAAGCCTTCGGCTTCACTTTCACGCCGCCCTTCATGAAGGGATGCGGCGAGCAGATGTAAGAGTAGTCTCCCGCCTCGTTGAAGCGGATCGCCATGCTTTGCCCCGTGCGCAGCATCGCGCCCATGATCTTCGCGGGCGTGCCGACCTGCACGTTGTGGGGCACCGCGTCGCGGTTGGTCCACTCCACCGTCGTGCCGGCCTCGACTTCGAGCGTGGCCGGCGCGTATTTCATCTTCGAGATATCGACTTTCACGGCTTCCGCCGGAACGGCATCGTTCCCGACGACCTCGATCGGATCAGCGGCAGCGGCCATGTCGAACGTTGCCGTCAACGCGAGCATGACCGCAACGATAGGGCAGACTTTTTTCATGGTGCACTCACTGTTGGAGCCAAAAAAGGGGCAGCAACGAACGGAGCCATTGCTGCCCTAGGGGATTGGGATGGAATTACGCTTTGCCGACGATCGGAGAGATAGTGCAGTGGTAGGTCATGGCATCATCCTCGGCGCCGAAGCACCAGATGATGTCGTTCGCGAATTCCGGACGGTAAACCGGAAGCTCGCCTTCCGTGTTGAGACAGCCGCAGCGTCCGCAAACGTTCTTGCCGCAGCAGTCGCGGTAAGCGATGAGGTAGCTCTGGTTGTCGCCCGGATTGAAGCAGCTCGCGATCCACGAGCTCGGAGAGAGCCGCGTGCCCGGCGGGCAGTTCGTCAGGTTGCCGCCGCAGCAGTCGCAGATGTTGCCGTCGATCGAGCAATGGCGCCAGTAATCGCACGCCGTGGTGTCTTTATCCTGCGGCTTCCAGCCTTCACGCGTTCCGGACGCCGCATGGGCGCCACGGCTGACGCGGCCACGGCGGTCGACTGGCAGGAGCGGCACCAACGCCGCGCCTGCCAGCACTGTGCCGACGCGCCCGATGAAACCACGGCGGCTCGTACGTCCTGCAACGGTCCGCGACAGACTTTCCAGGATCTGGTCGAACTTCGTTTTCTCTAGCATGGGGTATTCCTCCTCGACATATCCTTGATTTTTCGGACTCAGTGCTCGGCGTGGAAGCCGTTGCCGTTCGAATGAATTGAGCTGATGCCCGTTTTCTTCATGTAGTCCTGCAACGAGTGGTGACCCGTGCGGGCGCCTTCCACGAGGCTTTCGAGGTGCTCCCGCGTGTTGGTGAGACCCTTCGCGCGGATCTTCCCGTGGCTGTCGATCACGACGCCATAGGGGATCTTGCCCACCTGGAACCGCATGCCCACTTCCGCCGAGACGATGTAGGGAATGCCGCCGAGGTCGTGGTTCTTGAGGAACCGGGCGTGATCCTCCGGCTGGCCGTCGCTGATCAGGAACACCGCGATGTTCTCGTCACGCGAGACCGACTTGATGATCGGCAGCAGCTTGTCGCAGATCGGGCAGGTCGGAGCCGTGAACATGAGAAGCGTTTCGCGCGGCGCGGGGCCGCCGATGCGATGCGCCTTGCCGAAGTAATCGACCACTTCGAACTTGGGCGCACTGTCTCCGATGTCGGGACCGTGGTCCGTGATCATGGCGCCCAGGGGCGCGGAGCGCTCGTGCAAGATGCCGACCTGCCGGGTGATGCCGAACAAGGCGACCACACAACCGATAAGCGTGAGCCAGAGCAGTACGTTTGACGCAATCAGGAATTCGATCGCCATTGCGCGTTTCCTTTTCTAAGCAAGATGGCTGTTGTCCCGCGCAGTGGCCGCGACGCCACCGAGGAGACCGAACGTGATGTAGAGAAGCATCGCGACCGAAGCGGCAAACGCGCCGGCTACAATGTCCGCCCATGTTGTGGCGCGGGATGCGTCCACGAGCACGAGGAGCCCCACGCCCGCGGCAGCCAGCGCGACATTGCGCAACACCAGAGCCCAGCTCAGGCTCTGCTTGTAGCCGGTGCGGAAGCACCCGCAGTCGATGGCCTTGCGTCCGCGAGCCACGTTGATCCCCATCGCCACCGCGAAGAGCACCAAGAGCCCGCTCGCTGCGGCCGCCGCGTAGGGAAGCGCCGGATCGACCAGCAATCCCGCCGCGACTGCCAGCTCCACCCACGGCAGAACAGCCGCGAATGGAGCAGCGAGCATCTCAGGCATCAGCCTGAAATTGCGGACCACGCCCGCGAATTCGTCCTGGTGGCGCAGCTTGGATAAAGCTGCGCCGACGAACAGGAGAGCGAGGAACGACCGAAGAAAGGTCGTGACCAGGGGATCGGATAACAGCCTCATGGCAGCCTCGATCAATTATCGTGAGCGATGATGACCTGCGGGCCGTGACCGAGGTGCGTGACGTTGTGCTGCTCCTTGCCGGTCGCGGCGTCGAGGATGTAGAGCGTCTTCTCGCCCGTCGACAGCGCGTAGAGCTGCGGATTGTCGTCCTGGCTCACTGCGATCGAGTCGATGTCACGGCCGAGCTCGATCTTGCGGATGCGCTTGCCGGTCTTGGCGTCGTGAACGAACACGAAGCGGCTCGGATACTTGTGGGTCCACTTCGCGCGCTGATCGCCGAGCAGGTAGATCTCGCCCGTACCGCGGTGATACGCGACCGGCAGCCAGCCGCCTACACGCCAGTTGGCCTTCTTCTCTTCCTCGGTGAAGATGTCGAAGTGATTGCCGAACTTCGCTTCGCCCGACGAGATGTCGACCAGGAAGATCTTGCCCTCATACGTCGGCCACACGATCTGCCCGGCCTTGAGCGAGAACGCCGGTGTATTGATGAGGTACTCCTCCTCGCCGTGGAACGTCGCGGATTCCTTCACCTCGACCTTGCCGTCCTTGTCGAAGGTGACCTTCGCCATGGTGCCGCTGCGGCAGTGCATGAAGAAGGAGTCGTTGCTCGACGGGAAGATGTGATAGCAATCCGGCACGTCCAGCATGCGGACGAACTTCTTGTTCGCGAGATCGACCAGGCCGACCTGCGGCGACGGCGTGAACTGATAGAAGAGCAGCGACTTGCCGTCCGGCGTCGGCGTCGTCAGCCACGGATACGTGCCGATCAGGAAGCGGCTTTCGGGAATGTCGATATCCGCGATCACCTCGTGGCTCTTCGAGTCGTAGATCTCGATGTAGTCGTCGCGCTTGCCCTTGGCCACGCGCGAGTAGACCGTGCTGGCGAGACCGAAGAAGCTGCCGTCAGCGGAAGCGAACGGGTTGGCGAGGAAGCCGCCGTCCACCATGCCGAGCACCTTGCCGGTGTTGCCGTCCACGGTGAAGTGCTGCGTCGTGACCGCGAAGTGCGCCGGGTCCGTCACGTAGATGCGACGCGAGTCGGGCGCCGGCGCCGAGAGAATGACGGGGTTGTCTTCGAGGTCCGAGGTCGCTTCCTTGCCGAGCTGCTTCGGCACTTCCGCGCCCGACGGGCCGGCCTGCTGGGCGTTGACCGCGCCGGCGGCCAGAAGCCCGAGCGACATCACACTGCCGATCAGGGCAGCACGATACCTCTTCAGCATTTCCGATGAACTATGGGCGTGCGTCATTGTTTCCTCCATGAGGCCACGTTTATTTTTAGTGAGAAGAGAGAGGCGTGCGCCTTAGACGATCATCATCGTCAGAATGGCGGCGCCGGCACCAACCAGGATCGAGCCGTCGACCATGGCCGCTGCCTCCTGCCGCCGGGCAAGCCACGCCGTGACCGCGCGGTCGGAGACCGGGAAGGCGTTCACGATCAGAGGCAGGAAGCGGCCGAGGTTGAAGACCAGGAAGATGCCGATGGCGAAGGCGACGGAGCCCGAGAACAGGGCCGCTCCCGTCACGGCATAGAGCAGGGGCGTCTGGACGTAGGTCAGATAGTTGAGCCCGAGCGAGAAGCCGTAGAGCAGGCCGATCACCCACTTCGGGAAGCGCTGGCGCGCGTCATGCGGAACCTGGCTGCGGCGCTGCGGATAAGGCACGTTGAGGAAGCCGAACTGATGCGCTCCGTAGAGAACGAGGAGCACGCCGAGCGCGGGGATCGTGTAGGCAAAGGCGGCATCGAGACCGAGCGCATAGCCCGCAAGGCCGAGCGCGCCGCCCAGAACCACGGCACCGAGAGCGTAGCCCACCGCATGCGCGATGAGCGTGGGCATCCAGGCCGTGACCGAGGCGCGCGAATAGGTTCCGCTGGGGCGCAGCAAGCAGACGCTCGAATAGCCGCACGGCGACCACGTGGACAGAAGCCCGCCCGCGAAGGCTGCCGGCACCAGAAGCCAGAGCATGGCCTTCTCGAGCGGCACGCCGGCAGCGAAGACGGCCGCGGTGGCCGCGCCGATCACGCCGCTGAGCGCCAGAAGGGCAAAGCGCGCGAGCCGAGACCACGGCTGCGCGAACGTCGTTACGTCGTCGACATGATCGACGGCGCCCTCACGTGCGGAATGCACGTGTCCATTCCAAGTTTCGGCCATTGAATAGCCTCCCCTTCGCGTGCGTTACGTCCCTAGTCGTCTTTTGTCGTACCCGGATTGAGCCCCGGTTTTTTGATCGCAACGGATCCCGTTCGGTTCGCAGGTCTCGCCACGAGCCGACAACGATCACGCATCACTGAGATCTGCCGCCGTTGCGAACGACCAATCTCGTTCCGCATACGGCCGAAGCCGGATGCAGCCTGCCGTTTGGCACCAACACACGATCGACAAGTGCAACCGTGCTAAAGTCCCAGCGACATGATGGCAGCATGAGGGGGCAATCTTTCACCCGCCTCGAAGCTCCCTTACATTTTTGACAAGAATCAAGATTGGTCCGTCGAGAGCCGCGGCGCTTGCGGTTTCGACATGATGTTGAGCCCCGAGCGCAGCCTCAATCCGAGCTGAGATCGCGTGAACGGATCGTTCGGGAAATGAATAACGACATGGAGCCCCGGCTTGTTGTCGCCGATCTCCACATAGCCGCCGTGCAATTCCGCTATCGCAACTGCGAATGGGATGCCGAGTCCATGACCCGGTTTCGTGCGCGTCCTTTCGAAACGATAAAACCGCTCGAATAGATTCTGGATTTCCTCGCTCGGAACACCCGGCCCGTTATCGCTGACGAACACGTCGAAGCCGGTGCGATGCTCCTGCAGGCCGAGCGTGATCGTCGTGCCGGGCGGACAGTATTGAATGGAGTTCTCGAGGAAATTGATGAGCATCTCCATCAGCAGCTCGCGGTCGCCGCTGACGGGCGGCACGTGCTGGCGCGCGATGCACACCTCCAGCCGATGCCCGTGATCGGCAACGATCGGCTCGTAGATGTCGGCGATATGGGCCAGCAGCGCCGGCATATCGACATTGACGAAGCGCGAGCGCCGGTCTCCCGATTGAAGCTGACCGATGTTCAGAAGCGCTTCGAAGATCTCCACGAGCGAGTCGATCTCCTGGATGCCTTCGTCGATCTTGCGCGTGAGGTCGGGGTTCGCGAACTCGCACTTGCTCACGAGCTCGAGCCGTTGGCGCAGGCGCGTCAGTGGCTTCTTGAGATTATGCGCGATGTCGGCCGACATGTAGTTGAGGTTCACGAGCAGCCGCTGCGCGTAGTCGAGCGTTCCGTTGATCGCCAGCGTCAGGTCCGAAAGGCGGTCGACCTCCCCGGACATCGGCACGCGCCGGTCCATCTCGCCCGCCGCGAAGGCAAACAGCGTCGACGTCATCTGCTCGACGCGCGCGCGCGACCGCCCGGAGAGAAACAGCCCGACCAGCACCATCAGAGCAAGTGCCGCGAACGTCAGCAAGGCAAAGCCGACGACGGCCCAGTCGCGCGCCTGAGCGAGGCGCGCCTCGCTCTGCCCCACCAGGATTCGGCCCTGGGAGAGAGGAGCAGAGGCCACATGGAACAAATGCGTCGAGAGCCCCCACCCGGCGATGCCGGAGCGAATGGAAAGGTCGGAGGCGCTCCAGGCCTTGTCGGGCGTGATGTCCTTCGACGTGTGGAGCACCGTCTCGCCGGTCGGCCCCTGGATCGAGACGAACGGGGCGTCGGGATCGTGCCAGGCCTCGCCCTCCTTCACGAAGCTGATCAGCGCCTCCACCCCGTGGCGCTGCTCGTAGGCGACGAGCGCATTCAATACGTCGCCCACGCGCTGGCGCACGCGCGCGGCCAAATGCTCGTGGGATTCGATGGAGAAATGCGAAAACAGAAACGTCATCGCCACAACCAGGAGACATCCCGTTGCGGCGAACACCTGGACATGGAAGCGCGTAAGAAAAAGATCAGGTTTCATAAATGGAATAGCCACAACCCCTCACCGTATGTATGAGGGGCGTCTTGAACGGCTTGTCCACCTTGGTCCGCAATCGCGAAATGTACGTCTCGACGACGCTCGTCTTGGGCTCGAAACGGAACCCCCAGACGCGTTCGAGAAGCATCGTCCGCAACACGACGCGTCCCTTGTTCCGGAGCAGGATCTCGAGCAGCAGGCACTCGCGCGGCAGCAGATTGATCAGTTGATGGTTGCGCGTCACGATCCGGTGCGCGACGTCCATTTCGAGATCGGCGACCCGGAGCTTCTCGTGCTCCTCCCGCAGCGGCGACCGGCGCCCCAGCGCATTGACGCGCGCCAGGAGCTCGGAGAACGCGAACGGCTTGACCACGTAGTCGTCGCCGCCGACGTCGAGCCCCTGCACGCGATCGTTGATGCTGCCCAGCGCGGTGAGGAACAGAATCGGCACCGACTTTCCGCTGCTCCTGAGCGTCCGCGCCACGGAAAGACCGTCGAGGCCCGGAATCATGCGGTCCAGGATCACCAGATCGAAATCGTCCTGAATGCCGAGCAGCACGCCGTCCTTGCCGTTTTCGACGATGTCGACGGTATGCCCGGCCTGCCGCAGTCCGTTGCCGACGAAAGCGGCGGTCTCACCATCGTCTTCGATCAGCAGAATTCTCATGGCCGATGCGCCTCGCGCTCAAATTGCAGCCTAACGATCATCTGCACAATATGTCGCAAATCACTCAAGTTCGAAAGTCGCGCCACGGCTTTGCGCGACCCCTTGTTGGCATTTTAAGTCTCAAATCCTGTCCGAAATCCGGACTAACTATACAATTCGTGTAAGGCGTCGTTCTCGGTTGCCGAGCCCGCCGCTTCTGGCAGACTGGCAAGTTATCGACGCGCCGCTGACCCAGTGAGACTTGGGAGCTTTTTCGGAACTTCCACATCGTCGGGCGCGGATGGCTCCCCGTGAGCGGGGATTTTGCATTGCAAAACCGAGAGCGCCCTATGAAAAACGCGCCCCCTACCGTCCCTCCGTCGCGCCCCGCCAAAGCGAACGGCGACGCCACGCCTCCCGCGCGCAAGGCTGCCAAGCCGGCCGCAGAGAGCGTGAGCCGGCGAGACTTTCTCGGAACCGCGGCGAAGTCGGCCGGTGTCGCGTGCCTCGCGGCCGCCGCCCTCGACCAGTTCATCCGCACCGCGCGCGCGACGGACGCGAAGGCGCTGCGTCCGCCGGGCGCCATCAAGGAAGAGGACTTCCTGGCCGCGTGCGTGCGCTGCGGCCTCTGCGTACGCGCTTGTCCCTACGACACCCTGCACCTGGCAACTCTCGGCGCGCCGGCGGCCCTCGGCACGCCCTATTTCATCGCCCGCGAAAACCCCTGCTACATGTGCCACGACGTGCCGTGCGCCAAGGCGTGCCCGACCGGCGCGCTCGACAGCGAGATTCCGAACATTCGCCATGCCGACATGGGCGTGGCCGTGCTCGTCGATCACGAGACCTGCCTCAACTACAAGGGCATGCACTGCTCGATCTGCTATCGCGTCTGCCCGATCAAGAACGAAGCCATCACCCTCGAGAAGCAGACGATCAAGGGACGCGAGATGGTCATCCCCGTCGTGCATTCGACGAAATGCACCGGCTGCGGCACCTGCGAGAAGCAGTGCGTTCTGCAAGAGGCCGCCATCCGCGTTCTCCCGCGGCCCCTGGGGCTGGGCAAGGCCGGGCGCAACAACGCGGGCCGCGGGCTCACCGGCCATGGCACGTTGAAACGGAACATCTAGATGAAGGCAAAGGCCGCCGCCGATTGGTTGACGTCGGACGCCCGATCCTACGCCGCAACCCGGCGCGGATGGCTGTTCGCCCATCGCTACTGGATCGCCCGCCGGATCTCGCAGACGTTCGTGCTCGCGATTTTCCTGGCCGGCCCGTGGACCGGCTACTGGATCGCGCGCGGCAACTTCGCCTCGAGCGAGATCCTGGGCGTGCTGCCGCTCGCCGATCCTTACATCTTCATCCAGTCGCTCGCCGCGGGACACACGCCCATCCTGCTCGCCCTCATCGGCGTCGCGACCATCCTCACCTTTTACTTCGTCGTCGGCGGGCGCGTGTATTGCAGTTGGGTCTGCCCCGTCAACGTCGTCACCGATACCGCCCATTGGCTGCGCGACAAGCTCGGCCTCACGCGCGACCGCAAGCTCGACCGGCGCACCCGCATCTGGATCATGCTCGCGGCAATCCTCGCCTCGTTCCTCTCCGGCACCATCGCCTGGGAGTTCCTCAACCCCGTCAGCACGCTGCAGCGCGGCATCATCTTCGGCATCGGCGCCGGCTGGGGCATCATCGCCGCCGTCTTCATGCTGGATCTGTTCGTCACGCGGCGCGGCTGGTGCAGCCACCTCTGCCCGGTCGGCGCATTCTACGGGTTGATCGGCCAGACGAGCCTCGTGCGCGTCAGCGCCATCAACCGCACGGCCTGCACCGACTGCGGCGCCTGCTTCAAGGCCTGTCCCGAGCCGCATGTCATCACGCCGGCCCTCAAGGGAACGGGCACGCACCTGATCGTGTCCGGCGATTGCACGAACTGCGCGGCCTGCATCGACTCCTGCTACATCGACGTCTTCCAGTACGGCACCCGGCTCTCCGGCCGCCACGACCCGGCCCGCTTCATCGCCTCCGAGCCGCAATCAGCCAAAGGCTGAACACCGCGCCGAGGCCTGGTAGCCGATCGCGCGTCAACGCCCGCGGATCATGCGTTTGAGCCCGCCGATCGTGGCGATGTAGACGTGCACCAGGAGAAACAGCGCACCGGCCAATCCCACCCAGAGGTGGGCGAGCGCGAACGGCCAGAGCCCGCCGAGCCCCGCGACGCTCTCCGGCAGGAGCTCCGGATAGAGCAGCACCAGCCCCGTCACGATCAGAAGCGGCGACAGGAGGACGAGGCTCAGGATCGACAGCCACTGCTGGATGAGGATGAGAAATCCGCGCGACAGCTCGAGACGGGAGGGCCCGCCGGCGTCGGCGTCCGAGGCCCCGCGCACGAGGTGGCCGCCGAACCGCCCGATCCGCGCCCCTAGGTTTTGCCACCACCGTTGATAACGCCGCCAATAGCCGGTGACACCGGCCGCCACCGCGAACAGGACGACGAAAACGACGTACAGAATGCCGATCACCTGATGCAGCGTATCGGCTAGCCCATAGTCCATGAGCGCGAATCCGGCGGTCGAGTACGTCATCACCACGCCCGTGAACACCAGGATCACGAACAGCACCGCGATCGCCCAATGCCAGAGGCGCACCCACAGCGGCGTCATGTCTTGGCCTCGCCACGCAGCATGTCCACTCGGCGCTGCCGCCACGCCAGGGCGCGCCAGAACGCATGCAGCAGCACGAATGTGAGCCCGAGGCTCATCGCGCTGAACACGGCCAGGTCCGTCCATCTGTGTCGGTTGGCACCCATGACGTATCCGTCCCTCAGCACGCGCGTGTTGTGAAACCCCAACTGCGTGCCCGTCAGGTCCGCGTAACGATAGAGCCGCGTCACGAGAACGGAGTCGAGGCTGTGGCAGGTGTTGCAGCCCTGATCGGCTTTCCGGCCCAGGGGCAGGTCGTGAGTGACGGCCGGGCGCACGCTCGAGTGGCAGTCCACGCATCGCGTCCCGGCAAGATGCAGCGCGGCGTGCGGCAGGTAGCTGTGCGCGGCGAGCAGGCTCGGCTCGGCCGGATCCGAAAGCGCGCCCGTGGCGCCGTCCTGGTGGCACGAGAGGCACGGGCGATTGTCGTTTGCGAGAATGAGGTGCGGGTCTTTGATCCGCTTCGTTGCCTTGAAATAGTGAGGCTCGTGACAATGCTCGCACGTGAAGCGCTGCTCCGCCGCTTTGCGATGGGCGTCTGCGCCGGCTTCCGTCTTGGCCGGTGGCGGATGCACGGGCTTCCCGCGGGACGTTCCGCAGCATTTCTCCTTGGCGTGCTTGAACTCGGTGAAATGCACCGTGCCTTCGTATTCCGTCAGCATCCGCGCGAAATCGTAAGGCTTGTCGTCCTCGGCCCCCTTCTCCTTCCGCGGATGGCAATCCATGCAGGTTTCCGTCTTCATGCCGCGATGCGGAAAGACGTCGAAACCTTTGGCATGGCACTCCAGGCAAGGCACCTTGCCGTGGTCGGCGTCGCGAAAATCGGGGAGGCTGATGGTGCCGCCGCGCGTTTGCGCCGCCTTGGCGGGCGCGGTCAGCCGATTGGCGCCCGCGTGGCACGCGAGGCAGCGCAGCCGCTCGACGGTCTCGCGGCTCGGTCTCCCTTGTGCCCCCGCAGCTCCCGTGAGCAGCCAGACGCCGAGCGCCAGGCTCAAGACCGACGTGAGCGTGGCGGCGACGCGTGTTGCTGCATCCACCTTCATGGAGAGTGTCCCGCACGGTGCTGCGTTCCGGTCTTCGCTCTGCGGAAGGCCAGAACCTGACGCTCGCGCGAGCTCACGGCCAGACGCACGCTCGGACTGGGATCGAGGCGCACCGCGCAACGGAGTCGTCGCCGACACGCGCTTCAGCCTGCGCTAAGGAGGAGAAACCGGCAAAGCACGGTGGCGGCGACGATCCAAACGATGACCGCTCAATCTTTCAGCGGCCTCGTGGCTCCCTTACAGTTTTGCCAGGAATGATCTCCGTCGCCCATCGGGCCGCCTCGTCACCTCGTCACCTGAGACGGGGGCGCGTCTCGGCCGAACCCAGGGCTTGTGACCGAGCGTTTGGAGTGCGACCCGGCGCGCGCCACTCCCCGCACCTGCCAAGGGGCAGCATCCGGCTCCGATAAACCTCGGGCGGCGGACGAGAATGAGGGGCGCCGTGCGCTACCCCATCCTGAGCGCGATGCGCGCCTTCCTCAGTCGGTCCGCTACTTCGTCTCGTCCGGCGCGCGATGATAGACGTCGTCCGACCGGATGATGTCGTCCTCGCCCAGATAAGAGCCGATCTGCACCTCGATGATTTCCAGCGGAACCCGCCCCGGGTTCTCCAGGCGGTGCCAGTCCGTCGCCGTGATGAAGATGCTCTCGCCTTCCTTCACGAGGCTCTGTTGATCGTTGATCGTCACCTGCGCGGTGCCGCGCACGACGATCCAATGCTCGGAGCGATGATGGTGCATCTGCGTCGAGAGCCGCCCGCCCGGCTTCACTTGAAGCAGCTTGACCTGGAAGCGCGACCCGAGGCTCAGCGTCTCGAAGAAACCCCACGGACGATGGTTCCGCAGGTGCTGCTCCTGCTCGCGGCGGTTCTGCTGCCGCAGGCTCTGGACGATCTTCGCGACGTCCTGGCTGCGGCCCTTGTCGGCCACCAGCAAGGCGTCCGGCGTGTCGACGATCACGAGATCCTTCACGCCGATCGTGGAGACGAGCGATTTTTCGCTGTGAATGTAGGATCCGGTGGTGTCCACCAGGATCGCGTCGCCCTGCACGGTGTTGCCCTGGTCGTCGTGGCTCGCGACGTCCCAAAGCGACGACCACGATCCCACATCGTTCCAGCCGGCGTCGAGCGGAAGGATGGCCGCCCGGTCGGTCTTCTCCATCACGGCGTAGTCGATCGAGATGTTCGGCGCCTTGGCGAAGGCGGTACCATCGAGACGAAGGAAACCCAGATCCGGCGTCGCCCCGTCGAGCGCGTCGCGCGCGGCCGTGAGAGCGTCCGGCTGGTAGCGTTCGAGCTCTTCGAGATAGGCCTTCGCGCTGAAGATGAAGATGCCGCTGTTCCAATAGTAGCCGCCTGCGTCCAGATAGGACTGCGCCGTCGCACGGTCCGGCTTCTCGGTGAACGCGGCCACGCTGAAGGCGGAGCCGTTGGCGCCGCCGAGCTTCTCGCCGCGGCAGATGTAGCCGTAGCCGGTATGAGGCTCGGTGGCGGGCACGCCGAACAGGACGAGCTTGCCCGTCGCCGCCACCTCGGCCGCACGCTGCAGGCAGTCGACGAACGCGGCGCTGTCCTTGACGACGTGATCGGACGGCAGCACGGCCAGGATCGCGTTGGCGTCGGTCCTGGCGGCGAGAAGTGCCGCGACCGCGATGGCGGGGGATGTGTTGCGCGCCATCGGCTCAAGGATAATGGCCTGCGGAGCGACGCCCGAACGATCGAGCTCGTCCTTGACCAGGAAGCGGTGATCGTTGCTGCACATGAGGATCGGCGCGCCGACCACACCATCCACCTTGAGACGCTCCAGCGTGGCGCCGAGCAGGCTTGAGTTCTCGCCGTTCAAGCGAACGAACTGCTTGGGATA
>CAYLSI010000042.1:0-28682 GCA_964386545.1 uncultured Hyphomicrobium sp.
TTTGTCGCATTTTCTTACGACGAACCGGTATCCACTTCGTCGGAAAATGCTCTAGAGCCCGCGGCTCTAGTCTTCCTTCAGAAGACGCGCGGCGATGGGGTAGAGGCCCTCCTGGCCCATGACCAGAACCGAGAGGCCGTCGTTGCCGAACAGCGGCGAGAACGCGTCGTCCAGCACATTGAGGCCGCCCGCATAGGTGCCGAACGCGGGCATCACCAGGCGATTGCCGTTGGCGACGAAGCACGGGCGGCGAATGACGTGGCCGTGGAACGACACGCGAGCCGCAGGATGGAGATGGGCCGCGATCTCGTGGGTGACGGGGCTCGCCGAGGGCTCATGCCGGAAGGTGATGCCCGACAGCGTGATCTCGCTCAGCACGCGCCCACCGAAGCACGGCGCGATCTTGGGATCGTGGTTGCCGCTCAGCCAGAACCACTTGCGGTCCTCCTGCAGGATCGCCAGCGTCTCGCGGTCGCGCACGCTCATGCGGTCGCCCGCGGACTGATCGTGGAAGCTGTCGCCGAGGCAGATCACGGTCGAGGCGGGATAGGCATCCAGCGTCGCCGCCAGCCGCTCCAGGGTTGCGGCCGTGTCGTACGGCGGCAGCAGGATGCCGCGCGCGGCGTACGACGAACCCTTCTCCAGATGGAGATCGGCGACGATCAGCGCATCCTCGGCGGGCCAGTAGAGCGCACCCGAAATGTCGGCGATGAACGCGCGGCCCGAGATCGAGACCGGCTGCCGGCTGAACTCGCCGACGTCCAGCCGCTCGGGCTTCAATTCCAACCGCTGTGTCGCGCTTCTCACGTCAGATCCCCGTCGGCCAGCCGTGTCGCATCCTGGATCAGCTCGGCCGCCGCGTCGCGCAGGATGTCCTCGCGCCCGAGCTTGCCGACGGCCTCCACGCCGATCTCGAGCAGAACCGGCACCGCGAGCGGAGAGACCCTCTCCAATTCTTGATGCCTGATTCGGCCGCGGATGCGCGCCAGGAATTGACCGAGACGGACGATATCCAGAAGTCCGGTCGCCGCGTCCTCCCATGCGGCTTCCAGCAGAATGTGGCCAGGATCATGGCGGCGCAGCACATTGTAGATCAGGTCCGTGGACACCGTGATCTGCCGGCCACTCTTCTCGCGGCCCGGGTGACGGCGCTCGGTCAGCCCGGCGATGACGGCCACGTTGCGGAACGTGCGGCGCATGAGGCTGCTTTCGGCGAGCCAGGCTTCGAGATCGTCACCGAGCATGTCCTCCGCGAACAGGTCCGCGAGATCGAGCGTTCCGTTGCGGATGCGCTCCGAGAGATCCGCGAGCCCCCACAGCGCGAGCCCATAGTCGTTGGCGACGAAGCCGAGCGGGCGCGCGCCGGCCCGCTCCAGGCGCCGCGTCAGCAGCATGCCGAGCGTCTGATGGGCGAGGCGCCCCTCGAACGGGTAAGCAACGAGGAAGTGGCGCGAGCGGCGCGGGAACGTCTCGATCAGCACGTCATCGATGCCGGGCAGGGCGGAGGCTGCCTGCTGCAATCCGAGCCATTCGGCGACCGGCGTCGGCAGGCCCTTCCAGGTGCGCGGATCGGCCAGCATGCCGCGCACGCGCCTGGCCAGATGCGTCGAGAGCGGAAACTTGCCGCCCGCGTAGCTCGGGATCATGGCGTCCGCGCCCGGCGCGCGCGTCACGAACGCCTGCGTATCCTCGAGCCCTTCGAAGCGGAGCACCTCGCCCGCGAACACGAACGTCATGCCTGGCGTGAGCTGGTCGATGAAGCCTTCCTCGACTTCGCCCAGCACGCGTCCGCCCATCAGCGGGCGCGGTGCGTTCGCCGAAGCGCGCGACGCGCCGGGTTTTCCGCTCTTGCGACCGCGGCGCTGGCCGACGAGGCGGACCTTGATCATCGGCGCCTCGACGATGGTGCCGGCGTTCATGCGGTACTGGCGCGCGAACGATGGATGCGAAAGGCGCAGGCGGCCGTCGTCCGTGGAGCGCAGGCGGGCGAAGCGCTCGTAGGACTTGAGCGCGTAGCCGCCGGTCGCGACGAAGTCGACCACGCGGTCGAAACGCGCGCGCGTCAGATCAGCGTAGGGTGCAGCCGAGCTGACCTCGCGAAAGAGATCGGCCGGCGCGAACGGACCCGAGCACGCCATGCCCATGATGTGCTGGGCCAGCACGTCGAGCGCGCCGCTGCGCGAAATGATAGCGTCCTGCTCGCCCGCCTTGGCCGCGTCCAGCGCGGCGCGGCATTCCAGCACCTCGAAGCGGTTGGCGGGCACGAGCAGCGCCGCCGACGGCTCGTCCAGGCGGTGGTTGGCGCGGCCGATCCGCTGGGCAAGGCGGGACGCGCCCTTCGGTGCGCCGACGTTGACGACGAGGTCCACGTCGCCCCAGTCGATGCCGAGGTCCAGCGTCGAGGTGGCGACGACCGCGCGCAGGCGGCCTTCCGTCATCGCCTGTTCGACCTTCTGGCGGCGTGCCTTGTCGAGCGAGCCGTGATGCAGCGCGATGGGGAGGGCGGCCTCGTTGAGGCGCCACAGCTCCTGGAACACCAGCTCGGCCTGCATGCGCGTGTTCACGAACACGAGCGTCGTGCGGTGGCTCGCGATGGCGCGATAGATCTCGTGCATGGCGTAGCGCGCCGAGTGGCCGCCCCACGGCACGGGCTCCTCGATCTCGAGGATGTCGATCACCGGGGCTGCGCCGCCGCCCGCCACGACCACGTCCGCCATGAGGCGACGATCGTCCGGCCTCGTTTGCGGCACGAGGTAGCTCAGGAGCTCCGAGGGGCGCGCGACCGTGGCGGAGAGACCGAGCGTCATCAGGCCCGGCGCGATGGCGTGCAGGCGGGCGAGGCCGAGCGACAGCAGGTCGCCGCGCTTCGAGGGCGCGAGCGCGTGCAGCTCGTCGAGGATCACGGTGTCGAGCGAGCCGAACACGTAGGACGCGTCCGGGCTCGCGAGCATGAGCGCGATCTGCTCGGGCGTCGTCAGCAGGATGTGTGGCGGGCGATGGCGCTGGCGGGCGCGCCGCGCGACGGACGTATCGCCCGACCGCGTCTCGATCGAGATCTTGAGACCCATCTCGTCGACGGGCGCGACGAGATTGCGCGCGATGTCCTCGGCGAGGGCCTTGAGCGGCGAGACGTAAACCGTGTGCAGGCCGCTGCCCTCGTCGTTCGAGCGTCGGCGCGGGCGCTGCTCCAGCGCGACGAGCGTCGGCAGGAACCCGGCCAGCGTCTTGCCGGCCCCCGTCGGGGCGATCAGCAGCGACGACCGGCGCGCTTCCGCCTTTTCGAGGAGGGCGAGCTGGTGGGCGCGGGGCTGCCAGCCGCGGCGCGCAAACCAGGCTGCGAACGGCTCCGGCAACCGCGGCGGAGCGACCTCCCGCGGCTTGGGCGGCCCTTTCGATCCAACCGGACGCCTTTTCGTCTTCTCGGTTACGCCACGCACGGGGGTTCTCGGTCTTCCTTCGCAGCCGGACGTCTCTATGTTAGAGGGTGCTCGCCTGCTTCCAGCCTCGCGCGGGACGGGCGTCTGCGGCCGCTCTCAGCTCATGGAATTCAGCCCGATGGACCGTAACACGATTTTTGGCGGAAACCCGCTCGGCGTGTTGATCCGCCTCGCCCTCATCTCGCTCGTGGTGGGCATCGTGATGAAGGCGCTCGGGATCGACCTCGGGAATTTCTTCCAGCGCATCAACGAGCTTCTACGCAACATCTACGACCTTGGATTTGGCGCCATCGAATGGGTGCTCGAATACATAGTGCTCGGCGCTCTGATCGTCGTGCCGATCTGGCTGATCGCCCGCCTGGCCGGTGCGGCGCGGTCGAAATCCGAATAATCAGCCGTCGAGGGACTTGGCGGCCCATTCCGCCGCACGTGTTCCTGTGAGCGCTGTGATCGAGGCCGCCCCGCGCTCCGCGCAGGCGCGGGACAGGCGCGCCGTCATGCGGCCGATCAGGCCCGGGCCTTCGTAAATGAGCCCCGTGTAGAGCTGCAACAGGCTTGCGCCCGCTTCGATTTTCGCGAGCGCCCTCTCGGGGCTGTCGATGCCGCCGATGCCGATCAGCGGCACGCGTCCGCCGGTCGCCTGATGGACGCGGGCCAGCAGCACCGTCGCGCGGTGGAACAGCGGGCGGCCGGAGAGCCCGCCGGCTTCCCCGCGCGCGCGATCCGTCAGGCCGCGGCGCGCCAGGGTCGTGTTGGAGACGGCGATGCCGTCGACGCGGTGGCGCAGCAGCGTTTCGGCGATGCCTTCGATCGCGTCCTCGGCAAGGTCCGGCGCGAGCTTGACGACGATGGGACGGCGCGTGCCGCCCACCGCCTTCGCGTCGCGCGCGGCCATCACCCGCGCCAGAAGCTCATCCAGCGCCTCCGGCGTCTGCAGATCGCGCAGACCCGGCGTGTTCGGCGACGAGATGTTGACCGTGAAATAGCTCGCGACCGCGTCGAACGCCTCGATCCCGGCGACGTAGTCGGCGATGCGGTCGGGGCTTTCCTTGTTGGCGCCGATGTTGACGCCGACGATGCCCCGGCGCGGGCGGGCGGCGAGCCGCGCCAGCGCGGCCGCGTGGCCGGCGTTGTTGAAGCCGAGCCGGTTGATGACGGCGCGATCCTCCGTCAGCCGGAACACGCGCGGGGCGGGATTGCCCGGCTGGGGACGCGGCGTCGTCGTGCCGATCTCGGCAAAGCCGCAGCCGAGGCCGAGGATGGCATCGGGCACGCGCGCGTCCTTGTCGAACCCGGCCGCGATGCCGATCGGGTTCGGGAACGCGAGGCCCCACAGCGCCACCGCGAGCGCAGGATCCGGTGGGCTCACGGGGCGCGGATAGGCCCCCAGCTCGAGCGCGCGCAAGGTCAGCTCGTGCGCGGTCTCCGGCTCCAGCGACAGCAGAAAGGGGCGCGCGAGATTTGACAGTGCGCTCAGCACGCGAGGGCATCCTCCGGAATGAGCGGCGCGCCGTCCTCGGCCAGATCGAGCGGGCGCTGCCACACGGCCAGACGCGTCGGCAACGGCGCATAGAGGTGCGGGAAAAGCTCGCCGCCGCGGGACGGCTCCCACTTGAGGGCCGGACCCAGGGTTGCTTCGTCGAAGGCGACGAGGAGAAGGTCCGGCACGCCGCGGAAATACTTTCGGGCCGTTCCTGCCACCTGGCCGGGGGCCGAGAAATGAATGTAGCCGTCGCGCACGTCGTCGTCCGATCCCAAGAACGCGCCTTCGACGCAGGCGGCGTCCCACATCTTACGGCTTATAATCTTGAAGATCATTGTCTCTCCGTGTGAACCGCTTCACTCTCATTACGCGCTGCGCGGGGCGGCGTTGCGCCGAGCACACGCGCAACCTGCTCCCTGACAAGGTGTACTTATTACGCTCGTCTCCGCGCGCGGAAATCGTATACACTTCGACGGCGGCGTGATGTCCGTCGCGCGCGGGGACCGGCATCGATCTGGCGGGGCTTATAGCATTTGCATCAGGGGTCTGTGCTGCCCCTTTCAAATCTTTTCCGACAAGGGTCCGATAACATTGCGGCTTATCCGGCTGTGCCCGTGCGCACGGCTGGCGGGTCTTTCCGGCCCACGAAGACTTTCCGGCCCACGAAGACAAGGGTGTACGGCGTGCACGACCGCATTTCCGTTAAAGTCGTTCAGCTCAAGACGCTTTTTTCCGACGCCTACGCGTTCAAGCTCCCCTATTTCCAGCGCGCCTATGCCTGGCAGACGGCGGCCGTGGGCCGGCTTCTCTCCGACATCATGGAAGCCATGCGCGACGGCGGGGGCGAGCGCGGCTACTTTCTCGGCAAGCTCATGGTGGCGCAGCAGAACGGAGGCCCGGACACGGGTCTCGTGGACGGGCACCAGCGCATCATGTCGCTCACCATTCTGTTTGCGGTCCTGCGCGATCTCGAAAGCGATCCGCGCCGGCAGGAGCTGCTCGCGAGCTTCATCCGCGGCAAGGACCTCCGGTTGACGCCGCAGGACGCGATGGCCGAAAGCTGCGCGCGTTTCATTCAAGCGCCGGGCGCCACGTCCGTCGATCCCGAGGAGGACGTCGCGCGGTTTTCCGAGACCGAGCGCAACATCATCGACAACCGCGACTACCTGCGCGCCGAGCTTTCGAGCAGCGATTTCGATCCGGCCCTGCGCCGGGCGCTCGTGGACTATCTGGCGGAGAAATGCTGCGTCATCGTCTGCTCGGTGGACGACGTGGAGGACGCCTGGTCCTTCCTCAAGATCGAGGAGGAAACGCGCGTCGATTTCAGCAAGGCCGACCGCGCCAAGTTCAGCCTGTTCGCGATCGTTCCGGCGGAGGAGCGCGCCGCGTGCCAGGACGTGTGGAGTGCGGCCGAAGCGCTCGTCGGCGCGGCGGACCTGCACGCGCTGCTCGAGCATCTGCGGACGCTCAAGCGGCGCAAGCACACGGGCAAGCCGGTCGAGATCGACATCGCCGAGATCTTCACCTTCAACAAGCCCGGCGCCGGCCTCGCGTTCCTGCGCGCGCAGCTCCTGCCCGCGGCCGAACGGCTCGCGCAGTTGCGCCGCGGCGACGACCGGGCGATCGCGCCCTACGTCGAGCGCATGAGCTGGATCGACGATCAGCTCTGGATTCCCGCCGCGCTGCTCTGGTATCAGAAGCCGCGCAAGGCCGTTGAGACCGAACGGTTTTTCTGGCGGCTGGACCGGCTCGTCTGGCTCATGAAGGTCGCGGGCTACGATCCCACGAAGCAGCACAACCGGATCATCCTGCTGCTGCGCGAGCTCGACCGCAGCGAGGACGGCGCGGCGCTGCCGGCTCTCGACATTCCCGCCCAGCTTCGCGAGGCGGCGCGCGAGAACCTGCGCAGTCAATCGTTCGACGCCAAGCACTATTGCGGGAAGGTGCTGCGCCGGATCAGCGTCGCCCTCGGCCAGGATCCCGGGCCCATCGAGCGCACGACGCTGACGCTCGAGCACGTTCTGCCGAAAAGCTATTCATCCAAGAGCGCCTGGAAGGACGTGTTCCCATCCGCCGCGTCCGTCCGATCCTACGCGCATCGGCTCGGCAACCTCGCGCTGCTTCCGCCGGGCGACAACCAGTCGGCGGACACGCTCGATTGGCAGAAGAAGCGACCGATCCTGGCGCGCTCGGGGCTCGCCTTCACGCGGCAGATGGCAGAAGCTCCCGATTGGACCGCGGCGCGCATCCTGGAACGCAGCGAAGCGCTGATCGCGCTCCTGTTCAGGGAATGGGACCTCGCCCCGTAATCGGCGTCGTCCTACGCCGCGTCGTCGGCCGCGGACGGCGCGCGCACGAGCTTGCCGTCAAGCGCGGCCGCGATCAGCGCGCGCGTTTCCGGCACGCCGTAGAGCGCGATGAACGAGCCGAAGCGCGGGCCTTTGCTCTCGCCCAGCAGGATTTCATAGATGCTGTTGAACCACGCGTTCGAGACGCCGGGCTTCTCGGGCGTCGCGTTCTTGGCGGCGAAATCCTGGTAGCGCGGCACGGCGCGGCCGACGTCGTAAAGCAGCGTCTGCAGCTCCTCGGCGCTGGCGCCGGCGGGCGCGTTGGCAAGCGCGGCGGAGAGGGCTTCGAGCGCCTCGCGCTCCACCTCGTCCGGGGCGCGGTGGCGCTTCTTCGTCTTCACGAAGTCGGCGTAATAGCGGACAGCGTAGCCCGCGAGCTGGTCGAGCAGCGGATAGGCTTCGGGCGTCGCCCCGGGCAGGTGGCGGCGGATGAAGCCCCACAGTACGGACTTGTCCTCGGCGTTCGACGCCGCGACGAGGTTCAGCAGCAGCGCGAACGTCACCGGCATGTCGCCCGACGGCGGCGTGCCGCCATGGATGTGCCAGACGGCGTTGTCGAGGCGGCCCTTGGCATCCTGGCGCGGATAGGCGGCCAGAAGCTGCAGGTATTCGTCGACGGCGCGCGGAATCACCTCGAAGTAGAGCTTCTTCGCCGTCTTGGGCTTCTGGTACATGAACAGCGACAGGCTTTCGGGCGACGCGTACGTCAGCCACTCGTCGATGGTGAGGCCGTTGCCCTTGGACTTCGAGATCTTCTCGCCGTTCTGGTCCAGGAACAGCTCGTAGTTGAAGCCTTCCGGCGGCGTGCCGCCGAGCGCCTTGCAGATCTTCGACGACAGCGTCACCGAGTCGATCAGGTCCTTGCCGGCCATTTCGTAGTCGATGCCGAGCGCGACCCAGCGCATGGCCCAGTCGGCCTTCCACTGGCACTTGACGCGCCCGCCCGTGACCGGGGTCTCGACCTTCTCGCCCGTTTCGGGATCGACATAGACGACGGTGCCGGCCTGGGCATTGCGCTCGACCATCGGCACCTGCAGGACGCGCCCCGTGCGCGGGCAGACCGGCAGGAACGGCGAATAGGTGGCGCGGCGCTCCGGCCCCAGCGTCGGCAGGATGATGTCCATCACCTTGTCGTAGACCTCGAGCATGCGCAGCAGCGTCGCGTCGAAGGCGCCGGACTTGTAGCAGGCGGTCGCGGAATAGAACTCGTAGGCGAAGCCGAAGCGGTCGAGGAAGGCGCGCAGCATCGCGTTGTTGTGGTGGGCGAAGCTCTCGAACTTGCCGAAGGGGTCGGGCACGGCCGTCAGCGGGCGTTCGAGGTTGTCTTCCAGCACCTTCTTGTTCGGGATGTTGTCCGGCACCTTGCGCAGGCCGTCCATGTCGTCCGAGAAGCAGATGAGACGCGTCTTGCGCCGGCCTTCCGTCAGCACCTCGAAGGCGTGACGCACCATGCTCGTGCGCGCGACCTCGCCGAAGGTGCCGATGTGCGGCAGGCCCGAGGGGCCGTAGCCGGTCTCGAACATCACGACCTTGTCGTCGCCGCCGTTGAGCTTGCCGAGGCGCGCGATCAGGCGGCGGGCCTCTTCGAAGGGCCACGCCTTCGCATCGCCCAATGCGGAGGAGAGTGCGGCGGAGAGCGCGGAATCGAGAGCGGCGTCGGACATATCGGTGGGGCTTTCAGAGCGGCAATCGGGAAGGGCGCAACCTATGGGGCCGGGCCATGCGCGTCAATCGGACGGCCGGCTTTCCCGCTCCGCTTTTGCGCCCGGGTGTTTCGCCGTGATCCCGTTACGCCGGGGCCTCATGCTTCGGTCTGGGCCGGACCTGCGCGGCGGCGCGGGCGGAACAGGCGGCGAAGCAAAAGCAGCAGCACCAAAACAGCAAAACCGGCGGCGATGAGCACGACCGGGTGCTTCTCCCAAATCAGAACCGGCGCGATGTCGCCGTCCCACGCCGCCTTGACGTCGTTACCAATGGCCTCGAAGCCGCCGCTGCCGTCGCGCAGCAGCATGTCGACGGCGTGCGTCTGGTCGCGGCTGGCGAGCACGGCATCACGCACACGCGGGCCGGCGAGGCTCTGCATCTTGGCCGGCGTGGCGGCGACCTCGGTCAGGATGCGCTGGCGCGGCGCGGCGGCGAGACCGTCCAGATAGCGGGCCAGGCTTTCGAGCTCCGCCTGAGAGAAGCTCGCCGCCAGGCGCTTGAGGTCGGCCGGCGGGAGCCCGAACAGCCGGTCGCGCGCTTCGGGAGCGAGCGCGGCGAGCCGCGTGATCGCAACGTGATCGTTCAAGGCCAGAAGCTGGGAGAGCGTCGTGCGCGTGAACCCTTGGTACGACGCGCGCTTGTAGATCTCGTGCTCGATGACCTTCGGCAACTGCTCGCCCGCGAGCGCCTGCCACCCCAGCGCCGCATCGAGCGAGCGCGTGTCGCGCGCGATCGTCATGGACGGCTCCGGCAGGAAGCGGACGGCTTCGTTCAGCGTGCCGTCGTCGAGGCGCTTCAGAACACCCGCCTCGCCGTCCGTGGCGAGGATCAGCGCCACGACCTCATCCAGCCGGGGGAGCTGCTCGGGCTTCACGGTGTCGAGAAATTTGCGGAAGCCCTCGTGGGAGGCGGCAATCTCCAGCGCTTTCTGATGCGCTTTCCGGAAGCTCTGCCAGATCTCGAGCACACGGTCGGCCGCCTTGGCCGCGATTTCGCGCAGGTGCGCCGTGATCTGCTCGGCAATGGTCTTGGCGAGCTCCTCTTTCACCATGGCCTTGGTGGCATCGGACTTCATCTCGTCGGAAATGATGGGCAGAACGCCGTTTCTGAGCTCCCAGATGTCCTTGGCGACCAGCACGAGGCCGACGCCGCCGGCCGCTACCGAGACGAGGCGGGCGAGAATGCTGCCGGCGAGGCGCTGCCCGATGCGCGCGGCGATGTTCGCGAGCTGGCGGCGCATCAGCAGGATGGCCGCGCCGGCGATGCCCTCGCTCGAATTGCGCATGACCGAGCCGGACGAGATCGTGGCCTGGCCGGAGGAAGCCTTGACGCCGAAGTCGTGCTCGATGTCGGCCGTGACGACGCCGGCGACCGTGGATCCGTAGCGGTCGCCGAGGAAGGCGCGGGCGCATTCGAGCGCGGGGCCGACGGCGTCGGTGCTCGCCAGCTCGAGCGTGCGGCCGACCTCGTTGCCGACGCCTGTCACCAAGCCTTCGATGGCCTGTTTCATGGCGTCCGAGCGATAGACGCGCTCGGCCACGGCCGTCGAGATCTCCTTGGCTTTCTCGGAATCGATCAACGTCTGAGCCAGGCTCGCCCAGCTCGTCTCGCGCCGGACCTCCTCGATCGCCGCGTCGACGCGCTTGGCCAGCACGTCGTCGACGCCGAGGCGGCGCCACTGGATGTCCACGAGGGCCGGGTAGTCGACGGTTTTGACCCCTTGCTCCAGGGCCTTGAGCGCCAAACCCTCGATGGCCTGGCGGAAGCCGCTCTCATCCGCCGTCTGGCAGGCTTCGTAATCGGCCCGCGTCATCGGCGGGGCAGCGAACGCCGGCGTCGAACCCGGCATGGACGTCTGGGCGGCGAGCGAAAAGGCGAGGACAGCCGACACGGCCGGGCGCAGAAAGCCAGTCAACGACACCCTCCGAAGGCTCCGTTCGCACGGGCCCGCCTGATCCGACCTGGGCGCGCACCTGCGGCCCGGGGACAACACCCGTGTCCCGAATTTACTATACCCGCCGGTCCGCATGCGGCCCAGTGACATTTCGGAAAGCTCTCAAGGCCTTCCTTCCATCGGTGATGGATTGTGCTGGCAGTGATGCAGTAGCGATACGGGCGGCGCGGTGCGTCAATCTGGCCGGGGAACCGCATTTTCGCGTTCATTTACCATATGTGACAGAGAAAACGTTGCCGAACCGGGCGGTTAAAAAATGCATTGCCGCCATCCGCCGGCCAACCGTCCGCATGCGCCACGTCATCAGTCACATTTCTGCCGTACCGACCAACGACTAGGCAGCCCCGGCTTTCCGAGGGGTCCGCCGCGCGCAGCGCCAGTTGAGACTTCACTCGAATGCCTGACGCGAAGCTGCTTGAGGCTCCATCAATTACGTTGCGACCGAAAGACCCATAGCCAAGCTTGGTTCGGGAGTTGCAGGTAGGGGCATCCGGGGGCTGGCTTTCACGGCGTGCATGGCGATCTTCGCGCGCTGAAAGCCCTTCCGCCAAATGATGCGTTTTCGGCCGATCACGGGGCCATTTCGGAGGCAAATGTGCCGTGAAGCGTCTGTCGGTGCCGCGGGGAACTCCCCGCCTCGCATCCAGACGGTAAAGTCCATCCAGGCTTCAGGCAGAACAGTAATAACAATAGCATAGAGGGGCATAAAGCCGGCATTGCCGTTCGAGCGATTAATGAGATGTCAACTCTCTCCTTGGCATTTCCCAATTAATCGGCTTTATTTCCTTTTGGCGGGTAACAGCGGGTAAATCCTAACTGCATGAATAAGAAGGATAAAATCAATGCCTACCGTGGCAGCTTGGTTATTCCGGGCGGCCGAGTGGGCGTGCTTCTGGTGCACAGCCTCGGCGGAAATCCCGTCGAATTGAGGTTCGTAGCCCAAGGCCTCGCACGTGCGGGCTGCACGGTTTATTGCCCGCTCGTTCCGGGCCTTGGCGGCGGCACCGACGAGTCCGGTCTTTCGTCCTGGCAGGACTGGTATTCCGCCCTCGAAGGCGCGCACGACGAGCTCAAGGCCCATTGCGACGTGGTCATCGCCGGCGGCATCTCCGCCGGGTCGATGCTGTCGCTGCGGCTTGCCCGCGAGCGTTCGAAGGAGATCGACGGTCTCCTGCTGTTCGCGCCGACGATCTGGCCGAACGGCTGGGCCATTCCGATGCACTTCATTCTCTTCAAGCTCGTCTATCACAAGTGGGTCGCCTCCCTGATGCGGCTGCGCCAGCGCGCGCCCTACGGCATCAAGGACGAGCGGATCCGCAATTTCGTGATCGACAGCTTCCGGAGCGAGGACCGCCCGCTCGAGGACCTGTTCGGCCGCGGCGGCGGACTGGTGTGGGAATTCAAGTCGCTGACGCGCGACGTGCGCCGCCGGCTCGGCGAGATCACGCAGCATGCGGCGATCTTCCATCCGCGCCACGACGACCAGAGCGACATCTCGAACGCCTTCCGCCTGCAGCGCGATCTCGGCGGTCAGGTCGAGATGACGGTGCTCGAGGACAGCTATCACATGGTGACGCTCGACCGGCAGCGGTCGACCGTCGTCGATCGGGCCGTCGAGTTCGTGCAGCGCCTGACGGCGAAGCTCGACGAGAAGGCGGCTGTCGAGCGCCTGATCAAGGGGTCCGGCGTCGCCGAGTAACGCGGCTGCGTCCTCTTCCAGAACAGAAAACGGCCGGGTTTCGACCCGGCCGTTTTTGCTTTTAGCAATCCCTTGGAGGGCGATCCCGTCCAAGCCTCAGGCCGGCGGCGGGGCGCCTTCGCAGCGCGGCAGATCGGCCGGCGCACGACGCCAGGTGAACGACTTGCCGAGCATCTTGACGCCCAGATACCCCGTCACGGTGAGCTGGTTGTTACCCGCCAGCTTGAGGGCGGAGCTATAGGATTTTCCGACCTTGGGGTCGTAGATC
The DNA here is from genome assembly GCA_964386545.1 of uncultured Hyphomicrobium sp. Taxonomy (GTDB): domain Bacteria; phylum Pseudomonadota; class Alphaproteobacteria; order Rhizobiales; family Hyphomicrobiaceae; genus Hyphomicrobium_C. Next base: position 12,894 of record CAYLSI010000042.1, read on the forward strand.
CAGCCGCCGTCGAAGCCGCCGTCGCTCATCAGACCCAGGTTGCCCAGGATCGGCAGACCGCAAATCGGCCGGTTCTGATTTTCAGGCTTCGGATTGTAGCGGTCGTGCTTCGGCACGCCCTCCGCGTTCAGAGGCTCCTTGAGCCAGACGATGCGCCCGCACAGGCGGTTGGCGTTGTCGGTACAGATGTGGATCTCGACGGCGCCCTGACCGCTGTCGTCGTACCAGACGCCGAGCTCCGGGCGGGCGGCCTGGCTGGCCGTGGACACGCTTACAAATCCTGCAAACAGCGCCGGCACAATCCACGCGGCGCGGCCCAAAAGGGCGAGCATTCTCTGTTTCATGGGTGAAACCTAAGGCTGGGGTGGCTGCTTGAAAAAGCACCTGCGGCGCATGATATGCCGTCGTCGCAGGTCGTCTAGACTGCAGTCAAAAGAGGCAAAAACGCGGAGTAAACCTTATCATCGAACCCCAATTCGACTGCAAGCGGTTCGGACGACTTACCATTTTTCTGCCCTAGCGCTTTGATTTAAAGGCTTTACCCCGACAAGGGTAGTGCGCGGAGCGTTCTCGGCCTATATTCCGGCCCAGCGGGCGGGCGAGATGTCTCGCGAGCTGCCCGGAAACTTGAACGACACACGCTGCATTCCCGTTTTTTCGGCACGCCCCGGCTTCCCGTCGCAAACGTGGATCCAGGCCCGGGCAATCCGATCGGTTCGAGCAAATATGATCCTGACACTCGCGTTCCGTAACCTCTTTCATGACCGGATCAGGCTAGCCGTCACGCTGGTGGGCATCCTGTTCTCGATCGTGCTCGTCGCGATCCAGCTCGGCATGTACCTCGGGTCGAGCCGCATGATCACGGCGATGATCGAGCGCTCCAACAGCGACCTCTGGATCACGGCGTTCGGCGCGAAGAGCTTCGAGGAAGGCGGCATTCTTCTTTCCACGCGCGAGCGGCACCAGGCGCTCGCGACGCCCGGCGTGAAGGCGGTCGTGCCGCTCGTCGTCGCCTTCGCCGAATGGCGCAAGCCCGAGGGCGGCTCCACGCGCGTCGTGCTGGTCGGCACGGACGCCGAGGATGGCGCGCTCGAACCGTGGGCGCTCGTTTCGGGCGGCTGGCAGGACATCAAGTCGCCCGACGGCATCTCGGCCGACGACACCTATTTCCGCGAGCTCGGCATCAACGGCATCGGCGATACCGCGCAGATCGCCATGGGGCGCGTGAAGGTGATGGCGCTGACGCACCGGATCCGCTCGTTCACGCAGTCGCCCTACGTCTTCACGACGCTCAATCGCGCGCGCAGCCTGCTCGGCGCGGACAGCGACAAGGCGACGTTCTACCTCGTGCAGCTCGAGCCGGGGGCGAACGTGGAAACCGTCCGTCATGCGCTGCTGAAGCGCCTCGAAGGCGCGGAGGTTCTGACCAAGGACGAGTTCCAGGACCGCAGCCTGCGGCAATGGCTGTTCCGCACGGGCGCGGGCCTCGCACTGATCGGCGGCGCGCTGCTCGGCATCCTCGTCGGCACGGTGATCGTGGCGCAGACGCTCTATTCGAGCACGAAGGACCATCTCAACGAGTTCGCCACGCTGCGCGCGCTCGGCTCGTCGTCCGGCTACATCTACAAAGTCATTCTGGCGCAGGCCGGGCTCAGCGCCGTGATCGGCTATGTGCTCGGCATTCTGATCTCGCTCGGCATTCTCTACATCAGCCGCAACACCCCGCTGCCGCTGGTGATGACGCCGGGCCTTGCGGGCACGTTGTTCGGTCTCACGCTCTTCATGTCGGCCGTTTCCGCAATCTCGGCGATCATCAAGGTCACGAAGATCGACCCAGCCACGGTGTTCAACAGATGACCGCTTCCGTCCCCGTCCTCGAAGCAGAAAACGTCATCAAGGAGCTCGGCAAGGGCGCCGCGAAGGTGCGTGCCCTCAAGGGCGTCAACCTTTCGCTGGTCAAGGGCGAGCTGACGCTGCTCATGGGGCCGTCCGGCAGCGGCAAGACCACGCTGCTCTCGATCCTCGGCTGCATCCTCACGCCGACGTCCGGCACGATCCGCGTCGCCGGCGAGGAGGTCGCGGGCAAGAGCGCCGAGGAGCTCGCGGAGCTCCGGCGCAAGCACATCGGCTTCATCTTCCAGTCCTATAACCTGTTCCCGACTCTTTCCGCGCTCGAGAACGTGCGCATCGCGCTCGACGTCATCGGCCGCAAGGGCTACCAGGCCTCCTCGCGCGCCGAGGAGGTGCTGCGCGAGGTCGGCCTCGGCAACAGGCTGCGCAACTATCCGTCGAACCTGTCGGGCGGAGAGCAGCAGCGCGTGGCCGTGGCGCGCGCCATCGCCGCCTCGCCCTCGGTGGTGCTGGCGGACGAGCCGACGGCGGCGCTCGACAGCGAGAACGGACACGCCGTGATGGCGCTGCTATCGCGCATCGCCAAGGAACAGAATCGCAGCGTTCTCGCCGTGACGCACGATCCCCGCACCCTCGGGTACGCGGACCGTGTCGTGCGGATCGAGGACGGACTCATCGTCGGTGAAGAGCGCAGGCCGGACGGTCTCGACGCACCCGAAATCACCGATCTCACCAAGAGGCGTAAAGCGAATGCCTAAGTTCGATCCCACCGTCACGGCCGTGGCCGCAGCCGCCATTGCGGCCATCGCGACGAGCCTGTTCCTCAATCAGGTCGCGCCGCGCCTCGCTACGGCCAACACGCAGGCGATCACCGGCGGCAACGCCTTCGCCGCGGGCGGCAAGCCGCCGCCGGTCTGGGCCGCATCGGCCACGGGGCGCGTGGAGCCGAAGGAGGGCGAGGTTCGCATCTCGTCGCAGGTCGCAGGCCTCATCGCCGGTGTCAGCGTCGCGACCAACGACAAGGTGCAGGCCGGCGACGTGCTGGTCTCGCTCGACAGCGACGACTACATGCCGAAGCTCGCCGCGGCCCGGTCCGAAGCGGAGGTGCGCATGCTCGAGCGCGACGAGGAGCCGGCGACCGGCCTCGCGCTCGAACGCCGCCAGGCCGAGGATGGTGTGAACGAAGCCGACCGCGCGCTGTTCCAGGCGCAGGTGGCGCTCGATCAAGCCTATGTCGCGAGCAAGCGCGCCAACGGCGACGAGGCCGCCGTCAAGGCCGCCCGCGACAAGCTCGCGGAGGCCAAGAAGACGGCGGAAGCCAAGCGCGAGACGCTGGCCACGATCGTCGGCAAGCCGGGCATGCCGTTGCAAACGCGGCTCGAGTCCGCCCTGCTGATGGCGCGCACGGATCTGGCGCAGGTCGAGAACGCTATCGAGAAGACCCGCGTGCGGGCTCCGTCCGACGGCACCGTTCTCAACGTGTGGGCAAAGGCTGGCGAGGTCGCGGCGCCGTCTCCCGATGCCGCCCTGGTTCTCTTCGGCGACACCTCCTCGATGCGCGTGCGGGCCGAGGTGGAGGAGCGCGATGTGACGAAGATCCGCGTCGGCCAGCGTGTCGTGGTGCGCGCGGACGGCTACCCGGACAAGGATTTCGAAGGCGTCGTGACGCAGATCGCGCCCGCGCTCGGCTCGCCGCGCATCACGACGCGCGGACCGCGCCGACCGAACGACGTCGAGGTGCTGGAGGTCCTGATCGCGCTCGACGGGACACCGCCGCTGTTGACCGGCATGCGCGTGGACGCGTTCTTCCGGCACGAAGCGTCGGCCTCGGCGCAGCCGCAGAGCCAGTAAGCGGCTCCAAACCCTGAAACGGCAGAGGCCCGGATCGGCGATCCGGGCCTCTTCTTTTTCAGACGCTACTCAGCGGGGTGAACGCCCGGCCGCGGCAGCAGGCGCTCGGGCTCCTCGGGCTCGTCCGCCTGGCCGATGTGTCCGCTGAAGAAATGCCAGAGCCAGCGCGAGAAATCGTCCATCAGGGCGAAGACGGCCGGAACGAACAGAAGGCTGAGAACGGTGGAGGAAATCAGGCCGCCGATCACGGCGATGGCCATGGGCGCGCGGAACTCGCCACCGGAATCGAGGGCGAGCGCCGACGGCAGCATGCCGCCGACCATAGCGATGGTGGTCATGATGATCGGGCGCGCGCGCTTGCGGCCAGCGTCGATGATCGCCTCGTTGCGCTCCACGCCGCGGCGGATCTCCTCGACGGCGAAGTCGACGAGCATGATCGCGTTCTTGGTGACGATGCCCATCAGCATCAGCACGCCGATGACCACCGGAAGACTGATGGCGTTGCCCGTCATGGCGAGCGCGGTGATCGCGCCGCCGATCGACAGCGGAAGCGAGAAGAGGATGGTGATCGGCTGCAGGAAGCTCGCAAACAGCAGCACGAGCACTGCATAGACCATCATGAGGCCCGCGCCCATGGCCTGCTCGAAGCTTTCGAACACCTCGCCCATGATCTCGGCGGCGCCGAACTGCTTGATTTCTACGCCCTCCGGCAGGTTCTTGGCGGCCGGCAGCGCCATGACCGCGTTCACCGCATCGCCGAGGGGCGTGGCCGTCACGAGATCGGCGCCGAGCACGATCCGGCGCGTGCGGTCGTAGCGGTCGATCGAGGTGGGGCCCTGGCCGTAGGCGAAGGTGGCGACGGTCGAGAGCGGCACGGCGGCGCCGGACGCCGTCGCGATCTTCAGCTCCTCGAGAAGCTGGCGGCTTTCCCGCGCGCTTTCCTTGAGCTGCACGCGGATGGGAACCTGGCGCTCGCCGATGTCGAATTTCGCGAGATTGGCGCCGATATCGCCGATGGTGGCGATGCGCACGGCCTCGGAAATCGCCTCCGTCGTCACGCCGAGCTCGGCGGCCACCTCCGAGCGCGGGTAGACGCGCAGCTCCGGGCGATCCAGCTCTGCGGTCGAGACGACGTTGACCAGCATGGGCAGGCGCTTGGCCTGGCTCGTGAGATCGGCGGCGACCTTGGTCACGGCCTCGCCGTCGCGGCCCGTGACGACGAGCTGGAACTGGCGCTGGCCGTCGTCCTGAATGAAGAAGTAGCGGATGTCGGGGATGTCGGCGAGGTTGCGGCCGACTTCCTCCTGGATGCGGCTTTGCGGGAGCTTGCGCTCCTCCTTCGGCTTCAGCGTCGCGATCAGCGTGGCTTTGCGCACTTCCTCGCCGCTGCCGAGCAGCGTGCCGCCGATGACGAAGACGCTCTCGATGTCGGAGCGCGCTTTCAGGCGACGCGCGATTTCCGTGGTCGTGTGATCGGTGTCGGCGAGCTTGGAGCCCGGCGGAAGCTCGACGCCGAGCAGCATGCGGCCCGTGTCCTCCTGCGGCAGGAAGCCGGAGGGCAGCAGGTAGAAGCTGCCGATGGAGGCGATGAAGATCATGATGCCGGCGGCCACCGTCTTGATGCGGTGGCGCACGGACCAGCCGACGATGCGCGTATAAGCGCGCATGAGGCGGCCTTCCGTCTCCCCGTGGCCGTGCGATTTCATGAAGTAGGCGGCGAGCAGCGGCGTGATGAGGCGCGCGACCAGCAGCGAGAAGAAGACCGCCGCCGCGACGACGAGCCCGAACTGCTTGAAGTATTGGCCGGCGATGCCGCCCATGAACGAGACGGGCGTGAAGACGGCGATGATCGTCGTCGTGATGGCGATCACGGCGAGGCCGATCTCGTCGGCGGCTTCGAGCGAGGCGCGATAGGGCGACTTGCCCATCTGGATGTGGCGGACGATGTTCTCGATCTCGACGATCGCGTCGTCGACGAGGATGCCCGTGACAATGGTAATCGCGAGCAGGCTCACGAGGTTCAGCGAGAAATCCATCGCCGACATCGCCCAGAAGGCGGGGACGATGGACAGCGGCAGGGCGATCGCCGCGATGATCGTCGCGCGCAGGTCGCGCAGGAAGATGAAGACGACGACGATCGCCAGCACGGCGCCTTCGAGCAGCGTCTTCATGGTCGATTGATAGACGCCGTAGGTATAGTCCACCGTGTTGTCGATGCGCTGCAGCCGGACGTCCGGGTAGAGCTTCTTGATCTCCTCGATCTTGGCGGCGGCCGCGGCGGCGACCTCGGTATCGCTCTCGCCCTTGGCGCGCGAGATCGAGAACGCGACGATGCCTTCACCGTCGAGCTTCGCGTAGCTCCTCGGCTCCTCGATCGTATCCGTGACGCTGCCGAGCTGGTCGAGGCGGACCTTGCGGCCGCCCGGCAGCGCGATCATCGTCTCTGCGAGCTCGGCCACGGTCTGCTTGCTGGCCAGCGTTCGAATGGCCTGCTCGCGGCCTGCGATGTCGCCGCGGCCGCCGGCGAGATTGACGTTCGAGGCGCGCACCTGCCGGTTCACGTCGCCCGCCGTGATGCCGTAGGACAAGAGGCGGTCCGGATCGAGGCTGATGCGGATCTCGCGCAGGACGCCGCCGGTGCGCTTGACCTCCGAGACGCCTTTCACGCCCTGCAATAGGCGCACCAGCGTGTCGTCCACGAACCAGGACAGCTCCTCCGGCGTCATGGCGGGCGCGCGCGCCGCGTACGTGACGACGGGGAGACCCTCGATCTCGATGCGGGTGACGATGGGCTCCTCGATCGTGCGCGGCAGGTCCGTGCGGATGCGCTGCACGGCGTCCTTCACGTCATTCAACGCGCGGTCGGGATCGATCTCGAGCCGGAACTCGACGGTCGTGACGGAGGAGCCTTCGGTGACGGCGGACGTGATGTGCTTCACGCCGTTGACGCCCGCGATGGCGTCCTCGACGCGTTTGGTGACCTGCGTTTCCAGCTCCGACGGGGCGGCGCCCGATTGGTAGATGCGCGCCTGGATGACCGGAACGTCGATGTTCGGGAAGCGCGTGACGGGCAGGCTCTGGAAGCTCGTGTAGCCGAGCACCATCAGCACCAGGAACAGAACCAGCGACGGCACCGGATGGCGGATGGACCATGCCGAGATGTTCATCGGGTGGCCTCGTTCACGCGGCCGCTGCTGATGACGGCATCGGGCTTCACGGGTCGCACGGCGTCGCCGTCGCGCAGGAACGTGCCGGCCTTGGCGACGACGACGTCGCCGCTCTTGAGGCCGCTCTCGATGGCGATCAGGCCCGCCGTCTCATGGCCGGTCTTGACGCGGCGTGTCGCGACCTTGCCGTCCACGACGACCTGCACGCTCGCCCCGTCGCTCGAATAGAGCACCGCCGACAACGGCACGGCGATCTCGCGGCTGCGGCCGGTCTCGATCACGCCGCGGCCGAACGAGCCGACCCTGAGGTCCGGCCGGTCGCCGAGGAAGATGCGGACGCGGCCGAGCCGGGTCGCCTTGTCGACCTCGGGCGCGACGAGGCGCACGGTGCCTTCGATCTCCTTGCCGCTCGACGCGGTGACGCGGGCTTTCTGGCCAGCCTTGACCTTCCAGAGATGCGTTTCGGCGACCTCCGCGTCGAGTTCGATCTCGCCGTTCTGGATGATGCGAAACATCGTGTCGCCGCCGGTCAGCGTGCTCGCGGTGGCGATGCCGCCGATGCGGCCGGCGCGCTTGCTGACGAGACCCGCCGCGGGCGCGCGCACCTCGGCGCGCCCCATGCGCCATTCGAGCTCGCGCCGCTGGGCTTCGATCTGGCCTTTCTCGGCCTCGGCCTGGGCGAGGGCGCCCTTGGCGGATTCGAGCTGCGCTGCGGCGGCTTTGGCGGCCGCTTCGCGCTGGTCGAACACGCTTTCCGACAGATACTTCGACTGCACGAGGGGGCGGGCGCGCTCGAGCTGGGCCTTCGCCTCCTTCACGCGGGCGTCCGCCTCGTCGATCTGGCTCTTGGCGCGGCCGATCGCAGCCGTCGCGCTGCCGAGGGCTGCGCTGTTGGCATCGAGCTGGGTCTTCAACTGATCGGTGACGAGAACGGCGAGAAGATCGCCCTTCTTCACGCGGTCGCCCTCCTCGGCGTGCAGCTCGAGCACGCGCAGGCCATCGACCTCGGGCGCGACGAGGATCTCCTCGCGCGCCGCGAACGAGCCGGTGACGAGCACCGTATCGACGAAGTCGGCCTCCGCGGCATCGACGACGGAGACGGCGGGCGCCGGCGCTTCCGTCGGCTGGGGCGCGGCCTTTTCAGCCACGTGCGTCTTCGGCGCGTCCAGGTACGCCTGGAGCCAGCCGGTGTGATGGGCGGCGATGCCGAGGCCCGCGAGCGCCAACACTGCGATGACGAGGATCTTCTTCATGGCGGCTACTCGGCAGCCTCCGCTTTCCGGGATTTGACGGGTGTGCGCACTTCCACAGGATTGAGGAGCGTGCTGACGAGCCCGACGAGAATGGGAAGGATCTTCTGCGCGTCGAAGTTCGGATCGACGGCGCGGCGCCAGAAGAGGCCGTCGCCGAGCAGCGAGACCACCTGCGCGAGCGTTTCGGGATCGGCATTGGGCGCGATCTTTCCGGCATCGCGCGCCTGGGCGAACACCTGCGCGAAATTCTGGCGGCAGAACTCGTCCACCGAGCGGAAGATGTCGCCGACGACGGGATTGCGCGTCGCTTCGACGCCGATCTCGATGCAGAGCACGCGTTTGTACTGCGGCTCCTCCACCGTGTAGTGCTCGCCGAGCTTCGCGAGGGCCGACAGCAGATCCGGCGCATCCGGCAGCTCGGCGAGCTTGGACGCGAGCTTCGTGCGATCGCGCTCGACGATGCCGGCGATCAGATCCTCCTTCGAGGCGAAATAGACATAGAGCGCGCCGGGGCTGATGCCCGCCTCCTTGCAGATGTCCTGCATGGTCGAGCGGTGGAATCCTGCGCGGGCAAAGCAGCGCTCCGCGGCGTCGAGGATCGCGGCGCGGCGCGCTTGCTGAGTTTCGGGCTTGAGTTTCGGCATGTCGGTCGCTCGTTGCGCGGGCCACATCCTGACCACGCGGGGCGCGGCCGGCTGTTCCCTATGTTACAAAACGAATATTCGTTTTGTTTGTTGCGCAAGATTGTGGTGGCGTCAAGGCTTCCCGAGCCGCCGGCGCGTCGGACCTCCGGTTCGGTTAATGCTATTTCAGATCAATCGCTTGCAGGTGATCGCCGGGGATATCGCAGGGTTGCGGCGTGGGGAAACGGTCAGAACTGGGTCAGCCAGTTCACGGTCACGTAGGGGGCGACCTCGATGTCGCTGCCCTGATCGAAAGAGTCGCCCAGCACGCCGACGGAGACCGAGGCTTCGCTGAGGCCCCATTCGTACCGCGCGAACAGGCCGCCGCGCGCATAGTCCAGGAGATCGGCCGGGTCGGCGCTCGTGTCGTCGGCGTACCTGCAGCCCGAGGTGCCGGCAGGCTGCATGCGGCAATCGCCCTGGGAATCGAGATTGAGCCCGGCCTCCAGCCCGACGGACAGCTTCGGCCAGACGCGATAGCCGATGCGCGTGCGGGCCGTGCGCGTATTGTGGGCGGACGACCAGGAGAGATCGAGCGATGCCCAGCCGCGCTCGCCGATGTTGAGCCAGAGCTCGACGACGCCCTTGACGCCGATCTCCTCGCCGATGGCGACCGTTTCCTCGTCCGTCGGCGAGATGTCGTGACTGAGGATCGAGGCGCCGACGAACGCCTTCGCCGTCAATTCGCCGTAGCGCGCGAGATAGCCCACGAGCACGTCGCCGTAGTACGTCTGCGCTCGAAAGGCGACCGGCCTCAGCGACGGCCCCTCGGTGCCCGCCACGCGGTCCGAATACGTGTAGCCGCCGTATCCGCCGGCCGCGCGAAAGCGGAAGCCCGGATCATGGATGCCGCTCCAGGGCGCAACCGTCACGCCGGAGTAGAGCAGCCAGACGTTCTGCGAAATGTCGGCGCCGGCCCAAACCTCGCGTCCGGATTGCACCGGCGGGTCGGCGAGAGCCGATGTCGCGGCGGTGCCCAAAAGGGCCGCAAGAGCCGCAAGAAGAGTTCTCCGCGCGCCGGAGCGCCGGGACAACGCCGATCGGTGAATGACACTCCACCGGACCCACATGACATACGCGACACGGACAGGTTGCAGTTCCCTCTAGAAACGCTGTTAACCTTAGGACCGTCAACGTCTGACCTTCGATGTCTGCCTATTTATTCTTCATTGTCCGGCGTTTATCTATTTTCGATTGCCCTTATGTTTTTAGCATACTTTAAGTTGTAGCAATGCGGACGGGTTGGCCGCTTGCGGAACACGGGATAGGTTTGCGGCGGATTCCCTTTCGTCTTCCGACAGATGCCATCGAAACCTCCTTCCCCGCCCAGCAAAGAGGAACGGCTCGCGAAAGCGCTGCGCGATAATCTCGCGCGCCGCAAAGCCCTCGCCCGCTCGAAAAAGGCGCGCTCCAGCGAAACCGGCCCGGAGCGCGGCGCGCCGCCCAGCGGCGCACCGGCTTCAGCGAAGGGCGGCAAGGACGCACCGTGACGCCAACCGCGCTGACAGGGCCCACATCACAATTGCGCCGGACGCGTCCGTGCGATTAGTCATCCCCACGCCAATCCGCCGCCGCGCCGCGCTCCGAGCGACGGGTCGCGCGGCCTTCCGACTTTCAACCTCAAGAGGCTTCTGACGCATGGACCGCATCAAGATCACCGGAGGGCAGCGCCTCGAGGGAACGATCCCGATCTCGGGCGCGAAGAACGCGGCGCTTCCGCTGATGATCGCCACGCTGCTGACCGACGACCGGCTGACGCTCAAGAACGTGCCGAACCTCGCCGACGTCAATCTGCTCGCGCGCATTCTGCGCAACCATGGCGTCGACCTCGCGGTCGACGGCAAGCGCTCGGGCGGCGCGCAGCACCTCGGCGAGACGTTCCACCTCACCGCGCGCGAGATCTCGGACACGACCGCGCCTTACGAGCTCGTCTCGCGCATGCGCGCGAGCTTCTGGGTGCTGGGCCCGCTCGTTGCGCGCATGCGCCAGGCCAAGGTGTCGTTGCCCGGCGGCTGCGCGATCGGCACGCGGCCGGTGGACCTGCATCTGCAGGGCCTCAAGGCGCTCGGCGCGGAGATCGAGATCGACGGCGGCTATGTCATCGCGCGCGCGCCGAACGGGCTCACGGGCGGGCGCGTCATTTTCCCGAAAGTGTCGGTCGGCGCGACGCACAACGTGCTGCTGGCGGCGGCGCTCGCGAAGGGCGAGACCGTGATCGAGAACGCGGCGCGGGAGCCGGAGATCGGCGACGTCGCCAACTGCCTCGTGAAGATGGGGGCGCAGATCGAGGGCATCGGAACCTCGACGCTGCGCGTGCAGGGCAAGCCGCGCCTCGAAGGCGCGGTCCACACGGTTCTGCCGGATCGCATCGAGACCGGAACGTTCGCGTTCGCCGTCGCCGCGACGGGCGGCGACGTCGAGCTCGTCGGCACGCGGCGCGACCTGCTGCCCACGGCGCTCGAGACGCTCGCGGAAACGGGCGCGACGGTCACGGAGACGGCCGACGGCATCCGCGTGACGCGCAACGGCGCCGAGCTTCAGCCCATAGACGTCGAAACGCAGCCGTTCCCCGGCTTCCCGACGGACCTTCAGGCGCAGCTCATGGCCCTCATGTCGCGCGCGCACGGCACCAGCGTGATCCGCGAGACGATCTTCGAGAACCGCTTCATGCACGTGCAGGAGCTGGCGCGCCTGGGCGCCGACATCAAGCTGCATGGCGACACGGCGACGATCAAAGGCGTGAAGAGCCTGCGCGGCGCGCCCGTCATGGCGACCGACCTTCGCGCGTCGGTCTCGCTCGTGATCGCGGGGCTGATGGCCGAGGGCGACACGATGATCAATCGCGTCTACCACCTCGACCGCGGCTTCGAGCGCCTCGAGGAGAAGCTCTCGCGGTGCGGCGCCAGGATCGAGCGCATCACCTCGGGCTGACACCTGCGCCGCGGTACGGGGGCGGCTTACAGGCTCTTGTTCATGCGCCGGATGCGGCTCGCGAGCTGGCGCATGACGTAAAGCGAGAAGGCCGGGTTGTGGCGCACGAGCTCGAGGAACGTCTCGCGGTTGATCAGCGCGACCTCGGAGGTCTCGGCTGCGAGCGCGGCGGCGGACCGGGGCGCATTGTCGATCAGTGCCAGCTCGCCGAAGATGCCGTGCATGCCGACGTTCTCCAGCACGGTGCCGTAGGTCACGATGCTGACCTTGCCTTCGATCACCAGGTACATGTAGTCCCCGGGATCCTCCTCCAGAAAGATCTTCTCCCCGGCCTTGTAGCGCTTCAGGGGAATCCTGAACCGCTCGAGAAAGTCGAAATCGAAAGGGGCGCCCAGCATGGCTCAGCCTCGGTTTGCGCTCGTCCGGCGGGGGTCCCGCCGCCCAACGGATCATAACTCGGGACGGCGGCAGTGTCGCCGGGCTCGACGGTGGACGGCCGGCGCCCGGTGGGCCACGCGCAGCGTGCAACATGGCGCACCCCGGAGCAATTTGAGGTATGGTATGGCTCTGCCTCGGCTTTCTCCGGCGCCCATGCCCGGCTGCCGCCATACTTTGAGATCATTGAGGCAGGTCAAATCACTACGCCTTTCCAGGGCCCACAACCTGGATCTCGGATCCGATCGGGAGACTCACGTGAAACGCATTCTTTCCGCCCTCGCCGCGCTGGCCTCCGCCTCGCTGCTGGCCAGCCCCGCCGTCGCCCAGGCCAAGATCAGGGCGGGCACGCTGACCTGCACCGGCGGCGCGGGCATCGGGCTCGTGCTCGGCTCCAAGAAGGACTACGCCTGCACGTACGAATCCGCGTCCGGCCGGCATCGGGAGGACTACACCGCCTCGATCACCAAGATCGGCCTCGACATCGGCGTGACCGACAACAGCGTGATGGTGTGGACCGTGCTCGCCTCGACCGACGAGATCGATCCGCGCGGCCTCTCCGGCAACTACGCCGGCGCGACGGCCGATGCCGCGATCGGTGTCGGCGGCGGCGCAAAGGTGCTCGCCGGCGGCTCGAACAGCTCCATCGTGCTGCAGCCGCTCAGCGTCCAGGGGCAGACGGGTCTCAACCTCGCCATCGGCGTCGCCGAGCTTTCCATCCGCTAATCGCGCGCCAGACCGGCTTGCCGGCCGCGCCCTTTCGCATGACGTTTCCCGCATGGCCGACCTTAAGCTGATCGCTTTCGACGAAGAGGACCTTTCGGTCATCGCCGCGCACCTGCAGGACGCCGTCGTGCGCGTCGAGGACATGGCGTTTCTCAAAGCCGATCGCCGGTTCGCGCTCGTCGTGAACCGGTTCGACTGGAGCGAGGCCGTGCAGTCCTCCGGCGCACGGAGCCGCTATGTGCGCCGCCGGACGGGCGTGCGCTTCGAGCATGTGACGGCGGCGCAGGTTTCCGGCATCGATCTCGCGAAGAAGGATCAGGTGCTGTCGCTGCTGACGCTGACGTTCGAGCCGAAGCAGGACCCGCGGGGCACCCTCCTCCTCACCTTCGCGGGCGGCAGCATGGTCCGCCTCGAGGTCGAATGCCTCGAAGCGGCGCTCTCGGACCTCGGCGCCGCCTGGCAGACCCGGCGCAAGCCCGAGCACGCGGGCGACTGACGCCTTTTCGGCGCGCGCGGGCCCAAATCCTCCATTTTATCAATCCCAACCTGTGACGCAGGCGCCCTTTTGTCGGCGGCGGGGCTCGCCTATAACGGGGCCACGCTTTTCCGGGGAGCCCCTTGAGCCCCCGCGCACGGAGTTCCAATGCCCATCCGGCTCACATCGTCCGACCCTGATTTCGCCAAGGCGTTCACGGCCTTTCTCGCCACCAAGCGGGAGGTCTCGGAAGACGTGGACCAGGCCGTCCGGGCCATCATTGCCGACGTGCGCGCGCGGGGCGACGCGGCGCTGATCGACCTCTCCAAGAAATTCGACCAGGTCGACCTCGGCGAGCTCGGCATTCGCGTGACGGCCGACGAGGTGGAGGCGGCGTTCCGCGCCTGCAGCCCGGAGACGCTCGACGCGCTCGGCTTCGCCAGCGATCGCATCACCGATCATCACCGCCGTCACCTGCCGTCGAGCGAGACCTATACGGACCAGGCCGGCGTGACGCTGGGCCACCGCTGGACGGCCGTCGAGTCGGCCGGCCTCTACGTGCCGGGCGGCCTCGCCTCCTACCCCAGCTCCGTGCTCATGAACGCCATTCCGGCGAAGGTCGCCGGTGTCGAGCGTCTCGTCATGGTGGTGCCGTCGCCCAAGGGCGCGCTCAATCCGCTCGTGCTCGCCGCCGCCAAGATCGCGGGCGTCGAGGAGATCTATCGCGTGGGCGGCGCGCAGAGCATCGCGGCACTCGCCTACGGCACCGAGACCGTCCAGCCGGTGGCGAAGATCGTCGGCCCCGGCAATGCCTACGTGGCCGCCGCCAAGCGGCAGGTGTTCGGCACGGTCGGCATCGACAGCATCGCCGGCCCGTCGGAGGTCCTCGTCATCGCCGACCGGTACAACGACCCCGGCTGGATCGCGGCGGATCTGCTCGCGCAGGCCGAGCACGACACGGCCGCCCAGTCGATCCTGATGACCGACGATGCGTCCTTCGCCGATGCGGTCGAGGCGAACGTTTCCCAGCAGCTCAGCGTTCTTCCCAAGCGCGACATCGCGAGCGCGAGCTGGCGCGATTTCGGCGCCACCATCATCGTGGGCTCGCTGGACGAAGCGCCCGCCTTGGCCGACCGGCTCGCGGCCGAGCACCTCGAAATCGCAACGCGCGATCCCGACGCGCTCGCCGCCAGGATCCGCAACGCGGGCGCGCTTTTCCTCGGTCAATATACGCCCGAGGTGATTGGCGACTACGTGGCCGGCCCGAATCACGTACTCCCGACGGCACGGAGTGCGCGTTTCTCGTCCGGGCTCGGCGTGCTCGATTTCATGAAGCGCACATCCATCCTCAAGCTCGACGAAACCGCGCTTGAGAAGCTCGCGCCGGCCGCGATGACGCTCGCGGCGGCAGAAGGCCTCGATGCGCATCGCCGCTCGGTGGCCATCCGGCTTTCGAAGAAGGACGTCTGATGATGGAAGCTTCATCCGAGACCCTCGCCACCAACGATCGCTTGAGCGAGATCGTGCTCGATCCCGCATCGATCGGGCGCGGCAACGCCAACATCGAGCACGAGCGCGAAGTGGCGATCTACGATCTGCTCGACGCGAACTCCTTCAAGCTCGAAGGGCGCGACGACGGGCCGTACAAGCTCACGATTGGCCTCGTCGAGGACCGGCTCGCGCTCAACGTGTTCAGCGCGGAGCAGGCTTCGGACGAGCCGCTTTCCGCGCACTTCCTCTCCCTCACGCCGTTCAAGCGGATCATGAAGGACTACTTCCTGGTCCTCGACAGCTACTACCAGGCCATCCGGACGGCGCAGCCTTCGCGCATCCAGGCCATCGACGTGGGCCGGCGCGGCCTGCACGACGAGGGGAGCCGCGTGCTGATGGAGCGCCTCGAAGGCAAAGTCACCATGGATTTCGACACTGCGCGCCGCCTGTTCACGCTGATCTCGGCCCTGCACTGGAAGGGATGATGGCGTGGCTCGCGCAGCCGAGGAGCCTCGGTCGGTGCTGTTCGCGTGCGCCCTGAACGCCGTGCGCAGTCCCATGGCCGCAGCAATTCTCCAGCACCTGACCGGCGGGCGCCTTCACGTGGCCTCGGCGGGCGTGCGTGCGGGGCTTCTCGACCCCTATGCCGTCGCCGTCATGGATGAGATCGGCATCGACATCTCGGACCACGAGCCGGCGCCGCTCGCGGACATCGAAAGCGAGATCTTCGACCTCATCATCACGCTCTCGCCCGAAGCGCATCACCACGGCATCGAGCTGACGCGGGTCATTCCGGCCGAGATCGAATACTGGCCGACGCCGGACGCCACCATCGTGCTCGAAAGCGACGACCGCGATCAGATCATCCGCGCTTATCGTGGCGTGCGCGACTCGCTCTTCCGGCGCATCAAGGACCGCTTCCTGCC
>CAYLSI010000043.1:0-16405 GCA_964386545.1 uncultured Hyphomicrobium sp.
GTCGCGAAGGCTTGCAAACCATGAGGTTTGCGGCGCCTGCGCTCCTGCCGGCAACTCGAAAGTCCTCGCGTCAATGCACCATCCATAATGAGTTCACACCCTAGAGCATTTTCCGACGAAGTGGATGCCGGTTCGTCGTAAGAAAATGCGACAAAACAAGAATCTAGAGCGTCCGGTCCGATTCTATCGGATCGGAAAACGCTCTAGACATAAACGAGCTTGATGTCACCAGCCAGCCGCCAACCCGCGCCCTGCGCATGAAGCGGCGCGGTGCGCATGATAAAGGAAGCGCGACCGTACCCCTTGCGACAGGATGCCCTCCATGATTGCCCCGCCCTTCGCCATGGCCGAGGCCACCACGGAGCAAGACGTGGCGGCCGTGCGCGCCCTGTTTACGGCCTACGCCGCGTGGCTCGGGATGGACCTCCTCTATCAGGGCTTTCCGGCCGAGGTGGCGGGCCTCCCCGGCGCCTATGCGCCGCCCCGGGGCGCGCTGCTGCTCGCCCGCGATGCGGCCGGCCAGCCCGCGGGATGCGTCGGCCTGAGGCCGCTCCGCGCCGAGGGATGCTGCGAGATGAAGCGGCTCTACGTGGTCCCGGAAGCCCGCGGCCACAGCCTGGGACGGGCGCTGGCGGCGGCGGTGGTCGCCGCAGCCGCCCGCATCGGCTATCGCGAGATCCGGCTCGACAGCCTGCCGTCCCTCAAGGAGGCCATGACCCTTTACGAGCAGATGGGCTTCCGCCCGATCGCGCCCTACTACGAGACGCCGATTGCCGAGACGCTGTTCTTCGGCCGCCCGCTCACGGCCGCCGACCGCGCGTGATCTCAGCCGCGCCGCGCCAGCGCCGCCGTCGTGACGGAGACCCCGGCGACGAGCGCCATGATAAGCACGATCGCGGGCCCGCCCGGAAAATCGAACTGAAGCGAAAGGCCGAAACCGGCCAGAACGCTGCCCGCCCCGATCAGCGCCGCGAGGCCCACCATGCGCTCGGGCGTCGCCGAGAGCGGCCTTGCCGCGACGGCCGGCACGATCAGGAACGCGATCACGAGCAGCGCCCCCACGATCTTGATGGCGATGGCGATGGTGAGCGACAGCAGCACGATGAAGAGCGCCTTGACCGCATCGCGGTTGACGCCCTCGGCCGAGGCCAGCTCCTCGTGCACCGCGAGCCGCAGCATCGGCTGCCACAGCCACGCGAGCACCGCGAGCACCAGCGCGCCCCCTCCGAAGATCCAGACGAGATCGGTGCCCGTCACAGAAAAGATGTCACCGAACAGATAGCCCATGAGATCGACGGATTGCCCGCTGAGGCTCAGCGTGGCGATCACGCCCAGCGCCAGCGCGCCGTGATGCATGAGGCCGAGCAGCGCGTCGAGCGGCACGATCTTCTGCCGCGACAGGAGAATGAGCAGCCCCGCCATGGCGAGCGTCACGGCGATGACGGGCGCGGTCACGTCGACACCGAGCAGGAGGCCGAGCGCGATGCCGATCAGGCTCGCCTGCGAGATCGTCTCGCCGAAATAGGCCATCCGGTTCCAGATCACGAGCGAGCCGAGCGGCGCGGCCACGATGGCGAGCGCCAGCGAAGCGGCCAGCGCGCGCAGAAGAAACGGCTCGAATTCAGGCACCGTCGCCTCCGGGCGCATCGCTGGGCGGCTTCGGCTCCCCGGCGAGATCGTGCCGGTGGTCGTGGTGATGCTGGTAGACCGCGAAGCTGCGCGCTTCCTCCGGCCCGAACAGGCGCATGTACTCCGGATGCTGCGCCACCGTCTCCGGCACGCCCGAGCAGCAGACGTGCCGGTTGAGGCAGACGACGCGGTCGCTCTGCGCCATGACGACGTGCAGGTCGTGCGAGATCAGGATCACGCCGAGCCCGCGCGTATCTCTCAAGCGCCCGATCAGGCCGTAAAGCTCCGCTTCCCCGACGTAGTCGACGCCGCGCACGGGCTCGTCGAGCACCAGCAGCTCGGGATCGTTGAGGAGCGCGCGCGCGAGCACCACGCGCTGCAATTCGCCCCCGGAAAGCTCGCTGAGCTGCTGGCCCGCCACGCGTTGCGCGCCGACCTCCGCCAGCACGTCCGGAACGCGTTTCCCCCGCGACGCATCGCCGAGCGTCAGGAACCGCGTGACCGTCATCGGCAGCGTGCGGTCGATGTCGAAACGCTGCGGAACGTAGCCGACCTTGAGGCCGGGCCGGCACACCACCGTTCCGCCGTCCGGCCGCTCGAGGCCGAGCAGGGTCCGCACCAGCGTCGTCTTGCCCGCGCCGTTCGGCCCGATCAGGGTCAGGATCTCGCCCGGACGAATATCGAGGTCGATGTCGGAGAGAATGGTGCGGCCCGACCGCGCGAGCCGGAGCCCGCGCGCACTGATCAGCGCGGTGGGATCGGGGGGAGGCGCGTGCGCGTGATCGTGCCCGCAGCAGCCGCCCGCAGGGGCCGCGTGCGCGTGACGATGGATCGGAGCCGCGCCAGCGCCATCACGGGCGCCGCCAGCCCCGGCGGTGTCACCCAGGCGCTCGGTCATCGAGGACGCAATCTAATCCTTCTCGCCCGCCGCGCAACGCGGACACAGGCCCTGAACCTCGACGAACTTTACACGCGCCTGGAACTTGGCGCTATTGGCCGCTTCGCCGATCAGATCGAAGATATGCTGGCCGTCCACTTCGCCGACCGCCCCGCATTTCTCGCAGGAGAGGAACAGCGGCCGCCGGCCCGTGCGGTGATCCATGCGCCGGCAGGCAAAAAAGGCGTTCTTGCTTTCGAGGCGATGGATGACGCCGGCTTCGAGCAGCGCGTCGATGGCGCGGTAGATCGAGATCGGCGCGACGCGCGTTCCCTTGTCCGCCAGCCGCGCCAGGATCTCGTAGGCGCCGATGGACGCGTAGGTCGAGGCGATTTCCTCGTAGACCATCTGACGGAGCTTCGTGAAGCGGAGGTTCTTGGCGGCGAATTCCTCGCCCGCGCGCTCGACGGCCTTGGCCAGGCGCTTGCCGTTGGATTTGTCCGGCGGCGGAAAGGTGACTCGTGCTGCGTCCGACATCGAAGCCCGTCTGCTTTCTTTTGACGACGTTGTTACAGGATACCATGACCGATTCCAGTGCCCAGAAAAATCGCACAGGAAGCTTTCCCGCCAACTGAATTGCGCGTGATCTGCCGTGTAGTTTGTCGGGACGGAATTCGGGAACGCTGTAATTGACCAGTACTTTGGTCAATGTCGCAGGGGCGGTATTCAATGCGTCCCCGAAGGAGATCAGCGCTTTACGTGCGCTTGCCCGGCCGCGGATTCAAGACGACCGCGACGATCTTGCGACGGATTCGCCCCCGGCCCCGCGTCACATGCCAACGACATTAAATCGCCGTCATGTGCTCGGAACGCCGCAATCCCGCCGTGAAGAAGACTGGGAATAGTGACAACTTTACATGAGGGGCCTGGCCGGTGTGCGACCGATGGATGGTCGCCCTGGCGGATTGCGCTGCGGCCCGGGCGCGCTGTGAGGATCGTAAGCCATGGGCTGGGACGTTAAGGCCACTGCAGACGGTTTTGCCCAATCCCTTCCATCCCTTCCGAGCGTCCCCCAGGACGTGACGCTGCCCCAGGCCGCCCATTGGGTGATGATGGGCCTGCTCGTGCTGGCCGTCGCGAGCGCGCTGGTGCGCCTCATCCCGCGCATCTGGGCCGCCATCGAGCACAGCCTGTTCACGAACTGGCGGCTGGCGCTGATCGGCTCGTCCGCGCTGATCCTGTCGCTGGCCGGCGGCTGGACCACCTGGGACGGCATGCGGAACTTCACGGGCGAATCCGTCCTCTCCGCCATGTTCACCTTCGGCATCCACGGCGTCATGCTGATCGTGGCCTGGCTGATCGGCGAGAGCTTCGCGACCGGCATGAACCAGGTGCGCGGACGCAACGCGCGCAGCATCAGCCCGCCCATGGTGGTGCTGACGATGCTGGGCGGCGGCTTCCTGATCATGGGCCTGGTGTTCGCCGTCGTGCATGCCGGCGTGACGGAGAACCAGATCCTCTACGGCTCGCTCGCCGCCGGCGCATCGCTCCTGCTGATCGCCGCGCTCATGATGTTCTCGAAGAGCGACGTCGTTCAGCCTTACGCGCAGGGCCTGCGCATCGTCGCCAAGAATTCGATGCTGTGGCTCATGTTCCTCGCCTGCATGGCGACGAGCGTATTCTTCTCGTTCGACAGCCGCTTCAACGTCATCTTCCCGAAGGACCAGCGCGAGCGCGCAGCAGAGATCCGCACCAAGAACCAGGTCGCCGGCGTCGTCGCCGACATCGGCGACACGATCTCCACGCGCCGCATCACGGAAGCCGAGAAGCTGTTCCAGAGCGAGGGCTGGGCCGCCTACGAGGGCCAGCTCGCCAACCTCTCGCGCGCCTCCGAAGGCGCCGAGGCCGAGATCGAAGCCCACTTCACGCGCCAGATGGAGGCGCATCGCTCGTCCATCGCCGAGCAGCAGGAGCGCATCGCCACCGCCACCAGCGGCCAGGCCGGCCTCGCCAGCAAGAAGGCGACGCTGACCGACGAGCTGACGCGGCTGCGCGCCGAGCGCCCCACGCTGGCCGCCGAGCTTTCCGGCAAGAAGAGCGAGCTCGACAGCCGCGCCAAGGAGATCGACGCCAAGCGCGTCGAGGCCATGGCCGAGGACAAGGGCGTCGAAGGCTCGCTGAAGGCCGGCAAGGGCCCGATCTATCGCGAGCGCATGGCCGAGATGGGCCGCCTCAAGGACTACTACAAGATCGGCGAGGAGCGCGTGCGCGACGCCCAGAAGCGCCTCGACGCCACCGACACGCGCATCGCCCAGATCGAGCGCGAGCTGGCCGGCGTCGACGGCGATCTCGCCAAGCTCAAGGGCGAGGCCGTCACGGCCGAGCAGCGCATTGAGGCCGCCGAATCCTCGCAGATCGGCAAGGAAGGCTTGAAGGTGGACCCCGCCCGCGTCCGCGCCGGCTTCGAGCGCGCCCGCGCCGACTTCCGCCAGACGCCGGACGCCGAGCACCTGGCCTCCCTGCACCAGCAGTGCGCCCAGCTCTATGACGCGATGATCAGCACGGCCGCCACCAAGGACCGCGTGCGCGACATCGACTGCGATCCGAAGCAGGCGGTGGAAGCCGCCGCCGCAATCTTCGCGCTCAACGCCGGCCTCAAGGCGTTCGAGACCAACTGCGCCGGCGGCGACAAGATCCCGGCCACGGGCGGCGTCGACCCGCTTCTGAACTTCGGCCGCAAGTGCCTGCGCGACTCAGGCCTGCCGAGCACCGACGCGAACACCATGGGCGAGCGCCTCTCCGCGATCGACCTCAACCGCGACGACAAGGCCCACAACTTCGTCGTGTCGCTGAACGCGTTCCAGGACGGCAACCGCCTCGCCTACCTCGCGCTCGCCATCGCCATCGGCATCGACAGCCTGATCTTCATGACCGGCCTGTTCGGCGCCAACGCCGTGCGTTCCCCGCTGTCGGACGTGCCGAGCCTCAAGGCGCGCAACTCGCAAGAGCTGAACGCCATGATCGAGACGGCCCTGCTGCCGGACACGTTCCGCAAGGCGCGCCTCGTGACGCAGGCCATGCACCCGACCGAGAACATCGACGGCTACTCGAACGAGGTGCGCCTGGGCGACCTCGACCCCGAGACCGCCGTGCAGGTCCGCGACGTCTTGAACGCGGGCGCCATCATCGGCGCCGTGCGGCGCGGCGACGAGTCGGGCCACTTCTACGTCCGCTCCGAGCTGCTCGAATTCCTGAACTCGGTCATCAAGCGCGAGCTCGAAGCCAACCCCGAGAAGGCCGAGCGCGGCATGACGATGGACCAGCTCGAAGAGCAGGTGGTCGTTGCGCTTCTGCCGCACGTCGCGGAGAACTGCGCCGCCGTGATGAGCGAGCTCGTCCCCATCGACGACGAGCGGGCCACGGGCTTCACCTCGATCCTCTCGCTGGACGACGCTCCCGAGCCGACGCGCCCCGCCATCTTGAACGTGCTGAACACCGGCGCGACATTCTCCGTCGTCCAGCGCGACGCGAAGCGGAGCGACACCTACTTCGTGCACAAGGATCTCTACAAGACGCTCGCCCGCATCCGCGCGCGCGAGGTCGGCCGGCAGGGCCTTTCCGCACCGATGATCGGACATCAGCCCCAGGGCCAGCGCCACGCCAAGGTCGGCGGCTCGATCACGCCGAAAACCCATCGGATCGAAAACCACACCCACCGCCCCGTCGCCGCGCCCGAACCGGCCCCGGAGATCGACGGCCGCATCGGCGCCATCGACACGCTGCTGAAGCCGGTGGGCCTCAGCGCCATGGATTTCGTCGAGATCGGACCGGACGCGTTCCAGGCCGCCATCGCCGCGGCGAAGGTGTTCCAGACCATGCGCGGCGCCTACCGGTCGCTCGATCAAGCGCTCTACGAGCGCGAGGAGCAGGCCCGCGGCCAGATCGAAAAGGCGTTCGCCGAGGAGGAGCACGCGCTGCACGCGAGCGACGGCTGGAAGCTGCAGACGCTGCGCAGCGCCCTCCACGAGATCGACCAGAACTGGGCCATCGTCATGCTGCTGCCGAGCGGCCCCTACGAGGACGCCGTCCACATGGTGGTCGAAACGCTGGAGCCGGACGTCGCGGCCGATACGCTGCGCCGCGAGGATCAGGCCCTTCTGGCCATGGCGCAGGCGCTCAGTGCGGAGTTCGGCGCGAACGCCCGCCGCACGGCCGACGACTGGATGCGCCTCGAAGTGCTGTTCCACAAGCTGGCGCGCGTTCCCGCCCAGCAGCTCGCATCGGGCGATGCCAAGCGCACGCTGAACTGACACGCACGACCCCACCACACCCAAGCCCCGCGTGGCGCGATGGCCTCACGCGGGGCTTTCTTTTTTTCGCCACCGCTGCAGCGCCGTCCCGACACAGCTTCCGCAACTTTCCGCCTGCCCCGCAAATTATTCTGCTCTCGCATATTTATGAGAGGAGATTTTCAAATGTCGCCTGTGCGGACGCTGACTTCTCTATTTGCCCTGACGGCCATGCTCGCTCTGTCCTCGGCCGGCAACGCCCAAGCCGCCAATATTCAGATCGGCGCCGAGCTCGGCCACTCCACCATCGACCGCAAGAGCAAGGACAGGGTTTATCTGCGCCTGTCGCTCAAATCGCTCGCCGCAGCCGAGCGCGGCAAGCGCCCGCCGATCAACGTCGCGCTCGTGCTCGATCGCTCGGGCTCCATGAGCGGCGATCGCCTCGCTCACGCCAAGAAGGGCGCCGAGGTCGCGCTCGAGCGGCTGTCGAAGGACGACATCGTCGCGCTCGTCTCCTACAATCACGACGTCGCGGTCGATGTGCCGGCCGGCAAGATCGGCAGCAAGCGCGACGGCATCGAGCGCGCGATCCGCAACCTGATGGCGAGCGGCACGACCGCGCTCTATGCCGGCGTCAAGGAAGGCGGCGCGCAGGTCGAGCACCACCGCTCCGACATGCAGGTGAACCGCGTCGTGCTGCTGTCCGATGGACTTGCCAACGTCGGCCCGAGCAGCCCGGCCGAATTGGCCGAGCTGGGCCGCGCGCTGGCCTCGAAAGGCATCTCCGTCTCGACCATCGGCCTCGGTCTCGAATACAACGAGGACCTGATGCAGCGGCTCGCCGCCGCGAGCGACGGCAACCACGTCTTCGTCGAGCGCCCGAGCGACCTCGCCGAGATCTTCGACCGCGAGTTCGGCGATGCGCTCTCCATCGCCGCGCGCGACGTCATCATCACCATCGAGTGCAAGGCGGGCTTCAAGCCGAAGCGCGTGCTCGGCCGCGACGGCGAGATCGCGGGCGACCGCATCACGCTGAAGCTCAACCAGCTCCAGGCCGAGAACGAGCGCTACGTCGTGGTCGAGCTGGAGCCGGCATCGGCAGCATCGACAGCGGCCGAGGAGAGCATCGCCAGCATCGCCGTCGACTACCTCGACATGGAGAGCGGCGCGCGCAGCTCCGACAGCGCCGTCGTCAAGGCCCGCTTCACCGACGACGCGAAGGAAGCCGAGGTGAGTCTCAACAAGGGCGTCATGAGCCAGGTGACCGAGCAGGTGGCCACCGAGAACAGCGAGCGCGCCGTCGAGCTGCGCGACCAGGGTGACATCAAAGGCGCCCGCAAGGCGCTGGAGGACAACGCCGCCTACCTCAACGCACAGAAGAACTCGCTGGGCGTCGGCGCGATGGCCGCGCCCTCCGCCTCGATCTCGAAGCTCGACAAGCTCGAGGAGAAGTCGCGCGAGGCGGCCAACAGTCTCGAAGGTGAAAGCTGGGATCGCACCCGTAAGATGATGCGCAGCGACCAGCACAAGGCCAAGGTGCAGCAGACCTATTGAGCCGCACCGGCTTCGCGATCCTCCGTTTGAAAAACACAGAGGGCGGCGCGCATGGCGGCCGCCCTTTTGCATTCTTAGACGATCGAAACGGAAGCGAACGAGACGCGACGAGACCCGATCCGGCCGGCGTCGCTACTTCGGCGCCAGCACCATCACCATCTGGCGGCCTTCGAAGCGCGGCTCGGATTCCACCTTGGCGATCTGCTCGGTATCGGTCTTGACGCGCACGAGCACGGCCATGCCGAGCTGCTGATGCGCCATCTCGCGGCCGCGGAACCGCAGCGTCACCTTGACCTTGTCGCCTTCCTCGAAGAAGCGTTTGATGGCGCGCATCTTCACGTCGTAGTCGTGATCGTCGATGCCGGGACGCATCTTGATCTCTTTGATCTCGACGATTTTCTGATGCTTGCGGGCTTCGGCAGCCTTCTTCTGTTCCTGGTACTTGTACTTGCCGAAGTCGAGAATCTTGCACACCGGCGGCTCGGCATCGGGCGACACCTCGACGAGATCGAGTCCCGCCTCTTCGGCACGGGCAAGTGCATCGAATTTGCTAACAACACCGACGTTCTGGCCGGTTTCATCGATGAGCCGCACTTCGCGCGCCCGGATCGCATCGTTGATCTTCGGGCCGGACGGCTCGCGCTCGGGAGCGCCACGCATAGGTTTGCGGATGTTCAGTCTCCATAAACAGTTTCGAGTAATGGGCCATAGCTACGGCAGCTCCCGGCGGAAAACAACGGCCACGTTCGCGCAGCGCCGCCGTTTACCCTGGGAAAGAGCGAGCTAGAGCGTAAAAATCGTAAAGAAGCCGGCGCGAGTCAAGGCATGCCCACGGACTAAGGGTCGGGAAAGCCCGAAAAAAGGCGGCTTTCGTCAGCCCTGGCGGTAGGCCGGAGCCAGCGCCGTGCCCAAGAGGCCGTCGTAAACCTCGAGCGTGTCCGACCGCATGGTGTCGAGGCCGAACTGGCCGAGCGCTCGCGCCCGGGAGCGTGCGCGAAGGGCCGCGCGCGCCGCCGGCCCGAGGCTGAGGGCCTCCGCCATGGCATCCGCCAGACGGCGGGCGTCGCCCGGCGGCACGAGCCAGCCCGTGGCGGCATCGGGGCCGAATTTCGGAGGCGCGGCAACGGTTTCCGGTGGCGCGCCGATATCCGTCGCGATCACCGGGCAGCCCATGGCCTGGGCCTCCGTGGCGACCCGTCCGAAGGCTTCCGGCTCGATCGACGCCACGATCGCGAGATCGGAGAGCGCCAGCGCCGCCGGCACGTCGTCCACATGCCCCGGCAGGATGACCGCCCCGTCGAGACCGGCCGCCCGGATCTCGCTTTCGAGCCGCTCGCGATAGGCCTCGCGGCCCTGGGCGTCGCCGGCGAGCACGATGTGACTGTTGCCGAGCCGCCCCTCCGCCTTGAGCAGGCGTGCCGCTTCGATGACGGTGCTCTGGCCCTTCCAGTTGGTGAGCCGCGCCGGCTGCAGGATGATGGACGCGCCGGGCTCCGCCCGCAACTGGGCGAGCAGGGCCGCTTTGCGCTCGTCCGAAATGGCCGCAGGATCGAACTTCACGCCGTCCACGCCGCGATAGATCACGCGGATCCGCGCGGACGGCGTACCATAGCGGTCCTCGATCAGGCGCTTCGTGTAGCGCGAGTTCGCGATCACCACGTCGCCTTTGGCCATGACGGCGTTATAGGCGCGCTTGAGGCGCGTCCGCTCGTTGTAGGCGCCGTGATAGGTGGTGACGAACGGCACCCCGGCCCGCCGCGCCGCCAGCATCGCGCTCCACGCCGGAGCGCGGCTGCGCGCATGCACGAGGTCCACGCCCTCGCGCGCGATCATCTGCCGGATGAGCCGCGCATTCCAAAGCAAACGCACGGGGTTCTTGGTGGCTGCCGCGAACGGCACGAACTCGCCGCCGGCCGCCGCGATGCGCGGCGCGAGCCGTCCGCCTTCGGACAGCACCAGCGCGCGGCCACCGGCGCGCACGATCGCGTCGGCGATCTCGACCGCGGAAAGCTCAGCCCCCCCCGTGTCGAGCTCCGGAATGATCTGCAGTATGGTGGGGCGCCTTCCGGCCAAGCACGGCCTCCGATCGTCGCGCTGAGAATGACAGAAGAGGGTTCATAGGATGAGCGCGAGCAATCCGCAATTCATCACCGTGGGAAGCGGCGACTCGGCGCGGGAAATCGCCGTGATCTCGGCCCCTCCGGCCGAACCGGAGCGCGCGAGCGTGCTGTGGCTCATCGGCCTTAAGTCGGACATGGGCTCGACCAAAGCCGAAGCCCTGGCCAGGTGGACAGAGGAACGCGGCCTCGGTTTCACGCGGTTCGACTACTCCGGCCACGGCCGCTCCGGCGGCGTCTTCGAAGAGGCGACGCTCTCTGACTGGCTCGCCGAGAGCGAGGCCGTCTTCCGGCTGACGCACGGCCCGCAGATCATCGTCGGGTCGAGCACGGGCGGGCACATGGCGCTGCTGCTGCTGCGCCGCCTGATGGAGCACGCCCCGGGCGAAGCGGCGCGCGTGCGCGGCCTCGTCCTGATCGCCCCCGCCTGGGACCTGACCGAAGAGCTGATGTGGAAGCAGTATCCGCCGGAGGCCCGCCGCGCAATCGAGCAGGAAGGGCGCTGGACCCAGCCTTCAGACTACGACCCCGCGGGCTACGTGATCACGCGCCGTTTCATCGAGGACGGCCGCCATCACCTGCTGCGGGGCGCCGCCTTCGATCCGGCGCGGCCCGTGCTCGTGCTGCAAGGCGCCGAGGATACCGCCGTCCCGATCGCGCACGCGCGCGCCCTTGCCGGCGTGCTCGCGGGCGACTGGGTGCGCATGACCGAGGTCCCGGACGGAGAGCACCGTCTCTCGCGCCCGCAGGACCTCGAAAAGCTCTATCGCCTTATCGAGACGCTTCTTTAGCGCGGGCGCCGCCGAGGTGCGCCAATACGAAGATGTTGAGACCTTCGAGCCGGCGCGCCGCATACCAGTTGAACAGCGACGAGGCCGTGATCGCACTCGTGGTCGCGACCGCCGCGCCCGTCACGCCCCAGAGCTGCACCAGCACGATGTTGAGCACGACGCAGAGCACGGCGGCGAGCGCCATCGAGATCGCGCTCGCGCGCTGATGCCCGAGCATGTTGAGGATGGTGTCGGACGGCCCCGTCGCCGCCTTCGCCATGATGCCGGCCGCGAGAATGAACATCAGCGGATAGGCATCGGTGAAGCTGTCGCCGAACTGCGCCAGCACCGGATAGCCGACGATCAGGATGCCGGCGACGACGGTGGCCGTGGGAATGAACGTCCAGCGCACGGAGCTGCTGACCAGCGCATGCACGGCCGCCGTATCGCCGATCGAATGCGCCGCCGCGATGCGCCCGGCGTAGGCCGAGGCCACGGCATAGTGGATGAAGAGCGCAAGGCCCGCCGTCTTCGCGGCCGCGTAGTAATGCCCGACCTCGTCGGCCGGCTGGAAGAAATTCAGCAGCAGAACGTCGGCGTTCTGGACGACGAGCTCGCAGATGCCGCCGGCCAGCAGCGGCATCGAGATGCGGAACCACGCCGGATAGTCGTAGCGCGGCGGCACGACGGGAATGGCGTCCTTGACGCGCCGTTCGATGAGCACCGTCTGCAGAACGACAGCCACGACCGTCGCCGCGAGCGCGATGGCCATGCCCGTGGTGGCGTCGGCGCCGAACCCGAAGATGGACGCACCCGCCACCATCACCAGAAGCACGATCGGGCGAACGATGTACGGCGGAACGATGCCTTCCATCGTCCAGCCCTGACCGCGCCCGAAACAGTCCTGCACGTCGATGAGCGCGAACACCGGCAGGCACAGGAGCGCGATCGCCAGCGGCCACGCCAGCGACGTCGTGTGGTGCGCGTCGAAAACCCAGAGCGCCACCGCGCCGATCAGCGCGATCACCGTCGACGACACGATCGACACGAGACGGCCGCCGCGGAGGAGCCCGCGGAACGCGGCATAGTCCTTGTTGGCGTGATACTGCGGCCCGAGCCGCATCATGGCGACGTTGAAGCCGAGATGCGAGACGCCGCCGACGACGATCACCGCCGTCCACGCCGAAACGTAATGCCCGAACTCGCTCGCGCCCATCCAGCGCGCCAGCACCATCTGCGTCAGGAAGAGAAGCGCCGCGCTGCCCGCCCGCACGGCGAACACGCCGAGCGCATCCCAGCTCTCCGCATGCGTCTTGCGGCTCGCCAAGAGCGCGTCCAGCGCGGTCCGGAACACGGAGGCCGGCTCCGTGCGGGTCTCAATCATCATGGCGGGCCTCGGTGTTGGGTTTCGGCGTCGCCGCATCCACGAGACCCCAGATGAGCCCCAGGAGCAGGAAGAAGTGCCGCCAGTGATCGGTGTCGATGATGGCCCCTTCGGCGACGACGCCGAGGAACGATGCGGTGGTGACGATCAGAGGGCCTTGCAGCGCCGTGCGCCGCCGCGCTGCATAGGCGCCCGCCGCGAGCGTGCCGAGCACGGAGATCGCATAGAGCGAGCCGCCCACCCAGCCGGCATTCAGGAACTGGCTGAGGTAGACGTTGTGCGCTTCCTCGTCGTGATAGGTGTCGCGGAACGTATGCGTGCCGATGCCGAACGGATGGCCGAGAATCAGGCCGACCGCCTTGGCCTGGCCGCCGAAGCGCCCCTCGGGGCCTTTGTCGTAGGACTGATCGAGGCTCGCGCGCTCGGCGAACAGCGAGCTCACGGCTTCGACCTGCAGCGCCGCCGCGATCGCCGCGACCATGACGAACAGACCCAGCGCACCCACCACGGCGAAGCGGGCGAGATCGGACGCGCGCCGCGTCGTCACGAAGGCGAGCCACGCCACGACGACGAGCGACAGCGCCGTCATCGCCCACGCGCCGCGCGAGAACGAGAGCAGCAGCGCCAGGCAGAGCGGCACGCAGACCACCGCGGCGATCATCGCCTCCTTGAGCGGATGGCGCAGCGCGATCCACGCGGTGTAGACGATGGCCGGCGCGAGCGCCGCGCCCAGCACGTTCGGATCCTTGAAGGTGCCGCGCGCGCGCCCATAGGCCGTGAAGAGGTCGTACGCGGCAGGCAGAAGGCGGAAATAGCCCGCGAACGCCGCCGCCGTCGCCAACAGGCAGCCGACGACGTAGCAGATCATGATCAGCCGGAAGCGCGGCACGGGATCGTCCGCCACATAGCCCGCGATCACGAACGAGCCGCCGACGAGAAACAGCGTCACCACCTGATGGATGACCGCGGTCCCGAAGTTCGTGGAGACCGAGCAGGCCGCAAGGCCGAGCGCGACGAAGATCAACAGCGCCGCGAAGTTGAGCACCGAGACGGGGCCGAACCGCACCACGCCGAGAATGGGGAGCCCCACCAGCACGGCGGCCATCAGCACGTCCGCGATGGCGGGTTCCGAGAAGACGATCGAGCTCGTCGCCATCGCGGCCCCGACCGCCAGCGCGGCGAGCGTGCGCGCCGGCACGCGCCATCCCGGGCGCACGCCGTCGCCCGGAAGCTCCAGGTCCGTCTCGCGCGATGTGTACGGGATCGAGGTCACGGGACTAATACGCGTTCTTTCCTGTGAGCAACGCGAACGGCGTTGCCGCGATGATGTAGAGGTCGAACAGCAGCGACCAGTTGTCGATGTAGTAGAGGTCGGCTTCGACGCGGCGCTGGATCTTCTCGTGCGTATCCGTCTCGCCGCGCCAGCCGTTGATCTGCGCCCAGCCGGTCACGCCCGGCTTCATGCGATGGCGCGCGAAGTAGCCGCCGACGACCGTCTCGTAGAGGTCCGAGCTGGCCTTCGCCTCGGTCGCATGCGGGCGCGGGCCTACGAGCGACATCTCGCCCTTGATGACGTTGATGAGCTGCGGCAGCTCGTCGAGGCTCGTCTTGCGGATGAACCGGCCGACCGGCGTCACGCGCGGATCGTCCTTCGTCACGAGCTTCGAGGCGGACGCGTCCGCCATGTCGGTGTACATCGAGCGGAACTTCCAGACTTCGATCAGCTCGTTGTTGAAGCCGAAACGGCGCTGCTTGAAGAAGATCGGCCCCCTGCTGTCGAGGCGCACGGCGAGCGCGACGAGCGCCATCACGGGCGCGGCGAGCAGGAACAGGAGCGTGCCCAGCACGCGATCCTCGATGTTCTTGATCACGCGGTCCCAGTCCGTCAGCGGCCGGTCCATCAGCGCGAACATCGGAACGCGGCCGATGTACGAATAGGCCCCTGAGCTGAGACGCAGCTTCGAGCCATGCGCCGAGATGCGAATATCGACCGGCAGCGTGAGAAGAACGCTGAGGATCTGCAAGAGCCGCTGCTCCGCCGCCATCGGCACGGTGACGATGATCAGGTCGACGCTCTTGGCGCGGCAGAACTGCGGAAGCTGCTCGAAGTTGCCGAGCTTCGGAAAGCCTTTGACGCTGTCGGCGGACCGCTCGTCCAGGCGGTCGTCGAACACGCCGAGAATGGACAGCTCTTTGAGGTTGTCGACCTCGAGCGCGGAGATCAAGGCCTCCGCGTCGGGCCCGCCGCCGACGAGGACGGTCCGGCGCACGAGGCGTCCGGCGTCGGTCAACGCATCGAGCACGCGCGCAAGGGCGAAACGGAAAGCGACCATCAGCAGGCCAGCCAGCGCGATCCACATGAGACCGCTCGCCGGCAAGAACGGCTCGTGTCCGATGAGGTAGCCGGCGCCGGCCGCGATGCAGAACACGGGCACGAGGCTGAAGGCGATCTTGCCGATCTGCTCGCTCGGCCGGCGCAGCGCGCGGATGGAGTAGGACCAGTTCCGCCGCAGCGCCAGCGTCGCAGCCAGCGCGATGACGAGCGTCCAGGCCGCGAAGCCCAAGTCGAGCGCGCGTGCCCCTTCGATCATCAAGGTTGCCGCAACACCCGTCGCCACGACGATCGCGACATCGGCCATGCTGGCGGAGAACAGCAGCTTCGGCCGCGACACGTTGCGTTGCTTGTCGCTGTAAGCTTCGTCGATGCGCTGGAGAAGCGCGTCGAACGCGCGCCGGACGCCGGAATGGACGCGCGTCCGCGCGCGGCCGTCGACGGCGTCACAGTTGGGGTCATGCGAAAGAATGGCCATGGCCGGGGTGCCCGCACTCGTGGAGACTTGCAGCATCCTTGAGCAAAGTTCGTCTCGATCCCGTAAAATTCTCGGGATCTGCGGCACCGCAAACCGGGCGTTAGGCAAGCGTTGCGCAGGATGGTTAGCAAACCGTGACCAGTCGTCCCGTCCGCGGACACGCGGCGGCCGCCGCCCCGACGCTCGGGTCGCGCGCAAACCCATCGAAGCTGCGGCAGGAGCCGAGGGGGAGTTCGGTTTTAAGAAGGACTCTCTCGACCCCTTATTGCGTCATGGGCCGAGGTCATCGCGGCGCGATGCTTCGCATCGACACCCGGCCATCCCGGGAGCGCCACCCAAGTCGGAAAGGCTCTAACGCACCGTCAGCGCCGCCGACGGCTGCATCGAGAGACCGCTGGCGAGCGCGGCATCCAGCCCCGCTTCGCCTGCTTCCCGCGCGACGTGCTCGGGCACGACCCACGCCCGCCACGTCCGCGTCGCAAAGGTCTTGCCGCACGCGAGCGTCCCCGACGCGACGCGGCACGTCGGATCCGCTTCGAGCTTCAGCGGCTCCCGGCGGTCATGGCGCATGATGCGCAGGTCGATAGGCTGGACCGGCGACGTCATGGCCGCGACCTCGACATCGCGGAACGCGCAGGCGAGGTGCTGATTGCACGCGGCGGCGCGCCGGCCGAGCGTGTTGCCCGGCCCAAGCGCCAGCCCGCGCGACACCGACTTGGCCGTGACGTCGGAGCCGCCGCTGATCCAGCAGGTCGGCCCGGCGCAGAGCACGGGGTCCGCCGTTTTCTTGCCGAAGCGACGAATGCCGTTCGTGCCGGAGGTCATGACGAGCAGAACCGTGACGCGCGAAGCGGCGCGCACCTGTGGCCCGACGGGGGCCGTTGCAGCCGACGGCGCACCGAGCGCCATGCGCTCGCGCTCCATGGTCTTGAGCCGATCCGTCAGGCGGCGATGCTCGGCCTCACGCTCGGCTTC
>CAYLSI010000043.1:16505-26877 GCA_964386545.1 uncultured Hyphomicrobium sp.
TCCGCGAGGCGCTTCTCCTCCGCCGCCTTCTGCTCAGCCAGGCGACGCTCCTCGGCGCGCTTCTCCTCCGCCATCCGCCGCTCGGCTTCGGCCGTGCGCTCGGCGATGAACTTCTCGCGCGCGATGCGCTGCTCTTCCGCGAGACGGCGCGCCTTCTCGGCCCGTTCCTGCTCCTCGCGCTCGGCCGCAAGACGCTGCGCATCGGCGTCCGCCCGATCCCGGGCCTCGGCATCCGCGCGCGCCTTGTCGGCGGCCGCTTTGCGCTGCTCCGCCTCCGCGCGGGCGCGCGTCAGCATCTCGGCCTCCTCGTCGGCCCGGCGCTTCGCATCGTTTTCGGTTTTGCGCCGCGCCGCCTCGCGCTCGGGCTCGGCTGCGAACTTCTCGGCCAGCGCATGGCCGGGGCTGTCGCCCGCCGCCACCGCGGGAAGCGCAAGACCAAACCACCCACTCATGAGCGCCGCGACGAACGGGGCGTGCCTGAGCCGGGTCATGGGTCTCTCCAATGCGGACGACGACTGAAAATGAACAAGGGCCCGCACGCGCAATCCGCCGGGACCGAAGGCCGCATGATTCCAGCCGATTTCGGCAGCAAAGAGGGCGAAAGGCGGCAGCTTCGCGCCGTCAGCGCGATCGCGCCGCGAGGATGGCCGCCAGGCCTTCGCGGTACGTCGGGTAGGCCAGCACGACGCCGAGATCGTCGCGCAGCCGGTCGTTGCGCACGCGCCGGCTCTCGGAATAGAAGCTCCGTCCCATCGGCGAGAGCGGCGCATCCTCGAAGGGGATCTCCGGCGGCGGCTCTCGTCCCATCAGCGCCGCCGCGTACGCGACGACGTCCTGCGGCGGCGCCGGCTCGTTGTCAGCCAGGTTGTAGAGCGCGTGCCGTCCGCGCCCGCCCGCCGCGGCTTCCAGCACCGCCGCGATGTCCGCCACGTGGATCCGGTTGAACACCTGGCCCGGCTTCACGATCCGCCGCGCCGTCCCGTCCGCGACGTCGTCGATGGCGCTGCGGCCCGGCCCATAGATCCCCGCGAGGCGGAACACCTGCACGCCCCGCCCGTGGGCCGCCCCGAAGTCGAGCCAGGCCCGCTCGGCCTCGAGACGCCGGATGGTGCGCTCGGAGCCGGGTTTCGGCGGCGTCGCCTCGTCGACCCACGCGCCCTGGAAATCGCCGTACACCCCCACCGTCGAGAGATAGCCGATCCACTGCAGCGTCGAGGCGCGGACGAAATCGCGCGCATGAAACCGCAGCGCCGGATCGCCCTCGGCATCCGGGCCGGCCGAAATCAGAAGATGCGTGGCGCCGGCGAGCGCCGCTGCCATGTCGTCCACGGGCCGCGCGCCGTCGAACAGCACGCCATGATGGCCCTGCGCGTTCAGCCGTTGAACGGCCTCCGCCGTCCGCGCCGTTCCTCCGGTGCGCCAGCCGAGCGGCGCCAGCCGGCGCGCCAGCGCGTCGGCGCAATATCCGAACCCGATACAGAAGAGGCTGTTCACCGAGGCATCTCCGCGACCCACTCCCCGCGCACGGCATCGTCCGCCTCGTCCGGCAGAAGCCGGGCCCGGACGGCCTCCACCTCGCCGCCGGAGGCGAGCTTGCGAAATGCCCACACGGCCATGGCCCGCACGACGGGAGAAGGATCCGCGAGCAAACGTGTCACGGCCGGCAAAAGATCCGTGTCGCGCCCGTTGCCCGCCGCGATCAGGCAGTTCCGGACGACGCGGTCCCGCCCCGTGCGCTTGACGGGCGTGCCGCGGAAGCGCAGGCGGAACGCGGCATCGTCGAGTGCGAGCAGCTCGGCCAGCGGCGGGTTGTCGAGCTCCGTCCGAACAGCCAGGCCCGCCTCGCGCGAGGCATCCGCGAACTTGTTCCACGGACACACGGCGAGGCAATCGTCGCATCCGAAGATGCGGTTCCCGATCGGCTCCCGGAACTCCTCGGCGATGTGGCCTTTGTGCTCGATGGTGAGGTAGGCGATGCAGCGCCGCGCATCGAGCTGATAGGGCGCGGGGAAGGCTCGCGTCGGGCAGACGTCGAGACAGCGCGAGCAGCTCCCGCAGTGATCGGTCTCGGCTTCGTCCGGCGCGAGATCCGCCGCCGTCAGGATCGCGCCGAGAAAGAGCCACGAGCCGTGCGTGCGCGAAACGAGGTTGGTGTGCTTGCCCTGCCAGCCGATGCCGGCCGCGGCCGCGAGCGGCTTTTCCATGAGCGGCGCCGTATCCACGAACACCTTGACCGCCGCGCCGGTCTCCCGCTCGAAGCGCCCGGCGACGTCCTTGAGCCGGCTCTTCATGACGTCGTGATAGTCGCTGCGCTTGGCGTAGGTCGAGACGACGCCGCGCTCCCTCTCCTCCAGCGCCAGCATCGGATCGCGCTCCGGCGCATAGCTCATGCCCAGCATGATGACGGAGCGAACGTCCGCCCAGAGCTGACGCGGATCCCGCCGCCGCTGCGCATGCGTTTCGAGCCAGTCCATGGTGCCATGGCGCCCGGCGGCCAGGAAATCGAGCAGGCGGTCGCCGGCCGCGCCGATGCCGTGCGGACGCGCCACGCGCACCACGTCGAACCCGAGCGCGCGCGCATGCGCCGCCAGCGCATCCTTGGCCGATGCGGCCGTAGAAATGACGGATGTAGGCGCAGGCGTCGGCATCGCTCAGAAATCGAGATCGGCGTAGACGGGCGCGGGCGCCACGCCCGCCATGCGGTCGGCCAGTAGCGGCCGGAACGACGGGCGCGACTTCATGCGCGCATACCACGTCTTCGCCGCCGGAAAATCGTCCCATGCGATTTCCCCGAGGTAGTCCATGCAGGAGAACTGCGCGGCCGCCGCCATGTCGGCAAAGCTCATGTCGTTGCCGGCGAGCCATTGGCGCTCGTGCGCCAGATGGTTCACGTAGCCGGCGTGGTAGCGGATATTGGCGCGGATGGCGCGCAGCGCGTCGGGGTCCGGCATGTGCGCGCGCCCCGGCACGAGGTGCCCATAGACACGCTCGAACATCAGCTCGCGCGTCACCTCGCGGTCGAGCTTGCCGTGGAACCAGTCGACGAGCCGGCGCTGCTCCGCCCGATCCTCGATCGAGCCCGGAAAGAGCGGCGCGGTCCGCCCCTCCTTCGACGCCGCGGCCAGTGTTTCCGCAAAGTGCTCAGAGATCGCATACGCGCCGCACAGCACGGCCCCGCTGTCGAGCGCGAGCACGGGAAGCTCTCCGGCGGGGTTGAGCGCGAGAAGCTCCTTGCGCCACTCCCACGGGCGCTCCTCGGCCAACGCCACCGCCACGCCGATCTCGCCCAGCGCCAGGCGGACCGAGCGGGACTTGGGGCAGAGCTTGAAGTGCGTCAGCGTCGGCATCGCGGTTCGAGAACCCGGTTGCAGA
The DNA here is from genome assembly GCA_964386545.1 of uncultured Hyphomicrobium sp. Taxonomy (GTDB): domain Bacteria; phylum Pseudomonadota; class Alphaproteobacteria; order Rhizobiales; family Hyphomicrobiaceae; genus Hyphomicrobium_C. The sequence continues at coordinate 19,878 of CAYLSI010000043.1, forward strand.
GAGTGTGGCGAAAATGCTGCGAACGAGGCTGTGAGCCCATCGGGGGCGGCGCCCTCGCCGAGGCCGCTGCGGGAACGTATCCTCGTTTCCGCAAACGTGCTACCGAGTGCCGCGCCGCGCGCCCGTGTTTACGGCTTTCTCACCCGCAATCCCACATTGTGCGTCCTCATAACACCGGAGAGCATCCTCAATGCCGATCTGGCAAGCCGTTCTGCTCGGGTTCCTGGAAGGGCTGACGGAATTCCTCCCCGTGTCGTCGACGGGGCATATCCTGCTTGCCGGCCACTTCATGGGCTTCGAGTCCCCGGGCAAGACCTTCGAGGTGCTGATCCAGCTCGGCGCCATCCTGGCCATCGTCTACGTCTATTTCTGGCGGCTGCTCGGCATGGTCCGCGCGCTGCCTCACGATCCGAACATGCGCCGGTTCGCCCTGGCGCTTCTGATCGCCTTCCTCCCCGCCGCCCTGATCGGTGTAGCCATGCACGGCTACATCAAGGAGGTGCTGTTCGAGACGCCGTCCCTCATCTGCATCATGCTGATCCTCGGCGGCGTGATCCTGCTCGGCATCGACCGCCTCGACCTCGCCGTGCGCTACCGCGACGTCGCCGAGATTTCGACGCCGCGCGCCTTCGGCATCGGCCTGTTTCAGTGCTTGGCGCTGATCCCGGGCGTCTCCCGCTCCGGCTCGACGATCGTCGGCGGCCTGCTCCTGGGAGCGGACAAACGCACGGCCGCGGAGTTCTCGTTCTTCCTGGCGCTGCCGACCATGGCCGGCGCGTTCGCATACGATCTCTACAAGAACTGGGACCGGATCAACGTCGCCGATGCCGTCTCTATCGGCGTGGGGTTCGTCGTGGCGTTCGTGACGGCGGTGATCGTCGTGCGCTCCGCGCTCGATTTCATCAGCCGCCACGGCTTCACGCCCTTCGCATGGTGGCGGATCGTCGTGGGATCGGCCGGCCTCGCGGCCCTCGCCATCCTGGGCTGAGGGCGGAACGGAGACCGGCGAGCGGACGGCCTTGCGCGCCTGCAGCAAGGCCCCTCGCAAAACCGCTACGCCGCGTGCGACGTCGCGGGATTCGTCAGTGCACGGGTCAACGCCGCGAGATCCGGAGCCGTCCGCAGCCGCTCGAGCGCGCTCGGCTCGCGAACGAGGCGCGAGATGCGCGCCAGCGCCTTGAGGTGATCGCCGCCGGCATGGTCCGGCGCGAGCAGCAGGAACACGAGATCGACCGGCTCGCTGTCCGGGCTCTCGAAATCGATGGGCCGCGCCATGCGGGCGAACAGGCAGACAATTCCGGAGAGCCCTGCAATCTTCACGTGCGGAACCGCGATGCCGCGCCCCAGGCCCGTCGATCCCAGGCGCTCGCGCTGCATCAGGGCGTCGTAGATCATGCGCGGATCGAGTTGCGTGACCTCGGCCGCGCGGGCCGCAAGATCCAGCAGAGCCTGCTTTTTATTGGTGGCTTCGAAAGCGGGATAGACTCCGCGAGGTGCCAGCAGATCGCCTAAATCCATGTTCCGGTCCCATCGGTTCCACGATCGGCCAACAACCGATCTTCCAATACTTTCAGCACATAACGCGCGAAAGCTCGACTCAATTATCTGCACTGCAGCATGCGGCCCGCGGCAGGCTGCTGCTTTCGACGCAGCACGGCCCTTGCGGCTCCATGCTGCACCTGTCCGCGAGGTTCTCCCCCAACAAACTCACGGGACGAAAGTCCCGCAGCGATTGAACGTCTCCGGTAACGAGCGGCCGGCGGGGACCTACCCCCTAATCGTGGCGATCCGGCAGCATCGCTGCTCCCCACGCACGTCTGACTTCGATCCCCGGAAACTCCGCCCTACCAGCCCGGGAAGACCGTAAACAGCCCATTTCGCCACCTGCTCGTGAATAGCGCAAGCAACTCAGGACTTTCTCGAATTATTCCAACTTCTTGGTTCGCCACCCGAAGCAGCGAACCACTGGGAAAACGCTAGTGCCGAGGGATGGCGGAGTCAATGCCGCAGGTCGGCCACCGTAGCTGTTGCGCCCGAACAGCGAACGCGCCGTGGCCCCTCCGGGCGACGCCCGCCGGCTGGCAAAATGTCTTAGAGGGCTTCCAGAAAAGGGGGAGCCGGTTTTTCGAAAAGAAGTACGAAAAAACAAAGATCTAGGGTCTTTCAGCGATTCCGCGAAAAGCGGAAAGACCCTAGAGCATTTTCCGACGAAGTGGAGACCGGTTCGTTGTAAGAAAATGCGACAAAACAAGAATATAGAGCGTCCGATCCGATTCGGTCGGATCGGAAAACGCTCTAGGAGCGGCCGGCGGCACTGCGCTCGGCCAGCTTCTTTTCGCGGCGGCGCTGGACGGAGGACGGGATCCGCATCGCCTCGCGGTATTTGGCGACCGTCCGGCGCGCGATGTCGATGCCTTCCTTGTTGAGCTTCTCGACGAGCTTGTCGTCGGACAGCACCGAGCGGGCGCTTTCCGCATCGATCAGTTGCTTGATCCGATGACGCACGGCTTCCGAGGAATGGGCTTCGCCGTCTCCCGCCGACTGGATCGCCGACGTGAAGAAGTACTTGAGCTCGAAGATGCCGCGCGGGCTCGCCATGTACTTGTTCGAGGTCACGCGCGAGACCGTGGACTCGTGCATCGAGATGGCGTCGGCCACGGTTTTGAGGTTGAGCGGCCGAAGATGTTGCACGCCGTACGTGAAGAAGCCGTCCTGCTGCCGCACGATCTCCTCGGCCACCTTGAGGATGGTCCGCGCCCGCTGGTCGAGGCTTTTGACGAGCCAGTTCGCCGTCTGCAGGCAGTCCAAAAGATAGCCCTTGTCCTGCTCGGTCCGCGTCGTCTTGTTGACCTGCGCGAAATAGCTGCGGTTGACGAGCACGCGAGGCAGCGTGTCGCTGTTGAGCTCGATGAGCCAGGTCCCGTCGGCCGCCTGGCGCACGAGAACGTCCGGCACCACGGGTTGAAGCTGCACGGCGCCGAACTTGAGACCGGGCTTCGGATTGAGCCGCTTGATCTCCTCGATCATGTCCGTGATCTCGGACATGTCCGTGCCGACGGCCTTCTTGAGCGCGGCGAAGTTGTGGGCGGCGAGCAGGTCGAGGTTGTCGAGCAGCGCCGCGATCTGCGGATCGTAGCGGTTCTGCTCCTTGAGCTGCAGCGCGAGGCACTCGCCCAGCGAGCGCGCGCACACGCCGGGCGGATCGAACGCCTGAAGCTTCGCGAGCACGCTTTCGACGAGCGCCAGCGGCGCGCCGAGCTTCTCGGCGAACTGCGCCAGATCCGCATGCAGATAGCCCGCCTCGTCGACCATATCGATGAGGTGCTGGCCGATGAGGCGCTCGACATGATCGGCGACGGCCAGCGGCAGTTGCTCGCTCAGGTGATCGCGCAGGCTCGGCTCGTTGGAGACGAACGCCTCCGGATTGATGTCGTCGCCGGAGAAGGAGTTCATGCGCTGGCGCACGTTGGCCCAACCGGAATCGCCGTCCATGCCGCCGCCGGGGGAGGCATCACCGTAGCCGCCGTCATCGGTGTCGAGCCCGCCCTCGGCTTCGCTGACGGGCTTGCCGAGATCGAGCCATTCGTCCTCGCCGGACGACGCGGCCGGCTCGGCGGGCGGCTCGTGCTCCTTGACGGAAATATCGGGCCCGTCGTCGAGCTCGAGAAGCGGGTTGCGCTCGAGCTCCGTTTCGACGAACTGGCCGAGCTCGATGTTCGAAAGCTGAAGCAAGCGGATCGCCTGCTGCAACTGGGGTGTCATCACCAGTTGCTGGCCTTGCCTCAGCTCGAGCTTTGCCGACAGCGCCATACGCAGACTTTCAGTTCCCGTGCACGCAAATGGGATCGAGCGCGCCGGCCATTCCGTGCGCGCCGCATTGCGCCGTCCGGGCCGCCCTGGTCCCGCTATCGCGGGCCGGTCCAGGCCGGCTGCCGCGCAGCATGCCCCATGGAAGTGAAAACGGCGTTGACTGAACCCGCAAACTGCCCGGCATCGGCCGGCCGCCGCCCCGCACGCGGGAAACGTCAACGGCCGTTAACGAACATGTCTCCCAGATAAACGCGGCGAACGTCTTCATTGTCTATGATTTCCGCGGGCGTACCTTGGGTGAGGACCTGACCGTCGTAGATGATGTAGGCGCGGTCGATGAGGCTCAGTGTCTCGCGCACGTTGTGATCCGTGATGAGGACCCCAATTCCGCGGTCCGTCAAGTGGCGCACGAGCTGCTGAATGTCGCCGACGGCGATCGGGTCGATGCCGGCGAACGGCTCGTCGAGCAGGATGAACGAGGGGCGCGAGGCCAGCGCGCGGGCGATTTCACAGCGCCGCCGCTCGCCGCCCGACAGCGCCATCGACGGGGACTTCCGGAGCCGCGTGATGTGGAATTCCTCGAGCAGGCTGTCGAGCTGCTCCTTGCGCGCCTTCCGGTTGGGCTCGACCAGCTCGAGCACGGCCATGATGTTCTGCTCGACCGAAAGGCCCCGGAAAATCGAGGCTTCCTGCGGCAGGTAGCCGATGCCGAGGCGTGCCCGCCGGTACATCGGCAGCGCCGTGACGTCCGTGCCGTCGATGGAGATCCGCCCCGCATCCGCCGGCACGAGGCCGGTGATCATGTAGAACACGGTGGTCTTGCCCGCGCCGTTCGGCCCGAGCAACCCGACGGATTCGCCCCGCCCCACGGCGAGGCTGACGCCGCGCACGACCATGCGCTTCTTGTAGCTCTTCTGCACGTTCTCGGCGACGAGCCAGCCCTGATGCGCGGCCATCCGCTCCGCCTCGCTGGCGTAGCCATGCGCGGCGCCGTTCTGCCCTTGGCTGTCGGCGGCATCATTGGTGCGGGTCGAAAAGGGCCACAGTCTCATATCGGCGAACCGTCAAACTCGGAACCGCTGCGCGGCAGGTCGGGAAGGGAGCGTACGGGAGGGGTTGTGCGCGGTGAAGTCAATGACGCTCGTCCTAGAGTGAAGCCGGAGAATGCATCCGGAGAAACGGGAAAAAGCCCGAAAAGCGGAAAGACCTTAGTCCGGCTTGTTGGTCGCCGACCAGCCGTCCACCGCCTCCCCCGGAGATGTCGGCTTGGTCTTGGCCTGCCCGGCGGCATTCTCCTGCTCCTTGAGCTCCTGCGGGAAAAAGACCGCGCTGGCGCGCCCCTTGCTCTGGCCGGCAGAGCCCGAAGGATCGTTCGTGACCCAGCCGCCGCCGGCCGGCCGCGACTCGGTATTCGCCGGCGCCGTGTCGATCTTGCTTTCGCCCGTCGCGAGGTCGATCAGGAAGCGGGTGCCGCGCACCATGCTCTTGCCGCGCGAGAGCACCACGTTGCCGCCCATCGTGATCTTGTTGGCCTTGACGTCGAAGTCCGCCCAGTCGCCCGTCGCCGTCTGCCCGTCCTTCGAGGTCACGCGGACGTTCTTGCGCGCTTCGATGCGGCTGAGCTCCGACGCAGGTTGCCCGCCGGCCGCCGTCGCGCCGGGATTGGCCACGTCGACCAGCCCCGAACCGCCCTTGTAGAACGCCGACAGCTCCGCGCAACGGATCTTGAAGCCGTCCTGCACCGCATCGACATCGCCGCGGAACACCGCAACCTTGCGCCCGTCGTCGACATTGAGCGCATCGGCATTGAGCTCGATCGGCGCCGACGTGTTGGTCTGGAACGACATGAGCGCTGACTGGTCGTTTTCGCGCGGCGCCTTCGCGCGGTCCGGCGCCTTGGCCTGCGGATCGCGAACGAAGCGCGCCTTGATGCGGCCGGGACCGTCGGTGCCTTCCGGCGGCGTCGTGAGCTGGGCCGTGCCGCGCGTGCGGTCGATCGCAAGGCGACCGCCCGAGAGCTCGTTGCCGCCCTGCATGACGACCACGCCGCCGGTCAGCACGATCGCCCCCGTGGCCTCGTTGAGCTCGACCTGATCGCTGGTCGCGCGCCGGTCGACGCCCGACGTCATGATCACCTCGCCGGTAAGAAGCGCGGTCTGCGCGGCGGCATCGAAGTCGGCGTTGTCGCTCGTCACGACATCGCCGTTGCCGCGCTTGATGACGACGGGCTTCTTCGCGACGATCCGGCGGAGCTTGCTGGACTGGTCGGCCGACGCACTGGGCACGCGCATCATGCCCTCGTCCTCGAACGTGACGCGCAGCTCCGGCGTGCTGATGGTCGCATCGCCCTGACGCGCATGGACATCCTTCCGGAACATGGCGAGCTTGAGACCCTCGTTGAGGTGAAGCTCGTCCGAGTTGATGATGATCGGCCCGCCCGACGGCGTGAACATCGCGGTCTGGTCCGCCGGAGGTTTGGCTGCCGCGGCCTCTTGCGTCGGCGGCGTCAACTCCGCAACGACATTGCCGCCGAAGCTCGCTTGCCCCAACTTTTGGCGAAGCACGAGTCTGTCACCGCGCACGGAGCCGTTCGGAAACTCGACCAGCACTGGGTTGCCGGAGGTCAAGAGATCCTCCTTCGTGCGGATCGTGGCCTCCGTCAGCCGCGCCTTGAGACCCGATTTGGAATCGACGTTGATCTCGTCGAAGAGCTGGAGAACGCTCGCGCCGTTGTCGAACCGTCCACGCGCAGCTGTCACGTCCGTGCGCGTGCCGTCGGCCTGATAAAGCTCGCCCGTGATCCCGTTGAGCAGGACGACCGACATGCTGGTCCCCTCCTGCTGCGCCGTCTTCGCCGCGAAGACATACCGGCCGCCGTCCTTGTTGTAGCCCTCGTAGCGGGGGTTCTTCATCACGAGGTCGGTCGGCAGCACCTTGCGCAGCGCCAGCTCCGACAGCCCCTGCCCATCGACGATGCCCGCGGTCTGCGCGATGGTGAACGCATAGGTGGCGAGCAGGCCGACGCAGCAGAGCGGCAGGACGACCTTGAGCGTGCGCACGAGGGTGGTCCGCCGGGCGGCCCGGCGGAACTCGCGCGCCCGGTCGACGCCAGCCAGCACCACGCCATCGCCGGTGCGGCGACCCGTCGTGACGTCGGTTTCTCGATCGAGAGCCATGACCATCTGAAGTG
>CAYLSI010000044.1:0-26480 GCA_964386545.1 uncultured Hyphomicrobium sp.
GCTCAGCCCATCACGCGGTTGCGGCCGGCGGATTTGGCCGCGTAAAGCTTCCGGTCGGCGCGGCCGATCAGCGTTTCGGCCGTTTCGCCGACGCGCAGCTCGGCGACGCCGAAGGAGGCCGTGATCGGGCCGATGACCTTACCGGAGGCGCGCAGCGTCAGCTTGCGGCTCGCCCACTTCTTGCGGATCCGCTCGGCCACGGACTTCGCCGTTTCCAAGCCCACCTTCGGCATGATGATCGCGAACTCCTCGCCGCCGTAGCGTGCGGCGATGTCCGTCTTGCGCAGCGACACGGCGATCACGCCCGACAGCGCCTTGATGACCTCGTCGCCCACGGTGTGGCCGTGCGTGTCGTTGATCGGCTTGAAGTGGTCGATGTCCGCCATGATCAGGCTGAGCGGCGTTCCCGTTTCCCGCGCCGCCGCGATCGCGTCCTGAATTTCCTTGTCGAACGTCCGGCGGTTGCCGAGGCCGGACAGCGGGTCGAGCGCCTGCTCGTGCTGCGCCTTCTCGAGGGCCGCTTCGACCTCGCGCTTCTCGACGTGCTTTTCGCCCAGTTGATTCAGGAGCACCGTGCACTCGCCGCGCAGGCGCTGGTTTTCCGACAGCAGATTGTCGACGATGGCGCTGACTTCCTTCGCCGACGTCTCGCCTACGAGCAGCTCGTTGGCCGCCGTCAGCGACGCGGCGTGGCTGGCGCTCGCCGCCGTCAGTTGCTCGACGACCCCGTCGACCCGCCCGATCTCCCGCTTCAGCTTGCCGAGGCCCGCTTCCCAGTTCCACGGCAGGAGGGCTTTCGGGGAACTGCCGCTCGGGACGGCGTCGGGAAATCGCGCGCGGACGATGTGGAAGGCGCCCGTCAGCACAAGAGCGATCGCCGCGGCGATGCTCGCCAGGCTCAGCATGCCGAGCGGGTTGTACTGCTTCGCCGTTTCGAGGCCGCCGCTGGCCGGAATGGTGTAGAGCGTCGTGAGCTTCGCGGGGTCGAAATCCTGTTGCAGGAGACCGTAGCTCGCGCCCAAGGCGATGAGCCCGACAGCGACAGCGGCGATAGCGAGAGAAGTGCGAGACGTGATTTTCATTTGAACGATGCTTGCCGCTGCGCGCCGGCGGGCCGTGCCCGCTCCTTCGCGGCGTGACACTGAGTTATCATACGTTCAGAGATATTATGTCCGGCCGCCGTGAGTCGCAATGTGGCGCATTGGGCTCATTCCGTACCAAAACGTCGGTCGCGGCCGGATTTGCCCGAAAGTCAGCTCTCCCGCCGGAAGCCAGGGAGCGAGTGGTGCCCAGAAGAGGACTCGAACCTCCACGCCTCGCGGCGCTAGTACCTGAAACTAGTGCGTCTACCAATTCCGCCATCTGGGCAAGCCGGTGAGCCTGCGGGCGCCATGAGTTACGGGCACCGCGCCCCAATGTCAATTGAGTGTGTGCGCCGCGGCCACGAGGGCGTGCATTTCGCTTGCGCGGCGAGATCGGACTCGCCACGATTCACGGACTTTTGCTACGGGTTGCGCCGCCGTTCGAAAGCGGGGCTGAAAAGGAGTGGCGGGATGAGCGGGGACAACAAACTGGTCACGATCTTCGGCGGGCCGGGATTCGTCGGCCGCCATGCGGTGCGGGCGCTCGCGAAGGACGAATTCCGCATTCGCGCCGCCTCGCGCCGTCCGGATCTCGCGGGTTATCTGCAACCTATGGGCGTGGTCGGGCAGATCCAGCCGGTGCAGGCCAACCTGCGCTACCCCGATTCGGTGCGCCGGGCCGTGGAAGGCGCGAGCGTCGTCATCAACTCCGTCGGCATTCTCGCGCCGTCGGGGGCGCAGACCTTTGCCGCCGTGCAGGCCGAGGGCGCCCGGGTCGTCGCCCGCGCGGCCCGCGAAGCCGGCGCCAGCCGCCTCATCCACATCTCGGCCATCGGCGCGTCGCGGTCGTCGCCGGCGCACTACGCGCAGACCAAGGCGGCGGGCGAAGCGGCCGTGCTCGAGGAGTTCCCCGGCGCGATCATCCTGCGGCCCTCGATCGTGTTCGGCCCCGAGGACGAGTTCTTCAATCGCTTCGCAGCCCTGGCGCGCATCTCGCCGGTGCTGCCGCTGATCGGCGGCGGGCGCACGCGGTTTCAGCCGGTCTTCGTCGGCGACGTCGCCGAGGTGATCGCCGCGGTGGCGGCGGGCGGCGGGACGCCCGGCACCACCTACGAGCTCGGCGGGCCGGAGGTGCTCTCCTTCCGCGAGCTTCTGGAGCGCACCCTGTCGTATGCGGGCCGCAAGCGCGGCTTCATCTCGCTGCCGTTCTGGCTCGCGAAGCTGCAGGCGCTCATGACGTGGCCGCTGCCGAACAGCCTGCGCCCGCTGACGGTCGATCAGGTCCGCCTGCTCGAGACCGACAACGTCGTGAGCGAAGCGGCCATCAAGGAAGGGCGGACGCTCGCGGGGCTCGGGTTTGTCTCGCCGCGCTCGATCGGCTCGGTCGTGCCGGCCTATCTCGAGCGCTTCAAGCCCAAGGGGCAGTACGCCCACTACCGCGGCTAGCGAGGAGTGCCATGAGCCGTTCGCGCACCGGGCCCTCCGTCATGAGCCTTCTCAAGATGCGCTCGCTCGGCACGCTCGGATTTCTCGGCGTGCTGGCGTTCTATGTGGCCTGGCCGCTCTATGCGGGCTACGACCTCAAGACCTCGCTCGAAGGGCGCAACGTCGAGCGGCTCAACGCGCGCGTCGATTTCGAGAGCGTGCGCGTTTCGCTCAAGCCCGCGGTCACGGCGAAAGTGGACAAGGTGCTGACGCAGGCGTTCAAGCGGCTCGGCACCGCGGGCGAGGTGCTGGCGGACAAGCTCAAGGTCCAGGCCATGCCGCGCGTCGTCGACGGCGTGCTGGCGACGCTGGTGACGCCCGAGATGCTGATCCGGATCCACGCCAGCGGGCGCACGTTCAAGGACGCGCTCGACGGGCTCGTGCTGGAACGTGCGAGCCAGCCGCCGGGCGTCATGGGCAACGGACTGACGATCGTCTCGCGGGACAACTCGGGCGAAAGCCGCAAGAGCCTCGAGGAGATCGCGCGGGCGCTCGGCATCGATCCCGACAAGGCGCTCGGGACGGAGGATGCGGGCGTTGCGGCCGATGCGGACCGCGCGCCGCTCGCGGCCAAGGGCGGGCCGCGGCCCAAATACGGGCTCAACAACGTCAAGCATTTCGCGCTGAACGGGCCGCTCGGTCTCTCGGTCGGCGTCGCGCGCGACGCGGCGGCGCGCCAGCCGGATCTCACGGCCGACTTCACGTTCGTCGATGGATCGTGGAAGCTCACGGGGCTCGTGCCGCGCGAGTGAGCGTCGCCCGAGGCGGGCCTCAGGAGGTGGCGGCGCGGCATTCCTCGTCGGCCGGCAGCGGATCGCACGACTTCGAGCGGACGCAGACCTCCAGGGCGCGGCGCATGTCGCGCGTGTAGAGCCCGTCGATGGGACCTTTGTAGATCCCCTGCGCTTCGAGGCCGCACTGGTAGAGCTTGACGAGGTGCTCGCCGCCGAACCGCATGGCCTGCTCGTAGTCGCGCAGCGCCTCGGTAATCTCGCCCATCGCCTGGCGGATGTGGGCGCGCGTGTCGTGGGCGTGGGCGCTCGCGGGGGCGAGCATCAGCGAGCGCTCGACGTCCGTCATGGCGTCGCTCAGCCGGTCGAGCTTGTAGAGCACCCAGGCGCGGTTGTTCAGCGCCATGGCGGAGGCGGGATCGAGCTTGATGGCCATGTCGTAGTCTGGCAGCGCCTGATCGAGGTCGCCCTTGAGCGACAGGGCGAGCGCGCGCATGGCATAGGCGAGGCTCCGGGTGCCGGCGTCGAGATACGGGCTTTCGATCAGCTCCGAGCATCCGGCGATGCGGCGCTCGTTGTTCTCGCTGAAGCACTCGGCGATGGTGTTGGAGGCCGCGCCGCGCGCGCCGACGCCCGCCATCAGCACGGCGGCGAGCAGAAGGGCGGCACGGGTCAGCCGGATGCGCAAGAAATCAGTCCTTGTCCTACGGGTGGCCGGGACGGTAACCATGAGGCTCCCGTCCGCAATCGGGCGGCAGTCTATCTATGATACCATGAACACTTCGATCTTCATCGGCCGCCAGATATGGCGCCGGTCTATGGCGAGAACATGCTCGGGTAACCGGAGCGGGTACTGGCAGGCGTTCGGGTCTCCATGAAGCGCATCCTCCTCATCATCGGCGGCGGCATTGCCGCCTACAAATGCCTCGATCTCATCCGCCGCCTGCGCGAGCGCGGCCATGGCGTGCGCTGCGTGATGACCAAGGCGGCGCAGGAGTTCGTAACGCCGCTCGCGGTCGGCGCGATCAGCAACGAGCGCGTGGCGACGGACCTGTTCGACCTCGAAGGCGAGCGCGAGATCGGCCACATCCGGCTCGCGCGCGAAGCGGACCTCGTCGTCGTCGCTCCCGCCACCGCGGACCTCATGGCGCGCATGGCGCAAGGGCTCGCCAACGATCTCGCGACGTCCATCCTGCTCGCGACGCGCGCGCCTATTCTCGTGGCGCCGGCGATGAACCCGGCGATGTGGAGCCATGCGGCGACACAGCGCAACGTGCGCCAGCTCGCGCGCGACGGCGCCGACTTCATCGGTCCCAATGCGGGCGAGATGGCCGAGCAGGGCGAAGCGGGCGTCGGGCGCATGGCGGAAGTCCCGGAGCTCGTGGAGCGGATCGAGGCGCTGCTCGACCAGGCCGGGCGCGGCAAGGACGGGTTCGGCTTCATCGCGGTTTCGGCGAGCGCGCCGCCGCGCCTGTCTCTCGCCGGGCGGCACGTGCTGGTCACCAGCGGCCCGACGCACGAGCCCATCGATTCCGTCCGCTACATCGCCAACCGCTCGTCGGGAAAGCAGGGGCATGCGATTGCGGTGGCAGCCGCCAGGCTCGGCGCGCGCGTGACGCTGATCTCCGGGCCGGTGCAGATCGCGGATCCCGAGGGCGTCGCGGTCGAGCATGTCGAGACGGCGGAGCAGATGCTCGCGGCCGTCGAGGCGGCGCTTCCGGCGGATGTGGCCGTATTCGCGGCGGCGGTGGCCGACTGGCGTGTCGCAGGCCAGAGCCGCGGCAAGATCAAGAAGGCCGCCGGCAGCGCGCCCCCCGCGCTCAATCTCGTCGAAAATCCGGACATCCTGCGCACCGTATCCAAGCTCGGTCGCGGCCGCCCTTCGCTCGTCGTCGGGTTCGCGGCTGAGACGCAGGACGTGGTGGCGCATGCGCAGGCCAAGCTCAAAGCGAAGGCGGTCGACTGGATCGTCGCCAACGACGTGTCGGAGGGCACGGGTGTGTTCGGCGGCGAGCGCAATACCGTTCATCTCGTGACGGCGGGCGATGTGGAGCACTGGCCCGATCTCTCGAAGGCCGACGTTGCCGACCGCCTGATGCAGCGCGCCGCGACGTGGCTCGCCGAAGTCCGGGAGCACGCCTAGCAGCTTATGGCCAAGACCAGGGATAACAAGACCAAGGACAAGAAGACGAAGCGGGCGGCCCGCGTGCGCGTGGCCGTGCTCGCGCATGGGGCGGGCCTGCCGCTGCCGGCGTATCAGTCGGACGAGGCGGCCGGGCTCGACCTGATGGCGGCGCTGCCGGACGACGAGACGCTCGCGATCGCGCCGAACGCGCGGGCGCTCGTGCCGACGGGTCTCGCGTTCGAGCTGCCGCCGGGGTTCGAGGGACAGGTGCGGCCGCGCTCGGGGCTGGCGCTCAAGCACGGGGTCACGGTGCTCAACAGTCCGGGCACGATCGATTCCGACTATCGCGGGGAAGTGAAGGTCATCCTGATCAATCTCGGGGAGGCCGCCTTCGAGATCCGGCGCGGCGACCGCATCGCGCAGCTCGTGATCGCGCCCGTCACGCACGCAAAACTCAAGCCCGTGAAGGCGCTTGGCGCGACGCGGCGCGGAAAAGGCGGGTTCGGCTCGACATTTGTGAAACAAAGTGCGCCGGCCGGGGCGTCGGATTCCGGCGAGAAATCCCGAAAAAAGCGCCCGAAATCCAAAGGTTAGAGCGTTCGAGTCGGAGGCGGTGCGAGGGACGTGCGACGCCGCCGCCCCGCTTGTAGCGCTTTGGCCACGCTGCAAAATATGCGAGAAGCAGTGCAATCAAACCAGCGGATCAAGTAGAGCAACGCAGATGACCGACGCGAGCGAGATCAAAACGTTGAAGGCAACCCAGACCTGGGGCCGCGGCAAAGTCTATGGCGACATCACCGAAACCATCGGCCACACCCCGCTCGTGCGTGTGGCGCGGCTGGCCAAGGAGGCCGGCGCCAAGGCCGACGTTCTCTTGAAGCTCGAATTCTTCAATCCGCTGTCGAGCGTCAAGGACCGCATCGGCGTCGCCATGATCGACGTGCTGGAGGCCGAGGGCAAGATCGAGCCCGGCAAGACGGTGCTGGTGGAGCCGACGTCGGGCAATACGGGCATCGGCCTCGCGTTCGTCGCGGCGGCGCGGGGCTACAAGCTCATGCTCATCATGCCGGAATCGATGTCGATCGAGCGGCGCAAGATCCTCGCGCACCTGGGCGCCGAGCTCGTGCTGACCCCCGCCGCGGGCGGCATGCCCGGCGCCATCGACAAGGCCAACCAGATCCTCGCCTCCACGCCCGGCGCCGTGCAGCCGAGCCAGTTCGAGAACCCGGCCAATCCGCTCGTGCACGAGAAGACCACGGCGGAAGAGCTTTGGAACGACACGAAGGGCAACATCGACGTGCTCGTCGTGGGAGTCGGCACGGGCGGCACGCTCACCGGTTGCGGGCGCGTGCTCAAGGCGCGCAAGCCCTCGATCAAGGTGGTCGCGGTGGAGCCGGAGGGCAGCCCCATCCTGTCGGGCGGGGCGCGCGGGCCGCACAAGATCCAGGGCATCGGCGCGGGCTTCGTGCCCAAGGTGCTGGACACCAGCTTCATCGACGAGGTCGTCCGCGTCTCCAACGACAAGGCCTTCGAAACGGCGCGATCACTTGCGAGAGTCGAGGGAATCCCCGGCGGCATCTCGACGGGCGCCAATCTCGTCGCAGCGCTCGAGATCGCGGCGCGGGACGGCATGGCCGGCAAGACCGTCGTGACGTTCGCTCCCTCGTCTGCCGAGCGTTATTTCAGCAGCGAGCTTTTCGTCGATCCTCCGCAGAAGGCGTGATGACTATTCGAGACATTCCTTTTTCGAGCTGCCGGCTGGCGCGGTCCGTTCTCTTCGGGGCCGTCGCCGTCGTCTCGGTGCTCAGCCTTGCCCTTCCGGCCTCGGCCCAGCGGTGGACGCCGCTCACGGGCGTGCTGCCCGACGAGGAGAGCGCCAACAAGACGCCGGAAAGCGAGCCCTCCGCCGAAGCCCCCGAGACGGAGACGGGCTCGCTCGCCACCTCGCGCATTCCGACGGCACAACGCACGTTTGCGGTGGCACTGACGCGGACCGTCACGGACGGCCAGCCGCACGGCGGCCTCGGCGTGCGCATGATGTCGGTCGATGCGGATCTCGCCAGCGGGCTCGGCCTCGGCGGGGCGCGCGGCGTTCTCGTTACGGATATCGGGTCGGCCTCGGGAGCCGGAGAGCTGGCCGCCGGCGACGTGATCCAGAAGGCCGACGGGCGTGCGGTCGACACCGTCGATACCTTCCTGAAGCAGCTTCGCGAGACGAGCCCGAACCAGAAGATGACGCTCGAGGTCTGGCGCGCCGGCAACGGCGCGGCCGATCTCAAGCAGCTCCTCGTCGATCGCTCGAACGGCGGCAATGCGGGTGCGGCCGCGAGCCTCGGGCGCATGCTGTCGCTTGGCATCGTGCTGGGGCCCAAGAACAACGGCGAGGCGGCGCGGTATTACCTCAAGGCCGCGGAGGAGGGGCATCTCGCGTCGATGACGCGCTACGCCCTTTTCGCGAAGGACGGCATCGGCATCGCGAAGAACGAAGGGCTCGCGGCGACGTGGTTCCGCAAGGCTGCCGACGGCGGGCAGGAAGCGGCCATGACCAATCTCGGCGGGCTCTACGAGACCGGCCGCGGCGTGAAGCAGGATTATGCCGAGGCCGCCCGCTGGTATCGGCGCGCGGTCGACAAGGGGCACGTGTTCGCGATGCACCGGCTGGCGCTGCTCTATGAGGCGGGCCGCGGCGTGACCAAGAACGATCAGGAAGCCGTGCGTCTGCTTCAGCTCGCCTCCGACGGCGGGCTCAGCGAGGCGACGTCGTGGCTCGCGGAGAAGTACGAGCAGGGCCGCGGCATTCCGAAGGACGAGTACCAGGCGTATCAGCTCAATGCGCGCGCCGCCGATCAGGTGCGCAAGTCCGCCGACCAGGGCAATGCGGTCGCCACGTTCAACCTCGGCATCCTCTACCGCATCGGAAAGGGCGTGAAGAAGAGCGATACGGAAGCGGCCTACTGGGTCGTGAAATCGCTGCGCCTCGGTGACAAGTATCTGGTCGCGGAGCTGATCCGGAACCCCAACGTGCTGTCGCTCGCGGACCGCAAGTGGCTGCAGGAGGTGCTGCGCGACGAAGGCACCTACAAGGGTCCCATCAACGGCACGTTCTCGGGGGACGTCAGGACCGCCATGGAAGCGCTCGCCAACCCGGCGTGAGGCGAGAGCGAGCGTAATCGTAATGAAAAAGCCCGGTCCGGAGATCTCCGAACCAGGCTTTTGTGTGTCGTGATCGTTGCGCCTCAGGCGGCCTTGGCGACCTTCGGCTTGGCGCTGTCGGCGATGAACGCCATGGCGGCCTGGACGCCGCCCTTCTTGTGCGGAACGCCCGCGAGCTCGAGGCCGATCTCGACGCCGGTCAGGGCGCCGAGCACGGTCAGCTCGTTGGTGTCGCCCAGGTGGGCGATGCGGAACGCCTTGCCGGCCAGCTTGTTGAGGCCGGTGCCGAGCGACATGTTCAGGTTGTCGAACACGATCTTGCGGAACTGGTCGGCGTTGTGGCCTTCGGGCATGAGCACCGTGGTCACGGCCGGACTGTCGTAGCGGGCGTCGCGGCAGTTGACCTCGAGGCCCCAGGTGCGCACGGCGAGGCGCGTCGCTTCCGCGAGGCGATCGTGGCGTGCGAACACGTTCTCGAGGCCCTCCTCGTGGATCAGGCGGATCGCCTCGTCGAGGCCGTAGAGCAGGCCGGTGGCCGGCGTGTACGGGAAGAAGCCGTCGCCGTTGAACGCCAGCATGTCCTCCCACGAGAAGTAGGAGCGGGCGAGCTTGGCCGACTTCGAGGCTTCGAGCGCCTTCTCCGAGATCGCCGTGAACGACAGGCCCGGCGGCATCATCAGGCCCTTCTGCGAGCCCGAGACGGTGACGTCGATGCCCCATTCGTCATGGCGCAGATCGGCGGCGGCGAGGCCGGAGATCGAATCCGTCATCAGGAGCGCGGGGTGCTTGGCGGCGTCGAGGGCGCGGCGCACCTCGTCGAGGCGCGTGCAGCAGCCCGTCGAAGTCTCGTTATGAACAATGCAGACGGCCTTGATGGCCTTGGCCGTGTCGCGGCGCAGGTGATCCTCGATCTCCTGGGCATCGGCGCCGATGCGCCAATCGGTCTGGATGACCTCCGCGCGCAGGCCGAGGCGGTCGACCATCTGCTTCCAGAGCACGGCGAACTGGCCGGTTTCGACCATCAGCACGCGGTCGCCGGGCGAGAGCGTGTTGGTCAGGGCCGCTTCCCACGCGCCGGTGCCGGACGAGGGATAGATGATGACATGGCTCTGGGTCTTGAACAGCGTCTTGATGCCGGCGAGGACGCGCTTGCCGAGACGCTGGAAATCCGGTCCCCGGTGGTCGAGCACCTGGCGCGCCATGGCGGCGAGCACGCGCTCGGGTACGGGCGTGGGCCCGGGAATCTGAAGGAAGTGCCGGCCCGGGCGGCGTGGCTCGTTCGACATCGTAGTTCCCCTTTTACGCCCGCTGTGTCGCGGCCGCCTTGTCCTCAGAAGCGGATGTCTCCGAGGGGTGGGCCTGCCGACTTTTTTGAACGTCTGCGCGAGCAGGGGCAGCTATAGGAGCCAAAAAGGAAAACCGTCAAGGCCGTTTCCCGCGGCTTGGGCCCTGATCTGACCAATAAATTTCATGTTTTTGGGGTCGGGCGAAAACGTCGCGGATCAGTTTTGCTTTTTCTGCAGGGCGCGACGAAAAATTATTTCTCGGCCGCCGGTTTGGCGGCGGCGGCGAGGTAGTTGACGTCCGTGTCGTCCGAGAGGCTCCAGGCGTCCCGCAAGGGATGGTAGACGAAGCCGGCGAAGCGGGGTGCCGCGAGGCCTGCGGCGGTGACGTGGCGCGCCAGCTCGTCCGGCGTCACGAACCGCTCCCATTGGTGGGTGCCGCGCGGCAGCCAGCCGAGGACGTACTCCGCGCCGACGATGGCGAGCGCGTAAGCCTTCACGGTGCGGTTGAGCGTCGAGAGCACCATCAGGCCGCCGGGGCGCAGGAAGGCGGCGAGCGTGGCGATGAAAGCCGGCACATCCTGCACATGCTCGATGACCTCGAGGCAGACGACGGCGTCGAAGACCGCGCCTTCGGCCGCAAGCTGCTCGGCGGTGGTCGCGCGGTAGTCGATGGCGAGGCCTTGGGCGGCCGCGTGATCGCGGGCGATGGCGATGTTGCGCTCGCCCGGGTCGATGCCGGTGACGGTGGCGCCCAGGCGCGCCAGCGGCTCGGAGAGCAGGCCGCCGCCGCAGCCGACGTCGACCAGGCGCAGGCCCTGAAGGGGACGCAGCCCGTTGTCCGCAATGGCGAAGTGGCGTTTGAGCTCGTCGCGAACGAAGGTCAGCCGGACCGGGCCGATCTGGTGCAGCGGGCGGAACTTGCCCTCCGGGTCCCACCAGGCCTTGGCGAGGGCCTGGAAGCGTTCGACCTCGGCCGCGTCGATGCTGGCGGCGCGCGGCTCCGGGGTGGACGATGTGTCGTTTGCGATCATGGCGCGGAAGGTGACAGGGCGGGCGCGATTGTCAACGGAAAGCCCCTCGTCCGTCACGCCTGTTTGGCAAGGCTTTTGTTGCAGCCCTGGCGTGTTCCCGGTAAGAGATCGGCCGAAACGAGGACCGTGACCGACGTCCGGGCGTGGCCGATGCGGCAACCCTGGCGTGCGCTGGCGCGGCCTTTCCATATCTTCTCTCACACAGAAGCGGGCATCGGGCGGTTCAAAGCCATGGCTGTTGTCGTGATGAAATTCGGCGGGACGTCCGTCGCCAACGTGGAGCGCATCAAGAACGTCGCGCGCCATGTGAAGCGCGAGGTGGACGCCGGCAACAAGGTGGCGGTCGTGGTCTCGGCCATGGCGGGCGCGACGAACCAGCTCGTCGCCTGGGTGAACGAGGCTTCGCCGCTGCACGACAAGCGCGAGTACGACGCCGTGGTCGCCTCCGGCGAGCAGGTGACGGCGGGCCTCACGGCCATCGTGCTGCAGTCCATGGGCCTCAAGGCGCGATCCTGGCAGGGCTGGCAGATTCCGATCGAGACCAGCACGGCGCACGGCTCGGCCCGTATTTCCGGCATTCCCGGCAGCGATCTCGCGCGCTCGCTCGACGCGGGCGAGGTGGCCGTCATCACGGGCTTCCAGGGCATCGAGCCCGGCGCCAAGCGGATCGCCACGCTCGGGCGCGGCGGCTCGGACACGAGCGCGGTGGCGGTGGCCGTCGCCCTCAAGGCGGACGTCTGCGACATCTATACGGACGTGGACGGCGTTTACACGACCGATCCGCGCATCGTGCCCAAGGCGAGGCGCCTGCCGCGCGTCAGCTACGAGGAGATGCTGGAGATGGCGTCCTCGGGCTCGAAGGTTCTGCAGACGCGCTCGGTCGAGCTCGCCATGGTGAACCAGATGAGGACGCGCGTGCTGTCGAGCTTCGTCAAGCCGGAGGACATGGCGCCGTTCTCGGCCGGCAACACGGAAAACATCGGAACAATCGTCTGCGGCGAGGATGAAATCGTGGAAAACCAAGTCGTCAGCGGCATCGCCTACGCTCGGGATGAGGCGAAGATCACGCTCCTCAAGCTGGAGGACAAGCCCGGCATCGCCGCGCGCATCTTCGGGCCGCTGGCTGAGGCATCGATCAACGTCGACATGATTGTTCAGAACGTGGCGGCGGACGGCCACAACACGGACATGACGTTCACCGTGCAGGCGGCCGAGCTGCCGCGCGCGCTCGAGGTCCTGAAATCCGCCATGGCGGACATCGGCAATTGCGAGCTGCAGAGTTCGGCCGACGTCGCCAAGGTTTCCGTCATCGGCATCGGCATGCGCAGCCACGCGGGCGTCGCCGCCCAGATGTTCAAGGCGCTCGCCGATAAAGGCATCAACATCCTGGCGATCTCGACGTCCGAAATTAAAATCAGCGTGCTGATCGATGCGGCCTATTCCGAGCTCGCCGTGCGAACGCTTCACTCGATCTACGGCCTCGACGCCGCCTAAAAAAGCGGAAATCAACCGTTAATACACGACGCCCATTTTCCAGAGCATGTCCGTATTCGTGCTCAATTTGACGTATAACGGCCCGTGAGCCCTGCAGTCTTCCGGGGGTGACCGGATCAATTTCAACGGCTGTGCGTGATGCCTTCGAAACGCGGCGAAGAGCCCCGTGTGATGCCTTCCGAGCCGGCGCTGCGTGTCATCATGCGCGGGCTGCGGGAGATCATGGCCGCGCCCGCCGACGGGCAGCAGCGGCTCGACCGCATCGTGCGCCAGATCGCCGGCGTCATGGTCACGGACGTCTGCTCGATCTACTTGCGCCGCCAGGACGGCTCGCTCGAGCTGTTCGCGAGCGAGGGCCTCAACCCCACGGCCGTCCACGCCACGATGCTGAAGCGCGGCGAGGGCCTCGTTGGCCGCTGCGCGGAGCTCGGCATCACGATCAACGAGTCCGATGCGTCCAAGCATCCGGCCTTCTCCTACCGCCCGGAGACGGGTGAGGAGGTCTACCATTCGCTGCTCGCCGTGCCGATCCAGCGCAGCGGGCAGGTGCTCGGCGTATTGGTCGTCCAGAACCGCACGGTCAAGGAATACTCCGACGAGGACGTCGAGGTGATGCAGGCGACCGCCATGGTGGTGGCCGAGCATCTCGTTTCGGGCGCCGTCAGCTCGCCGATCGAAATCTCGCGGGCGCTGCAGAAAGTCATCCCCGGCGAGCCCATCTCCGAGGGCATCGCGCTCGGCCACGTGATGCTGCACGAGCCCAGGATCGTCGTGACGAAGATCATGGCGGACGATCCGGCGCACGAAATGCGCCAGCTCGAGGAGGCGCTGCACGATCTCAAGACGTCGCTCGACGAGATGCTCGACCACGAGCTGCTGTCCGGGGCGGGCGACCATCGCGACGTGCTCGAAGCCTACCGCATGTTCGCGCACGACCGGGGATGGGAGCGGCGCCTGCGCGAAGCCGTGCAGGGCGGCCTCACGGCAGGCGCGGCGGTCGAGCGCGTCAAGAACGGCACGCGCGCGCGCATGCTGAAGCAGGCCGATCCCTTCTGGCGCGAGC
Source organism: uncultured Hyphomicrobium sp. (assembly GCA_964386545.1). Taxonomy (GTDB): domain Bacteria; phylum Pseudomonadota; class Alphaproteobacteria; order Rhizobiales; family Hyphomicrobiaceae; genus Hyphomicrobium_C. The sequence continues at coordinate 13,451 of CAYLSI010000044.1, forward strand.
GCCAGCGCGACCTCGAGGATCTGTCGGACCGCCTGCTGCGCATTCTCTCCGGCGTGCCGGCGGGCCTTCTCAATCCGCCGGAGATGCCGTCGGACACCATCCTCGTCGCCCGCAACATGGGGCCGGCGGAGCTGATCGACTACGACCGCACGCGCCTGCGCGGCCTCGTCATCGAGGACGGCAGCGGGCAGAGCCACGTCGCCATCGTCGCTAAGGCGCTGGGCATTCCGGCCGTCGGCCAGGCCGAGGGCATCGTCGAGCGCGTCACGACGGGGGACGCGATCATCGTCGACGGCGTCATCGGCGAGGTGCACGTGCGCCCGTCGCCGGAGGTCGTCTCGGCCTATACGGACAAGGTGCGCTTCCGGGCGCGGCGGCAGAAGCAGTACGAGGCGCTGCGCGATCTTCCGGCCGTCACCAAGGACGGCGAGCGGGTGGCGCTGCAGATCAACGCGGGCCTGCTCGCGGACATGCCGCACCTGCGCGAATCCGGCGGCGACGGCATCGGTCTTTTCCGCACCGAGCTGATGTTCATGCTGTCGCACAGCCTGCCGCGCGTGGACCGGCAGACGCAGGCGTATGCGGCGATCCTCGACGAGGCCGAGGGCAAGCCCGTCGTGTTCCGCTCGCTCGACATCGGCGGCGACAAGATCCTGCCCTATCTGGCGCACGTGCCGGAGGAGAACCCGGCCATCGGCTGGCGCGCGATCCGCATGTCGCTCGACCGGCCGGCCCTCTTCCGCATGCAGGTGCGGGCGATGCTGCGGGCCGCGGCGGGGCGCGAGCTGCGGCTCATGATCCCGATGGTGTCGATCTCGACCGAGATGGACGAGATCCGCGCGCTCATCGACAAAGAGCGCGAGATGGCAGACAAGCGCGGCACGCCGCCGCCGAGCAAGCTCCTGATCGGCGCCATGATCGAGGTGCCGAGCGTGCTGTTCGAGCTGGACGAGCTGCTCTCGCGCGTGGACTTCGTGTCGGTCGGCAGCAACGATCTCACGCAGTTCCTGTTCGCGGTCGACCGGTCGAACTCGCGCGTGGCGAACCGGTTCGACTCGCTCTCGGTCGCGCCGCTCCGGGCGCTGAAGCAACTCGCCATCGCCTGCCGCAAGCACAATGTGGGGCTCACGCTCTGCGGCGAGATGGCCGGGCGGCCGCTCGAAGCCATGGCGCTGATGGGGCTCGGCTTCCGGACGCTCTCGATGGCGCCCGCCTCGATCGGTCCGGTGAAGGCGATGATCCGCTCGCTCGACGTCAACAAGCTGCGGCTGCGGCTCGACGAGCTGATGAAGAATTATTCGGGCAGCCTGCGCCACGAGCTCGAACGGTTCGCTTCCGAACACAACGTCGAGGTCTAGCGCATCGCCCGGCGCCTCTCCGCGCGCCGGCGTTGCCGCATGCCGAAACGAGATCGACTGGACAAGAACAAAGACAAATGAGCGTCATCCCCAAAGAAAAGCTGGCTCGCATCATCGAGCGCTACGAGACGATCCAGGCGGAGCTGAACCAGGGCGCGCCGCAGGCGACGTACGTCAAGCTCACCAAGGAGTTCTCGGAGCTGCAGCCGCTGATCGCGGCCGTGCGCGAGCTCGAAACGGTCGAGAAGGAGCAGCGGGACCTCGAGGCGCTGGTCAACGATCCGTCGCAGGACAAGGACATGGCCGAGATGGCGCGCGAGGAGCTTGCGCAGATCGCGCCGCGCATCGCGGACGTGGAGCACCGGCTGCGCATCCTGTTGCTGCCGAAGGACGCGGCCGACGAGAAGAGCGCCATCCTCGAAGTGCGCGCCGGCACGGGCGGTGACGAGGCGGCGCTGTTCGCGGCCGATCTCTTCCGCATGTACCAGCGCTATGCCGACCTCAAGGGCTGGACGACGGAGATCATCTCCATGTCGGAGAACGATCTCGGCGGCTACAAGGAGATCATCGCGTCGATCACGGGACGCGGCGTGTTCGCCCGGCTCAAGTTCGAAAGCGGCGGCCATCGCGTGCAGCGCATTCCGGCGACCGAGAGCGGCGGGCGCATCCACACCTCGGCGGCGACGGTGGCGGTGCTGCCGGAGGCCGAGGACATCGACATCGAGATCCGCGACCAGGACATCCGCATCGACACGATGCGGGCGGGCGGTGCGGGCGGCCAGCACGTCAACAAGACGGACAGCGCCGTGCGCATCACGCATCTGCCGACCGGCATCGTCGTCGTGTCGGCCGAGAAGTCGCAGCATCAGAACCGCCGGCTCGCCATGCAGGTGCTGCGCTCGCGCCTGTTCGAGCTCGAGCGCGAGCGGGCCGATACGGAGCGCAGCCAGGCGCGCAAGAGCCAGGTGGGCTCGGGTGATCGCTCGCAGCGCATCCGCACGTACAATTTTCCGCAGGGCCGCGTGACGGACCACCGCATCAATCTCACGCTGCACAACATCGACCGGATCATGGAAGGCGTGGGTCTCGACGAGATCATCGACCAGCTCATCGCGGACCATCAGGCGGGCGAGCTGGCGGCGATGCAGGGGCACGGCGCGTGACGGCGGCGCCCGACCGAGGCGCGGGCGCGCCGGAGGACGGGGGGGCGGATTATGCCGGTCTCGTCCTGCGGGAGGCGATCGCGCGTCTCGGACGCGTGCTGGCCGAAGCGGGCATCGAGGACCCGGCGCGGGATGCGCGCTATCTCGTTCTGGGAGCGCTCGGCCTTTCGGGCATGGATCTCTTGCGTGCGCCGGAGCGGCGTCTCGGCGACGACGAGGGCCGGCGTATTTCGGCGATCGCGCAGCGGCGCGTCGCGCGCGAGCCCGTGTCGCGTATCCTCGGCGAGCGCGGGTTCTTCGGGCGCACGTTCGCCGTCACTCCGGCGACGCTCGATCCGCGGCCGTGCACCGAGACCGTGATCGAGGCGGTGCTGGAGATCGCGCAGGCCGAGGGATGGCGCGAGGCGCCCATCCGCATTCTCGACATCGGCACGGGGACGGGGGCGCTGCTGCTGACGCTGCTCGCGGAGCTTCCGGGCGCGCATGGCGTCGGAACGGACATCAGCGACGGGGCACTCGCGACCGCCAAAGCCAACGCGGTGCGGCTCGGCGTTGCGGACCGCGTCGAATTTCTCAATCGCGATGGGCTCGAAGGCGTCGACGGCCGTTTCGATGTCCTTGTCTCCAACCCCCCCTACATCCCTTCGGACGATATTGCCGGGCTCGATCCGGAAGTCCGGGACTTCGACCCCAGGGCCGCGCTGGACGGCGGGCCTGACGGCCTCGTCTTCTACCGGGCGTTCGCGACCGGGGCGAAACGGGTGGTCCCGAACGGATGGGTCTTCGTCGAGGCGGGTGCCGGGCAGGCCGAGGACGTGGCCCGGCTGTTCTCGGCGGGCGGCGGGATGGAGGTGCGCCTGTGGCGCGATCTCGGCGGCCACACCCGCTGTGTTGCTATGAAGACACAAAATTATCCATGACTTCAAAAGCGCTTGGAATCGCGGGCTCCCGGGTCTAATGTGCCTCGACAGGACACTCTGCTCATGTGCAGTTGTTGTTGATGGCGACTCGTTCGAAGTGCGGCTGTCATTATTTCGCACATGACGAAATGCGATATCGGCGGATAGGCGCCGTCGGTGATGCCGCGGTTTTTTTGCGGGCTCCCGATCGAGGCCTTAAGCGCCCGTCGCATTGAAGCTCCTCCCTTTCGATCATGTGACAGTCGTTCGGGTGCGAAAAGAAAGACGGATCAGGTTGCGGGCCGCTCGGCGCGCGAATGCCGATCCCGGCTCACGCACTCGGAACCTGGACGGACTTCGAAAGGGTCGTTTCGGGGGGCGTTTGGAACCGCCGGGAAACCGGTTCAGCGAGGCGCGGCCCGAGGGCCGCGAGGGGTCAGTCTTGAAAGACGGCTGCGGGATCGCGCGCAGCTTCGAAAGATTTCACAACTGTCGAGAATGGAGCCCATGAGGCAGGGACAGCAGAACCGCAGAGGTCGCGGCCGCAACAACAATAACAACAATGGCAATCACAATCGCAAAGGCCAAAACCCTTTAACGCGGAGCTTCGAAAGCACGGGGCCCGACGTGAAGCTGCGCGGGACGCCTGCTCATATTGCCGAGAAATACATCGCGCTGGCGCGGGATGCTCTTTCGAGCGGCGATCCGGTTCTTGCGGAAAACTATCTGCAGCATGCCGAGCACTACAATCGCATCATCATGACGTACCGCGAGCAGCAGATGGCTCAGGGCGGCGGCGACCTGCAGAATGGCATGGGCCGTCCGCGTCCGGCGGGCTTCGGCGAGCCGGTCGGCATGTCGGACGAGTTCGGCGAGGAGGACGGCGACTTCAGCGCCGAGGGCAGCCAGCCGCAGGCGCAGTTCTCACAGCCGCGCAACGAGGGCCAGCCGCGCCATCACGAGGGCGGCGGCCAGAGGTTCGAGGACCGGCCGCAGCGCCATGAAGGCGGCGGCCGCCCGTTCCACAATCGCGACCGCGATCGTGGCGGTGACCGCGGAGAGCGGAGCGACCGGGACCGCGGCGAGCGCGGGTTCTCCGAGCGTCACGACCGAGGCGACCGCGATCGCGGCGACCGGGGCAACCGCGAAGAGCGCTTCCAGCGCGCCGAGCGTCCGGAGCGCATCGACCGGTCGGATCGTCCGGACCGTGCGCCGCAGCCGGATGTCGGCGTCGAAGGCGCGCCGCAGCGGCGCGAACGCGCGCCCCTGGCGCATCACGAGCAGCCGGAATTCCTGCGCCGTCCCGTGCGCCGTCCGCGGCGCGAGGCGGGCGCTCAAGGCGAGGACGCGGCTGCGGCCGGTGCGTCCGATCCGACGCCGGCGGTGGAAAGCAGCGATTGAGCTTGCCGGCTCGATCCGGTTTGAAATCGGTTTCGAATTCAAAGGCCGTGGGATCGCCCCACGGCCTTTTTTGCTGGCTGGTCCTTTGGCTTCAGCGTCTTTTGTTTCAGCCTCTTTGGCTTCAGCCGCCGCCGTCCAGGGTGACGGCATCGCCCACGGCGAGCGGGCCGCCGTCCACGACCTCGGCATAGACACCGAAGTCCATCGTTCCCCATTCCCGCTGCAGCGTCGCGGGGATCGCCATGTCGCGTGCGCCGGTCTTCGGGTCGACGTTGACGGCTGCGCAGCGCGGGGTGCGGCCGGTCACGCGGAGGCGGACCGATCCGACGGCCAGCTCGCGGCCCACCCAGCCGGCTTCGCTCCAGGCGGCCGGGCCGTCGATCACGACGTTGGGGCGGAAGCGGAGTGGATCGACCTCGCGTCCGGTCACGCGCTCGATCTCGGCCACCGATCGCAAGTTGATGATGTGAAGCCGCTTTTCGGGGATGTCGCTGAACGTGTGGCCGGGCGCGCTCAGGATCTTGGGTGGGCCGCGCAGGCTGGCGGATAGATAGGCCGCCAGGAATTGCTCGATCACCTGGCGTCCGATGCGCTCCGTCAGGCGCCCGCTGGCGACCTGGCGGCCGCTGCGCAGGAGGGTCAGGCGGCTCTCCTCTTCGGCAAAGCGGGCTTCGAGGGAGGCCAGGCGCTCGTCGCGGCTCAAGGTCAGGAAGCTCGCCGGCGGCAGGTGGCGCGGCGCGTCCGGATCGAACCGGCTCGGCCCGTTCTCGATGGCCCAGGCGCGGTCGAGCGGCAGGGCCTCGCCGGCGGCGAGGGCGACGCGCTCCAGGGCGTCCGCCGAGAGCCCCTTCACGGGGTAGCGGTACAAAGCCGTGATGACGGCCGTCATGCGGTTCTTCCCTTCGAGACCGTTTTCCATACCACTCGGGAGCCTCCCCTTTATAAGGGAACAAGCCCTCCTATATCTGCTTCAGGCGGTTCGCACGGGTGCCGGCATCGGGCCCGGGTTGCGGCCGCGCAATTACGAATGGCGTTTCATACGTGCCTCTCGCAGGGCGGTGAAGCGCGCTGAGGAGGTCAGACTTATGGATTTTGAGAAGTACACGGATCGCGCCAAGGGTTTTGTCCAGTCGGCCCAGGGGCTGGCGCTGCGCGAGGGACACCAGCAGTTTTCCACCGACCACCTGCTCAAGGTGCTGCTCGACGACCCCGAAGGCATGGCCGCGGGGCTGATCGCGCGCGCGGGCGGGCGGCATAAGGACGCGCTCGACGCCGTCGAGCGGGCGCTCGCCAAGCGGCCGAAGGTCAGCGGGGGCGGTGCGGGGCAATTGTACCTCGCGCCCGAGCTGGCGCGCGTCTTCGACAATGCGACCAAGATCGCCGAGAAGGCCGGAGACCGTTTCGTGACGGTCGAGCGGCTGCTGCTGGCGCTCGCGCTCGAGAAGGGCTCGGACGCCGGAAAGATCCTCGCCGACGCGGGCGTCACGCCCGAGCGGCTCAACACGGCCATCAACGAGATCCGCAAGGGCCGGACGGCCGACAGCGCGAGCGCGGAGCAGAGCTTCGAGGCTCTGAAACGCTATACGCGCGACTTCACCGAGGCGGCGGCCAACGGCAAGCTCGACCCCGTGATCGGGCGCGACGAGGAGATCCGCCGCACCATCCAGGTGCTCTCGCGGCGCACGAAGAACAATCCTGTCCTCATCGGTGAACCGGGCGTCGGCAAGACGGCGATCGCGGAAGGCCTCGCCTTGCGCATCGTGGCCGGCGACGTGCCGGAGAGCCTCAAGGACAAGAAGCTGCTGGCGCTCGACATGGGCTCGCTGATCGCGGGCGCGAAGTTCCGCGGCGAGTTCGAGGAGCGCCTCAAGAGCGTGCTCAACGAGGTGACGGCCGAGAACGGCCGCATCATCCTGTTCATCGACGAGTTGCACACGATCGTGGGCGCGGGCAAGGCCGAAGGCGCGATGGACGCCGGCAACCTGCTCAAGCCGGCGCTCGCGCGCGGCGAATTGCACTGCGTCGGCGCGACCACGCTCGACGAGTACAAGAAGCACATCGAGAAGGATGCGGCGCTGGCGCGGCGCTTCCAGCCGGTGTTCGTCGAGGAGCCGTCGGTCGAGGACACGATCTCGATCCTGCGCGGCCTCAAGGAGAAGTACGAGCTGCATCACGGCGTGCGGATCACCGATTCCGCGCTCGTGTCGGCGGCCACCCTCTCCAACCGCTACATCACCGACCGCTTCCTGCCCGACAAGGCTATCGACCTCGTCGACGAGGCGGCGTCGCGGCTCAGGATGCAGGTCGACTCGAAGCCCGAGGAGCTCGACGCGATCGATCGCGACCTGATGCAGGCCAAGATCGAGCGCGAGGCTCTCAAGAAGGAGACCGATCAGGCTTCGAAAGACCGGCTCGAAAAGCTCGAGGGCGTGATCGCCAATCTCGAGGAGCAGTCGCGCGCGCTCACCGAGCGCTGGCAGTCCGAGAAGAACAAGCTCGGATCGGCGCAGAAGGTGAAGGAGGAGCTCGACCGGCTCCGCACGGAGCTGGTGCAGTCGCAGCGCAAGGGCGATTACGCCCGTGCGGGCGAGCTGGCGCACGCGGTCATTCCCGAATTGGAGCGCAAGCTTCAGGACATCGAGAGCACCGAAGGCCGCGGCTTGATGGTCGAAGAGGCGGTGACGCCGGACCAGATCGCGGGTGTCGTGTCGCGCTGGACGGGCGTGCCTGTCGACAAGATGCTGGAAGGCGAGCGCGACAAGCTGCTCAAGATGGAAGAGGCGCTGGAGAAGCGCGTCGTCGGCCAGGACGAAGCCGTCCGGGCGGTTTCGACGGCGGTGCGGCGCGCGCGCGCGGGCCTGCAGGATCCGAACCGGCCGATCGGCTCGTTCATGTTCCTCGGGCCGACGGGCGTCGGCAAGACCGAGCTGACGAAGGCGCTGGCCGCGTATCTCTTCGACGACGACAGCGCGATGGTGCGTCTCGACATGAGCGAGTACATGGAAAAGCATTCCGTGTCGCGGCTCATCGGCGCGCCTCCGGGCTATGTCGGCTATGAGGAAGGCGGTTCGCTGACCGAAGCGGTGCGGCGCCGGCCCTATCAGGTCGTGCTGTTCGACGAGGTCGAGAAGGCGCATCCGGACGTGTTCAACGTGCTGCTGCAGGTGCTCGACGACGGGCGCCTCACGGACGGACAGGGCCGCACGGTCGACTTCAAGAACACGCTGATCATCATGACGTCGAACCTCGGCGCCGAGTACCTGGCCGACCCGCGTCAGCCGATGGGCTTCGGCGCGCCGGGCGACAAGGACAAGGTGATGAGCGAAGAGGAGGCTTACGGCCTCGTGATGGATGCCGTGCGGCGTCATTTCCGCCCGGAGTTCATCAACCGCATCGATGAGATCGTGGTGTTCCACCGCCTCAAGCGCGAGGCCATGGCCGCCATCGTGGACATCCAGATCAAGCGGCTCGCCGCACTCGTGGCGGATCGCAAGATCACGCTCTCGCTCGACGACCAGGCGCGGACGTGGCTCGCCAACAAGGGCTACGATCCGATCTACGGCGCACGACCCCTGAAGCGCGTGATCCAGAAGCACGTTCAGGATCCGCTCGCCGAGGAGATCCTGCGTGGCACGATCAAGGACGGCGACACCGTCCATGTGTCGGTCGCGGATGGAAAGCTCACGCTCAACGGCGTCGCGGTGAAGGCGGCGGCCTGATCGTCCGTCTGCGTTGACTTACAGCGGCAACCGGTCTGGCTTCTCGCGAAGCCTCGGTTGCCGCTTTCATTTCAGGGGAACACCCATGACGTTCACGATCCGGGCCGAGGGTGCGGGCGATGCGGCGGCCATCGCCGAGGTCGTGGGCGAGGCTTTTGCGGGGCATCCGCATAGCCGGCAGACCGAGCCTTTCATCGTTGCGGCGTTGCGCCGGGAGGGCGCGCTTACGATTTCCCTCGTGGCGGAAAGTGATGGCGAGATGATCGGCCATATCGCATTTTCTCCCGTTTCCATTTCGGGGAAGATTTCTCATTTCCATGCGCTGGGACCGCTCGCGGTTTCTCCGTCGCGGCAGCGTCAAGGCGCCGGCCAGGCGCTGGTGCGCGCGGGGCTCGAGGCGCTGCGCAACGCGGGCTCGCGGGGATGCGTGGTGGTGGGCGATCCCGCCTACTACCGCCGTTTCGGCTTCACCCATCATCCGGATTGCACGGTGCCGGGAATTCCGCCGGAGTACGTTCTGGCTCTCTCTTTCGACGGTGCGCCCGTGATTGGCGATATTGCGCATCACCCGGCTTTTCGCGCCGAGCAATAATCCGCCGCTTTTCTCAAAACGCGCGCGAAGCCGGGAACACCGGGTTTTTCCGGCCTATGCTGCGCGCGCTTACTTGCTCGCCGTCATGACGGGGGCGCGGCGCATCAGCTCGTCGATGCGGTTGCGCTCCTTGTGGAACGCGACGAGGTCCTTGCCTTCGAGCTGACGCTCGCGCGGCACCTCGATCGAGAGCGGGTTCACGAACTGGTTGTTGACCAGGATCTCGAAGTGCAAGTGCGGGCCGGACGAAAGGCCCGTCGTGCCGACGTAGCCGATCACCTGACCCTGGCGCACCTTGACGCCCGGAGCTGCGCCCTGCGCGAAGCGTGACATGTGGCTGTAGGCCGTCTGGTAGCCGTTGGCGTGGCGGATGCGGACGTAGTTGCCGTTGTAGCCCTTGCGGCCGGCTTCCTCGATCACGCCGTTGCCGGCGGCGAGAATGGGCGTGCCGGGGGGCGCCGACCAGTCGATGCCGGTGTGCATCTTGTACTCGCCGAGGAGCGGATGGCGGCGCAGGCCGAAGCCCGAGGTCAGGCGGATATCGTCAGCTCGCACGGGGCGGCGGTTCAAGAACTTCTTCGCGTTGTTGCCGTCCTGGTCGTAGTAGTCGACCTGGCCGTCGGGCGTGCGGAAGCGGTAGTAGCGGCGCACCTCGCTGCCGGTCGAGATCGCCGTGTAGAGCAGTTCGCCCGGCGGGCCGTCGCTGCCGCCCTCGTCCTTCAGGTCGAAGAACATCTCGCAGGTGTCGCCGGAGCGCAGGCGGCGGCGGAAGTCCGTCTCGTAGGCGTGGATCTGCAGGATCTTCTGGATGGTGTCGTCCGGCACGCTTTCGAGCTGGTTGGCGTAGTAGAGCGCCGAGTAGAGGCTCGACGTCTGCGGCGCGCCGCTCTCGCCCTGGATCGTGCGCAGCAGGGCGTTGCTTTCGAGCGGCGTGGCGCTGGCCACGAACTCGCCGGCGTTGTTGCGGTTGACGGTGACCTTGTGGGCGTGGCCCTCGTCGTAGACGGTGAACCGCACGGGCTCCATGCGGTTCTGCTGCGTCAGCGACGGCTGGAGCGCAATGTGCACCTCCTGCCCCGGCAGCACCGCCTTCTCGGGCAACACGGCCTTCATCGCCTCGATCATCTCGCGCACCTGCCAGGGCGTGGCGCCGGCCTCTGCCAGCACCTGCGACAGCTTCTGGCCGTCGCGCACGGTTTTCACCGTCGGCTTCAGGACGTCGATCTCGCTCGATCCGGACTCGTTGTCCTCGCCGGATTTGGCGAGCACCGTCGTATGCGGATCTTTCGCGTGGTTTTCCTCGGCCTGCTTGCTCTGATCGGCGCCCAGCTCCTCCTCGGGCTGGCCGCTGCCGCCGAGGCCGAAGAACGATCCCGACGAGGCGACGGTCTCCGAGCTCACGAAGCGCTCGACGATCTCGGCGGCTTCGTCGTTGTCGATGACCTGGGCGTCCTCGAGCGGCAGCACGCCGCCCAGGAGCTCGAGCACGTTGATCGTGATGTCGCGGCGCTGATTGGTCTGCGGCGCGCTCGCGTCGTCCTCGTCGCCGATCGGCTTGTTGTTGGCGTAGAGCTTGAACGGGTTGAACGGCGGGATCTGCTCGGCGGCGCCGGGCGGCACGGGCGTCAGGCGCGCAACGAGGCGGACGTAGGGCTTGGCGTAGATGTATTCGCGGCCGCCGCGGCGCTGGCGCAGCGTCTCGTGGATGACGAAGCGGGTGGATTTCGCGCCGCTCGTCACCTGCAGGCGATCGACCTTCGGAACCGACCACTTGAGGCCTTCGTCCCGGCGCAGCAGGGCTTCGAGGGGCGGGGCGGCGGTGCCTTCGCGCAGGCGCTGGATCGCCGGCATCAGGCCGTCCTCCACCTCCTGCTTGTCGGCGGCGCCGAAGATCACGACGACGATGGCGATGCCGCCCACGGTGGCGGCCAGGCAGTTGCTCATCAGCCAGCGAAAGCGGCCTTCGCGCTTCTGCTCGACGTGATCGGTCGCGTGCATGTCGCGCAGGCCGCGCGCTTTCGCGCCGCGGTACAATAGCGGCTGCGGCCGCGCCGGCGATTTTGTCGGCACGGGACGGCAACGCCCGATCGGCGCGTGGCGGCGATGATCGAAACTCAAATCTGTCCCTGCCGCCCGGACACCCGGGCGTCTCCCCAAATCCGGCCGACGATTGCCGTGGCCGTCCGCACCGCATGGCGCGAAGTTCTGAAATCCGGCGTGGCGGGAGGTGCGGACAGAGACCGTCCTCGCTCAACCGCTCACGACGCACTCACGATACTGGCCTAGATTTCCTGCACAAAGCTGGCGCTCTGATGGCAACGGGACAATCGGGGCGATGACCGAGCCAGGAAACGGTGGAGGGCGAGCGCGGGAGGCTCGGCGCGGGCCGCGGCGCCGAGGGCCGTCAACGTTCCGGTCGTCCACGTTCCGATGCGGGGTTCCGAAGCGGGGCCGCGGGAACCGATCATGCGCCCCGCCGTTCCCCCTGACCGCTGCTCGTCGTCTGTGTCCGCTGTTCGGTCCGGGCTCATGCTCGCGGGCTGGACCGGGGGATCGGGGCTCTGAGCGGGGTCGATTCCGCTTCCGGCTGCTCTCCGAGGGGCTCGGGCGATGGATTTTGGCCGTCGGCGACGTCCGCGGGGCGGCGAAAACGGGCTCGGATCGGGTCCGGCGACGCAAAAAGATCACTGCTAAATCAACGCGTTAATCAATTTCTTCTGGCAGGTGCGAAATTCGCGTTGACAGGCCCGTTAGTTTTGTATTTATTCGGTCCTTGTCGCGGGGCACACAGTGCTTCGCCGCCCTCGACGGGCATCGCTCTCTCGATAACAGTTGTGGTTCCCGACCGGGCCACCCGGAAGGTAACCTGTTGTCCTGAAAAAGCCGGTCTAACCGACCGGCTGATGTTTCGTCGTCGGATCGCTCTTTGACAAGTCAAATTTGAAGGAAGAGAAACGCAGGCGGCGGAGTCCTAGCGTGGTCCGCAAGCCCCTCGGGGTTTGTGTGATCAACGATACTCTGGCGAGACTGCGTTTTCTAAGCCATCACCAGACGCGCTGGGCGCGGGGGCAACCTCGGGTCAAGTGCGCGTCAGTGTGAAGGTGCCCGTTACGCAGTATCCTTGGAGATTCCCTCCAAGCCGACCAGAATCGAACTTTTCAATCTGAGAGTTTGATCCTGGCTCAGAACGAACGCTGGCGGCAGGCCTAACACATGCAAGTCGAACGCTCCGCAAGGAGAGTGGCAGACGGGTGAGTAACACGTGGGAATCTTCCTATCGGTGCGGAATAGCTCAGGGAAACTTGAGGTAATACCGCATACGCCCTTCGGGGGAAAGATTTATCGCCGATAGATGAGCCCGCGTCTGATTAGCTAGTTGGTGGGGTAATGGCTCACCAAGGCGACGATCAGTAGCTGGTCTGAGAGGATGACCAGCCACACTGGGACTGAGACACGGCCCAGACTCCTACGGGAGGCAGCAGTGGGGAATATTGGACAATGGGCGCAAGCCTGATCCAGCCATGCCGCGTGAGTGACGAAGGTCTTCGGATTGTAAAGCTCTTTTGCCGGGGACGATAATGACGGTACCCGCAGAATAAGCCCCGGCTAACTTCGTGCCAGCAGCCGCGGTAATACGAAGGGGGCTAGCGTTGTTCGGAATTACTGGGCGTAAAGCGCACGTAGGCGGATTGCTAAGTCAGGGGTGAAATCCCGGGGCTCAACCTCGGAACTGCCTTTGATACTGACAGTCTTGAGTCCGGAAGAGGTGAGTGGAATTCCTAGTGTAGAGGTGAAATTCGTAGATATTAGGAAGAACACCAGTGGCGAAGGCGGCTCACTGGTCCGGTACTGACGCTGAGGTGCGAAAGCGTGGGGAGCAAACAGGATTAGATACCCT
>CAYLSI010000045.1:0-26046 GCA_964386545.1 uncultured Hyphomicrobium sp.
CTAACGGCCAAACCAGCCTACTTCAGGGAGGACCACTTTTCAGGGGGCAGACCAAAGATTTTTAGCTGAGCAACTGCTTCTTTGCAGAGCGTCATGGCTTCTTCGATGTCAGCCAGTGCTGGAGGGAGGCGGTGATCTGTGAGATCGATCCTCTCTCCAAATTTAAGATACGAGGTTCTAGCTTCTGCGTTATCGAGGCAACTCTGCAGCTGATAGGCGCCCTTAAGCATTTCAGTCGCAAACTCGGAGCGCTTTTTTGCATGTTCTTCATGTCTCCACGAATTGTAGGCTAGGAGCGCAAGCAACAACGCGCCCGCCGCGCAAGCAGCCTGAACATGGGCCGCGAGGCCGCCTTCCCATGCATATGCGCCTCGACTCATATGTTCCTCCCTTTGTCCGCTCTGGCCCGTCGCAGCGCTCGTGTTGCAATGTAGCTCGGTCTAAGATGCGTATAGCGTTGCAGCATCTTCCAATCCTTGTGGCCAGAAACGGACGCGACCTGCGGAATATCCCAATCCGCTTCGAACAGGCGGCTGATCCCTTCGTGGCGGAGATCATGAAAATGCAGATCATCAATCTGCAACTCGATGCAAGCACGCCGGAACGCCGCGCCCATAGAGCGTGCGCAGTAGGGGAATATCGCGCCCTGCGATGACACCCATTTCCTTTGCTCCTTGATGAGGGCCACGGCATCGAAGCCTGCATCGGCGACCAGCGGGATGACCTGGTCGTTGGTGGCCTTGGCGCGCGGATGCTTGCGCTGCCGGATAACAACGGTGGCGGCGTCGGCGTTGAAGTCGTCGAACAGGATGCGGGTGATCTCTTCCTGCCGCATGGCGGTGGCGACGGCGAACTTGATGATGCGCTCCATCGGGATGATGAGGCGCGGCCGGAACCGGAAGAACGCCAGAAGGCGGTTGAGTTCGTCTTGCGTCGGGCGGCGGTCGCGCTCGACGGAACTGCCCACCAAGCCGAGCCGCGACAGGGCGATGCGGGCAAGGCGCAAGTCATCGGTTGGCACCTTGTGGCCATAGACGGCGGAGGCATGCTCGAAGACGGTTTTGATGAAGCCGAGGTCGCCGGAGAGCGTGGAAGGGCCTGCGCCTTCCTTGGCGCGGCGGCGGCCGAACTCGATGACGCGCTCGCGGGTGAAATGGGCGACGCGAACCTTGCCCACATCGCGGTCGTCCTGAAGGCGGAGCAGGGCGTGCTCCTTGCTGCGCTGGGCGGCTTTGCCCACCTCGGCCATGTCGTCGAGATGGGTCTGGATGAGGTCGCCCACGGTGTCCGTTTTAACGGAGTCGCGGGCGGTGGGCGTTTCGCCCCGGTCGACGCGATCCTGCTGCTCTGTGGCCCATCGCTCGGCCTGGGATTTTAGCCTAAAGGTCTTCGAAACCGACTTGCCGAGGAAGCGGACTTGGGCGCGCCAGTTGCCCGAGGGGAGTTTCACGATGGTTGCCATGTCTGTCTGTCCAATGCCCTATGGGACGTACGCGCAATGCAGGTTGGTCGTGCTCACGCCGTGCTCACGTGTGCAATTCGTGAGCACGGAAGCTGAAAACTGCTCACGGAACCTGAGAACACGTGAGGAACTTGCTCACGCCCGTTCTCGTTTTAGACCTGGAATTCTATAGGAAAATCATTGCATTATCAATCTCATCGATTTTGCGTCGCCCCCATGATGGATTGGACGGACCGGCATTGCCGGGTCTTCCACCGTCAGATGAGTCGGCATGCGCGGCTCTATACGGAGATGGTTACCGCGGAGGCCGTCATCCATGGCGATCGGGCGCGCCTGCTCGGGTTCGATGCCGCGGAGCGGCCGCTGGCGCTGCAGCTCGGCGGATCGGATCCGGCGAAGCTCGCGGATGCGGCCGAGATCGGTGCGAGCCTCGGATACGACGAGATCAATCTCAACGTCGGCTGTCCGTCGGATCGTGTGCAGGAGGGCCGGTTCGGGGCGTGCCTGATGGCGGAGCCCGCGCTCGTGGCGGCGTGCGCGGCGGCGATGCAGGCGCGTGTCGCGCTGCCCGTCACCGTCAAATGCCGGATCGGCATCGACGACCAGGACGGCGAGACGGACTTCGCGCGCTTCATCGCCACGGTGGCGGATGCGGGCGTGCGCATCTTCGTCGTGCATGCGCGCAAGGCCTGGCTCAAGGGCCTCTCGCCGAAGGAGAACCGTGAGATCCCGCCGCTCGACTATGCGCGCGTGTACCGGCTCAAGGCGGCGCGTCCGGATCTTACGATCGTCGTCAATGGGGGGATCGAAACGCTCGAAGCCTGCGGGGAACATCTGCAGCACGTGGACGGCGTCATGCTCGGGCGCGCGGCGTATCAGACGCCGTATCTGCTCGCGGGTGTCGATCGAGCGTTCTTCGATCCGACCGCGCCGATGCTGTCGCGTAACGAGGTGCTGGAGCGGATGGTGCCGTACGTGCGCGATCATCTCGCGCGCGGTGGCCGGCTCAACTCCGTGACGCGCCACATCCTGGGTCTCTTCCACGGCCAGCCGCGCGCGCGCCAGTTCCGCCGGCATCTCTCGGAGCACGGCGTGGGCGAGGGGCCGGGTCTCGACGTGCTGATCCAGGCGATGGCGATCGCGGCGGGGCGCGAAGCGAGCGGGCATGCGCCCGAGGGCGCGCTGGCCGCGGAGTAAGGGGGCGCATGGAGCACCTTCTCGACAACGGCGCGCTGCTGTGGCTCGTGCTCGCGCTTCTCGCGGGCGGACTTGCGACCGGGTTTCTCGCGGGCCTTCTGGGCATCGGCGGCGGCGGCATTCTGGTGCCGGTGCTCTATGAAACCTTCACGTTTCTCGACATTCCCGAGAGCATCCGCATGCACATGGTGCTCGGCACGTCGTTTGCCGTCATCGTGCCGACGGCCGTGTCGTCGTTTCGCGGGCATCTCAAAAAAGGCGCGGTTGACACGGCCGTGCTGAAGCGGCTCGCGCCGTTCGTGGTCGCGGGCGTTCTCGCCGGCGTCGCGCTCGTGTCGAGTGTCAGCGGCAACGCGCTCAAGTGGGTGTGGATCGTCTGCGGCTATCTGCTCGCGCTCAAGATGGCGCTGGGCCGCGCGGACTGGCGGATCGCCGATGACGTCCCCGACAACGCGCCGATCCGGCTCGCCGGCTTCCTCATCGGTCTCGTCTCGACGCTCATGAGCATCGGCGGCGGCATGTTCCTCGTGTCGCTGTTCACGCTGTGCGGCTGGACGATCCTCACGGCGGTGGCGACGTCGAGCGGCTTCGGGCCGCTGATCGCCGTGCCCGGGCTCATCGGCTACATCTGGGCCGGGTGGGGAAATCCGATGCTGCCGCCGCTGTCGCTCGGCTATGTCAGCGTGGTCGGCGCCGCGATCATCATCCCCATGAGCGTGCTCGCCGCGCCGCTCGGCGTCCGGGCCGCGCACGGCATGTCGCGGCGCGCGCTGGAGCTCGCCTTCGCGGCGTTCCTGGCGCTCGTCGCCACGCGGCTTCTGATGTCGCTGCTTTGAGGCGGCGGGGGCATGCGCCCCCGCTCAGCCGTCTCTCGGCCGTTAGATTTTCTGATTGTACTCGCCGACCTCGGGGAACTGGGCGAGGCGGGCCTCGATGTCGCGGAACATGGCGATCTTGCGCTCCTCCGAGACCGGGCTTTCCACGACGATGACGAGCTCCGGCTTGTTCGAGGACGCGCGCACGAGGCCCCACGTGCCGTCCTCGAGGGTCACGCGCACGCCGTTGACGGTGACGAGGTCGCGGATCTTCTGGCCGGCGATGCTGCCGCCCGCCTTCGCGATGCCCTCGTAGTCGGCGACGACGCGGTCGACCACGCCGTACTTCTTCTCGTCGTCGCAATGGGGCGACATGGTCGGCGACTGGTAGGTCTTGGGCAGCGCGCGGCGCAGGTCGGCAATGGTCTTGCCGGGGGCGCGATCAAGCATGTCGCAGACGGCCAGCGCGGCGACGAGGCCGTCGTCGTAACCGCGGCCCAGCGGCGGCTGGAAGAAGAAGTGGCCGCTCTTCTCGAAGCCGGCGAGCGCCTTCTGCTCGAAGGTGTAGCGCTTCATGTAGGAGTGGCCCGTCTTCCAGTAGAGCGCCTTGGCGCCGAGCGACTGCAGCACGGGGTCGGTCATGAAGAGGCCGGTCGACTTCACGTCGGCGACGAACACCGCGTTCTTGTGGAGCGCCGCGATGTCGCGCGCCAGCATCACGCCCACGGTGTCGGCGAAGATCTCGTGGCCCTCGTTGTCGACCACGCCGCAGCGGTCGCCGTCGCCGTCGAAGCCGAGGCCGACGTCGGCCTTGTGCTTCACCACCGCCTCGGCGATGGCGTGCAGCATCGTCATGTCCTCGGGGTTGGGATTGTAGCGCGGGAAGCTGTGGTCCAGCTCCGCGTCGAGGGGCACGACCTCGCAGCCGACCGCTTCGAGGATCTGCGGGGCGAAGGCGCCGGCCGTGCCGTTGCCGCAGGCGGCCACGACCTTGAGGCGGCGCTTGAGCTTCGGGCGATCGGTCATTGCGCGGGCGTAGCGGGCGGGGAGATCGGGCACGAAGATGTAGCGGCCGCCGCCGGGCGCCTTGGTGCCGCCGGCCAGCACGATCTCCTTGAGGCGGCTCATCTCGTCCGGGCCGAACGTCAGCGGGCGCGCGAGGCCCATCTTGATGCCGGTCCAGCCGTTGTCGTTGTGGGAGGCGGTGACCATCGCCACGCCTTCGACGTCGAGCTCGAACTGGGCGAAGTAGGCCATCGGCGACAGCGCGAGGCCGATGTCGTGCACCTCGAAGCCGCCGGCGAGCAGCCCTGTCATCAGCGCTTGTTTCACGGAGCCCGAGTACCAGCGGTAGTCGTGGCCGACGACGATGCGCTTCTTCACGCCGCGCTCGTCGAACAGTGCCGCCATGCCGAGGCCCACGGCGTTGAGCCCCATCAGGTTGATCTCCTGCGGGAACAGCCAGCGCGCGTCGTACTCGCGGAAGCCCGTCGGCTTCACCAACGGCAGGCGCTCGAAATCGGCAGTGTTGGGGACGAGATCGGCGCGGGGTGTCGGGAGCATTCAAAGACCTTCTTGAAAATGGGCGAAGCCGTCGCGGCGGCTCACGGGGCGGGATTACAGGGGCGGGATTGCGGCAAAAAGGCGTGCGTCACGGATACCATTCGTGCACGGCGCACCATATTCACGATCGGGCGGGCCGCCAAGGCAGACCCGGGCATAGGAACGCCCCGGCGCCGCTCATGGTTCAATGCGCGAATGAAGGCGGTCGGCGGCTATTCGACCAGGACGAGCCGGCCCTGGGAGATGTCGACGCGGTTGAGCTGGGAGAGGAAGCTCATGCCGAGGAGCGTCCTCTCGAGGCGCCCGCGCTCGCAGACGGCCGCGCGGACGTTGCGGACCTGCACGCGGCCGATGCTGACGCGGTCGAGCATGACGGGGGCGACGGCTGCCACGCCGTTGGCTGTGCTCACGCGGCCCGTGAAATCGGAGGGCTTGAGGCGCAGGCCGGCGCGCTCCGCGTCCTCGTATGTCAATGCAACCATGGACGCTCCGGTGTCGACCATCACGTCGAGGGTGCGGCCGTTCACCTCGGCGCGGGCGTAATAATGGCCGTCTGAGGCGGCGCGCAGCTCCTCCGTGCCGCTGCGGCTCGCCGGCGCGGCGGGCGCGGCTTCCGGTGAGCGTTCGACGGCGGCCGTCTGCTGGGGGAGATCGGTGATGCCGAGGGCGTCGCTGAGGCCGCTGCGGAGGGTCTCGTAGTGGACCACGCCGACGATGAGGATCGCGGCGGCGGCTCCCCAGCTCGCAAGCTCGGTGAGCATCGAACGCGTACCCGACGAAAGCGCCATGAAACGCCACGCTCCTCATGGGGGCGCCGCCCGGCGGGCCCGTTGAGATCCGTTGCGGGCGTTTGGCTTCGGCCGCGCGGGCTCGTCAGCCGCGCAGCGTCAGGAAATCGCCCGAAAACTCATAGGAGCGCAAACGCTTTAAGAAACTCATACCAAGCAAATTCTCGGTCAGCGCGCCGGGTTTGGCGATCAGCGCCTCGATGTCGCGCAGCTCCAGCGGGCCGATCGCGACGGACTTGAGCCGCACGGGGGCGGCGAACGTGGTGCCGTTGGCGGTCGAGACGGGCGTGGTGAACGAGAGCGATCCGGTGTCGATGCCGGCGCGCTCGGCCGTGTCCGGCGTCAGCACGACGGTCGAGGCGCCGGTGTCGACCAGCATCGAGACGCTCGTGCCGTTCACGGCGCCGCGGGCGACGAAATGGCCGTTCTGCTGGCGGCGCAGGCGCACGGCCTGCTCGCCGGAGGACGTGGTCTCGACGAGCAGGGAGTGGCCGGGCGGCAGGACCTCGCCGGCGACGCGGTAGGCGACGCCTTTCAAGTCCTCGCGATAGGTGTAGGCGACGATCAGCGCGAGGGCGAGGCCGACCCAGATGACCGCATGGCGGATGGCGTCGCGCGCGCGGCCCTGATAGGCCCCGCTCAGCGACACGAGATACAATCCGCCGAGCGCGAGCGCGCCGATGAGATACCCGGCGTTGTGGCGGATGAGCGTCGAGAACTCACCCGTGTCGCCGCTGAGGCTCCAGAACAGCGCGATCAGCGCGACGAGGATGCCAAGCAGGATTGCAAGCATGCGTTATCGCTTCGTCCGTGTCGGAGGGCCGCGGAACTTCAGGTCCTGCATGATCTGCCGCCGCTCGCTGTCGGTGTAGGACGACCAGCGGGCGATCTCCAGGCGCGACCGGCGGCAGCCTTCGCAAAGGCCATCCGTGTCGCTGATGATGCAAACGGCAATGCAGGGCGATTCCATAGATCGTCTCGATTGGGCTCAGGTCTTCGGATTTCGGGGGCGCTGGCGACAATTTAGGACCGAACCGGGGCCTGCTCAAGGCGCCAGGCCGCGGCAAACAGGCCGCATCAAGCCACGCGGTGAGGGCGGGGCGATGGCGGGGGTTGCGCAGGGACCGGCGCGCGCAGGCGCGGCTGGCGCGTGGGCGGCGGCGTGACCTGACGATGACGCTCGGCGCCGAGGGGCTGCAACGGCGCGACCGTCGCCAGCACGCGGCTCGGAGGCAGGGTGACGCGGACCTCCGTGCCTTTGCGCAGCTCCGACGTCAGGTCGAAGGCGCCGCCATGCAATTCGATCAGGCTCTTGACGATCGGCAGGCCGAGGCCCGTTCCGCCTTCCGCCGCCTCGTGCGCGAGGGAGCCCTGGCCGAACGCCTGCAGCACGCGCGGGATCTCGTCCTCGGGAATGCCGGGGCCGGTGTCGCGCACGGAGAGATACTGCCCGCCGTCGGCATGCTGCGCGACGGTGAGGGCGACGCTGCCGCCCGTCGGCGTGAACTTGATGGCGTTCGAGAGGAGGTTGAGGCAGATCTGGCGCAGCGCGCGCACGTCGATCCACACCTGCGGCAGGTCCGGATCGACAGATAGCGTCATGGTCAGGCCCTTGCCGCTCGCGCGCAGGCTCAGGAGACGCTGGCAGTCCTGGGCGATGTCGCCCAGGTGCGCGCGCTCCTCGACGAGATCGTAGCGCCCCGCCTCGATGCGCGAGAGATCGAGGATCTCGTTGATGAGCTGCAAGAGGTGCTTGCCGCTGTCGTAGATGTCGCTCGCGTACTCGCGGTAGACGGGCGTCGTGTGCGGCCCGAACATCTCGTCCTTCATCACTTCCGAGAAGCCGAGGATCGCATTGAGCGGCGTACGCAGCTCGTGGCTCATCGTGGCGAGGAAGCGCGACTTGGCCTTACTGCCGGCTTCGGCGCGGCGGCGCGCCTCGTCGCTGACGAGACGCTCCTCGTCGAGCTCGGCGATCAGGATGTCCTTCTGGGCGCGGAAGGCGAGCATCTGCAGCGTCGTCTGATGCAGGCCCTTGGCGAGGAACACGAAGTAGATGTGGACGCCGATCGCCATGGTGGCGAGCGCGTAATAGAACGGCTCGTGCAGCATGATGAGGCGGCCGGACACCGCGAGCGTCATCGGTACGGTGCCGACGTAGAGCAGGCTCAGCATCGGCGACGTGAACGTCATGCGGACGGCGAGCAGCACGATCAGGGAGGCGAAGATGAACACGTGCGAGGAGAAGATCGGCGTGCTCATGGGGGGCGCGGTCTCGCCGATGCCGACGAGGGCGAAGGCCGCCCACACCACGCCGCACAGCAGCTCGGACAGGATGAACATGCGCCGCCAGTGGCGCAGGCCACCGTCGGGGCGCGCGTTGGCGATATAGCGGCGGCACACCTCGAGCAGGATCAGCTTCGAGGCGATGACGAGCAGCAGCCAGAGGCAGCCTTGCGCCCACGGCGCCCAGAACATGGAGGCCAGCGAGAAGATCGCGGCGAGCGCCCAGATCGTGACGGCCGCGCTCAGCTCGTTGCGCGCGAACATCGCCATCAGCTCGTATTCGAACTCGGGCTTGATCTCGGTGCCGCGCGTCAGGCGCGAGCGGGCGGCCTTCACGTCGTCATCGGCACGCTTGCGCGCTGCGTGGCGGTTGCGCAGCTCGGCAAGTATCTGAGATCGGGTTTCTTTATCCATGCTTCCGCCGTGTGAGGGCGACAGCCGAATCCCCTCGCCGCCGCCCGGCACAACATCTTGTCGTGCGCGGCTCGAGAGTGTTAGGCGTGGGCCTGCCCAACGCTACTGTCGTCAGAATTCGCTAACGATGCGTTTACCGCGATGGATGAGCGTTTCGCCGCGTCTGTTCCCTTGGGAACAGGATGGCGGGCGGGAAGGCAGCACAGTGCGCGATTATTCAGCGGAGGCGCGTTCCTGGAGCGGGCATGAAGCTTACGGTTATCGGATCGAGTGACGCCTTCGGATCAGGAGGGCGGCTGCAGACGTGCTTTCACGTCGCCCATTCGGGCGGCGCGTTCCTGATCGACTGCGGTGCCACCAGCCTCATCGGTCTGGCGCGTCAAGAGATTGATCCGAATAGTATTTCTGCGATCTTTATCAGCCATCTGCACGGCGATCATTTCGGCGGGCTGGTGTGGTGGATGCTGCATGCCGTGCACGTGGCCAAGCGCACGGCGCCGCTCACGATCGTGGGTCCGGCGGGCACGGAGGAGCGCTACAAGGCGGCCACGGAGGTCCTGTTTCCGGGCTCCTCGACCTGCGTCAAGCCGTTTCCGCTGGTTTTTCGTTCGTACGAGGACGATGTGCCGTTGACGGTGGACGGGGTCACCGTCACGCCGTTCGTGGTCAGCCATCCGTCCGGGGCGACGTCCTACGGGCTACGGTTCGCGGTGGACGGAAAAATCGTGGCCTTCTCCGGCGATACCGAATGGGTCGAGGCGCTGGTACCGCTCTCGCAGGGAGCGGACCTCTTCATCTGCGAATGCTTCGCCTTCGAGCGCGAGGCGCGGTTCCATCTCAACTGGCGCACGATCGAGGCCAATCTGCCCCGGCTCACCGCGCGCCATATCCTGCTGACGCACCTCGGACCCGAGGCGCTCGCCAACCAGGACGGCATGCGCCATGCCCGCGTCTCCATTGCGCAGGACGGGCTCGAGCGCGATATTTGATCGGCTCTGCCTGCACACAGGAATCTGGCGTCGAAGGACTTGGCGGCATGGGACGCGCGCTCGACAAGCTGGTCCGCGAGATTGGCGGGTGCCGGCGGTGCGTCGAGGCGCCCGCGGGGCCGCCACTGCCGCATGATCCGCGCCCTGTTCTGCGCGTCAGCGCAACGGCGCGGATCGCGATCGTCGGTCAGGCGCCCGGCACGCGGGTTCACGCGTCCGGCGTGCCGTTCAGCGATCCGTCCGGCCAGCGGCTCAGGGCCTGGATGGATGTCAGCGAAGCCGAGTTCTACGATAGCCGGCGCCTCGCCATCGTGCCGATGGGCTTCTGCTTTCCCGGCCTCGACAGCGGGGGCGGCGACCTGCCGCCGCGGCGCGAGTGCGCGCCGCTGTGGCGGGCGCGTCTTTTCTCGCTGCTGCCGCAACTCGAGCTCGTGCTGCTGGTCGGGCTCTATGGACAGAAATGGCATCTGGGCGCGGAAGCGGGCCGTGGGCTGGGGGACACGGTGCGCGATTTCGAGCGCGTGCTCCGCCGTCCCGGCCGCCCCCGGTTCTTCCCACTGCCGCATCCGTCCTGGCGCAACAGCGCCTGGCTCAAACGCAACCCGTGGTTCGAGACGGAGCTGCTGCCGGTGCTGCGGCGGGAGGTCCGGGCGTTGCTGGAGGTTGAGTAAAAAATCACCACAGAAAATCGCTTGACCGCGGCCAAGCAAAAAATCATCTTGCGGCAGCTTTGATCGTTGGAAATTCTTTGCTTTCGGGCCCCCGCCATGCTCGACGAGATGGATATCAAAATTCTCGGCATTCTGCAGCAGGACTGCACGCGTCCCGTGGCGGAGATCGGCAAGGAGGTGGGGCTGTCGACGACGCCCTGCTGGCGGCGCATCCAGAAGCTCGAGGACCTCGGCGTCATCCAGCGGCGCGTGGCGGTGCTAGATCCGGTCAAGGTCAACGCCGGCGTCACGGTGTTCATCTCGATCAAGACCGACAAGCACAGCCTGGCCTGGCTCGAGCGCTTTCACAGCGCGGTGGCGGACTTTCCGGAGGTCGTCGAGTTCTACCGCATGTCGGGTGACGTGGATTACCTGCTGCGCGTCGCCGTGCCCGACATCGCGGCCTACGATGTTTTTTACAAAAAGCTGATCTCGCAAGTGGAAATCGCGAAGGTCTCGTCCGCGTTCGCGATGGAGGAGATCAAGCACACGACGGCGCTGCCGCTGACGTTCGCGCGCGCACCCTCCGAGAAGCGCAAGAGCGGATCGTGACGCCCGTCACAGCCTAGATGGCGATGCCGACCACGCCATAGGCGAAGTCGACGAGGGCGAGCAGGCCGATGGTCGCGAGCGTCATCCACATGCCGAGCACGCGCAGGTGCAGAACGTGCGGATTGTGCGAGAGCGCGTAGGCGTGGATCGTGCGGCCGGCGACGAGCGCCAGCCCCAGGGCATGCAGCACGACGGACGGCGCCTTCATGCTTTCGGCCAGCGCGAGCAGGATCAACGCGAGCGGGACGTATTCGGCGAAGTTGGCGTGCACGCGGGCGCGTCGCAGCAGCTCGCGGCTCTCGCCGTGGCCGATCTCGACGCGTGCCTCGCGCCGCTGCACGATCACGCGGACGGAGAGCAGCAGGAAGAGAAACGCGAGCAGTGACGCATAGATCGCCGTAATGGGCATGGCTTCCCTCCCGTGGCCCCTGGGCCGGCTTTCGTTTCAGATTACCCCCGCGCGCTCGAAGTCTGTCGTGGCTTTTCGGGAAATTCGTGACTTTCGGTGGCTGGATTTTCTGGTGGCCGACTGCGCGCGCTTCGTCGGAAAAAAAGCCAAGGCCCTAGCCGCGCTCGGTGCTCTTCGAGGGCAGGCGCGCGATCAGGCTCGACGTATCCCAGCGGCCGCCGCCGCCCTCCTGGACCTCGCCGTAATAGCGGTCGACGAGGGCCGTGACGTCGAGGCGCGCGCCGTTGCGCTCGGCCTCCGCGAGGCAGATGCCGAGGTCCTTGCGCATCCAGTCGACGGCGAAGCCGAAGTCGAAGCGGCGGGCGTGCATCGTCTCCCAGCGGTTTTCCATCTGCCAGGACTGGGCGGCGCCCTTCGAGATCGTGTCGATCACGGCGGCGACGTCGAGCCCGGCGTTCTCGGCGAACGCGATCGCTTCCGAGAGGCCCTGCAGAAGCCCGGCGATGGCGATCTGGTTCACCATCTTGGTCAACTGCCCCGAGCCCGCCGGTCCCATCAGGCGGACGGCCTTGGCGAAGCAGCGGATCGCGGGCTCGGCCGTGCGATAGGCCTCCTCGTCGCCGCCGCACATGGCGGTGAGCTTGCCGCCCTCGGCGCCGGCCTGGCCGCCGGACACGGGCGCGTCGATGAAGGCGAGCTCGCGCTCGCGGGCCGCCGCATGAAGCTCGCGTGCCACATCGGCCGAGGCGGTGGTGTGGTCGATCAGGATGGCGCCGGGCTTCATGGTGGCGAACGCGCCGTCCTGGCCGGTCGTCACCTGGCGCAGGTCGTCGTCGTTGCCGACGCAGGAGAACACGAGGTCCGCGCCCTCGGCGGCCTCGGCCGGCGTGGCATGGCGCGTTCCCGCGTAGCGGGCGACCCAGGCCTCGGACTTGGCCGGGTTCCTGTTGTAGACGGCGAGGGTGTGTCCCGCGGTCTGAAGGTGGCCGGCCATGGGGTACCCCATGACGCCCAGGCCGATCCATGCCACTTTGGCCATGCGTCCCCTCGCATTTCGCAATTGTGTTCGGCGCGATCGAATGCTTGATCGCGCTCACGTCAATGCCCGTTAGAGCTGATCAAGGCAAGAAGCCAATGGCACCCCCCGCGCACGCCCCGCCCTCCGTGACATTCGACGACGTGAAGCGGGCGGCGGAGATTCTCAAAGGCCATGTCGTCCATACGCCCTGCGACCGCAGCTTCTCGCTGAGCCACGACCTCGGCGCCGAGATCTGGCTCAAGTTCGAGAATCTGCAGTTCACTGCCGCCTACAAGGAGCGCGGCGCGCTGGTGCGGCTCGAGGCGCTGACGGCGGAGGAGCGCAAGCGCGGCGTCATCGCGATGTCGGCCGGCAATCATTCGCAGGGCGTCTCCTATCACGCCGGGCGGCTCGGCATTCCCGCGACGATCGTGATGCCCAAGGGCACGCCCGCCGTGAAGGCGGAGAACACCAAGCGCTGGGGGGCGCGCGTGATCCTGGAAGGCGCGACGCTCGAGGACGCGGCGCGCTTCGCGCATGCGTACGGCGAGGAGCACGGGCTCGTGTTCGTGCATCCGTTCAACGATCCGCTCGTGATCTCGGGGCAAGGAACCGTCGGCCTCGAAATGCTCTCCGCCGTGCCCGACCTCGATGTGCTGATCGTGCCGGTGGGCGGCGGCGGGCTGATCGCCGGGATCGCGGTGGCGGCCAAGGCGATGAAGCCCGGCATCGAGATCGTCGGCGTGGAGGCCGCGCTCTACCCGTCGATGTACAACCTGATCAAGGGCACGCAGCTTCCGGCGCGCGGCGATACGCTCGCGGAGGGCATCGCGGTGGTCAATCCCGGCCCCGTCCCGGCCGAGCTCATCCGCACCTACGTGGACGACATCGTGCTCGTCAGCGAAGCCGATCTCGAACGGGCGACGTTCACGCTGCTCATGATCGAGAAGACGGTGGTCGAGGGCGCGGGCGCGGCGGGGCTCGCGGCCATGATGTCGGACCGCGAGCGCTGGAAAGGCCGCAAGGTCGGGCTCGTGCTCACGGGCGGCAATATCGATCCGCGGCTGCTGGCGAGCGTGCTCACGCGGGAGCTCGCGCGCGAAGGGCGGCTCTCGCGGCTCACCATCGACATTCCGGATCGCCCGGGCGAGCTGGCGCGTGTGTCCGGCGTGCTGGGCGATGCGGGGGCCAACATCGTCGAGGTCTATCACCAGCGCGTCTTCACGGACCTGCCGGCGCGCGGCACGGAGCTCAACCTCGTCATCGAGACGCGCGACCGGTCGCACCTCGAAGCCGTGCTCGCGCAGCTCGAAGCGGCGGGCTATCGCGTGATCGTGAAGGCCGCGCAGGCTGGCGGGTAGACGAGGCTGGTGCTCTGTGGAGGCATGTCTAGACCCCGACCTCCGTCGGGGTGACGTTGCGTTTGCGGTCATCGGCGGTCGAAACAACAAACGTCATCCCGGCGTAGGCCGGGATCGAGACGCGTCAAAGATTATCGCTGCGGTTCCTCCGTTATTTCGGCCTTCGCCGGGAGGTTTGAGAGTGCGGTGGCGAGCAGCGTCAGGGCCTCGGCCAACCGCGTGTTCGCGGTTGGCGGCGCGTGATTTCGCTCGTGACTGTATTTTCGCATGATGGGTCGGTCCGCCACGTGCGGCAGGATCGTCGTGCGACGTGGATCAGCGGCCTTCGCGCCACCAAGCCATGGCCATCAGCGCCAGCAGAGCGGCGAGCGCGAAGAGGCCGGTGAACATCGGCGTGAGCTTCACGCCTTTCGTCACGAATGCCTCGCGGTCGCGCAGGCCCATCCAGCCCGAGCCCGCGAGCACGCGGGCGCCCGACATCAGGCTCACGCGCGGCACGCTCACGGCCTCGCCGGCCGACGTGCGGTCCGTGCGGGTCCAGAACACGCCGCCGCCAGTGTGCTCGATCAGCGGTTTCAGCTTCTGCTCGGTCGCCACGACCTCGCTCATCTCGCGCGGATCCTCGACGCCGGCATGGGCCACGGCCGTCAATTGTCCCGAGCTTGCCTCCGTCTCGGCCTTGTAGAGGCCCGGGAGCTTCACATCGATCGTCGTTTTCCAGATGCCGGGGCGGTCCTGCTCGAGCGTCACCTGCGAGCGCTCGCCGCCGGGCGCGGAGATCGTCACGGGGGCGACCTTGTCCTCCAGCGTACGCCGCTCGATGGTGAGCTTGAGGCCGCGCGCGGAGGCCATCAGGCGCTCTTCCTCGAGGTCGGGCTCCTTCATGAGCCAATGCGAGAGGCGGCGCAAGAGATCGGTGTGGGGGCCGCCGCCTTCGTAGCCGCGCGCCCAGAGCCAGGCATGGTCGGACGTGAGCAGCGCCACGCGTCCCTTGCCGCGCCGGTCGAGCACGAGGAGCGGCTGGTCCTTCGCGCCTTCCATCACGACACGGCCGCGATCGGGGCGCACCTCGGCCTGGCGGAACCAGTGTCCCCACGTGGCCTCGCGATTGGGATTGAGCGCATTGGCGCCGACGAGGCCCTGCGTCACCGGATGGCGGAAGCCTTCCTCCGTGATCTTGGCGCGGAACGGCTCCTCCAGCACGCGCCCCGTGGGCGCGGCAGGCAGGATCGGCGACAGCGGCGTGCGGTAGAGGCTCGTCATGCCGGCGTAGTCGTCGCCCGCCGCGACGAGCACCGCGCCGCCGTGGCTCTCCACGTAGCGGGCGATGTTGTCGTAGTAGATGAGCTGCAGGATGCCGCGATGCTCGTAGCGATCGAAGATGATCAGGTCGAAATCCTGGATCTTGTCCGAGAACAGCTCCTTGGTCGGGAAGGCGATCAGCGAGAGCTGGTTGATCGGCGTGCCGTCCTGCTTCTCCGGCGGACGCAGAATGGTGAAGTGCACGAGGTCGACGGCGGCATCGGACTTGAGAAGGTTGCGCCACGTGCGCTCGCCCGCGTGCGGCTCGCCCGAGACGAGGAGCACGCGCAGGTTCTCGCGCACGCCTTCGGCGACGATGACGACGCGGTTGTTGGCGGGCGTCAGCTCGC
Source organism: uncultured Hyphomicrobium sp. (assembly GCA_964386545.1). Lineage (GTDB taxonomy): Bacteria > Pseudomonadota > Alphaproteobacteria > Rhizobiales > Hyphomicrobiaceae > Hyphomicrobium_C. The sequence goes on from CAYLSI010000045.1 coordinate 15,217, forward strand.
CGGGCGCGTTCTCGAGCTCGATCTCGACGATGTTGTTGCCGGCGTGCGGGAACGGCATCTCGATCGTCACGGGCTGGTCGATCGCGGCGTTGCGGATCTCGTCGGGCCGTCCTTCGCGGCGGACCTTGAGCGTCACGGGGCTCCCTGCGCTGATCGACTTGCCGGTCTCGCGCACGGCGATGCGGACGTCGCGCGACTGGCCGACGATGCCGTAGCGCGGGGCTTCAAGCGTTTCGATGCGGCGGTCGAACTCCTCGGGCGTGCCGGTGAGGAGCGCGTGGACGGGCGCCTCGAAGCCGAGCGCGGCGGTCGATTTCGGGACGTCGTGGACCTGCCCGTCGGTGACGAAGATGACGCCGGCGATGCGGTCCGGTGGCGTGCTCGTCAGCGCCTGGGTCAGCGCGGCGAAGAGCTGCGTGCCCTGGCCGGTGGCGGTGTCCTGCTTCGCTGCCGCGATCCACTTCGTCTCGAGGTTCTTGACGCCGGCGAGGCGCTTTTCCAGCTCCTTGCGAATGAAGGCCTTCTGCTCGGGGCGCTTGTCGAGCGCCTGGCTCGTGCTCTCGTCGACGACGACGAGGGCGACGTTGGCGAGGCTTTCGCGCTCTTCCTCGCGCAGCGTCGGGTTGAGGAGCGCGGCGATCAGCGCGGCGAGGGCGGCCGCGCGCCAGAGCGCGCCGCGGCTTTTGCGGATCAAAAGCACGGCGACCAGCAGAACGGCGAGGATGCCCGCGGCCCAGATCAAGGGGACGGGGATCAGCGGCGCGATGTCGATCGACCAGTTCATGGCGTACTCCGCCGCGCGGTCATCGCGCGGCTCTTTCGGTTGTCATTGGCCGAGACGCTCGAGGAGCGCCGGCACATGCACCTGGTCGGCTTTGTAGTTGCCGGTCAGCGCGTGCATGACGATGTTGATGCCTGTGCGCAGCGACATCTCGCGCTGGCTCTCGCCGCCGGGCACGACGGGATAGAGGGGGCGGCCCTGCGAATCGAGCGCCCAGGCGGAGGCGAAGTCGTTCGAGGTGATCATGATCGAGGTCACGCCGTCGGCGCGGCGCGCCTTGCGCCCGTCGCCTTCGGCCTGCTGGGTTCCGGCCTCGACCCAGAGCTGGCCGCCTTCCCAGCGGCCGGGGAACGAGCGCAGCAGGTAGAACGATTTGGTCAGCACGTGGTCTTCCGGCACGGGCTCCAGGCGTGGCACGTCGAGGGAGCCCAGCACGCGGCGCAGCGCCATGCCGTTGCGGCCTTCGAAGGTGGTGCCCGTCGGCAGGCCCGAGCCATAGTCGCGCGTGTCGAAGATGATGAGGCCGCCCTGCTTCATGTAGGCGTCGATCTTGGCGAGGGTCGGCTGCGGCAGCGGACGGGCGCTGTCGAGGATCGGCCAATAGAGAACGGGAAAGAACGCGATCTCGTCCCTGACGATGTCGACGGCCATGGGCTCGCCGGGCTCGACGGCGGTGCGGACGGCGAGAATGCGCGAGAGGCCCGAGAGGCCGGCCTTGCTCGTGGCGTCGGCGCCGGGGTCGCCGGTCAGCACGTAGCCGAGCGTGACGTTCTCGGTCGCCTTCTGGGCGGTCTCCGCTTCGACGGCGGGTGCGCCCGGGGCGGTCGGCGCGGTCTGTGCGCGCGCGTCGCCGGTCCAGGAGGCGCCCGCGACGACGGCGAGTGCGAGGGCCCCGGCGGTGGCCGGGCGCGCGCGCGGCTTCATGCGGCGCATCAGCAGGCCGAGCCCACCCATCAGCGCCAGCACGGCCAGAATGTCCGCGAACACGAGGCTCAACGCGCCCGTCAGCAGAGCCGGGGCGAGCGGCGTCGAGGGAAGACTGTCATAGAGCATGCGCGTGGCCCCGGTCGGACGAGCGGGTAGCGGCGCGAGGGCGCTCCTGGACGAGAGCACGTTGAGCGCGCGCGGCGACCCTTGCGTGCCATAGTAGCCGGGCGGGTGCGTAACGCCAGCCTCGACGGTCGCCATCTTGGCGGCCGGAATGGCCTCGGCTGTCGGAGGCGGGGCGCGCAGCACGCCGAATCCGTCGAGCGTCTGGACCGGGGCAAAGGCTTCGACGGCGCCGGACGGCTGGGCCGTGCCCGCCGCGCGGTCCGCCTCGCTGCCTTCGCCGCCCGCCTGCGCGAGGCTTCCGAGCGAGGTCACCCGCCGCAACATCTCGACGAAGAGGCCGGAGATCGGCAGGTTCGACCAATCGGAGTTGGCGGTCACGTGGAAGAGCACGATCTGGCCCGCGCCGATCGTCGATGCCGTCACGAGGGGCGTGCCGTCACCGAGGCGGGCCCAGACTTTCACGTCCGGCCCGAGTTGGGCGGGATCGGCCAGCACCTGGCGATTGACGGTCACGTCCTTGGGCACGGTGATGCCGGCGAACAGGCTCGTGTCCTCGAAGTTGGCGAGCGGCTGCGGGCTCGACCAGGAGAGCGCGCCGCCGAGCGTGCGCCCGCCCATGCGCAGCGCGACGGGCAGAAGGTCGTCGCCGCCGCTTTCGAGACGGGGGCCGGCGAAGCGCACGAGAATGCCGCCGCGCTCCACCCACTCCGTCACCTGATCCTTGATCCCGCCGGACAGCGTTCCGATGTCGGCGAGCATCAGCACGCTCGCCTTCTGCTTCAGAACCGTATCGATGCCCTGGGCGAGGTTGTGATCCTTGGGGCGAATGATCTCGGCATAGGGCTGCACGGCCTTTTCGAGATAGTAGAGGGGCGCAAGCAAGGGCTGCGATTGCTCCTGGCTTTCGCCGGAGATCATGCCCACGCGCTGCCATTGCGAGCGCCCGTCGAGCAGGCTCACGGCGCCGGCCGAGCGCTCGGAGGCGATTTCAAGACGCGTCACCTGATTGCGCAGTTCGAGCGGCAGCGCGAACGTCGCGTCGGCGGTCGCGGCGCCATCGGACAATGTGAAGGCGGTTTCGCCGAGGCGCTGGCTGCGCGCGGAAAACGCGTCGATGCGGCCGGCGCGCGCGGGGCCGCCCGTGCGCACGACCGTGGCGGTCAGCTTGCCGTCGGCGCCGACGCCGGCCGAGAGGCCGAGCGGCTCGTTGCCGCCGTTGTCCTCGACGATTGAGAAGCCGCCGTCGCCAGCCAATGCGACGAGGCCGTCCGAAAACGCGGCGGCGTTGCCGCGGTGGTCGATGCCGTCGGCGAGCCAGAGGATGTTGGGCGCCGTGATCTTCAGCGCCGCCGTCTGCTCCTTGAGGCGCGCCAGCGTACCGTCGCGGTCCGGCGCGAACGGGCGCGGCTCGAGTGCGGCGAGGGTCGCGCGCGCGTCGGCCGGCGCTTCGAGCTTGAGGGTCTGCGTCTTCGTGGCCGGTGCGGTCTCGGCGATGATGACGGGACGGTTCTGGCGCTGGGCATCCGCCAGGATCTCTTCAGCCAACGCCGTGCGCCGCTGCCAGCCCGCAGCCGCCGCCCAGCCGTTGTCGATCACGAGCACGACGGGGCCGGTGCCGGTCAGCGCGCGATCGCGGACCGGGTTCAGCACCGGCTCGGCCAGCGCGAGGATGACGAGCGCGGCGGCCAGCAGGCGGATCAGCAGCAGCCACCAGGGGGTTTTGGCCGGCGTCTTCTCCTCGTTCTCGAGGCCGACGAGAATGCGCGTTGCCGGAAACGCCACCTGCTTCGGGCGCGGCGGCACCGTTTTCAGCAGCCAATAGATCAGCGGCAGCGCGGCGAGGCCCGCCAGCAGCCAGGGATTGAGGAAAGCCAGGGCGCCGATGCTCATGAGGACGCTCCGGTGCTGGCGGCATCGGGCGGCGCCTGCCACTTGTAATTGCCGCCGTCGCGGCCTTCGAGGCGCATGATCAGCGTCAGCAGCGGCTCCGTCGCCGGGCGGTCGGTGTGGTGGACCATGAACGACCAGCCGAGCCGCGTCGCCATCGCCTGCAATTCGTCCCGATGCGCCTTGAGGCGCGCCTGATAGCGGGGGCGCAGGCTTTCGGCGCGATCGGCGATCCAGACGTCGTCGCCTTCGAGGCCGAGAAACTCGGTGCGGCCCTCGTAGGGCAGCGTCTCTTCGGCGGGGTCGAGGATTTGCACGAGGTGGCCGTGCGCGCCGTTGGCGGCCAAGAGCTCGACGTTCTCGCGCACCGTCTCGATCGGATCCAGGAAGTCCGAGAACAGCAGCACGCCCGAGAAGCGTCCGATGCGCGCCTTGGACGGCTGGCCGGCGGCGAGCGCCGCCGTTTCGGCATGCGTCGCGATGGCTTCCGCGAGGCGCGCCGAGGCGCGCCGGCTGGCGGTCGGCTGCGTGACGCCGAGCAGGCCGACCCGCTCGCCGCTGCGCACCAGCAACTCGGCGCTGGCCAGCATCAAAACGAGCGCGCGGTCGCGCTTGGTCGTCGTCGCGAGGTGGCTGCGGAAGGTCATGGACGGCGAAAGGTCCGGCCAGAGCCACAGCGTGTGGGCGGCCTCCCATTCGCGCTCGCGGACATAGAGGTGGTCGGAGCTGGCGGAGCGGCGCCAGTCGATCAGTTGCGCGGCGTCCTGCTGCTCGTAGGTGCGGAACTGCCAGAACGTTTCGCCCGGTCCGGCGCGGCGGCGGCCATGGATGCCGTGCGCCACCGTCTGCGCGATGCGATCCGCTTCGAGCAGCAGGTCGGGCAGGCGCTCGGCCACGCCGTGCGCGTCGCGTTCCAGGGCGAAGACCGAGGGATCGCTCACGTTTGCTGATTGGCCCGGGGTCATTCCGCGGGACGCCGCCATTCCGGTCACTCCGCCGCCTGGGCGAGGCGGGCGATGAGCGGACCCAGCTCTTCCCCTTCGGCGCGGGCCGCGAACGACAGCGCCATGCGGTGCTTGAGGACCGGCTCGGCGAGGTCCATGACGTCGTCGACGGAAGGTGCGAGGCGCCCGTCGATCAGCGCCTTCGCGCGCACGGCGAGCATCAAGGCCTGGCTGGCGCGCGGGCCGGGACCCCAGGCGACGAAGCGGTCGGTTTCGGCATTGGCGCCGGTGCCGGGGCGCGCCGAGCGGACGAGCCGCAGGATCGCCTCGACGACCTTGTCGGGCACCGGGATCTGGCGCACGAGGCGCTGGATCGCCATCAGATCGCCGGCGGTCAGCACAGATTCGACCGAGCGGTCGTCGGTGCCGGTCGTCGCGTAGAGCATGCGGCGCTCGGCGGCGAGATCGGGATAGGTGACGTCGATCTGCAGCAGGAAGCGGTCGAGCTGGGCTTCGGGCAGCGGGTAGGTGCCTTCCTGCTCGAGCGGGTTCTGCGTCGCGAGCACGTGGAAGGGCTGGGGCACGTCGTGGCGCGTGCCGGCGACGGTGACGTGATGCTCCTGCATGGCCTGCAGCAGCGCCGATTGCGTCTTGGGGGATGCGCGGTTGATTTCGTCGGCCATCAGGAGCTGCGTGAAGACGGGACCCTTGATGAAGCGGAAGGTGCGGCGGTTCTGGCCCGGCACCTCCTCGAGCACCTCCGAGCCGATGATGTCCGACGGCATGAGGTCGGGCGTGAACTGGATGCGCTTGGCGTCGAGGCCCAGCACGCGGCCCAGCGTCTCCACGAGGAGCGTCTTGGCGAGGCCCGGAACGCCGATCAGAAGGCCGTGGCCGCCGGCGAGGATGGTGATGAGCGTCCGCTCGATCACGACGTCCTGGCCGAAGATCACGGAAGACGCCGCCTTGTGGGCGCGCTTCACGCGCTCGGCGGCGGCTTCTAATCTCGGCACGATGGCTTCGTCGGTGTGGATCACGGTGCTCATGATTTCGATTGTCCGTCTTGCATGTTGAGCCGTGTGCTCATGTTGGAACGGGCGTTCCGGGGCGGTCCGCCCCGGCGCCGTCAAACGGGAATGTGACGGGCTCGCGGGGGTTGCGGTCAAGTTAAACCTCGGTAAGTCGCCTCAAGGTCCCTGGGATTCGGTGGACCGGGCGAACGGATGGCCGGGCGCGTGCGTTGCCTCGCGGTTCGGCGTTTGATCTAACGGTCTCTTTCGGCATGGTTATCGGCATCTCCGGTGCGCGGGGCCGCGCTGAACGTTGTCTCGGGAGAATTTCGTGATCGACAGGCTGGAATCGCTCCTCAGGGACACCGACGCGCGCGGGCCTGCGCCGGTCGAGGCGTGGGATCCGCCCTATTGCGGCGACATCGGGCTCGCGATCACGCGCGACGGCGTCTGGCACTATCGCGGCAGCCCGATCACGCGGCAGGGGCTCGTGCGTCTTTTCGCACGCGTGCTCCGGCGCGATGCGGATGGACGGACCTACCTCGTGACGCCGGCCGAGAAGATCGCCATCGCACTCGAGGATGCGCCGTTCCTCGCCGTCGAGATGGCCGCGCGCGGGAGCGGGCAAGAGCAGACGCTCGCCTTCCGCACCAACGTGGACGACGGCGTGACGTGCGGGCCGGAGCATCCCTTGCGCTTTGCCGAAGCCGCGGACGGCGGGCTCAAGCCTTATGTCCATGTGCGCGGGCGGCTCGAAGCGCTGCTCACGCGGCCGCTCGTCTACGATCTCGTCGCGCTCGCGGCCGAGGGGCCGGACGGCCAGTCCGGCATCTGGAGCGGGGGCGCGTTTTTCGCGCTTCCCGGATAGGCGCGGCTGCCCCCGGGTTCGCTCGGATCCCGTGCGTGTCCCTGTCAGGGCGCGGTGGTCGCCTTGCTCGGCGCGGCCGCGGGTTTGGCGGGCGGCGTCTCGCCGCCGGTTTTTTTGGTCGCCGCGACCTTCTTCTCCGCAGCAGCCTTCTTCTCGTTCGGCTCGGCCACGGCGCCCGGGCCATAGCGCTTGGCGCACTGCTGGTGCATGAATTTGTTGATCTGCTTGATCATCGGCCCGTGGAAGATGCCGAGCGAGTCTTCCAGCTTCGCGGCGGCCGAGATCGTCGATTTGACGTCGGCCGGGCCGTCGATGCTTTCGAGATTGATCCAGACCTTGTCCGCCTTGCCGTTCTTGAACACGAGCTTGGGGGCGAGGCGTGCCATCACGGGCTGGATCTCGCCTTCGCGCTCGATCACGCATTTCACGTCGTGCGCGGGAATGAACACCTTGTGCTTCGGCTTGGTCAGCGCGTTGTAGAGATCGGCGCGGGAGAGCTTAACGTCCACCTCGCAGCGGGCGTCGCCGAAGCCCCACGAGACACCCTTGCTGCGGCCCTCGTCGAGCCGCTCCTTGGCCCACGTCTTCTGCAGGCCGCAGGCGAGGTCTTTGCCGGCCGGTTGCTTGTCGAGAATCATCTTGCAGATCTGCTTCTCGCACGCCTTGAGCGCGGCCTCCTCGCCGGGCGGCGGCTCGAGCGCGCGGGCCGGCAGAAACGACGCCGCCAATACCGCGATCGCCACGGCAACGACGGGCAAGGCGCGCGAGCGGGTCGGTCGGGTTCGGGCGGCGCTGCGGCTCATGTTCCGGTGGGCCCATCCTCTGTTGGTCTAACGTAGGGCTACTGCGAGGTTTCGGGGTGTGCCATCCGATTGAGCCTAGAATTTGGCTCGTACCGTTTCTGCCTGCCATTGTGCACATGCGAACGCCGTTCGGCAGGCTTGAAGGCGCGAACGGCTTGCGTTACCAAGCTGTGGCAATGAAGCCATACGTTTTTGGGAGGATGTGATGGGGGTTAATACGACTGGCGGTCATCCGGCAATGGATTACGCCGAGCACAACCGCACGTACGCCAACTTTCTCGGCTGGTCGAAGGTTCTGATCGTGTTCCTGGTCCTGCTGCTGGCCGGCATGGCCTACTTCCTCGTCTAATCGCTGCGAGATTCCTTCGCTTGGACGGCGCGGGGCGGCGAGTCTCCGCGTCTCGTCCGGCGGCCAGGGATCGCAACTCATCTTCAAAACTGAAGATGCCATCGGGCCGGCATGCCGGCCTTAACGCGAGCCTGCCTACGGGATACTTCGATGGTCACGATAGCTGCGACGGCCGAGGGGCCGGACGAACCTCGCTTCGCCGTTTCCCCTGAGACGGTGAAGAAGTTTACGGCGCTGGGCGCGAAGGTGCGGGTGCCGTCGGGTGCGGGTCAGCGGTCGCGGTTCTCGGACGAGGCGCTGAAGGCTGCGGGGGCGGAGATCGTCGCCTCGCCGGCGGCGGCACTGTCGGGCGCGGATATTCTGCTCAAGGTGCGCCGCCCTTCTGCGGACGAGATCAAGGAGCTCAAGGCCGGCGCGATGGTCGCGTCGTTGCTGGACCCCTATGACAAGGCGGGCCTGGAGCCGCTGGCCGCCACGGGCGTCAATCTCTTCTCCATGGAGTTCATGCCGCGCATCAGCCGCGCGCAGTCGATGGACGTGCTGTCGAGCCAGGCGAACCTCGCCGGCTACAAGGCGGTGGTCGATGCGGCGTCGCTGTTCGGCCAGGCGCTGCCGATGATGATGACGGCGGCCGGCACGGTGCCCGCGGCGAAAGCCTTCATCATGGGCGTGGGCGTCGCCGGCCTGCAGGCGATCGCGACGGCGCGCCGCCTCGGCGCGGTCGTGTCGGCGACGGACGTGCGCCCGGCCACGAAGGAGCAGGTGGCCTCGCTCGGCGCCAAGTTCGTGGCCGTCGAGGACGAGGAGTTCAAGCAGGCGCAGACGGCGGCGGGCTACGCCAAGCCGATGTCGCCCGAGTACCAGGCCAAGCAGGCCGAGCTGATCGCCAACCACCTCAAGGCGCAGGATATCGTCATCACGACGGCGCTCATTCCGGGCCGTCCCGCTCCGAAGCTCATCACGCGCGCGATGGTGGCGAGCATGAAGCCGGGGTCCGTCATCGTCGACCTCGCCGCCGAGCGCGGCGGCAACTGCGAAGGCACGGTGGCGGGCCAGACGGTCGACGTCGGCGGCGTGACGATCGTGGGTCCGCTCAATCTCGCGGGCACGGTGCCGGTCAACGCGTCGAGCCTCTATGCGAAGAACCTCTATGCGTTCCTGGAGCTGTTCTTCGACAAGAAAGAGAAGACGTTCCAGGTCAACTGGGACGACGAGATCGTGAAGGGCACGCTGATCGCCAGGGACGGCAAGATCGTGCATCCCACCCTCGCTCCGCAACCCGCCGCCTGAGGATGACAACCATGCGAACCATCGGATTGCTCAAGTCGGCAGCGCTTGCGGCCGCGCTGCTCGCGCTTCCCACGGCGGCCCTGGCCGCGGCGGAGGGGATCGGCGGCCCCGTCGATCCCTCGATCTACCGCCTCATGGTGTTCGTGATGGCGATCTTCGTCGGCTACTACGTGGTCTGGAGCGTCACGCCCGCGCTGCATACGCCGCTCATGAGCGTCACCAACGCGATCAGCTCGGTGATCGTGGTGGGCGCGCTGCTCGCGGTGGGCGTCGAGTCGATCACGGAAGGCACGACGCTGGCCCGGATCTTCGGCTTCCTGGCGCTCGTGATGGCCTCGATCAACATCTTCGGCGGGTTCCTCGTCACGAGCCGCATGCTCGCCATGTACAAGAAAAAAGACAAGGCCGGGAAGTAGAGAGGACCCCTCGAGATGACCGCCAATATCGCTGCCTCTCTCTATCTCGTCTCCGGCGTGCTGTTCATCCTCGCGCTGCGCGGGCTGTCGCATCCCGAGTCGAGCCGCAAGGGCAACCTCTACGGCATGATCGGCATGACGATCGCCGTGCTGACGACGCTCTCCGTCTCCAATCCGGGGCAGTTCGTCACCTGGGCGCTGATCCTCGGCGGCCTCGGCCTCGGCGCGGCCATCGGCGCCGTGATCGCCAAGAAGATCCCGATGACGCAGATGCCGGAGCTGGTGGCGGCGTTCCACTCGCTCGTGGGCCTCGCGGCCGTGTTCGTCGCGGCGGCGGCGCTCTATGCGCCGGATGCGTTCGGCATCGGCCAGCCGGGCCAGATCGGGGCGGCGAGCCTGATCGAGATGGGCCTCGGCCTCGCCATCGGCGCCATCACGTTCACGGGCTCGGTCATCGCGTTCGCGAAGCTCTCGGGGCGCATGTCGGGCGCGCCGATCATCCTGCCGATGCGCCATCTCGTGAACCTCGGCCTGTTCGTCGCGATGGCCGTGCTCATCTACAAGTTCTGCATGTCGGGCGGCGATCCCACGCTGTTCTGGATCATCACGGCGCTCGCGCTGGTGTTCGGCGTGCTCATCATCATTCCGATCGGCGGCGCGGACATGCCGGTCGTCGTGTCGATGCTGAACTCGTACTCGGGCTGGGCGGCGGCCGGCATCGGCTTCACGCTCGGCAACATCGCGCTCATCATCACGGGCGCGCTGGTGGGCTCGTCGGGCGCGATCCTCTCCTACATCATGTGCAAGGGCATGAACCGCAGCTTCCTGTCGGTGATCGCCGGCGGGTTCGGCGGCGAGACGGCCGGTCCCGGCGGCGGGGGCGGCGAGCAGAAGCCGGTCAAGCTCGGCTCGGCGGAGGATGCCGCGTACGTGCTCAAGAACGCCTCGAAGGTCATCATCGTGCCGGGCTACGGCATGGCCGTCGCGCAGGCGCAGCACGCGCTGCGCGAGATGGCGGATGCGCTGAAGAAGAACGGCGTCGAGGTGAAGTACGCGATCCACCCGGTGGCGGGCCGCATGCCGGGCCACATGAACGTGCTGCTGGCGGAAGCGAACGTGCCGTACGACGAGGTGTTCGAGCTCGAGGACATCAATAGCGAGTTCTCGCAGGCGGACGCGGTGTACGTCATCGGCGCCAACGACGTCGTCAACCCGGCGGCCGAGGACGACAAGACGTCGCCGATCTACGGCATGCCGGTGCTGCAGGTGTGGAAGGCGGCGACGGTGTTCTTCAACAAGCGCTCGCTGGCGTCGGGCTATGCCGGCATCGACAACCCGGTCTTCTACCGCGACAACACGGTCATGGTCCTCGGCGACGCCAAGAAGATGACCGAGGAAATCGCAAAGGCCATGAGCCACTGACCGGGCG
>CAYLSI010000046.1:0-22498 GCA_964386545.1 uncultured Hyphomicrobium sp.
CGGCGACCCGTCGTGACGTCGGTTTCTCGATCGAGAGCCATGACCATCTGAAGTGTCGCCCTTCGGCCGACGGCGATCGCCCGGCCTTCAAGCCCTAAAGTGCTTCCGGAAAAGTGGAAACCGGTTTTCCGATAAGAAGCACGACAAAAACAAAGACCGAGGGTCTTTCAGCGATTCAAACGAAAAGCAGAAAGGCCCTAGGGTGTGAACTCATTATGGACGGTGCATTGACGCGAGGACTTTCGTGGCGCCGGCAGGAGCGGAGGCGCCGCAAACCTCGTGGTTTGCAAGCCTGTGCGACATGCTGGAAGCATGCCTCCAGCATGACCCGGCGGCGCGAAAGGACCGCGCCCCTGCGGGGTGGTCCAAACCAAGCCAATGGCGGCGTCAAAGCGCTGGCCCGATGCGCAGGCATCGCGCTGCGCGCTTTTCCTTGCCCTTGGCTTGGTTTGGACCATCAATGCGCCGTCCATAATGAGTTCACACCCTAAGTCCGTGGGAGAGAATGGCGCACCGCATGCGCAGGAGGCAATGAGGTGGGCCGCCTCCGTACGCGCTCTGCAAGACGCGGCTCCTCCCGCATGGCCCAGCGAAGCACGTGGGAAAGCCTGCGGACAATGCCCCGGAATTGGGGTGAGATTGGGACTGGATGAGCCGCAATCCAAAGGAAATTGTTGAGGAATTTCCAAGCCTGCGGCCCTGCCTTCGCACCATCCGGCTCAATGCGAGAAGATGTCCTGCTCGCCATAGCCGGCGAGATCGAGCCGCGCGCGATGCGGCAGGAAGTCGAACGCGGCCTGCGCGAACGCCTCCCGGCCCTCGCGCACGAGCATGGCGTCGAGCTTCGCCTTGAGCGCGTGAAGATGCAGCACGTCGGAGGCCGCATAGGCGAGCTGCTGCTGGGTGAGCGTCGGCTGCCCCCAGTCCGAGCTCTGCTGCTGCTTCGAAAGCTCGATGCCGAGCAGCTCCGCCGTGATGTCCTTGAGCCCGTGCCGGTCCGTATAGGTGCGCACGAGCTTCGAGACGATCTTGGTGCAGTAGACCGGCGTGACCATGACCCCGAGATACTGCTGGATCACGGCGAGGTCGAAACGCGCGAAATGGAAAATCTTGAGCACGGCCGGGTCGGCGAGCAGCGCCTTGAGACGCGGCGCGTCGTACGTCGCCGGGTCGAGCTGGACGAGATGCGCGCTGCCGTCGCCGCCCGAGAGCTGGACGAGGCAGAGACGGTCGCGCAGCGGATTGAGCCCCAGCGTCTCCGTATCGATGGCCACGCTGCCCTTGAACGCGAGGTCCGCCGGGAGATCCCCCTTGTGAAGCGTGAGTGCGGGCGCTGCCATGATCCTGAGCCTTTCGCGTGCCGATGCTGAAGCACGCCGTTAAACCGCGTATTCGCCTCCCGGGGCAAGCGTCGGCCCGCACCGGCCGGCGCAAATCGGAGCCGAACCCCCAACAAATCCACCCTCTGGGGCCGCGGGAAATCCTTCGTCGCCGCGGGGAGCTTAAAGCGAGCTGCTGAGTTTTTTTCCTGACGGCGGATCGCGGGCGCCGGCCCGACTTTCGGGTTGCCTATGCCGCCGCAAGCTCCCTGAAAGCTCGGGCGGCTACGCACACGAAGAGTGCCGCGTTGTGTGCCGGAAGCCCGACCGGGCCGCCGGACGAAAGAGTGAGCGCGCGGACGCACGCGGAAGCGTCATCCAACGCAGCGGCGCGCGCTTGAGTTGCATCAGCCGGATGGGCGCGCTCACATGCTGAAATCCCTCGAAACGCGCGGTTCGCTGCGCGCCATGTACGAAACGATGGCGCTGATCCGCGCCGTGGAGACGAGCCTGCTCGATCTTTTCGGTAAGGGAAAGCTGCGCGGCACCGTGCACACGGGCATCGGCCAGGAGGCCATCGCGGCGGGCGTCATCGCCGCCCTCGATCTCGACCGCGACGTCATCTGCTCAAATCACCGCGGCCACGGCCACTACCTCGCCTACTGCGGCGACGCGAAGGGCCTGATCGCCGAGATCATGGGACTGCCGCAGGGCGTCTGCCGCGGCGTCGGCGGCAGCCAGCACCTGCACAAGCGCAATTTCTATTCGAACGGCATCCTCGGCGGCATGGCCCCCGTCTCCGTCGGCATGGCGATGGCCGAGAAGACGGCGAGATCCGGCGCCATCGTCGTTCAGTTCGCGGGCGACGGCGCACTCGCCGAAGGCGCCTTCTACGAGAGCTTCAACATCGCCGCCCTCTGGAAGCTGCCTTATCTGCTGGTCGTGGAGGACAACGGCTACGCGCAGAGCACGCCCAAGGCCCTCGAGCAAGCGGGACGCCTGCAGGACCGCCCGAAACCCTTCGGCATCCCGGTCGTGGAGGTCGACGGCAACGACGCCGAAGCGGTCCACGAGGCGGCCGAAGGCCTGATCGAGCGCATCCGGGCCGGTGAAGGCCCCGGCATGCTCTATTGCACCACCTATCGCCTTGCACCGCATTCCAAGGGCGACGACATCCGCGACAAGACCGAGATTGCCGACGCCTGGACGCGCGAGCCCCTCGCCTGCGCCCGGACGAAGCTCCCCGCCGATTTCTGCGAAGCCGTCGATACGGCCATCGCAGCCCAGGTCCGCGACATCATCGAAGCGCTCGCATGACAGCTCAAGCCCCACCCGCATCTTCCACCTACCTGCAGAGCCTCAACCGCGGCCTCCACGCCGCCCTGGCGGCCGATACGCGCGTGCATTTCGCGGGCGAGGACATCCTCGATCCCTACGGCGGCGCGTTCAAAGTCTCGGCCGGGCTCTCGACCGCCTTCCCGGACCGCGTCCACACTACGCCCATCTCGGAAGGCGCGATCACCGGCCTCGCGAGCGGCATGGCCCTGCGCGGCCTGAAGCCCGTCGTCGAGATCATGTTCGGCGATTTCCTGACGCTGACCTTCGACCAGATCCTGAACCACGCGGTGAAGTTCGGCACCATGTACGGCCAGCCGCTGCCCGTGCCGATGGTGATCCGCACGCCCATGGGCGGCCGGCGCGGCTACGGCCCGACGCACAGCCAGAGCATCGAGAAGCACTTCCTGGGCATCCCCGGTCTCAAGGTCGTCTCGCCGTCGCACGTGCACGGCCCCGGCGAGCTGCTCGGCCACACCATCGCCCACGAGACGCAGCCCGTGCTCTTCATCGAGTACAAGGCGCTCTATCCGATGGCGCTCTTCACGGGCAGCGATCTCCTGACCGTGGACGCGGCCTCGGCCGAGCCCGACGCGACGCGCATCGTGCGCAACTTCGAAAGCGGCACGCCCGACGCGGTGCTGATCGGCTACGGCGGCATGGCGCCGTTGCTGCTCGACGTGGCCGAGCGCTTGGCGGAAGAGGAAATCAACGTCTCGGTCGTGCTGCCCGCGGTCCTCTCCCCGCTCGACATGGCGCCGATCGCCCGCGAGGTCGCCCGCGCCCGCCGCGCGCTCGTGGTCGAGGAAGGCCTGGCCGGCTTCGACTGGGGCGCCGAGGTGGCCGCGCGCCTGCACGAGCTTCTGTTCGGCAAGCTGGACCGCCCCGTGCGCCGCCTCGCATCGAAACCCGGCATCATTCCGACCTCGAAGAACGGCGAGAGCGCAGCGCTCCTCAGCGCCGACGACATCGAGGCGGCCGTCTATGAGGAACTCGCGTAATGTCCGACACTCTGCCGCTGGCGTGTCTGGACACCAGCCTTCGCCGGTGTGACGGAGAGTGGGGCGATATGTCGGCACCGAAAACCAACGTCATCCCGGCGCGGGCCGGGATCCAGACACATTTCAGAATGAAGCAAAGGTCTCCCTTGTGGGGCACGTTGCGCAATTCGCAACGTGGTTCCTCCCGCAGCATTTCCCTGGAGAGTCTCCCCACCCCTGCCCCCGCTTCGCAAGGGGGAGGGGAACACGCGCGTTCATGGAGGGCACACGCATGATCCACGTGATGCGGATGCCGGGCGTCAACGCCAACGAGGACAGCGCCGTGCTCGTGCGCTGGATGGTGGACGAAGGCGCGCCCGTGAAAAAGGGCCAGTTCGTCTGCGAGATCGAGACCACCAAGAGCACGGTCGAGGTCGAAGCGGAAGCCGACGGCTTCATCGTGCCCATCGCGCCCCCCGGCGCGAGCCAGCAGGTGGGCGCACCGATCGCCGTCATCAAGGCCGACCTTGCGGCCGATCACTCGGCCCTCCTCGCCGCGGACGGCACGTCCAAAGGCGAAGCCGAGAAGCGCTGGACGAAGAAGGCCTTCATCGTCGCCCGCCGCCTCGGCATCGACATCGAAGCCCTCGCCAAGGCCAAGCCCGGCGCGACGCTGACGGAAGCCGACGTGCTCGCCGCGCAGTCGGGCGTGTCGGACGCGCCAGCCCCTGTGGCGCCGACCACCGATCCGATCGACGCGATCCCCACGCCGGCCGCCGCGCCGTCCACGCCCACCGCGGCCCCGCGCGCCTACCTCGGCCTCGGCCAGCACTTCGAGCGCGTGCTTCTGATCGGAGGCGCGAGCGGCGCCGGCGCCATCGCCGTCGAGGCGATCCTGCGCACCTCCCACCAGCGGCCCGCCGGCATCATCGACACGAACCCGAAGACCCACGGCCAGGTCGTCCACGGCGTTCCCGTGCTGGGCGACCGCACGGCCATCCCCGGGCTCTGGCGCGACGGCCAGTTCGACGGCGCCATCATCCTCTTCACCGACGACATCGACGACCGCGCCGAGCTGTTCACAGCGCTCGTGGCCGACGGCGTGCGCATGACCAACGTCATCGACCCGTCCGTCTCGATCCGCACCGACGTCAGGATGGGCGTCGGCAACGCCATCATGGCGAACGGCTTCATCGCCCACAGCGTCGAGATCGGAAACAACAACTTCTTCGCCAGCCACAACGTCGTCGAGCACCACAGCAAGATCGGCGATCACAACGCCTTCGGCCCGCGCTGCACGGCCTGCGGCCGCGTCACCATCGGCAGCTACGTCCGCTTCGGCATGCACGTCGGCATCGAGCCGTACCTGACCATCGGCGACCGCTGCATCATCGCCTCCGGCACGACACTGACGAGCTCCGTGCCGGCCAGCACCATCGTCAAGGCGCGCTCCACGAACGAGTTCCGCCCGCGCGGCTGACGGCTCACGACCTGCGGTTCGCCACGAACCGGGCCGCTTCGATCAGGGGTTCCGCGCGCGTGCCGAACGGGGCGAGCGCCGCGATCGCCGCCGTCTCGGCGCGGCGAAGCTCCTGCCGCGCCGCCTCGAGCCCCATCAGCGACACGAGCGTCGCCTTGCCGGCCGCCGCATCCTTGGCGACGGCCTTGCCCACCGTCTCGGCATCGCCCTCCGCATCCAAGAGGTCGTCGGCGATCTGGAACGCAAAGCCGATATGACGGCCGAACTCCGTGAGCGCGCCCCGCTCCTCGGGGTTGGCTCCGCCGAGCAGCCCGCCCGCCACACAAGCGAACCGGATCAGCGCCCCCGTCTTGAGGCTCTGCATGTGGCGGATCCCCGCGGCCGTGAACGCTTCACCCCCGCCGAGCCGCTCGGCCGCGAGGTCGAGCGCCTGGCCGCCCACCATGCCGGTTGCCCCGGACGCCCGCGCCAACCCCTGGATCAGGGCCAGCCGCACCGCCGGATCGGGGTGCGCCGCGGGCGCGCTCAGGATCTCGAAGGCGAGCGTCAGCAGCGCGTCTCCCGTAAGGATGGCCGTCCATTCGTCGAATTTCGCCCACACCGTCGGCACCCCGCGCCGGACGCGGTCGTTGTCCATGGCCGGCAGGTCGTCATGGACGAGCGAATAGCTGTGCACGCATTCGAGCGCGGCCGCCGTATCCACGGCCTCATCCGCGCTGAGCCCGAAAAGAGCCGCACTTTCAATCACAAGAAACGGACGGAACCTTTTGCCACCTGCGAGCGTCGCATGGCCGATGGCTTCGAAAAGCCGCTGGGGAGCGCCATTTTCCGGTTCGGATTGATCGATCAAAGTGCCGACGAGGGCGCGAAGCCGGGCATCCGTTAGCCCTGCGATCCGATCGAGCCTTTGCGCGAAGGTCATAGACGAAGTACCTAGATTGTCCGAGGGAAATGGCGCGTGGCGCGGGATATAGCATTCGTGGCGGACAAGGACACCCGTGACGACTTCAGCGCGTACGGCGAGACGCCGCCTCACCACGAGGTCCCGCGATCGGAAGGGCGCCCGGCAGACGGCGACGGCAGGACGGCGCCGGTGATCGACCGCGCCCCCGAATCCGACGCGATCATCGAGCCGAACCCCGATCCCAGCATCGAAGCGGACCCCAGCGCCCAGATGACCGCGGAGATGCAGGCGACAGAGGCCCAGTTCGCGGAGGTGGAGGCTGCCGGCGCGGACGCCTCCGAGCGCAACCCGGCGCAGGACGAGCCCGCCCCCGCCGACCTGCACGTTGCAGAGGCGACCCCAAACGATCCCGAACCGTCGACCGCCGAACCCTCGGCCTACGAACCCGTCCCGGCGACGGAATCTGAACTCGCGCCGGAACCGGAGCCCGCAGTAGAGCCGGAGCCCGTAGCGGAGGCCATGCCTCCCGTCGAGGCGCCGCCGCCGGCTCTCCCGGACGACACCCAGATTCACGAAAGTGAGACGGGCAACGTCCAGATCGCCGACCTCCAAGAACGCAGCGACGGCGCACGGCAAAGCCCGGAGGGCGGCCCATGCTGGCGCTCGGCCATCGCCGACGCCCTGGCCGATCCCCCGGCCGAGGAGAGCGATCCCCCCGCGCCGGAGACCGAAAGCGGGGACGGCGTAGCCGAGGCCGATGTCGCAGCCCGCGCGCCCGAGCCCCCCGAGCCAACACCCGATCCGGAGCTTTCGCCAGAGCCCCAGCCACCGCCGACGGAAGCCGCAGACTTGCCGGCCGTCGAGGCCAGGCTCCGCGCGCCGATCGAGCTGCTGCCGCCGCGTCCGCCGCAACCCACCGCGGACACCGCACCGTCCCCGGCCGCCGACCCGGCACCGGGGACGCCGCCAGCGCTGGACGCGAGCGCCGCCAGCCCGCCCGTCGCCCGCGAGCCCGCAAGCGCCTCCGAAAGGACGAGCGTGCCTCCCGCCGCGTCGCCCGGCGACGACTTCACGCAGGCGGCCCAGGACCTCTTCCGCCCGCAGACCATCGAGCGCGATCCGCACATGATCACGCTCGGCCGCCGCCTCGATCCCAGCATCCTCATTCCGCGCCCGACCGCCCCAGTGATCGAGACGAGGGTCATCGAGCCGAGCTACGAGCCCGTTCCGGAGCCCGCGCGCCCCACCTGGAAAACCGGCACCTGGAAAGACCGGCTCTGGATCGCGGGCCGCTATGCCGCCTACGCCGCGGGCGGCTACCTGGCGCTCGTCGTCGTCCTGATCCTGCTGTTCCGCTTCGTCGATCCGCCGGGATCGATGCTGATGCTGACCAAGCTTCTGACCGGCAATTCCGTGACCCGCACCTGGGTGCCGCTGGACAATATCTCGCCGAACCTCGTGCGCGCCGTCATCGTCTCGGAGGACGGACGCTTCTGCGAGCACAGCGGCGTCGACACCGTCGCCATTCGCGATGCGATCGAGCGGGCCTCGGGCGGCATTCCGCGCGGGGCGAGCACGATCTCGATGCAGCTCACCAAGAACCTCTTCCTCTGGAACGCCAAGAGCTACATCCGCAAGATCATCGAGGTGCCCCTGACGCTGCTGATGGAGCTCGTCTGGCCCAAGTGGCGCATTCTTGAGATCTATTTGAACGTGGCGGAATGGGGCCCGGGCGTCTTCGGCGCCGAGGCCGCCGCCCGCCACCACTTCAACAAGCCCGCTTCACGCCTGAACGAGCGCGAGGCGGCCCTGCTCGCCGCCGTGCTGCCGAACCCCGTCGTGCGCGACGCGGGCTCCCCCAACACGTTGACCTCGCGCAAGGCCCGCGTGGTCCAGTCGCGCGTGAAGGCTTACGGCGCCATCGCCTCCTGCGTCGTGAGCGCCAGCACGACCGCCTCGTCCCCGGCGGTGGCTCCGGCCGCCACCGGCGCTGCTCCGTCGAAGACGGGAGCCGCACCCCGCAACCAGCCGGCCCGCAAGCCGGCGCCGCGCAAGGCGCCCCGGCAGGAGACCATCGACGACTGGGCGCCGGTGCTCAGAATGGGTCCGCAGTGACGGGCAGGCCCCCTCGGACCGGCAGCGGATGAGAAATGCCCCCTAGCGCCGCTAGGGGATTGCCGCTATAAGGCCGCCAACTTTGGGTTTGAGCCTGCGGCGCCCGATCCGACCGGTTGGCGTCGCATTTTGCTGTTGTCCAAGCCCGATCACCCATTCCACACGACGTGCGCGCCCGGTCAAGGCGCCCGATTATTGGAGCTAACCGATGGCTGTACCTAGGAAAAAGACCTCGCCCATGAAGAAGGGCCAGCGCCAGTCGCATGACGCGCTGACGGCTCCCGCCTACGTCGAGGACAAGGACAGCGGCGAGCGCCGCCGCCCGCACCACATCGACCTCAAGACCGGCAAGTACAACGGCCGCCAGATCCTCGCTCCCAAGGGCGACGCATAACAAGGGCGACGCCTGAGCGTCGGCCAAGTGCCGGACGAATTACGAAATCCGCGACGCGAGCAGGGCTGGCGTCGCGGATTTTTTTTGGTCAGCCTCCGGCGAGGCGACACATCCATAGGATAGTGGCGAGCCTTGCTGTCCGTCGCATTCTCCGGAAGGATGCGCTACCAAGGCAGCCCGTCGGCCCCATCAGGAGAGAGCCATGTCGCTGAGAGCCATTCCGCTTACGTTCTTCATCTTCGTTCTCTACAACGTCCTCGTGCTGTTCTCCGGCTCGCCTCCCGAGGGCGGCAATCCCTCCGATGCGGCGCGCGCGCTGTTGGCGACGGAGATCTTCGGCATTCCCATGATCAGCGGCGCCACGTGGTCGTTCACGTGGGGCGACCTCATTCTCACGATCACGCTGTTCGTGCTGTTCGCCGAAATCCTGAAGGCGACCTACACGTCGACCTCCTCGCTGGTCGACCACGGCCTCTCGATGCTGGTCTTCATCGCCGCCCTGATCGAGTTCATCGTCTATCCGGGTGCGGCGACCTCGGTCTTCTTCCTCATCCTCGTCGCCCTGGTGATCGACGTGATCGCCGGCTTCACGATCGGCATCCGCGTCGCGCGCCGCGACATCGGCTTCGGCTCGATCGATCAGTAAGCGCCCTGACCCGCCGTCGGCGCGGGCCGCTCCCATGTCGAACAGCCGCGAGGCAAGCAAAGACCCGGAGTCGAGCGCGGTAGAAACCGCGCTCGACGAAGGCCGTCTCCTGCTGGTGCTGCAGCCCATCGTCGACGCCAAGACCCTCGCGACGGCCAGTTACGAGGGGCTCCTGCGCTTGCGCTGCGACAACCGGTCGATCGGCTCGGCGACGGAGCTGATCGAGATCGCCGAACGCCGCGGCGAGATCGAGCGCATCGACAGCCGCGTCCTGGAAATGGGCCTCGCGCTGCTCGCCGCCAATCCCGCGCTCAGGCTTTCGCTCAACGTCTCCAGCATCACCGCGCACGACGCGGGCTGGATCCAGCATTTGCGGGCGCTTTCGGCCGATGCGCCGGGCCTCACGTCCCGCCTCACGATCGAGATCACGGAAACCGCGATGATCCGCGACTTCGCCAAGGTCGGAGCGTTCGTGGACGAGGTCCGCGCGCTCGGCTGCCGCGTCGCCATCGACGATTTCGGCGCGGGCTACACCTCGTTCCGGCACTTGAAGTCGCTGCACGTGGACGTGCTCAAAATCGACGGCACGTTCATCAGCGAGCTTCCCGACGACGAGCCGAGCCGGATCATTGCGGGCACGATGATCGAAATGGCGCGTGCGCTTGGCCTGGTGACCGTCGCGGAATGGGTCACGAACGCCGCCGCCGCCGCGTTCTTACGCGACACGGGCGTCGATTACCTGCAAGGCTACTTCTATGGAGAGCCGAAGCCGGTCGAAGAGCTGCCGCACCTCGCACCAGCCGGCAGCGGCTGACGACACACCCGGCGCGACGATCCGGATCTCAGTCGCGCGTGCGGGCGAGCTGCTCGATCCGCTGCTGCATGGCGTCGAGCTGCGCCTTGAGCTCGTCGATCTCGACCTTGGGCGCATCCTTGCCGCCGGCGGCCTGCAGATCCGAACCCGCCTCGTCCTTCTTGCCCTGCATCTTTGCAGCGCCGAAGGAGGTCCACATCGACATCGCCTGCTCGAACATCGCCATGTTCTTGCGGGCCTGGTCCTGGTAGGCCTCGAACGCCGCCGCCGGATTGGCGAATGCGCTGGCAAACATGGAGCGGAATTTTTCCTGCTCCTTGACGAGATTTTCGAGGCTGAACTGGAGATAGCTCGGCACCATCGAGCCGATATTGTCGTCGTAGAAGCGGATGAGCTGGCGCAGGAAAGGAATGGGCAGCAGCGTCTGCCCGCCCTCGCGGCTCTCCTGCTCGACGATGATCTGCGTCAGCACCGCGTGCGTGAGGTCGTCGCCCGATTTCGCATCGTAAACGACGAAATCCTTGTCGTTGCGCACCATCTGGGCGAGATCGTCGAGCGTGACGTACGTGCTCGTTTCGGTGTTGTAGAGCCGCCGGTTGGCGTACTTCTTGATGACGACGGCCTCTTTTTTCTCGGGGCCTGGGTCGGTTTTATTGAGCATCGCTTGGGTCATCAGAGCAGCACCTCATTGCAGTGCGTCATCGTAGCACAGGCCGATGAGCAGCTGCCAGACTTAAGTGCATGCCAGGCCAGCATTCTGGGACCAAAAGACTCAATTGCACGCCGTGTTCTGCTGCTGCTATCGTGCCGAAACGGCCGTCAAGTTGCATTGATGCATCTCGAGGACAGGTCGGCATAAGGGTCTAAGAAACGACCGAATCCCCCCAGGAGGAAGCACGAATGAGTGCGGAGAATACGTCCATCGTAATCGCCAGCGCGGCCAGGACACCGGTGGGGTCCTTTAACGGCTCGCTCGCGGGCCTTCCGGCACATGAGCTTGGCAAGGTTGCCATCACAGCCGCACTTGAGCGCGCAGGGGTCCAACCCGGCGACGTCTCGGAAGTGATTTTGGGTCAGGTTCTGACGGCGGGCCAGGGCCAGGGCCCCGCGCGCCAGGCATCCATCGCCGCCGGCATCTCCGTCGATGCCCCGGCGTGGAGCATCAATCAGATTTGCGGCTCGGGCCTGCGCGCCGTCGCACTCGGCATGCAGCAGATCCAGACCGGCGACGCCACCATCGTCGTGGCCGGCGGCCAGGAGAGCATGAGCCGCTCCATGCACGCCTCCCACATGCGGGACGGCACCAAGATGGGCGACGTCAAGTTCGTCGACACCATGGTGAAGGACGGCCTCTGGGACGCGTTCAACAACTACCACATGGGCACGACGGCCGAGAACGTCGCGCGCCAGTGGCAGATCCCGCGCGCCGACCAGGATCAGTTCGCGACCGCCTCGCAGAACAAGGCCGAAGCCGCCCGCAAGGCCGGCAAGTTCAAGGATGAGATCGCCCCCGTCGTCATCAAGACGAAGAAGGGCGACATCGTCATCGACCAGGACGAGTACATTAAAGAAGGCGTGACGGTCGACAGCATCGCCAAGCTGCGCCCTGCCTTCGATCCGAAGGAAGGCTCCGTCACGGCGGCCAACGCGTCGGGCATCAACGACGGCGCCGCCGCCGTCGTGCTCATGACGGCCGAGGAAGCCAAGAAGCGCGGCATCGAGCCGCTCGCCCGGATCGTGTCGTGGGCAACCGCCGGCGTCGATCCCTCCATCATGGGCACGGGCCCGATCCCGGCGTCGAAGAAGGCGCTCGAAAAGGCCGGCTGGACCGTCGAGGACCTCGACCTCGTCGAAGCCAACGAAGCCTTCGCCGCGCAGGCGCTCTGCGTGAACAAGGGCCTCGGCCTCGACGCCGACAAGGTCAACGTCAACGGCGGCGCCATCGCCATCGGCCATCCGATCGGTGCATCCGGCGCGCGCGTGCTGACGACGCTGCTTCACGAAATGAAGCGTCGCAACGCGAAGAAAGGCCTGGTCACGCTGTGCATCGGCGGCGGCATGGGCGTCGCGATGTGCGTGGCGCGCGACTGACACGGAGCGAGCCCCTTCCGGCAACCCGCCGGGAGGGGTTTTTTCCAACCCCCGCGGGGGAGCTTCGCCCCACCCGAAAACCCTGCATCAATTTGCTGACTGTCCGCTCCGGGAGCGGATGCCTATCCACTCCGTCCATAAACAATCCAGAAAGCTGCTCTAGGGAGTTTCACTCATGACGCGCGTCGCTGTCGTAACCGGAGGTACGCGTGGCATCGGCCACGCTATTTCGATCGCACTCAAGAACAAGGGCTACCGCGTTGCGGCCAACTATGCCGGCAACGACGCCGCCGCCCAGCAGTTCCAGGTCGAGACCGGCATCCCGGTCTACAAGTGGAACGTCGGTGACTACGAGTCCTGCGCCAAGGGCGTCGCCGAGATCACCAAGGCGCTCGGCCCGATCGACGTGCTCGTCAACAACGCCGGCATCACGCGCGACGCGATGCTGCACAAGATGACGCCCGAGCAGTGGCGCGAGGTCATCAACGTCGACCTCGACTCGATCTTCAACATGAGCCGCCTCGTCATCGACTCCATGCGCGCCCGCAGCTTCGGCCGCATCATCAACATCTCGTCCATCAACGGCCGCAAGGGTCAGATGGGCCAGTCGAACTACTCGGCTGCCAAGGCCGGCGCTCACGGCTTCACGAAGGCGCTCGCCTTCGAAGGCGCGAGCAAGGGCATCACGGTCAACACCATCGCTCCCGGCTACATCAACACCGAGATGGTCGCCGCCGTGCCGAAGGAAGTTCTCGAAAGCAAGATCCTGCCGCAGATCCCCGTCGGCCGTCTCGGCACCGCCGAGGAAATCGCGCGCGCCGTGACCTTCCTCGCGGCCGACGATGCGGGCTTCATCACGGGCGCCTGCCTCGACGTCAACGGCGGCCACTACATCGCCCTCTGATCGGCGAGCGACGCGAAAATCAAAAGGCCGCGGAGAGACGATCTCCACGGCCTTTCTTTTTTGCGAGCACCAGCCACGAAAAAAGAAAAGACCGGCAACCCTGCAAGGCGGCCGGCCTTTCCCTTGTGTCTTGTCGAAACCTTACCCGCGCAGGCGCGAGCGCACGATGCGCGGGAACTCTTCGTCCGGATCGGACGCGAACCCGGCCTGCGGCGGAGCACCGGTCGGCGCAGCCGCCCAACGATCGCCCGCCGGCGGCTGAGCCTGGGGAGCGGCGGCATAGCCCTGCGGCGGCGCCGGAGCCCGAGCCGGCTGCTGCGGAGCAGGTGCCGTCTGCGCGGTGCGCTGCGAGGCCGGCGCGCCGCCGAACCACGCGTCGATGAGATCGATCTCGTCCGCCGAAAGGTTGAGACCCTGCGAGCGGCACCGTGCCACGACGAAGTTGCGGAAGCGGCTCGCGAACAGATTGGCCGACGCGCCCTGCTCGAACCACGGATCCGTCTCGCTCACGACTTCGAGCACGAAGCGCACGTCGTCGCGGCGCACGTCGAGACCCATCTCGCGGGCCCGCTGCGCGATATTCACGAGCGTTTGCTGGCCGGACAGATTGTTGGCCGCGATCTCCTCGGCCATCACCTCGAACAGCACGCGGTACTCCGGCGGCGACAGCGGCGGCGCCTGGCAGGCCTCGTGAATGCGCGCGATGGACTGCTGGATCTGCGAGGCCTGGTCGGCGGCGCGCGGAGCCTGCGGCGGCGGGGCCGGATGCGAAGCCTGCGGCGCGGCCGGCCGGGCGGCATAGCCCGGCGGAGCAGCGGCAGCCGGCAACGGCGCCTCGGGAGCCTGACGCTGCGACGGCGGCGTCGCGATCGGTGCGCGCTCCGGCGGCGGCGTGAAGTAGCCCGACTGTCCGTAGGACGGAGCCGGCGTCTCGATCCGCTGCGGCGGCAAAGGACGCTCGGCGCGCGGCGCCGGCAGCTCGCTGCGGCGATCGAGCGGAGCGCGCGCGTCGCGGCCCGGCTCGCCAAGCTCGCTGCGCGCTTCCCGCGGCAGGGCATAACGCGGCTCTTCGTAGCGCGCCGGCTCGGCTCGCTCCGGCAGGCGCGTCTCGCGCTCGGCTCGCGGCAGGGCGAAGCCCTGATCGGCGCGAGGGTCGCCACGATGATCGGCGCCGAAATCGAGCTTCGGCTCGGGGCGCGGCGGCGAGGCCGCAACCGGGGCCTCCGCGCGCGGCGCCTCACGCGCCGTCAACTGCGGCGCGCGCAGGTCGATCTCGCGCGTCACTTGCCGGTTCGCCTCGTAGGCGAAATACGGCGGCTCGCCCGTGAGCTTCACGTCCTGCGGCAGGCCCTTGGCGAGCAGATCGCGGAAGCTGCCCGCTCCGCCCCAGCCCGAGCCCACGGTCTTGTCGTGGCCGAGCGCGCGCACGGCCCGGTCGGCCAGCGCCTCGAGCGGCACCGGCTGCTGCGCCGAGCGCACGGCGCCGACCACCTCGGCCACGATGGCCTTGCGGATCGTTTCGAGCTCGGCCGACGTCGCCGCACGCAGCTCGCCGCCGTCGCGCGCTTCACCGTCGAGCCGCCCTTCGAGCAACAGCGTGATCAGATCGGCCTCGCGGATCTCGCCGTCGCTGATCGCCGTGTAGGGCTGCGCCGTATGATCGTTGGCGAACACGACCGTGCGCCGCGCATGCGCGCGCAGGCGGTGCAGAACCGGGGTGAAGTCCGCATCGCCCGAGAGCAGAATGAATTCCTCGAAACGCGTTTCGTGCGTGAGCATGTCCCGCACGTCCATCACCATGCGGATGTCGGCGGAGTTCTTGAGCTGCGCGGTGAGCGGCGGGCAGTCGATGACCTCGAACCCGGCGCGTAGGAAGTGGTGGCGCACGAACGGGAACGAGTTCATGTCGGTCGAATTGTCAGTGGCGTTGCGGCGCGGCACGGGGTTGCCGTAGCAGCGGCTCATGACGATGCGGCGCGGCTGCGTGAAGCTCGCCCCCGCCGTCGGCGTGATCAGCCGGCCGCTCTCGATCTCGCGCAGCCAGAGCGCCGCATCCTTGGCGAACCGCTTGGCGGCTTCTTCATTTTTCCGTTTCAGCGACAGGTAGATGTTGTCGTAGTCGACAAATACCGTACTGAGAACAGCCCCGGTGGACTCCACCCTCATGTTTAGCAACCCCCGCTGCGCGCATAACTTTTTCCAATTGATTCGCAATCTTTACGAGTCGTGTTTCAGCGGCAAGCGTACGCCGGACCCGGTCCCCAGGAATCGTAGGTCGCCCGCGGAAAACAGAGGCTTAGCCCACCTGTCTTGAGGCAATGAATGGTGGAAAACTTTGCGCCGCACACGGGCCGGCCGTCGGCCCTCAGCGGGCCCGCCCTGACGGGTGGAAACCGTCCGCCGCCATCTCGAAGCCGGCGAACGCGAAAGCCGGCGCGACGGTGCAGCCGACCAGCGTCCAATCGCCCAGCGATTGGGCCTGCTGCCAATGCCCCCTCGGAACGATCCCCTGCGGGCGATCGCCGCCGAGCACGTCAGGCCCCAAGCGCTGCAGCGTGACGTCGCCGTCCGGCGGCGCGACCGAGAGCGCGAGCGGCGCTCCCGCGTGCCAGTGCCAGATCTCCACCGCATCGACCCGATGCCAGCGCGAGATCTGCCCCGCCTTCAAGAGGAAGTAGATCGCCGTTGAATAGCCGCGCTGCCCCGTGGGTTCGCTGTCGCGAAACGTCTCCCTGAAATAGCCGCCCTCGGGATGCGGCACGAGCGCGAGCGCTGCGATGATGTCGTCGGCGTCCATGATCCGCATCCTCGCGCCCGCGTGGGCCGCGCCTAGAACTTGTTTTTGCGCTCGCGAAGCTCGGCGAAGACCTTCCAGTCCGGCGCGCCCACGAGCCCGACGCGCTCGCGCACGGCCGAGACGCCGGCGCGCAGGAACACGTTCGTCGCGCACTCGTCGTCGAGCCGCGTCGGCAAGGTCGCGCGCCCGTTCGCGACGTCCGCCTCGGCTTCGGCCAGCCGCTCTTTGAGGCGCGCGTTGTCCGGCTCGATGGAGAGACCGAACTTCGCATTCGACACCGTATACTCATGCCCGCAGTAGAGCGACGTGGACTTCGGCAGGCCCGCGATCTTCTGCAGCGAGTCCCACATCATCTGCGGCGTGCCTTCGAGAACGCGCCCGCACCCCATGGCGAACAGCGTATCGCCGACGAACGCCACGCCCGCGTCCCGGATCCAATACGTCACGTGGCCGATCGTGTGCCCCGGCGTATCGAGCACGGCGATGTTGAGGCTGCCGATCGAGAGCACGTCCGGCTCGCCCACCGCGACATCGGCCGTCGGAATGCGCGCCATCTCGGCGCGGGGGGCATAAACCTTGCATTCCGCCCGATTCTGGAGAGTCCGGTTCTGGAGAGTTCCGCTCTTGAGAGCAGCGATGCCGCCCGTATGGTCGGCATGGTGGTGCGTCACGAGAATGTGGGTGAGCGTCCATCCGCGCTGATCGAGCGCCGCCGCGACGGCGGCCGCATCCGGCGCATCGATCGAGATCGTTACGCCCCCTTCACGATCGTGGACGAGAACGCCATAATTGTCCTTGAGACAGGGGAATTGATGAATATCGGGCTGGATCATGTCTTGGCATCGGCACCCGCCCGCGCTGGTGCCGACGGATGAGGCAAAAGGCTAGCCGGGCTGTCGCGTCATTTCAATGCCGGCCGCGCAAAAAGAGCATGAAATAGAAGCCACGAATGCAGCTCGATGTCGCAAAGCTGAGGGACTTCTACACGACGCCGCTGGGTCAGATCGCCCGCCGGCTGCTGGCGCTCCGCATTCGCGCGCATTGGGGAACGGCGACGGGCGAGACCGTGGCCGCGCTCGGCTTCGGCACGCCGTTCCTCGGCGCCTACCGCAACGAGGCGGCGCGCGTGGCCGCCTTGATGCCGGCAACGCAGGGCGCACTGATCTGGCCGCCGTCGACGCCGATCCTCTCGACGCTCGTCGAGGAGGACACGCTGCCGCTGCGCGACAACTCCGTCGACCGCCTGCTCCTCGTCCATTGCCTCGAAGTGACGGAGCAGGTGAAGCCGCTGCTGCGCGAGCTGTGGCGTGTCGTGAAGCCGGAAGGCCGCGTGCTGTTCGTCGTTCCGAACCGGCGCGGCCTCTGGGCGCATGTGGAGACCACGCCGTTCGGTCATGGCCAGCCCTTCAGCAAGTCGCAGCTCGAAGACCTGCTGACCGAGCAGCTCTTCACGCCGGTCACCTGGGAGACGGCGCTCCACCTGCCGCCGTTCGACCGCGCGATGCTGGTACGCTCCGCCGCCGCCTGGGAGCGTGTGGGCACGAAGGTGTCGCCGCGGCTCGGCGGCGTGCTCATCATCGAGGCGCGCAAGGAAACGATGGCACCGGTCTCCGGCAAGCCCATGCGCGCCAAGGCGCTGCGCGAGCTCATCACGATCCGATGAGGCGAGGAGCGGGCGGGAGCGCAGCCGCGCGTCAGCTCCGCCGCTTGAGCTTGAACACGGCCTTCTCGCCCAGGAGGTTCTGCAGCGACAACGACCGCTTGATCGGCAAGCGCTGCCCCTTGCTGTTGAAGGCGACAGCATCCTCGACCGACGCATCGAGGCTCGCGACGAGATCGACGAAATCCTTGATCGTGCAGAGATGCGCGTCCGCCGTCGTGTACCACGGCTCCGGCAGGTTGGGCGTCATCGGCATGCGGCCCGAGAACAGGAGCTGCGCGCGGATGCTCCAATGGCCGAAGTTGGGAAACGAGACGATCGCATAGCGGCCGATGCGCAAGAGGTTTTCCAGCACCGTCTTCGGATACCGCGTCGCCTGGATCGTGAGCGAGAGGATCGCATAGTCGAACGCCTGGTCCGGATAGTCCGGCAGATCGCGGTCCGCGTCGCCCTGAATGACGGAAAGCCCGCGCTTCACGCACAGGTTGACCTTCTCGCGCGAGAGCTCCACGCCGCGCCCGTCCACATGCTTCGTCTCGGCGAGAAGCTGAAGCAGCGCGCCGTCGCCGCAGCCGACGTCCAGCACGCGCGCGCGCGGCTCGACCATTTCCGCAATGAGCAGATGATCCGCGCGATGGTGTCCCGCAAGCGGAATGGCTTTCTGCATCACGACGCCTCCTCGGGGGCAAGCCCGCGCTTGGCGGCGGCCGCCGTCAGAAACCCGCGCACCGTCGCATGGAACTCGGGCTCTTCGAGCAGGAACGCGTCGTGCCCCTTGTCGCTCTCGATCTCGACGAAGCTGACGTTCGCGGCCACCGCGTTGAGCGCCTTCACGATCGCCTTGCTGTCGCGCGTCGGATAGAGCCAGTCGCTGGTGAACGAAACGACGCAGAACTGCGCCTGCGTTCCCGCGAACGCATTGGCGAGCTTGCCGCCGTGCGCGCCCTCGAGGTCGAAATAGTCCATCGCGCGCGTGATGTAGAGGTAGCTGTTCGCGTCGAACCGGTCGACGAACGTCGAGCC
This sequence comes from uncultured Hyphomicrobium sp., assembly GCA_964386545.1. Classification (GTDB taxonomy): domain Bacteria; phylum Pseudomonadota; class Alphaproteobacteria; order Rhizobiales; family Hyphomicrobiaceae; genus Hyphomicrobium_C. Next base: position 18,463 of record CAYLSI010000046.1, read on the forward strand.
CTGATGGCGCAAATAGCTCTCGATCTTGAAGTCGGCGTCGAACGAGAACGAGCGCGTCGCGCGGTCCTGCAGGTTGCGGCCGAACTTTCCTTGCAGCGCCTTCTCCGACAGATACGTGATGTGCGCGGCCATGCGCGCGACCGCGAGGCCGTTCTTCGGCACGACGCCCTGCTCCGCATAGGCGCCCCCGCACCAGTCGGGATCGGCCATCACCGCCTGCCGGCCGACCTCGTGGAACGCGATGTTCTGCGCCGTATGCCACGGCGCGGTCGCGATCGGGATCGCCGTCGCGACGCGCTGCTTGTGGCGCGCGGCCCATTCGAGCACCTGCATGCCGCCCATCGAGCCGCCGATCACCGAGAAGAGCTCGCGGATGCCCAAATGGTCGATGAGGCGCACCTGCGCATCGACCATGTCGCCGATGGTGATGACCGGGAAATCGAGGCCGTAGGGTTTGCCGGTCCTCGGGTTGAGGGAGGCCGGTCCCGTCGAGCCCATGCACCCGCCCAGGATGTTCGAGCAGATGACGAAGAAATGGTCGGTGTCGACCGGCTTGCCCGGCCCGACCAGCTTCTCCCACCAGCCCGGCTTCCGGGTCACGGGGTGCACGTCGGCGACGTACTGGTCGCCCGTCAGGGCATGACAGATCAGGATCGCGTTCGACTTGTCCGCGTTCAGCGTGCCGTAGGTCTGGTAGGCGATGGAGAGCGGCGCGATGAGCTGGCCGGACTCGAGCTTGAGCGGCTGGTCCTCGGGAAATTCGACGATGGCGCTCGACGGGCTGTGCACCTCGGACAAGCGCACGCCCACCGTCGGCCCGGTGCTGCTCTCATTCTGTGGCGGCGCGGAAAACGTGGCCATGCCTGTCGTACGCTCCCCACCCGCCTGACGCGGGCTCCAGTCACCGGCCTTAAAGACCGGCTCAACCGAAAATTTCGGGTGTGCGACGGCCCATTTAGCGAGTTGTTTTACGTGGCTGCAAGCCGGCCGGCCAAATCACCACGATCGAGGTTGCTTGAATATCGGAGCGAAATGGGCCGGGTCAAGGCCGCCCGCGCGATTTGGCCGGAACGGAACCCCGATTTGACCTGTTAACCAGGTAGAAACGGCCTTGCCGGGATTCTGGGAGTCCCGCCGGTCCGGCACGGCTTCCAGGCCACACCGGGGCCGGAAAGCGCGCCGGCACATCGACAGTCCGGCCAACGTGAGTTAACGTGCCGCCATGAAAAAACTTAGCGTCTTCAAATTGCTTGCGGTGGCCGCTGTCTTGGCGATACCGACCGCGTCCGCCCCCTCCTTCGCCCAAAGCAAGGGCTACAAGGAGAAGCCCCTGCGTGGCGTCGTGCGTCCGGCACCGCGGCGCGGCGGCTACTCCTACAAGTACGTGCAGGGGATCGACACCCGCAAGTTCACGGACCCCACGATCACGAACCAGACCAACGGCGGTCCGTTCGACAACGGCTTCTTCTTCTCCTCGCCCAGCGCGCCGCGCGGTGGCGACAGCCCTTACATGCAGTAAGGCGCGAAGGCACCAAGCCCGATTTCGAAAGCCGTCGCGGCACCGCGGCGGCTTTTTTGCGCCCCGCACAGAACGGGCGGACGCACTTCAGAAAACGTATTCCATGCTGAGTTTCAGCGTCGTGTCGGGCGTCGCCGCGTTGAGGCCGAACAGCGCGCCGATGCCGAGGCTCACTTCGCCGGCCTCGCCGTCGTCGTCCGCGTCCGTCGCCCCCGATCCCCAATCCGGCTTGAAATTCCAATAAATAACGGGTCCGAGCCGGTGCTGGTCGAAGTCGCCGAACAATGCGGCTTCCTCGCTGCGCCCGCCGCGTCCCCCGATGCGCTCCACCGTGCCATAGGCCTCCAGCGCCAGATCAAGGCTGTCGGACCAGTGGTAGACGAGGCGGTTCGCGTAGGCGAAATCCATCTTCTCGTCGCGCTGGCCGGCGTCGTTGCGCGGCCCGCCCATGAACTGAACAATCGTGGGAATGAGCGTCAGCTCCCACGGCCCGCTGGCCCACTCGAAGATCGGCCCGGCCACGAGCGTCTGCGAACCACCCTTTTCGGCCGGCACCTCGTATTCGACGACAGCGCCGAGCCCGAAACCATCTCCATGCCGCGGAATAGCGACCACGATCAGCTCGGCCGCGTACTCGTCGAGCTTGAGAGCGTCGAACCCCTCCGCTTGGCGGAGCGTCGTAAACTCCTCACGCCGCTCGGCCTCGTACTCGATCCCGATGCGGCCCTTGAGGAAGTGCGTCAGCCCGAACTCGAGCTCCAGCGCATTCCGGGCCCGGGCCTGGCTGTTGTCGTCACCCTCCAGGTCGCCGCCACCGTCCTGGACGACGCGGCGGCGCGGCACGCCGAAGCTGTAGGCATTCTGGCTTTGAAATTCGATCTCCCCCGGCTCGGCGTCGAGGGTCTTGACCTCGAACTGACCGATGGCCGGACCGGCCACCGCCGGCGGGCCCGTGACACCGGCCGCAAGACCGGCCACGATCCACCAAGTCAGGATTCCGACCGAGGCCGTTGACCGGCCTTTCCTCGCCTTCCCACGCATGACGCCCTCCCCAGGGACTTATTCCCATTGATTAGGGAATGATCGGCAATAGCAAGATGTTTCTGACGGCGCGCTGACGGCCGGCGGGAGAGGCGCCGAGACCGCATCGCGCGGGCGGCGCCGCGCTTGCGAAGGCCAGGATCACGTGATTAGTGGCGGCACGAGCAGCCACCGCGGGGCCTGGGACGTCGATGAAATATCTGGTGACGGGAAACGCGGGCTTTATCGGGTTTCATGTCGCCAAGGCGCTCATCGCACGCGGCGACGAGGTCATCGGGCTCGACGTCGTCAACGACTACTACGATCCGGCGCTGAAGGAGGCCCGCCTCGCCCTGCTGGAACAGACCGCTCAGGCCCCGGGCGCGGGCCGCTACCATTTCATCCGGGCCAACCTGGCCGACCGCGCCGCCGTCGACGCCTGCTTGGCCGCACACGTGCCCGACCGCGTCATCAATCTCGCGGCCCAGGCGGGAGTGCGCTACAGCCTCGTCAATCCGCACGCCTATGTCGAAAGCAACATCGTCGGCTTCACGAACCTGCTCGAAGCCTGCCGCGCGCACGCCACCGCGCATCTGACCTATGCCAGCACGTCATCGGTCTACGGCGCCGATACCGCGATGCCGTTCTCGGAGCACACGGGCGCCAATCACCCGCTGCAGTTCTACGCCGCCACCAAGCGCTCGAACGAGCTGATGGCGCATAGCTACAGCCACCTCTTCAACCTGCCGACGACGGGGCTGCGGTTCTTCACGGTCTATGGACCCTGGGGCCGCCCCGACATGGCGATCTACCTCTTCACGAAGGCGATCCTGGCGGGCGAGCCCATCAAGGTCTTCAACAACGGCAACCACGCGCGCGACTTCACCTACGTCGCCGACATCGTCGAGGGCGTGATCCGCGCGACGGACCAGGTGGCCGCGCCGAACCCCGACTGGGATGGCACCCATCCGGATCCCGCCACGAGCAAAGCCCCCTTCCGCATCTTCAACATCGGCAACAGCCGCCCCGTGAGCCTTGCGACCTACATCGAGGCCATCGAGGAGGCGACGGGCAAGACGGCGATCCGCGAGCTGCTGCCGCTGCAGGCCGGCGACGTGCCGGAGACCTTCGCCAGCGTCGAGGCGTTGGAACGGGCCGTCGCCTACCGGCCGGCCACGTCGGTGCGGGACGGCGTGCGGGCGTTCGTGGCCTGGTATCGCGACTACCACGGCGTCTAACGTCTGAAGGCGCCCTGGAAATCCGCGTTCGAGCGCAGGCTGCGCGGCGGGTCAACGAGCCGCGTCAAAGACACTTGCGCTTGCGGCACACACCGATTAGTAGTTGCCGCCTTGCCATGCCGCGGACGGCCCTGCCGTCCGACGGCATTTGGCCGGTTCACCGGCCCACACATCGGCAAAATGCGCCCGTAGCTCAGCTGGATAGAGCACCAGACTACGAATCTGGGGGTCAGAGGTTCGAATCCTTTCGGGCGCGCCA
>CAYLSI010000047.1:0-5011 GCA_964386545.1 uncultured Hyphomicrobium sp.
CCGGCACGCCCGACGGACCGTCGAAGGCGTCGTTCGCGGTGAAGTGCCCGTCGAACGCGTGCCCGAGCCCGAGCGCCGCCACGCGTTCCCGCGTGATCATCCGCGTCTCGCCAGGCACAAAGTAGAGTAGCCCCATCGTTCTCTCGTCTGGTTGGTGGTCGCGCGGTTGTGTCGTTCCAGCCTTGTCCGCAAAGTCGCGAAGCCGGGGCCGCCCGGCGGCGGCTTAGGGAATGGCGGCGGTCGTATCGATCACGAGGGGCGCGTTCGTGCCGTCGAAGTCGAGCGGGATCATCACGCCCGTTTCGCCGGGCGCGGCGCGATCGGCCGAGAACAAATCGTCCAGCACGGCCATCCCATCGGCGGTGAAGAGGATGTGCTCGCTGGTCGCGTCGGCGACGAACGTCGAGTGCCGTGCCCGCTTGCGGAAGTAGACCGACGTGTTGGCGTGCGTGGCCGCCAGGCCGGTCAGCGGAATATTCGCGGCCTTGAACCATTCGACGTCGATGCCGCGCAAGATGAGCGACGGCTGGCCGACGGAGATCGAACTAAACGTGGGCCAAATATCTTCGGGCGCTTCGCCGCCGCCGGCTCCAATCGCTTCGACCTTGAGACCGAAGTCGATCTCGACCCGCGTGAGCTGCGGCAACGACACGCCGCCGACGGTGATCGGCCCCATCGTGTAGCGCTCGTTGTCGGTGACGGTCGGCAGCGCCACCGAATCGGCCACGACGACCGGGTTGTTCGTGCCGTCGTACGTGGTGACGATCGCCACCTCCAGCTCCGCGTCCCCCTGGTAGTCACACGTGAGCCGCGTCGGCACGATGAGCCCGTCGTTGATCGTATAGCTGCGGTGGTTCGTGCTCGTCTTCCGCGTGCTGCCGCGCTCGTGGGCCGCGGCGTAGAGAATCACGCCGCCGGTCAAATCGTCGATGTCGAGTCCCACGGAACCCAGCAAGGCCAGCGCGCTCGCGATGTGCTGCGTGCCGAACATGCCGCCGGGGTTCTGTTTGGTGAGCGAGAGGTAGCGGGTATAGACCTCGCCGCTCGTCGGCTCCCCGCGAATCTCCGAGTTGGTCGAGAGGTTTTCGCGCGTAATGCCCGACAGGACGGTCGCGCCGATCTTCACCGCGGAGATCGTATGCCGGCGAGTAACTGCCATGATCTGCTGCCCCCTGCGTTACGTGATGCGCTCGAATTGCGTGATGCCGGGGTTCGACAGGTGCGTCAGGGTGTGCCCTTCGAGCACTCCGGACAGCACGCGCGATTCGGCCGGCGAAATGGTTTTCATTTCCTCGGGCATCCGGATGTCGGTGCCCTTGCTGCGGCGATTGAGCCCCGGCACGCGCATCGTGACGCGGGCGCCGTTCCGCGTGGCGTAGACGCGTCGCGTGCGCGACAGCGTGCGCGATTCGCCCGTGAGCTCGAGCGGTCGGGTGTGGCCGTATTTCTTGAGCTTGCGGCCGGTGTAGGAACGGGCGAACCCCTTCGAGCCCGCGCGACCGCGTTCGCCTTGCCGCGGCGTGTAGCCGTATTCGGTGGCGCCGGCCGTGGTGAAATGCTTCTCGCGAAAATTCTCGTGCCAGTAGATGCCGGTCTGTTCCCAGGCGTATTTCAGCGCGGCGTTGTGCTCGCGCTTCCGGCCGGCGGCCAGGCCGCTCGTGCGAATCTCGATGAATCCGATCATCGGCCGAACCCCCAGTCGACGACGATCTTCGCCCATTGCCACGGGCCTTCGCCGTCTTCGCTGTCGGGGTGCGGTCGCAGCGGCCCTTTCGTTTGGAAGTGCGTTGCCGTGAGGTAGCCCGGTTGCCCGGCCAGCTCGGCCAGGCCGTCGAGGATCGAGCCGAGCGCGATTTTGAAACGGCGATCGGCGGTCGAAAGATCGGCCTGGTCCGCGACGGCGACCTCCTGCACGAGCTCGACGTGCAGCCGCCCCGAGTCGCTGAAGCCGAACGCGACGCCGCTCGAGTCGAGCGATCGGCGAAAGCCGGCATCCTCGTCGGTCCAGATCACCGCGTAGGGCCGCAGCTCCGCGAGCTCGTCGGCCGAGTAGCTTTCACGACCTTCGCCCGGCGGGGGCAGGCCGTCGAAGTAGACACGCGCCAAGGCGTCTTCCGCCGACGCCACGCCGAGCCATTCCTGGAACGCGTGGCAATCGGCCAGCGTGTTCGCCAGGTCCTGCTCGGCGAGCGTGATCGCGCCTTGTGCGGCGAGCGACATGATTGGTTAGCCCCTTCCCCGCGTGGCGGCTTCGCGGAGCGCCGGCCGCGAGACCTCGAGCGATTCGGTGCGCGAGCACATGAGCCGCACGAGCCCGCCCCCTTGGCCCTGCGTGTCGGTCACGTCGTACAGCTTGCCGTCGACGTCGACCTTCCAATCGAGCCGCGGTTCGTCGGTGCCGCCGAACGAACTAAACAAGCTGGCGGCAATCGAAACCTCGCGCTCGAAGATTTTCCGCCGGCCGCGGTCGTTTTTCAGTTCGCCAAGTCGCTCGGGCGTGACGAGCGCCCGCGCGCGAAAGCGTTCCCCCGTGGAAACGACGCGGACCGTCACCGGGTCGCCGCTGGTCGACAGCAGCGCCGGCACGGCACCAGCTCGGAACATCCGACCGTGAATCGACAAACGAGCCCCTCCTCAGTACCCACCATTCCGCGACCGTCGCGCGTGAGGGCCGGCGAAGACCCTCACGCGCAGCGTCGCGAATCGTCCGCGGCGACGTCGCCGCTTAGGTGGTGATGTTCGAGAGGAGGTGACTCGACTGGACGTGCAGGATGATCTCGTCCACGTCGTGACGGCAGCGCACGACGTCGCTCCGCACCGTCTCGTCGCGGTAGGTTTCCATGTGGCCGCCCACTTCCGAGCCGTCGGCCGACCAGTGAATCGTGCGACCCAGGCCCGGCTCCTTGATGTCGTTGGTCCGACAGACCCGCGCGATCATCGCGTACTCGTTCGACCAGATCGGCGCGATCGAGGCGACCTGCCCTTCGTTCGCGCTGTTCTTCGCCGAGCCGGCGACGATCACCTCCTCCAGGTCGAAGACCTGCGCGAGCGCGGCCTCCGTGATCTTGCTCGGGCGCACGTCTTGGAAGCCCTGGTACTTCAAGCGGTCGATGATCTCGTCGACGTTCCGCAGGTTGCGGAACACGAGCCGGTTGATGATGAGGGCGTTCGGCCACAGGCCGCTCGCCTCCCAGCACGCCTGAACCGCAGCTTCGACGTCGGCGATCGGCGTCGCGTTGGACGCGTCGTCCCACTCGTTGGTGACGCCGGTCGTGTGGCTCGTCCAGGTGGTCGGATTGAAGACCAGCGCGGCGGCCCGCTTCTCCGCGTTGCGGATCACGGCGTCGAGCGCGCGAGCGGCGCTCACCTGCTCCGCAATGAAGTACTCGCGGTACATCTCCGACTCGAGATCGTCGACCGGTTCTTCGGCACCGTGCTCTTCGCAGGCGAAGCTCGTCGGCTCGAACTTCCACGTCCCGCGCGAGTAGCCGGCACCGGGTGCGCGGCGCGTCTCGCGGTTCTGCAGGAGTTGTTCGACGGGAATCTTGCCGAACGTGCCCGATTTCTTGCCCGCCTCGAACACGGGGAGAATGCGGTGCCCGATGAACCCTTCGCGATCCATCGCCAGAGAGAATTCCTCCATGCTGCCGCCGAGCTCCGGCCGCAGCGTCGCGAGACTCGAACTTGGTGCCGGCATTGTTTGCCCCTTCTGCTAATCGTTTTGATCGTTGAAAAGTTTTCGTTGCGCGACAGAGCGCCGGAGCGGACCGGCGCCAAGTCGCAAACCGCCGCCGGGCGTTCCCGGCCGCCGCTTAGCCCTTGACGTCGAGCAGCATCTGCACGTTGAGGATCGCGGGGATCATCACGCCGAGATTGCCCGTGTCGCTGCCGCCGAATGCCAGGCGGATCATCAACTTGTCACCGGCGACCAAACCGGTCGGGGTGATGGTGAAGTCCTTGTTCGCCGGCGTGAGCGAGTTGATCGACTGCGCGGCGGTGGCGCACAGATCGCTACCGACCAGGCCAGTCGCGGCCACTTTCCACGCCTCGACGTCGACCGTCGCCGTGCCGTCCGAAATCGTGGTGAGCATCGCGGCGAGCAAGCGGCACGTGATCGTCTCGCCGGCCACGTACTCCGCCGGGAGCACGAACTCGAACGAGCCCTTTTCGTCGGTCGACGTGCCGCCGAAGTCGACGCCTTGCAACGTCGGGGCGTTCGTGCCGGGCGTGCCGGTGATGATCGCCATGTCGTCGGCCGCCGCGGTGCCCGGCAGATTCGTTTGCAGGGCGTCGTGCACGCGGAGCGACGTGAGCGGGATCGTGTAGGGAACCAAGTCTTCCTGGTCGAGCGAGGCGCGGACCACTTCGCCGAGATAGGAGGGCGACGGAACCATTTCGACGATATCGCCGTCGGCTCCGGCCGCTTCCAACAGAAAGCCGCGCAACACGCTTCCGCTCGCGGCGACCTTGCCGTCGGCGCCGTTGTAGCAAGCGGCGCCCGCGGTGATCGCTTCGCTGGCGACGACCTTGTGGGTCGATTCGCTCAACAGACTGCGCACCGCGCAGGCGTCGCCGACGGCGAGCGCGTCGACCTGCAACACGCCGACGAGCTTGGTGTCGCTCGTGCCGGCATAGGCCAGGTTGCCCGAGCCGTCGAGCTTCATCAGGCGGTACTTGGCCAGGGCCGCCGACGCGAGATAGGTCCGCGTCGGGGTTTCAACTTGCTGTGACATTTTGCTGCCCCTTTGCTATTTCGTTTGGTCGTTGAAAGTTTTGTCGGTTCGTCGCCCGTCGCGCGGGCCGCTCGGTTACTTCACCCGCGCAGAGTCGCGAGCCCTCTACCGCGAGGTCGCGGTGCGGTGGCGTGCGTTGTGCGCTTGGACGTAGGCCTCGCGGAGCTCGGGTCGTTCACGCACGACCGCGGCCACCGCGGCGGCCTTCGTCTTGTGAGTCTTCAGCTTGGCCGCGACCGCCTCGTGCCATTCCGCTTCGGCGTCGCCGCCGGTCTCGC
>CAYLSI010000047.1:5111-12596 GCA_964386545.1 uncultured Hyphomicrobium sp.
AGCTTGGCCGCGACCGCCTCGTGCCATTCCGCTTCGGCGTCGCCGCCGGTCTCGCCGCCGCTCGAGGCCTCGGTGTTCAAGGCCGGCACGCCGGGCTTGCTGGCCTGCGTCTTGGCGGTGGTCTTCGCTTCGGCGAGCTCCTTGTTGCGCGCTTCGAGATCGGCCGACTGGCGGGCGATGAACGCCTGCATGGCCTGCGCGAGCGTGGCCCCCTTCTCGACCTGCTCGAGCACGAAGTCGGCCGGCGCCCCTGCGCAGGCCGTCTTGATCTCGGCCACGGTCGCGGCCTTCGGTTCGGTCGGAGTGTTCGTTTCGGTCGACATGGCTCGCGCCCCTTTCGTCTTCGTGGTTGGTTGTTCATCCGCCAGCTCGGCGAGCAGCTCGTCGAACGAGCGCACGCCGTCGATCAGCCCCAGCGCTTGCGCCGGCCCGGCCAAATGGACGCGGCCGTCGGCGAGCTCGGCCACGCGCTCGGCCGAGAGCTTGCGGCCGGCGGAAACGGCCGCGAGAAAATGCGCGTTGATTTCGTTCACGATGCGCTGCCACTCGGCGAGCTGCTCTTCGGTGATCTCCGTCCCGGCGACGCCGGCGCCCTTGTATTTGCCGGTGCTCAGGACGTGGACCTTGACCCCTTTTTGCTCGGCCCACTTCGAATAGTCCGCGACCGCCGAATAGGTTCCGATCGAACCGATCAGCGCCATTTGATTCGCGTAGGCCTGGTCGCATTGCGACAGGCCCCAGAACCCAGCGCTCGCGCACAGGTCCTCCGCGTAGCCGATCACCGGCTTGATCGCGCGGGCCGCGACAATGTCCGCCGCGAACTCTTGCGTCCCGGCGACCGTGCCGCCGGGCGTGTCGAAGCGGAGGAGGATTTTGTTGATCGCGGAGTCGTTGACCGCCGCGCGGAGCTGCCGACGAGCGCGGACCGTCGAGGCGCCGCCGAAGCTGCTTTCGAATTTCATCATCGGGCCGACGACGTCGATCTGCGCGACGCCGGCGGCGGGCGTGGCGTACCGCTGCGAGAGCGGACCGTCGCCGGCGGCCTGCGCGTCGCGTGCGTCCGCGTCGCGGGTCTCGCTCGTCACGCGCACGTGGGCGCCGAGATCGGTCGACGTGATGCGTGCGACCGCCGCGCGAAAATGTTCCTCGTGCATCAGCCACAGGCCGAAGTACTCGGACAGGTGCGGCACGCGGGCGGCAATGTCGACGGTGAGCGTCTGGCTACGCGGCATCGGTTTTTTCCTTGGGCTCGCCGGCGGGTGCCTCGTCCTCGGCCGGCGTCTCGCCGACGGCGAGCGTCACGCCGTCGGGCGTGGGGAGCGAGAGAACCTCCCGCCAGTGCACCGGCTGGTCGTCGTCGAACTCGTCGTTCAAGGCCTTCGCCGCGACCTTCGCGTTGCGAATGGCGTACACGTGGTCGGCGATCGACTCGTCGGTGATGCGATAGAAGTCGAAACCGCGTTCGCTCATCTGGCGGCGCGGCGAGATCAGGCCGTTGCGGCGTCGCGTGAGATCGGTCACGACGTCCTTGGCCGGTTCGATGTAGGACCAGCCCGGCGGATTCCACAAGTGAAAGAGGGGCCGCTTGGCCGTGGCGGCCAGGCGGGCGAGCGCGGGATCTTCGGCGATCCAGCGCGTCGCACAAAACTCGTACACTGGCCGCAGCCACTCAGTCATCCACCAGCGTTGCAGCTCGCGGTACCGCGTGCGGGCCTGGTCGATCGCGCCACGCCAGCCGCTGAAATTCGTCTTGGTCGGATCGAGCAAGAGGACCTGCAGCGGCAGGTCGAGATTCACGGCGATGAACGTCAGGATCAACGTCGCGTGAGGGAAGAACTCGGCGTTCGGCGTGTTGGGAGAAAACCCGTGCAATTTCTCACCGGGCTTGCCCCAATATTCCATGCCGGGGGCGATGGTCTCGATCGTGCGCGTCGAGCCGTCGGCGAGCGTCTCGGTCGTCTGCTCGCCGTGCTGCGCGTCCTCGCCCCCTTCGCTTTCGCCGAACGGGTTGTGCGTTTGTTCGTGGAAGATCGACCAGCAGCTCACCGTCTGCGCTTGCACGAGCTTGGCGAACTCGAGATCGTCGTGCATCCCCGCGGCGTCGGCCGCCGGCATGAGGATCGACACGCCGCGCATCTGCGACAGGCGGTCGGGGTGGTAGATGTGCAGCACGGCGCGGCGCCCTTCGGCGTCGCGTGCGCCGTAGCGCTTGATCTGGTCGATCGACGACACGCCGCGCGAGGGGTCGATGTCTTCACGGGTAAACCAGTATTCGAGCGGCCGGCGTTGCTCGTCGCACACGATGCCGTGGACCGCGTTCTTCTTTCGCACCGAGTAGGGCGTGCGGCAGCGGTGCGCCTCGACGAGCTGGAGCGCGCCGGTGTCGGTCAAGATGGTGAAGAAATCGCCGTCGGTGATGAACGACCGGAAACATTGCCGGCCGAGCTCCCAAAACTCGAAGCGCCCTTCGGCGTGGCAGAGATCGCGGTCGCCGGTCCAATTCTCCCAGCGCTCAAAGAGCTCGCTGTCGAGCTGGTCCGAGCCGGTTTGCGGGTCGAGCGTGAAGATGTCGGGCAACACGCTGGAAGTCAGCCGGCGGATACCGGGCGCGACCACCATGTCGTTACGCGCGAAATGTCGGCCGAGCTCGATCATCCGCATGAGCGAGAACTCGGTGCGGTAGTGATAGTCGGCACTCGCGCCCAGCGAGGGAACGCCTGGCATGCGCGGCGTGTAGCGGGTCGAGCGGGCCGCGTTGTAATCGGCGCGCAGCTCGTTGAACGCGTCGGCCATGGTCGGCGAGGGCCAGCCGGCCACGCCGCTGCGGCGGTGGGAGCGACTCATCCGCGAAAGCCCTCCGTCGAGAGGAACTTGACGCGTGAGCGGTTCGAGCTGCTCTGTGCGGTGGCGTAGCGATCGGCCGCGGCGCGGACCTTTTCGAGCATGACGGGGTCGAACTCGACCTCCTCGTCCTGCCCGTGCCGCGAGCGCTTCGGCTTGATGAGCAACAAGAGATCGCAGGCCTCGACGAAGCGGAGCGCACGATCCGCGCTCGCCTGGCGGCGATAGTCTCGATACGTGTAGAAGTCGTCGACGGCCTGCGTATAGCGCAGCTCGTCATCCTCTGCCCCGCTCATGCCCTCCACGACAGCAAACCAGCCGGCCGATTAGAAGCGTCGGAGCGTCGGATTGTCCGGACGGCCGCCGGGGAACGCCCCGTGGGGCCCGTGGACGCGTCGGGCCCGGCCGACGGGTGAAAAGGCGTCGGCCGGGTCGCATCGCGTGAGAACGCCCCGTGGCGAACTTGGCGCAACAGAAAAGGCCGCCGCGAGTTGCGGCGACCTTTGTCAAAAACGGCGCGTTTTATTCGCGTTTTGATTCCGGGCTAAAGCCCGAGCGACCGCAGGGTCCGTTCGTACATATCGGCGCCGCCGAGCGATTCGACGAGCTGGTCGGCGAGCCACACGATTTCGGCCGATCGTTTCTTGTCGGTGTCGTGATCGGCGTTGGTGGCGACCTGGCCGTGCTCGTAGAGCGTGCGGGCGGCGACGGCCCGCGCGTTGTGGCCGATCTGATTCGCCAACAGGTTGCGGAGGTGTTTGTGGTTTTCAGGGGCGGGGAACATGGCGGCCTCCTTACTTGTGCTTACGTGGTGAGGGGTGACGATCGACCGGCACGCCGGCCGGCCGCTCGAGTTGGGCGAACCGCTCGAGCTCGTCGGCGGTGATGATCCACTGGCGGCCGACCTTCTGGCCGAGCCGCCCCGTTTCGCAGATCGCGGTCACGCGCCGCGGGATAACGCCGAGCACCTTCGCCGCTTCGGCGGCGGTGTAGAGTTTCATCGTGTACCCTCCGAAAACTCGCGCGACCTGACGACGCGCGACACCGTGAGCACGACAGCGCCGTCGCCGAGCGATGCCTTGTTTTGTCCGCGCATCACCTTTCGCCCCAGCAAGTGAAACAGTTTATCGAGGTCGACCGTGAGCTCGACGTCGAGGTCCTCTTCGCCGACCTTGCGAGAGCGGCGGCCCGAACAGCCGTGATCGGTGATCCGCTCGGCGACGTATTTGTTGCGCGTGAGGGAAAACGATTTTGATACTTGCGAAGTCTTCACGATCGAACCTCCTGCAATGATTCGCGGGGCGTCGGGTAGTAGCGCACCAGCTCGCCGTCGAGCTCGATGCCCCGTTCGGTGAACCGGGCGGGCGATTGCTTGTAGAAGAACGCCACGCCGGCGGCCGCGCATTGCTCGCGCGTCTGCCGCGGCCAGTCGAGCTCGTGCCCGCGATGATGCGCGCCCGACTCGCCGCCGTAAATGATCCAGTCGAGCCCGTCGATCAAACGTGGTGTGAGGCCCATGTTCGTCGGCCACACGCTGCGCACGTTCCAGTCGATGGGCCCGAGCGCCGGCTCGTAGCTCACAAAGCGGACGACGGCCGGCACGTGGGCCAGGCAGGGCACCCGGCGGTCGGCGTATTCCTGATTCTCGCACGAGACGCCGAGCCACACGTTCGGGTAGCCGTTCGAGTAGGTGTACCAATCGGCCGGCAGCGAGCGTGCGATGCGGTCGGCCCGTTTGGTCAAGAGCTGCCAGTCGAGCCACGGTGTCTCGCGGACGAGCGCCCACAAGCGCGGGAGCTGCGCGACGATCGTCGGGTGATCTTCGAAGTTGTCGCACATGGACGAGCAGAACACGCGCCGCCGCTGCCCTTCGAGCGCGGCGAGCCGGTTCCACTTCCGCGGCTCGTTCCAGTGCTTCTCGCCGAACGTGCGGCGCGGCGCCTTGGGCCCCCACACGTCGAACCCGTAGCGGCTCGACAGATCGTCGGCGTAGCAGTTGGTGCAGCCGGGCGAAACCTTCACGCAGCCCCACGCGATGTTGAACGTGTGATCGGTCCAGGCGATTAGCGTTTTGTCACCCATCAGGCCACCACCCTTCTACGGCCTTCGCCGCTGCGAGCGCGTCGCGTGATCCAGGCCTTCCGCGCGGGCGACAGCTCGTCGTCGCGTCGCTCGATCTCTTCCCGGCAGATCGGCACGAGGAACCGCTCGGGCAGCTTCTCGCCCGTGCGAAGATACGGCGCGAGCTGCTGCAAAGCGAGCCGGAACGAAACCTCGCCGCTGGCCAGGTCAAAGATCCCGATGTCCTCCGGCACGCGTCGCAGCGTTTTACCCGTCTCGCGTTTCCAGACGTCGCGCACCAGCTCGTGCAGGGCCTCGCGAACCTCGTCGCCGCCGGCCGCGAAGTCGACGACCTCGCAGCGCCCCACGAGCCGATCGCTCAGCCGGTGCAGGTTGTTCGTCGTGAAGATCACGACGCACCGCGGCGGCAACTTCTCGAGGCCGTCGAGCCAAATCGCTTCGGCCTGGTCCGACATACAATCGGCCTCGTTAATGATCGCCACCCGCCAGCCGCTCCCCAGCATGGGCCGCAAGCGCAGCCCGTCGAGCAAGGCCTCGACCGCGCGGCCGTCCTGCTTGCCGCTCGGGATTTCGTAGAGCCCCGACATATCGGGGTCCTCGACCAGGCAGCCGAGCTCGTAGGCCAAGGCCTGCGCGGCGGCAGTTTTACCGACACCGGTCGCCCCGTGGAAGACGAACGCCGCGCTGGTCGGATGATTCTTGACCGCCGCGACGAACGCCGCGAGCTGCTCGATCGCCCAGGCCTGCCCGCGAATCTCCGCGAGCGCCAGCGGCCGGTACTTCTTGGGCAAATTGCCCCCCGTCGGTTCTAGCTTCTTGGTCGCCATTCGATCGTCCTCCAGGTGTAGGGGTTCAAGCGTTGCCGCGGAGGCTCGCCATTTGTGCCACGGCCGCCCGCGCTTTCGCGCGATAGTCGGCCACCGTCATAAACTGCTGCGCGTTGCCCGCGTCGAACGAGCGGACGTCGACCCAAAACGGTTCCCGCGAATCGTCGAGATCGACGAGTACCGAAACGCCGCCCGAGTAGGGGCAGACCTCGACGCGTTCGAGGATCGTGCCGCGCAGGCCTTGGTCCGCTCGCCGCAAGCAAATCACTTCGACGCCGGGTCGCAGGTTGTCGTGTGCCATCGTGTCGTCCTTCGTGGTTGAGCCCGGCCCGTCGTTCCGCGGTCCGTTGGGGATACTATACCGCCAGCGGTACATTTAGCGCAGAGAAATCTACTATGCGTAGTTTCAATGCTTACACGCGGGGCGGCGCAATACTGAGGCGGACGCCGAGATAGCGGGCCGTGAACCCGCGCGGCGCTTCCATGACCTCGACGAGCTCGACGCCGCGTTCCGCGCCGGCGTGCAAGAGATAGGCGATCGCCGGCGCTTGGAGGTTGCGCGTGAGGCCGGCCGGCAGCTTGCGCGAAAAGCGATCGAGGCCGAGCGCCGACAAGGCCCGGCGATCGACGCCGTAGCATTGCGGCCCCTTATTCTGCCCGATGGTCAGAAACACCGTCACCGGCTGCGCGACGTTCGCGACCAGCGCCAGCCAATGCTTCCAGGGCGAGCCGTACGTGTCGACGTCGATCACGTTCGCCGCCCAGCCCGGTTGCTCGAGCACGCGCACGCTGTCGAGCTGCAAGCGACCTGGCTTCGACTTGACGTCGAGCCCCCAGTACGTGGCGAGCTTGAACTCGTTGCGCAGCGTTTGCCAGATCACGCCGTGCCCCTGGCAACAGTCGAGCACGCGCGTATGGGTCGTGCTGTGATACTTGCGGAGAAAATACCGGCGCAGCGCCAGCTTGCCCGCTAGGTTCGCGTTGTCGGTTTTCGTCGCCATCGCTTTTCCGTGAAGAGTCGATCGACTCGTTCCACGATCTTCGCAAAATTGTCGGGGCAGCTTTCCATGCCCACCGCGCGGCGGCCGGTGATGTAGGCCGCTTCGAGCGTCGTGCCGCTGCCGGCGAACGGGTCGAGGATCGTGCCGCCGGCCGGCGCGATCTCCAGCATTTCCGCGCAGACTTCGAGCGGCTTCTGCGCGATGTGCGTCTTGTCGAGCTTCGAGACCGGATAACGCCACAGCCCCGGATGCACGCGCCGCGTGCGATCGTGCTGCGAGCCGAGCGAACCACGCGAAGACCAAACCACGTACTCACATTGCCCGCGGTACCGCCCCATCATGGGCCGCGCGCACTCGGTCTTGTCCCACGGCACGATGCCGCGATAAATGAACCCGCCGCATTGCACGGCGTCGATCGTGACGCCGATCTGCCGCCAGTCGGTCCAGACGCAGGCGATTGACCCCGAGCGCAGCGCGCGGAAGCAACTCGACAGCCATAGCGACGACCAGGCCAGATAGGCGCGTTGATCGCGCGAGTCGCCGCCGAAGTCGCCGTAGCGCATCTGGTCGCCGTCGACGACGTATTTCGTGGCGGCCGACTGGGCTCGATCGCCGAGAAACGCGCCGCCCGAAGAGTAGGGGGGATCGGTGAACAACATATCGATCGAGCCGGGCGCGAGCTCGGGGATCAGCTCGAGCGAGTCGCCGCAGTAAAGCGAGATGCCGCCGCGCTT
>CAYLSI010000047.1:12696-21765 GCA_964386545.1 uncultured Hyphomicrobium sp.
GCTCGGGGATCAGCTCGAGCGAGTCGCCGCAGTAAAGCGAGATGCCGCCGCGCTTGTAGTCCGGCTGCCGGCGGGTGCGGTACCTACTCTTCACGGTTTCCCCGATTGCGCGGTTGGTTCGCCAGGCGGAACAGGCGCAGCGTCGCTATCGTCCGCCCCGACGTCGGGGCCGTCGGCGACGGTGGTTTCGACGATCACGCCGTCGAGCGCCGCCAGCTCTTCCACCGTGGCGGCCACCTGGTCGAAGCGGACGGTCGGCACTCCCACGAGGACCCAGGTCATCGCCGGCGGCTTTTGCACGGCCAGCGGTTTGAGCTCGACGCCGCCGCCTGGTGCCGTGCCGCCGGCGAGCTCGTCGAGCAAGAGATCGTCGAACAGCTCGGGCGTGTCGCGGCGCGTTTCGGCGAGTAGCGTCTCGAGCTTCTCGTCGTCCCAGCCGGCGAGCGCGGCCGTGTGGTTGTCGGCCAGGGCGAACCCGCGGGCCGTCGTCGGATCATCTTCGACCCACACGACCGCGAGCTGCGACCAGCCGAGCCGGACCGCGGCGGCCAATGTGCCGTGCCCCGCTTCGAGCTGCCCCGTCGTGCGATTGGCGACCAGCGGCTTCCGCTGGCCGAAGCGCTTCAGGGATCCGGCGATCGCCCGGAGGTTGGCTTCGCCATGGACTCGCGCGTTCGTCGGATCGGCCGCGAGCTCGGCGATCGGCACCGCCAGCGAGCGCAGATCGGCGACGATGTGCGCCAGCGGTTCGGGTTCGGTCGTGGGTTTCTTCTTCTTGCTCATGCGTTCGCGATCTCTTCCAACAGCCAGCGCACCGCGTCGGCCCGAGATTGTACGTGCTTCCCGTTCAGCGTGCGATCGTCGCGCTTGTTCAGCGCACGCCACAGACGGTGCAGGCCGCGGGCCTGGTCGGCCGAGAGTCGCAACTCGAGGTGCGTCGACACGTAGCCGTCGGCCTCCTCGTCGTCGACCGGCACGAAGATCGTCGCCTCGTGCCACTCGGGCGGCGGCGTTTCGCGCGAAATGTCGGCGGCTTCTTCGGCAAGTAGCTCGTCGATGTTCTCCGCGATCGGCCGCGCTTCCCCGTTGCGCAGGGCCTCGGGGTGCCGGTCGACGACCGCGTCGATGCGCTCGACCGGCACGAGTTGCGGCTCGAGCGGAGCGGCTGCCGCCTCTTCCAGCAGCCGATCTTCGTCGAGCTCCGCGGTCCCGCCCGTTCGGTTCTTGTTCTTCGCCATCGCTTAGCGCTCCCGTTGCGTGATGAACGGCCGGCCCTCGCGACCCCATAGTCGCGGCGCCCGGCGCGTCGGTTGGGTGGACCGCGGCGAGCTGCTGCGCTCGCGTTGCGGCGTGTCGATCAGTCGCACGCCGACGGCGTGCCCCGCTGCGCAGGCCATCATGCCCGAATCGAGCCAGTGATTGACCCGGCTCTCGCGCTCGAATCGTTTGAACGCGCCGCGCTCCGGCGTGAAGTCGTCGACCTCGCGCTCGGCCGTCAGGTGTTTGGTCAAACTCAAATGCTCGTTGCGCCCGGCCGAATAAAGCGTCATGGCGCCGGGCCGTTCGACCGCTTCGCCGTGCTCGTCGACCAGCGGCGTCGCCAGGCGTCGGTGGAGCCAGGTCTTCCACTGGTCGGCGTTGAGCTCGGCCAGCAGCACGCCGTCGGCCTGCTGCGCGACGTGATACCCTTCGCCGACCTTGAGCACGTTCGGCGACGCCTTCTTGGGTCGCGCGTAGCGGATGCGTCCCATCTGCGTTTCGCCGCGGCCGACGCAGGCGCGATAGCGCCGCTGGCCGTGCTTGACGAGGAACGTCCGCACGACGTCGGGCATCCATCCCGCGTCGATGTAGACCAGATCGGGCCGGCGGTTCTCGTCGTCGCTCCGCGGAAACCCCGTTTCGAATTGGTCGTGCAGATTGTTGAGCGCCACGAGTAGCGCCCGCTCCGTCTGCATGTCGTCGCTGGGAACCTCCTCGCGGCCGTAGGCCACAATGTGGCCACACGCGTAGGGTCGCCAGCAAATCGCCAGCCAGTGCAAGAGCCGCTTGCCCAAGTCGACGCCGACCGTCATGCGCCACGTGTCGGCCGGCACCAGTAGCCGCGGGTGGCCGGCGTACATGCGGGCGGCGATGCCCTCGGGCGTGAGCTGCACCTCGTCGATCTGCGGCGGCGTGTAGGGTTCGGCCCACACGAATTGTTTTTGCTTCCGCTCGGCCGCGTCCTCGTTCACGTTGCGGCGGGCCTGCCACTCTTCCGCGCCGAGCTCGGCGCACGACGCGAAGAGGTTGTTAAAGCCGGACCAGCGGAACCCGAACGTGGCGGTCCGCGGCGGGTCGCCGACCACCTGGCCCGCTTCGTAGAGCTGCCCGCGGTGCACGAGCACGGCCTGGAGGTTCGCCTCGCGGCGTTGCGTTTCGTCGAGCTGCTCGCCGCACTCCGCACAATGAAACGCCGCGAGCTCGGCCGCTTCGAGCTCGTCGGACGCCTCCTCGAACCCGTGTAAATCCTTCCGCTCGAGCGCGACGCCGGCGGCACAATGCGGGCAGGGGTAGACGATCCGGCTCGCGGTCCCCTTCGTGTACTCTTGCCAGATCCGCCCCTTCTCGACGGTGACCGTACATTCGAGATAGACCAAGGCCCACTGACCATAGGCGCGGGACCGCGCGATGATCTGCGAGACCTTATCGGTCTCGACGCTGGTCGAGGCGGTGATCGCGAACCCGTCGACCTCCGTAATCACGATGACCCGCGCGGTAAAACCGGCGCGGCTTTTGTCGTTGCCGCCGCCCGACATGAACCGCAGCGTGGCGCCGTTCGAGAAGCGAATCGAGTGATTGAAACCGCCGCGGCTGCCGCCGCCCCGGCGGGGGAGCCACTCGCGGTAACGCGTCTGCTCGATGACCGGTAGAAAATCCTCCTGCCATTTGTCTTCGGCCATGTCCATATCGGGCAGGCCGAGCACCACCGATTCGCGCCACTCGAACAAGTGCCACAGCGTGGGGATCACGCAGCACGTGAGGGTCTTCCCCGACTGCGTGGGGCCGAGCGCGGCAAAGCGCCGATAGAGCCCCGAGTCCACGCCGTCGAAGAACAGGCCGGCATACGGTTGCCGATCGCAGCGAAACCGCTGGTCCTGATACGGGCCTTCCGGCAGCACGATCTCCTCTTCGGCGAAGCGGCGAATCGGTCGCCGTCGCGGCGCGCGGGCCGAGACCGCGAGCCATTGCAATTCGGCGTGACGTGCTCCGCGGAGTGACCGCGGGTCAAGTCGCTGGCTTACCGAAACGGTCATCTAGTTCGCGCTCGTACAACGTGAGCGCATCCTCCAGGATTTGCTGCGCCTCTTCCCCGGTCAGCGTCGGCCGCCGGCCGAGCGTCTCGCCGGCCCGTCGCAAGATCGAGGCCAGGTGTGCCAGGTCCTCGTGCGCCTTGGCGCGTTCGATAAGTTGCCCCTCGCGTGTGCGTCGAGCCAGCCGCGCCATGCGGGCGCGCTCTTGCCGGTAGCGATCGATCGCCTGGCTCTGCATCGACGCCGCCCCGTGCTCGCCGCCGGCGAGCCGTCGGGCGTTCTTGGCCAGGAAATCGTGCAGCGCGGCGACGACGGCCGGCAGGTCGATCGAGGCGCCGTCGAACGGAATGCCGTACGTGCGCGCTTGTTCGTTGATGACCTTGGCCTGGCGGCCGGCCATCTCGCGCCAATGCTTCTGAGGGATCGAGCGATAGTGCTCCCAGCGCAGCAGCTCGTCCCGCTGCCGCTCGACGCGTCGCAGCGCCGCGACCTCGCGCGCGTTGGGCTGCTGGCCGAGCCGTCGCTTCTCGAGCGCGGCGGTCGCGAGCTCGCGATCCACCTGGTCGGCGGCCGATAATCGCCGCTCGCCCGACGCGCCGCCCGATAATCGCCGCGGTGAATCGCCGGTATTGCCCCGTGTCGCGTCGCCGCTAGAACCGCTGCCCGCAATGGTGCCCCTCCCGAGCGCCGCGTAGGGGCCCCGTAGAGGCCCGAGCGTGGCACTTACTTACCCCTAAAAACACACTTCACACACAGAAAAGCCCCCCGAAAACCGGCGTGCCGCCCGCTGGGGAGGCCGCCAGAGGGACCCGTGCACATTTTGGCAGGCGTCCTTCGACCGCACCTAAGTCGTTATAACTCGTGGGCACTTTTTGCCCCTTTTTGGCCTGTTTTCGCTGGCCTATTGTGTACCAACGCGGTACACGATGCGCGCTCGTTCAATGCTTCGAACTCAAGACCTCGACCGAGAAGTAGAACGGCTCCGCGTCGTCCCCCTCGGGCGTGGCCTTGTACTTCAACAGGTACTCAGTCGCCGCGGTGCCGAAGGGCAGATGCGTAAGCGCGCTCGGTGCGTGGCGAAAGTTGAAAGGCGTCTCGCGATCGGTCCACAGCGGTTCGTCGTCGTGCGTGCGTGGTGTGTCGAAGATGCAATCCGCGATCGAGACCGTCTCGTCCTCGTGCCCCTCGACGGGTTCATCGCCGTCGAGCGTGGTGATCGTATACGTGACCGACGCCAGGTCGGCCTGCTGGATATAGCGCCCCGTGGTGACGAACTCGTCCTGCAGCTTTTCGAGCGTGCCGAGAATCGTGAACGTGCCCGCCTTGTCGACTTCGACCTTCAAACGGTAGAGCGGCTTGGCCACTAGTCGGCCCTCCCTGCGGCAAAATGTTCGACGCGTTGCAAGCGTGCCGATCCCGCGCCCGCCACGTGCGCGGTTGAGCACGTCGCCGGCGACTGCACCGCGGCACAGCGCACCACGGCCACGGCCCCCGCGCTGGCAAGGCCCGTCCGATGCGCGGCGATCGCGCTAAGCCAGATCCGCACGGCCGGCACAACCGGCGGCGCGATGATCACCGAGCGTTCGTCGTCGCGACGACGCGGCCAGAGCAGCAGCAGTCGGCGTCGGCCGATCACTTCAAATAACCTCCGTAGTTCGCCGGCCCGAAATCGATCAAGCGCCGGTGCGGATAGTGTTCGCGCGGTTGCGCCTCGCGGTAGCGGAACTCGTAGCCGTCCTGCTCGTGCGCGTCGTAGTACTTCCGCAGCACGCGCTCACAGCGAAAGCCACACGCGGCGAAAAACAGTTGCGCGGGGAGGTTCGCTTCATTGACGACCGCGGTCAACTTCGGCGGCGCGTGCGTCTTGTCGATCTCGCGGGCCAAGAGCTGGCGCCCCACGCCGAAGCGTCGCGCCCCGGCGACCGTCGCGATCTTGAGAATCTCGCGCGACTGTTGCTTGCGACGTTCGACGATCGAGTAGCCGGCGACCCATTCGTCGGGCGTCTCGGCGACCAGCAGAATAAACGCGTTGTGACAGAGCGCCCGCGTGATGTCCTCTTCGAGCCACGGCACGGCGAAGCTGGCGTTCTCGATCGCCATCACTTCGGGCAGATCGCGGCGGATCATGTGCCGCAGGTGCACCCGCAGCGGGCGGGCTTCGCGTTGTGGGTTGGTGGCTCTCATTCCGCGGCGTCCCGTTTGAACCAGAAACGAACCTCGCGCTCCTCGCCGTCGATCGTCGCTTTGAAGATCGCCTCGACCGGATCGCCCAGCTCGAGCCGGTCGGTCGCTTCGCTGTAGCTGTAGCGCCCCGTGCTGATCGTGGTCATCCCGGTTTCAGCGATGAGGGTCGAGCCGTCGAAGTTGTGCACTTCAATCGTCGGCGTGCCGGTGACGCCCGACGTCACGGGCTCGGCGTTGCGGCGCCACTGGATCACGTACTCGTCGGCCGCCGTGTCGCGGCAGAGCTCCGCGTCCCCGGTGAACAAATCCTCCTCCACCGCCTCGACGACCGTGGCCAGGTCGGTCGCGATCTCGCCGAGCTGGTCGAGCACGGTCTCGACGCCGGGCCCCTGCGTCTGCGCACAGACGAGCGGGTCGCCGGCGGCCGGGCTCGCCCCGTTGCCGAGCAAGACCTCGAGCACCACCTCCTCGTCGGCCGTGATGCCGCCGGGCCGATCGGCAAATACCTCGTCGCTGAAATTGGCGTTGGCCGTGAGCGTGAGCGAATAGGCCGACAGCGCCGACGCGCCGAGCTCGTTCCACGCCGAGCCGTTCCAGCGCGCACCGTCGCTCGGCCGCTTCAAGCGACCATAGACCGCCCCGAGTGAGGACGGCACCGGAGCTGCGCGATACTCATTGGCCATCGGCGACCTCGCCGCTGAGGTTTCCGGGCATGCGCCCGGCAGTGTTTGCTGGGTTGCGCGCGACAAACAGCCCGATCGTTCGAGGGCCTTCGGCTAGTCCATCGCGGGACGGGTGCGGATCGTGTTTGATGACGTGGCCGTAACCGACGCACGCGTGCTTAACCGTATGACGAGGAGAAGGGCCGCTGATGATGCACCAGGCGTCGATCGGATGAGCGTCGAGGCCTTCCTCGTCGAACTCGATGTACGACCAGCCGCGTTGCTTCAGCCAGCGCATGAGCTCGTCCCAATACGCACCCCACGAGCGACCCGGCCGTTCTCCCGGCGTGAAGTGCGTAGATTGATCGGGGACGTCTTCGAGCGGGACCTCCAGAATCGAGGCGACACACGCCGCAAAACAGTTGCCGGGAGGCGACTGTCGTGTGGGATCGTGCAATCGCGTTTGATCGACTGGAATCATAGTTTCACTTACCCGCGTTCGATCGATGCGCCCGGCGTTGTCGTCGGGCCGTGCGTAGCGTCCAGTCCTTGCGACGCCACGGTCGGTACCGTTGTTTCCTCAAACGAAACGTCCCTCGTCACTCAGCGCCGCGAGTCGCGGCTTAGGTTTCGGTGATCAGGTCTTGGGTTCCTTCGGGCAGCGGTCCGTCGAACAGTTCGATCCGCACGGAGACGTGCAAGCGGGCGTGCTTGCCGGCGGGCACGGTGCGTTGTGCCACGGCGAGGGTCGACGACTTGTCGACGAGTCGTTGGCCTGCGGCGAGCCAGACTCGCGCGCGAATCCCCTTGCCGCGGGTGACTTCGGTGGTGACGGTTTCGATATCGGGCATCGGTCCGCGTCTCCTAACTGTTGGCGCTGCGCGCCTGTTCGAGCCACGCCGTTTCGAGCGTCGACCAGATCAGCGTGAGCGTGTCGTATTGCGTCGGCGTCCAGGTCGCCGAGAGCTTGATGTTCGAAGCCGCGACGATCTCGCCCGCGTTGGTTCCGTTCCAGGCCAGCGTCAAACGATGGCCGTCGGCCAGACCGTTCGAGAGGGTGAAGGTGCGATTGGTGGCGGTGCCGTCGTTCGACGAGAGGCTGATGAACGACTTGTCCCCCACGGTCACCGCCTGGTTATCGGCGGTCAGGCTCACGGCCGAGCCACTCGAGGGAGTCGCCAGCGCCGAGCTGATCGAGGTCACGCCGTCCGTGGTGCATCGCACTCGCTGCGTCAAGGTTTGCGCGGTGGTGCCACTGGAGAGCGTGGTGGGCGTTTCGATGGCGACGTAGCCCGTGGCGGACGAACCCGTGCCAAGCCCGCCACGCAAGACCAATGCGGACCCGTTTTGATTCGTGCCAGCGGCCGATCCCGTGGCGTGAACACCCACGGTCGCATCGGCGCTGCCGCTGGTGACGCCGCGCCCGACGTACACCGACGTGATGGGGCAATTTGCGCCACCGAGCAAGCACTGACTGGCAGCGGTCGAGACCGCACCCGAGCCGAGCAGGATCACGTCCGAAAACGCACTGGTGGTCGAAGTGCCAATCGCAATCACGTCATCGGCACCACCGCTCGCAGCCGTACTCACGCCGATCAACACAGCCGACGCTGAACCGGAGCCGATACTGCTGGCGTTGCCGATGGCCACACCAGTGCCACCGCTTGCGGACGTAGCATTGGAACCAATGCAAACCGTGTTGGCACCCGCCGCATTCGCGCCTGTTCCAAACGCTACAGCATTCGCGCCGGCCGCGTCTGCGTTCGTGCCCATCGACATACCGCCCCCCGTCGTGGAGGCCGAGTCCCCAATCGCGATGCCAGTGGCTGTAACGCTCGCCTGGTAGCCAATTGCCACGCCGTTGTCCGCGAACGCCTCGGCACCAATCGCTACGCAGCCAACGCTGCCTCCCGTCGTGTTGTCGGCGTAGGCCATATACCCGAAGGCGGTTGCATTAGGGCCGTAGGCAGCCGAGTTATTGCCAAACGCCGTGCAGTTGTCCGACGAGGCCTCGGACGTGTTGCCGAATCGCTCGCTGTTGGAGCCGGTGTGCGGCGACGTGAGCATCGGGCATTCCAGCCAGCCCTCGTCTTCCTTCCAGGTCAACACGCCGTCGCTGGTTTCACCGTTGAAGGTCAGCGTGTAATCGACGCCGGCAGCGCCGCTCCCGACGACGAAGTTGCCCAGCGATTGCAGCAGCGTGGAGGCGAGCAGCCCCGTGCTGCTGTTGTAGGTCAGCCCGGCATTCGTCTTCGGCCCGAGATCGCCGGTCGCCGCGGTGACAAACAGCGGGAAGCAGCTCGTGTCGCTCGCCTCATTCGCCACCGTGATCGCGGTCGGGGCCGGATTGGTGCCACCCGTGACGTGCCCCTGCTGGTCCACGGTCACGCTGGTGTAGGTCCCCGGCGTGACGGCCGTGTCGGCGTGCGAAAGCGTGTCACCCGTCAACACAATCGGCGACGTCGCCGCGAGGTTCGTGTTCGACGAGATATCGACCGTCGTCAGGTAACCGGCCGAGGCATGGTTGCCCCAGGCAAACGCGGCGTCCCAATTCGAGAGATCGGTACCCGTGATGCTCGCGGCCGACGAGGCACCGAACACCGGATCGCTTTCGCTCGTGAGATACGAGGAGTCCGCCAGTGCCTTCGCGGTGGCGAACTTGACGTCATCCGTCCCAGTATCGAGCTCCGCTCCGCTGGCCTTCGCGTTCGCGGTGGCGCCGTCGGCCACGTTAATGAGCGTGCGCACCTCGCCCGCCGTCAGGGCCGTGATGTTCCCCGCGGTGATGCGCCCGACGATCCGTTGCTCGGCCACCGTGATCGCGACGGGCGTGTTATCGCTCGTCGCCTGCAGGATCGTGTGGGCATCGTAGAGCGATTTCGGCACCAACCCCGACAGGTCCTGATCGCCGGTATTCGTGCCCGAGAGATTCG
>CAYLSI010000048.1:0-21161 GCA_964386545.1 uncultured Hyphomicrobium sp.
CCCCCAAAAAACCGACGCTGGTTTTCGGGCGTCACCCCACCCGGCGCCTTGCGGCGCCACCCTCCCCGTCAAGGGGAGGGTGAAGAAAGTGAGCATCCGGAACAATCGGAGAGTGCGCTCGTGATGGGAAACTCGTGATCGGAAGATGCGCGCTCGCGCGGGAACCGAATGATCCTCTACGCCGTGGCGACGAGGCGCTGGGCCGTTTCCAATGTGTCGGCTTCGGGTGCGGGCTTGTCCCAGCGGATGCGGTGAATGCGCGGGAAGCGCATCGCGAGGCCGGACTTGTGACGCGGCGAGGGGAAGATCGCGTCGAACGCCACCTCCAGCACGAGCTGCGGCGTGACGGCGCGCACGGGGCCGAACTGCTCGACCGTGTTGTTGCGCACGAAGCGATCCAGCTCGATCAGCTCCGCGTCCGTCATGCCGGAATAGGCTTTGCCCACCGGCACCAGCTCGTGGCCGGGGAAGACGTCGCCGCGCGCGGGTAAGTCGGACGCGATGTCGGCGAGGGGGCGCCAGACGCCGAAGGTATAGTCGGAATAGTAGGATGAGCGCTTGCCGGACCCGCGCTGGGCGTACATCAGCACGCAATCGAGGGTCAGCGCGGCGCGCTTCCACTTGAACCAATGGCCGCGCGGACGCCCGGAGAGATACGGGCTCTCCCAGCGTTTCAGCATCAAGCCCTCGATGCTGGCGTCGCGCGCTTCGGTCCAGAGCGCTTCGAGGTCCTCGCGGGAGGTGAACGGCACGATCGGGCTCACGTCCGTCAGCGGGGCCCCGTGCTTCGCGTGCCAGTCTTCGAGGCGCGCGCGCCGCTCGCGGAAGGAGAGGGGACGCAGGTCCTCGCCGCCGATCATCAGCGCATCGTAGAGGCGGACGTGCGCGGGGTGGTCCTTGAGCATGCGGCCCGTCACGCTCTTGCGGTTCAAGCGCTGCTGGAGATCGTTGAAGGGGGCGACGATGCCACGGCGCGCGACGAGCAGCTCGCCGTCGACGAGCACGTCGTAGCCGTCGAATGCGGAGACGATCTCGGGGAACGAGCGCGAGATGTCGTCACCGGTGCGCGAGAAGATGCGCACGTCGCCGCTGCTTGCGGCGATCTGCACGCGGATGCCGTCCCATTTCCATTCGGCGGCGAACTCGTCGGCCACGAACGTCGCCCAGTCCTGCTGCTCGATGGCGTGCGCGAGCATGAGCGGGCGGAAGACGGGGCGGCCGGCGGCGTCGGGGCGCGGGCCCTGTCCTTCGAGCCAGAGGAAGAGGTCCGCATAGGGCGGCGCGATGGCGTGCCAGACCTCTTCCACGTCGGCCACGTCGTGGCCGCTGATGTCGGCAAGCGCGGTCTTGGCGAGGCGGGCGGAGACGCCGACGCGCGGCGCGCCGCCCACGAGCTTGAGCAATGCCCAGCGGCCGCGCGCGTCGAGCCGGTCGAGCAAATGGCCGAGCGTGGCGGCAACGTCCGACGGGCCGGTCGCCGCCAGGGTGGCGACGGTTTCGGCGAGGCGCGGGGGTGGGACGCGCAGCGTCGGATCATGGTCTGGGGCTGAGTCCGGCGCCGGCCACATCAGCGCGACCGTCTCGGCCGTGTCGCCGACGTAGTCGCGCGAGAGCGCGTACAGCACGGGGTCGACGCGCGTCTCGAGCAGCGTCGCGAGGCTGCGGCGCAGTGGCAGGCGCGGAAAGAGGCCGTCGGTCAGGGCGGCGAGGGCGAAGCCGCGGTCGGGATCGGGCGTCGATCGAAAATACTCGGTGAGCAGGGCGAGCTTGCCGTTGCGCGACGGCGTCGTCGACAGCGTGTCGAGCAGGATCGCGAACTTCTGCATGCCGCTATTCCCCCTCGTCCTCGAAGCCGACGAGCGAGAGCGCGCGCGCCTTGAGGCCGCGCCGTTCCAGCTCGTAGACGAGGGCGTCGTCGCGGCCGTGCGTGACCCAGATGTCCTCCGCGCCGGTTTCGAGCACGGTCGCGATCAGCTCCGGCCAGTCGGCATGATCGGAGATCACCAGCGGCAGCTCGACGCCGCTCTGGCGCACGCGGCCCTTGATCCGCATCCAGCCGGAAGCGAACGCGGTCACGGGGTCCGGGAAGCGGCGCGACCAGCGGTCCGTCACGGCCGACGGCGGGGCGAGAACGAGCGCGCCCGCGAGATCCTGCGGCCTGGCGTCGGTGGCGGGGCGGATCTCGCCCAGCTCGACGCCGAGGCGCTCGTACAGCTCCGTCATGGCGAGGTGGGCGCCGTGCAGGTAGACGGGCTTGTCGTATCCGGCATCGCGCGCGAGGCGGATCACGCGCTGGCATTTGCCGAGGCCGTAGGCTCCGACGAGATGCGCGCGCGCGGGATTGCGATGCATGGAGGCGAGCAGGCGTTGCACCTCGCTCATGGCCGGCTCGTGACGGAAGACGGGAAGCGCGAACGTGGCCTCGGTGACGAACACATCGCAGGCGATGGGCTCGAACGGCAGGCATGTCGGGTCGGCGCTGCGCTTGTAGTCGCCGGAGACGACGGCACGCTGGCCTTTCCATTCGAGCACCACCTGCGCGGAGCCCAGCACGTGGCCGGCGGGAACGAGACGGATCGCAACGCCGCCCATGGCGAGCGGCTTGCCGAGCGCGAGCGCCTCGAAGCGTCCCGCGGCGTCCTCGCCGAGGCGCACTTTCATGATCTCGATCGTCTCGTGCGTGGCGAGCACGGCGCCGTGGCCGGGCCGCGCATGGTCCGAGTGGCCGTGCGTGATGATGGCGCGCTCCACGGGAGAGGCGGGGTCGATGTAGACGTCGGCCGGGGCGCAGTAGAGCCCGCGCGCGGTCGGATAGAGCCATCGATCGATGCCGGCGGCGCTCATTCCCTCATCCTCGCGGATCTCGGATCGCTATGAGCATAATGCAACGCTGAAAGCGGGCCGGCAGTTCACCCGCGGGGCGCGCCGTTTAGGCGATGATGTCCGGCAAAAGCTGATCCTCGATCTTGGTGATCTGGTCCTTGAGGGCCAGCTTCCGTTTTTTCAGGCGGCGGATCGTGAGCTGATCGACCGAGCCCTTGTCCTCGAGCGCGAGAATTTCCTCGTCCAGCAGACGGTGCTCGGCGCGCAGCTTTGCAAGCTCGTCGCGAAGCTCCCTGTCGTTCTGCCGTTGCATGGTCGCGCTCAATCAGAAATGGCCCTGCACGCACAATGCGGATCTCGAGGTGGGCGCCGGACTATCGTCTCATTTGCTGCAACGCGCAAGCAACTCACCGCGGATTCCGAATAAATACGCGCTTAAACCGATGCTTACGCCGTTCGCACAGCTTTCAGCATTTTAATGACTCGTTTGCGACTTGCCGGTCTTCCAATGGACAAGTCGTTGCATATCTGTAACTATGCTTCTGTCAAAAGGCTTTGAAAAGGAGGTCAGGATGGCGCTTTCGGCTCATCTTCAGGAGCTCTCAGAGAAGCACCGGCAACTCGAGCGCCGGATTGAAGAGGAGATAGCCCGCCCCGGATCAGACGACTTGGCGATCCGGCGGCTCAAACAAGAAAAACTGAAACTCAAAGACGAGATTTCCAGACTGGAATCCCACACACGCCATTGATCATCATCTTCGCGTAGCTGCGGTCGCGGCGGTCCGAAGACAGCCGCGGTCGCAACGCGCGGCGAGTCTCATGCCCCACTCTCATGCCCCACGGCGCTCGGCTCGCACGGCACAGCACCTATCCGGATTTCGTGCGTCGCGCTTTCGTGCACGGGATACGCGTTTTATCCGACAGTCTCCGAATCCGAATCCAAAGTCGTCGGATCCAAAGCGGCCAAGTCCAAAGTCACGGCCTCCCGAGCGTCGGGCTTGGTGTCAGGCGCCCTTGGCCCTCTCTCTCAGCTTGAATTTCTGAATCTTGCCCGTCGAGGTCTTCGGCATGTCGGTAAAGACGACGTGGCGCGGCGCCTTGAAGTGCGCGAGCCGCTCGCGGCACCACGCCATCAACTCGTCCGCCGTCGCTGTGGCGTCGGGCTTGAGCTCGATGAAGGCGCAAGGGGTTTCACCCCACTTTTCGTCCGGCTTGGCGACGACGGCGCAGAGCGCCACGGCCGGGTGCGTGTAGATCACGTCCTCGACCTCGATGGACGAGATGTTCTCGCCGCCCGAGATGATGATGTCCTTCGAGCGGTCCTTGATCTGGATGTAGCCGTCCGGATGCAGCACGGCGAGGTCGCCCGAGTGGAACCAGCCGCCGGCGAAGGCGTCCGCCGTGGCCTCGGCGTTCTTCAGGTATCCCTTCATGACGATGTTGCCGCGGAACATGATCTCGCCGATCGTCTCGCCGTCGGCGGGCACCTGCGTCATGGTCGTCGGATCCATGACGGTGAGCCCTTCGAGCGCGGGATAGCGCACGCCCTGGCGCAGGCGCAGCGCATCCTTCTCGGCCTTGGGCAGGTCGTTCCATGCGCTGTGCCACTCGTTCAGAGTGGCGGGCCCATAGGTTTCGGTCAGGCCGTAGAGGTGTGTCAGAGCAAAGCCCGCGTCGTTCATGCGGACCATGACCTCCTGCGGCGGGGGTGCGGCGGCGTGATTGAATGCGACCCGGTGCGGGATCTCGCGGCGCTCGTCGTCGCCGGCATTGAGGAGCGTCGCCATGACGATCGGCGCGCCGGACAAATGGGTCACCTTGTGGTCGACGATGGCGTCGTACATCGCCTTCGCGCGCACCCAGCGGAGGCAGACGTGGGTGCCGGCGACCAGCGAGAGCGTCCACGGAAAGCACCAGCCGTTGCAGTGGAACATTGGCAGCGTCCAGAGATAGACCGGGTGGCGCGTCATGCCGGTGGCGAGCACGTTGGCGTAGCACATGAGCGCTGCGCCGCGGTGATGGTAGACGACGCCCTTCGGATTCCCGGTCGTGCCGGAGGTGTAGTTGAGGGCGATGGCATCCCACTCGTCGGCCGGCGGCTGCCAGGGGAATTCTGGATCGCCTGCCGATAGAAACGCCTCGTAGTCGACGTCCGACAGCGCGGGTCCGAGGTCCGGGAACTCGGGGTCGTTGCAGTCGATCACGAACGGCTTGACGGATGCCGCCGCGAGCGCCTGCCGCATCAGGGTCGTGAACTCGCGGTCCGAGATCAGGACCTTCGTGTTGGCGTGATCGAGCTGGAAGGCCAGGATCGGCGCGTCGAGGCGCGTGTTGAGGCAGTGCAGCACGGCGCCCGTCATGGGGACGGCGTAATGGGCCTCGAGCATCGCGGGCGTATTGGCCAGGATCACGGTCACGGTGTCGCCGGGGCCGACGCCATGGCGCGACAGCGCCGAGGCGAGGCGGCGGACGCGCGCATAGAACGCTGCATAGCTGAAGCGCTGGGTGCCGTGAATGATGGCGGTGTGGTGCGGATAGATGGCTGCCGCGCGTTCGAGCAGGCCGAGGGGCGTGAGAGGCTGAAAATTCGCCGCGTTCTTGTCGAGGCCGGTGGCGTAAGGGTTGTCGGACATGCGCGCGGGTCGTTTTCCTGGATGCCTCAGCGTCAGGTGCACGCTATCGTAAGGTGATGTTTGCGGGCAACGCCGTTCGAGCCCCGGAGGACGCGCGCATCGCCTAAGGCGCGCAATGGCAGGGCTTGCCGATGGGGACGTGCTGCCGGCGCGCGCCGAGGCGTGCCATAAAAAGACTTCGGCGCGGCAAGGTTCCCCCCTCGTCCGCGCCGTGCCTCCGTGACCCTGTCAACTTCTGAGCGGCCGTCTTGTGCGACCATAATGGGATCATGCCATTGGAAGATGGCGATCTCATTAAAAGTGTTGATTAATTCTCCGTAATTCCGTGGCCGATTTTGTGCGGCGGCGGGCCAGGGGCCCGGAAAAATCGCCTGATTTTCGCTCAGGACGGGCAAGTTTGGCGCAGGACGCCAGCCTTGAACGCCAGCGGCGGATCGGGCAGGAAGATAAGGCAGTTTTCGCGGCTGCAGCAGACGATGGAGATTGTGACGAGATGAGCGCCGACGGCGAAACGGTTCCCAAGCAGCTTCTGCACCTGGTGTTCGGTGGCGAGCTTCGGGATCTGGAGGGGATCGAGTTCAAGGATCTCTCGGGCCTCGACATCGTCGGCATCTTCCCCAGCTATGCGGAAGCGTATGCGGCGTGGAAGTCTGCCGCTCAGCGGTCCGTCGATAACGCGACGATGCGATACTTCATCGTGCACATGCATCGGTTGCTCGAGCCGGCGCCGCCCGCGGGCGCACGGGCCGGGGCGTAATTCATGCTAGCCGGCTTTGGCAGCGGCTTTCCTCTGGCTTGGAACGTGGGCTTTCCGCTTTTGCACGCGGACGGCTGCTGAAGGGTCGGTGATGGCGAACGTGTCACAGAAAACCTCGGGGGAGGCGGACCGCAAGCGCACCTATGCGCTGGACGCTCACTCGCGTGCGCTGCTCTCCCGCTTCATCAACGACTGGGTCCGTCCGCGCGGGCGCGAGCTTTTGATCGCGCTGCTGCTGACGGCCGCTCTCGCCGCGGCCACCGGCGCCTACCCGATGGTCATCAAGTTCTCGTTCGACAGCCTGCTCAAGGGCGACGTGACGTGGCTGCCGTGGGTGCTCGTGGGCATCATCGGCATCACGGCGGCGCGCAGCGTCTTCCTCTACCTGCAGACGGTCGCGACGCAGCGGATCGTGCTGCGCCTGCAGACCGACATGCAGAACTATACGTTCCGCCACCTCATCAATGCGGACTATGCGCGCCTGACGCGGGAGACGCCCGGCCGGCTGCTCTCGAAGCTCACCAACGACATCCAGTTCATCCAGCAGGCCGCGCTCGCCTCGATGAACTCGGTCATGCGCGACTCGCTCTCGGTGATCGCGCTCGTGGGCTCGATGTTCTATCTCGACTGGATGATCTCGCTCGTGGTGCTCGGCGTCTATCCGTTCGCGGTGGTGCCGATCGCGACCATCGCGCGGCGCGTCCGGCGCAATGCCACCCGCACGCAGGCCGAGCTCGGCGGCATGACCTCGCTCTTGTCCGAGAAGCTCGGCGCGACGCGCCTCATCAAGACGTTCCGGCTCGAAGAGTATGCGTCCTCGCGCGTCAGCCGCAGCTTCGAGGAGGTGTTCCGCCTCAAGCTCAAGGGCGTGCAGGTCAAGGCCCGCCTCGAAGCGCTGCTCGAAGCGCTGGGCGGCTTCGCCGTGGCCGGCGTGATCTGGGTCGCCTACTGGCGGATCTCCAGCGGCGGGGCAACCGTCGGCGACTTCATGGGTCTCACCGCGGCGCTGCTCATGGCGGCGCAGCCCCTGCGCGCGATCGGCGGCCTCATGGCCCGCATGCAGGAAGGTCTCGCCGCCGTCGAAAGCGTCTACGGCATTCTCGACGAGCAGCCGACCAACCGCGACCTTCCGGGCGCCAAGCCGCTCGTGCTCAAGGACGGCACGGTCACGTTCGATCACGTGCAGTTCCATTACGGCGAGGGCAGCATTCCCGCCATCGTCGACTTCAGCATGACGGCGGGCGGCGGCCGGACGGTCGCGCTCGTCGGCCGCTCGGGCGCCGGCAAATCGACGATCGTCAATCTCGTGCCGCGCCTCTTCGACGTGACAGGGGGCAGCATCCGCATCGACGGGCAGGACATTCGCGAGGTCACGCTGTCGTCGCTGCGCGGCGCCATCGCGCTCGTCAGCCAGGAGGTGACGCTGTTCGACGACACGATCCGGGCGAACATCGCGCTCGGCAAGCTCGACGCCATGGACGAGGAGGTCGTCGCGGCCGCCAAGGCGGCGGCGGCGCACGAGTTCATCCTGAGCCAGCCCGAAGGCTATGCGACCGTGATCGGCGACCGGGGCGTGCGGCTCTCGGGCGGCCAGCGCCAGCGGCTCGCGCTCGCGGCGGCCATCCTCAAGGACGCGCCGATCCTCCTGCTCGACGAGGCCACGAGCGCGCTCGACACGCAGTCGGAGC
This sequence comes from uncultured Hyphomicrobium sp., assembly GCA_964386545.1. GTDB lineage: Bacteria > Pseudomonadota > Alphaproteobacteria > Rhizobiales > Hyphomicrobiaceae > Hyphomicrobium_C. The sequence continues at coordinate 7,902 of CAYLSI010000048.1, forward strand.
GGCTGGTGCAGCAGGCGCTCGCGGACTTCACGCGCGGGCGCACGACGATCGTGATCGCGCACCGGCTTTCGACGGTGCAGAACGCGGACATGATCTGCGTGATGGATGCGGGCACCATCATCGAGACGGGAACGCATGGGGAGCTCATCGCGCGGAACGGCGCCTACGCGCGGCTCGTGCGCGCGCAGCTCCTCTCGGACGACTCGGACAGTCCGCCGCCCGGCATTCCGCTGAACTAGGCGGCAGCATCCCACCCCGGCGTCCCGACGCCGCCCGCTATTCGCGCCGGAAGATCGTGTCGACGATGCGGTTGGCCCAGCTATGCGAGTGCTGGCGCGCCGTGACCTCCTCCGGGTCGTAGACCGTCGCCACCCAGTCGTAGAATTCGATCGGGGTGTGGCTCGCATATTCGACGTAGGCGTCGAGGAAGTGGTCGAGGACGCCGGTATCGGCGTAGCGGATGTGGCCGTAGGCGAGCGAGAGCTGGCGGCGCGCCTCGGCGATCGGCACGCCTTGGCGGGTGTGGAGGTAGAGCGCGCTCATCAGGCCGACACGGTCGGCGCCGGACTTGCAGTGCATCAGGATCGGGTATTCGACGCTGGCGAACAGGTCGCGAGCGCCCAGCACCTCCTCCCGGCTCGGCGCGGCGCGCGAGCGGATGCGGAAGTCGTGCAGGGCGAGGCCGGCCGCTTCGCATGCCTCCTTCTCGATGGCGTAGGTCGAGGTGTCGACCTGGCCCCTCAGGTTCACGATCGTGCGGATGCCGCGGCGGGCGGCGTCGCGGATCTGATGCGGCAGGGGCTGGGCGGCGCGCCAGGCCTCGCCCGAGAGCCGATGACGGTTCGGAAACACGAGCCTCACGAACAGATGATCGAAGATCAGCATGTCCGCATAGCGGACGGCCGGCGCAGCGCGTTGCTGCCAGCTCACGGGGAGGGCGGACGAAACGGCGCGCAATCCCGCTGACGTAGAGCGACGAATCGCACGCCGGGCCCGTTTCGTGAAAGATGCCATCTTCTGCTTAAAGTTCCCGCGACTTCCCGGCCGGCCCGCACCGGCGGCGCCTTGCGACGGCCCCCTCCGGACCCGACCCCTTGGCTGGGTACCATTATCCTGTGCGCCGTGTCGAACCCGATGTTGACGTTGGACAGCGGATTGTTGCCTTAGAGGACTATTCGCTATAGGAAATTTGCCGGACTTGACGCGGGCGACGCGGAGGCGGCCCCAGCAAAACGAGGGCGAGAGAAGCCGATCGATGGCACAATCGCCACAACACGAGTCAAAATTCGGCCGGATCCTGGGGCGGTGCCTCGCGCGCTACACACGCTTCGTGCACGACACGTCGCGCGTCGTCGTCGAGCCGGAGAACGCGCCCGAGCTGCTCAAGGAATTCCATCCGTTCATCCTGGCCATGTGGCACGGCCAGTTCGTGATGATGCCGACGCTGCGCGAGCTGCACGGGCGCGGCTACAAGGTCTCGGCGATCGCGGCGCGCCACAAGGATGCGGCGCTCATCCGCTCGCTGCTCAAGGATTTCGATATCGAGGTCGTCGCGGGCGCGGGCGCGGGCGTGCGCAAGCGCGATCGCGGCGGCGTCTACGCCTTGCGGACGGCGCTCAAGCTGCTCAAGGACGACAGCACGTTCTCCATCACGGCGGATGTGCCGCCGGGACCGGCGCGGCAGTCCGGGCCGGGCGTCGTGACCATCGCGAAGTTCTCGGGCCGTCCGGTCGTTCCCTTCGCCGTCGCGACGTCGCGCTTCATCGTGCTGCCGACCTGGAGCCGGATGACGATCAACCTGCCGTTCTCGACGATCTCCTATGTCATCGGCGACCCGATCTGGATCCCGGAGGACGCCGATGCGGACGCCCTCGAGAAAGGCCGTTTGCGGGTTCAAGACGGGCTCAACGCCGTCACGCGCCGGGCTTACGACCTCGTGGGCGCGGACGTGGCGCGGGTGACGCCGCCGCAGCCGAGCGCGCCGGTCGTCGGGCCGCAAAAGATCGGCACGGCGCTCAAGGTCTATCGCGCGGGCACGGCGCTGTTCGGGCTCGCCGCCCCGCTCATGCTGACGTGGCGTGCCTGGCAGGGGAAAGAGGATCGCGCGCGCCGCAGCGAGCGGTATGGCGTGACGCGCGTGTCGCGTCCGGCGGGTCCGCTGGCGTGGTTTCATGCCGCGAGCGTCGGCGAGACGAACGCGGTGCTGCCGGTCATCGAGCGGCTGCTGGCGGAGCGGCCGGATCTCCACGTTCTGCTGACAACGGGTACGGTGACGTCGGCGGCTTTGGCGGCGCGGCGGCTCGGGCCGCGCGCGATCCATCAATTCGTCCCGCTCGACGTTCCGTCGTACGTGCGCTCGTTCCTCGATCATTGGAAGCCGGACCTCGGCGTGCTCGCGGAAAGCGAGATCTGGCCGAACCTCATCATCGAAGCCGCGGACGACGGGGTTCCGCTCGCGCTCGTCAACGCGCGCATGTCGACACGCAGCGGGCGGCGCTGGCGCCGGTTCAAGTCCGTCTCGGGGCCGCTGTTCTCGCGGTTCGATCTCGTGCTGGCGCAGAACGAGCCGATGGCGCGCGCCTTCAAGGACCTCGGCGCGCAGCGCGTGGGGGCGGTCGGCAACCTCAAGATCGATGCGCCGCCGCCTGTCGTGGATGCGGCGGTGCAGGCCCGGCTCAAGGATGCGCTCGCGGGCCGTCCCGTTTTCGTCGCGGCCAGCACGCACGATCCCGAGGAAGAGGCGATCGCGCGCGCCCATCGCATGATCGCGCGCGAGCTGCCGGGGATCTGCACGATCCTGGCGCCGCGCCATCCTGGCCGCTGCAAGGCTATCGCCGAGACGCTGCGCGCGCAGGGCCTTCGCGTCGTCGTGCGCTCGAGCGGCGAGGTGCCGTCGGCGAACACGGACATCTATCTCGCCGACACGATCGGCGAACTGGGAACGTTCTATTCGCTGGCGTCGGTGGCGTTCATCGGCGGCTCGCTCATTCCGCACGGCGGGCAGAATCCGGTCGAGGCCATCAGCCGCGGTGCGGCCGTGCTGACGGGGCCGCACTGGACGAACTTCAAGGACTTCTATCGCACGCTCTTGCGCTTCAAGGGGGCGCGCGAAATCGCGAACGCGGACGAGCTGGCGGCGAACGTGATCTCGCTGCTGAAGAACGAGGGCGAGCTCGCGGCGCTCCGATCGGGCGGCCAGGGCGCCGTCGCCTCGCTCGCCGGTGCGCTCGATCGCACCGTCGAAGCGCTGCTCGACATGCTGCCTGAGAGCACGGCGCGCCGTGCGTCTTGACGAGCCGTCCTGGTGGTATGCGGAAGGGGGCGAGGCGCGCCTGCCGGCGCGGCTGCTGGCTCCGGTCTCCGCACTATACGGCGCCATCGCCGAGCGCCGGTTTCGCCGCGCCAGTCCGCTTCGATCTCCGCTTCCCGTCATTTGCGTCGGCAACTTCACGGCGGGCGGGACCGGCAAGACGCCGCTCTCGCGCTATCTGCTCGACGCGCTCGCGCAGCGCTCCGTGACGGCCGCGTGTCTGTCGCGCGGCTACGGCGGCGCGCTGGCCGGCCCCGTGTGGGTGGATCCGACACGTCACACGGCGCGCGACGTCGGCGACGAGCCGCTGCTGCTGGCGCACTCCGGCCGCGTCATGATCAGCCGGGACCGGCGTGCGGGGCTGCTCGCCATCGCGGGCGACGGCGAGACGGGGGCCGTCGTGATGGACGACGGGCTTCAGAACCCGGCGCTCGCCAAGGATCTGACGATCGCCGTCGTGGATGCGCGGCGCGGGCTCGGCAATGGGCTCGTCATTCCGTCGGGACCGCTGCGCGCGCGGCTGGCGTTTCAGCTCGGGCTCGTCGATTGCGTGGTCGTGATGGGCGCGCTCGACAGCGGCGAGGACTTGCCTCTGCTGCAGACCTTGCGGGCCGAGTTTCCGGGTCCGGTGCTGCGCGCCGCGGTGCGGCCGACGGAGGCTCTGCCGGACGTTTCGGGTCGCACGGTGCTGGCGTTCGCGGGCATCGCGAACCCCGAGCGGTTCTTCCGGCTCGTCGAGGGGCTCGGCGCGGGGCGCGTCCTGCGCCGTCCGTTTCCGGACCATCACGCATTTTCAGAGACGGACGCGCGCGCCTTGCTCGGCGAGGCGGATGCGCTCGGGGCCTTGCTGGTCACGACCGAGAAGGACGCGGCGCGGCTTGCGGGAGCGACGGGCGCGTGCGGGGCGCTGGCCGAGCGGCTGCAGGCGGTTCCGATCGCCGTTGTGTTCGACGGCCGCGATGGCCTTCGGCTCGATGCACTTATCGACGGCGCGCTGAAGTCGGTGCGCCGCTGACGTCGGTGCCGTTGACGTCGTTAACGTCCGATCAGCCTTCGCGGCCGTGGACGGCTTCGAGGTAACGCCCCAGCGACGCCTCAGCCGACGCATAAGCTTCCTGCAGCTCGACGCTCCAATAGCGGAGGTCGGCGAGGTTGATCTTCTGGCCCGTTACGGCGCACAGCACATAGTCGCCCGGCGCGACGACCTGGAACTCGCCGTCGAGGTAGCGAACCTGGGCTTCCCCGCGGGTGCCGAACAGCTTGTCGAAGCGATTCATGGGGCCTCTATGAGCTTCTGCGTCGATCGTCTTGGCGCACGCCGGGGATGACATGGCCGCTCCCAGCGGCGCAGTCAAGGCGGGCTTTGGCCGCAAACCCTATCAGAACAGCGAACCCTGGTCGCCGGGCGACCGTTTGCGCGGGGGATCTGTCGCCGGGCGCGCCGGCTCGGCGGGCCGGTCTTTGGCGGGTTCTGCCCGGCTTTCCACAGTTGGCGCCCGGCCTTCGGCGTCGACATGGGCGCCGATGCGGCCATCGGCGAACTCGATCTGGAGCGCCTGGCCGGGCGCTGCGGCGGACGCCGAGCGCAGCATGGCGCCCGAGCCGTCGCGAACGAGGGCGAAGCCGCGCGCGAGCACGCTCTGATAGCCGAGGGAGCCGAGCAGCTTGCTCTGTCCGTCCAGCATGCGGCGGCGGCGCTCGATCACGTTCGACACGGCGCGCTGCGTGCGGGCGGCGAGGGACTCGATGCGCTCGCGATTGCGCTCGATGCGGTGGCGGATCGGGGCGGGCTGCAGGCGGCCGGCGGCGTGCTGGAGCTGGGCGCGCCGGATCGACGCCGTGCGGCCCAGGCAGTCGCGCGCGCGCCGCTCGAGATAGTCGAGCCGGTCGGCGGCGCGTCCGAGGCGGTTCTGCAGCAGGCCGGCGTTGAGTCTTGACGCGATGCGGACGTGGCGCGTGTGATGGCTCTGCGTGTTGGCCGCGAGCGCCCGCGCGAGGCGCGCGCCGGTCGTATCCAGGCGATGGCGCGGCTGCACGACGAGGGCGCGCGGGGACGGCATGCGGCCCGCGACTTGCGCGAAGCGCGTCTCGCAGCGCTGCACGCGAGTGCGCAACGCGCCGTCGAGCCTGTGGCCGATCGTGTCGAGACGCTGGCGCGGCAGGGCGGCGAGATCCTCGGCGCGCGGCAGGCCGCGCTCGGCGGACTTCAAATCGCGCCGCATGGCTTCGAGGACGCGGCGCACGGCGACCGTGAGGCGCAGGCCGAGCTTGCCCGTTTCCTGCAGCAGCTCCGAGTGCTTCGGCACGGCCCACTCGGCGGCCTTGGTCGGCGTCGGGGCGCGCGCGTCGGCGACGAGGTCGATCAGCGTCCAGTCCGTCTCATGGCCGACGGCCGAGATCACGGGAATCGTGCTCGCCGCGACGGCGCGCACGACCGCCTCGTCGTTGAAGCCCCAGAGGTCCTCGAGGCTGCCGCCGCCGCGCGCGACGATCAGAACGTCCGGCAATGGAATAAGCCCGCCGGGCTGCAGCGCGTTGAAGCCGCGGATGGCGGCTGCGATCTCGGCGGCGCTGCCTTCGCCCTGGACGCGGACCGGCCAGACGATCACGCGCGTCGGGAAGCGCTCGCGGAACCCGTGCAGCATGTCGCGGATCACGGCGCCGGTGGGGCTCGTGACGATGCCGACGACTTTCGGCAGGTAGGGGAGAGCGCGCTTGCGCTCGTCGCCGAACAGGCCTTCGGCGGCGAGGCGGCGCTTCCTCTCCTCCAACTGGGCCATCAGCGCGCCGAGGCCCGCGGGCTCCAGGCTTTCGATGACGATCTGATATTTCGAGGAGCCCGGGAACGACGAGATCCTGCCGGTGGCGATGACCTCCATGCCCTCCTCGGGCCGGATCTTGAGCTTGCTCCACGTGCCGCGCCAGACGACGGCGTCGATTTTCGCCTTGTCGTCCTTGAGGGAGAAATAGCAGTGGCCGGAGGCGTGCGGGCCGCGATAGCCGGAGACCTCGCCGCGCAGGCGCACGTGGCCGAAACCGTCCTCCAGCGCGCGCTTCACGGCGTTGGAGAGCTCGGAGACGGTAAACTCGGCGACGTTGCCGCCAGGTGAGGGCGAAGCCACGAATCGGTCCTTGCTTGTGTCTGGTCTAAAGCATGATACAGGGTCGAAGATGGGGCACGAAGCCCACCAGCGAACACCCATCAACAACGGTCGAAAGCTCTCACACCATGCATGTCCTACTCATCGGCGGAGGCGGTCGGGAGCACGCGCTTGCCTGGGCCTTGAGGGCGAGCCCTCTGCTCACCCGGCTGTTCGCCGCGCCGGGCAACGCGGGGATTGCCGAGGTCGCCCACTGCGTGGCGCTGGACGCGGCCGATCATGGCGCTGTGCTGCGGTTCGTCAAGGATCAGGCGATCGATTTCGTGGTGATCGGCCCCGAGGCGCCGCTGGTCGGCGGCCTCGGCGATGCGCTGGATGCGGCCGGCGTCCTCTATTTCGGCCCGTCGCAGGCGGCGAGCCAGCTCGAAGGGTCCAAGGGCTTCACCAAGGATCTCTGCCGGGAGGCCGGCATTCCGACCGGCGCTTACGGTCGCTTCAGCGATGCGCCGTCGGCGCACGCCTATCTGCAATCGCAAGCGCTGCCGATCGTGGTCAAGGCCGACGGCCTCGCCGCCGGCAAGGGCGTCGTCGTCGCTGCGACGAAGGCGGAGGCGGAAGCGGCCATCGATGCCTGTTTCGCGGGCGCGTTCGGGGCGGCGGGCGCGGAGGTCGTCATCGAGGAGTTTCTCGACGGTGAGGAGGCGAGCTTCTTCGCGCTCTGCGACGGACGCCATGCGGTGGCGCTCGCGACCGCGCAAGACCACAAGCGCGTGGGCGATGGCGATACCGGGCCGAATACGGGCGGCATGGGCGCCTATTCGCCGGCGCCGGTCATGACTCCTGCGCTCGTCGCGCAGACGATGCGGGAGATCATCCAGCCGACGGTCACCGCCATGGCGGCGCGGGGCACGCCCTTCAAGGGCGTGCTGTTCGCCGGGCTCATGATCACGGCCGACGGGCCGAAGCTCATCGAGTACAACGTGCGCTTCGGCGATCCCGAGACGCAGGTGCTGATGATGCGCCTCGACTCCGATCTCCTGGCGGCGCTCAAGGCGACGGCGGACGGCACGCTCGCCAGCTACGCGCCGCGCTGGCGGGACGACGCGGCGCTGACCGTGGTGCTGGCGGCGAACGGCTATCCGGGGACGCCGCTCAAGGGCACGGAAATCCGCGGGCTCGATGCGGCGCGCGCGACGCCCGGCGTCGAGATCTTCCATGCCGGCACGCGGCGCGAGGGCGACAAGATCGTGGCCGACGGCGGGCGCGTGCTCAACGTGACGGCGCGCGGCGCGACGGTTGCGGAGGCGCAGGCGCGGGCTTACGCGGCCATCGCCAAGATCGACTGGCCGGGCGGCTTTTGCCGTCACGACATCGGCTGGCGCGCGGTCGCGCGCGAGAAGGGGCGCGTGTGATGAGCTCGATGCGCCGCGCCGCGGGACTTTTCATTGCGCTGGGGTCGATGGCGGGTGCTCTCGCGGGGCAGCCGGGGTTGGCCTGGGCGGTCGGCCAGGATCTGGTCGTGGAAGAGCCCGAGAAGAAAAAGATCGTGTCGGACGCGGCCGTCCAGTCCGAGATGACGACGATCCGCAACCTCACGCTCGACGTGCATACGCTCGTGACGCATCGGCGCATGCCGCCTGCGGAGGCCCGCAAGTATCACGGCCGCATCACGCAGGCGGTCGCGAAGATCGAGGCGGAGACGACGCTCAGGGGCGCGCCGCGCGAGACGCTCGACGCGATCCTGCAGGACATCGTGGCAGGCGCGGCGGCGATTGCGGGCGCGGACAAGTCCATCGATCCGATCGATGGCATCGTGCTGATCGACGATGCGTTGAAGCGCTACGAGGAGCTGTTCGAGCATCCGGGCTGGCAGCCGCTGCGCTAGATTTTTTGATCGGTCGCATTTTTTTTTGACAAGCCGGCCGCTACTCCAGCTCGAATTCGAGCTGGGGAATGTCGTCGCCGCCGCGCGTGAGCTTCGAGATGGAGACGCCGATCAGGCGGATGCCCGTCGCCACCGGATAGACAGTTCGCACCAGCTCGCACCCGATCTCGCGCAGCAGCGCCTGGGTCCTGATCGGCGCCGTCAGCGTTTTGCTGCGCGTGACGATGCGGAAGTCGGCGTACTTGATTTTGACCGTGACGGAGTGGCCGTAAGATCCCGTCTTCTCGCACCAGGTCCAGACGTCGTCGGCCATTGCGATGACGCCGGTTTCGATCTCGTCCGGCCGGCGCAGGTCTTCCGAGAACGTGGTCTCGCTGCCAGACGATTTGCGCTCGCGGTTCGGCACGACGGGGCGATGGTCCTCGCCGCGCGCGATGCCGTAGTACCACGCGCCGGCCTTGCCGAAATGCTCTTCGAGGAACGCCAGCGACTGGCCCGCGAGATCGGCTCCGGTATGGATCCCGAGCTGCTTCATCTTCTCCGCCGTGACGGGGCCGACGCCGTGGAAGCGGCCGATGGGCAGCGCCTGCACGAACGCCGCGCCGTGCGCGGGCGTCACGACGAACTGTCCGTTGGGCTTGCGCTGGTCGGAGGCGAGCTTCGCGATCAGCTTGTTGTAGGAAATGCCCGCCGAGGCCGTGAGGCCCACCGCGTCGAAGATGCGCGCGCGGATCTCGGCGGCCGTCTCGGTCGCGGTCGCGAGGCCGCGCAGATTTTCCGTCACGTCGAGATAGGCTTCGTCCAGCGACAGCGGCTCGACCAGCGGCGTGTAGTCGAGAAAGATCGCGTGGATCTGGCGCGAGACCGCGCGATAGACGTCGAAACGGGGCGGCACGAACATGAGATCCGGGCATTTCCGCAGCGCCGTGGCCGAGGGCATGGCGGATCGCACGCCGAAGGGGCGCGCCTCGTAGCTCGCCGCGACCACGACGCCGCGCTTCGCTCCATGACCGACAGCGAGCGGACGGCCGCGCAGATCGGGGTTGTCGCGCTGCTCGATGGAGGCATAGAACGCGTCCATGTCGATATGGATGATCTTGCGGACATCCATCGGTCTCGCGCCTCAACCGCGCGTGGTGGCGGCCCAGTCGAGCCAGAGGCGAACGCGCGCTTCCGGGTGCGGCGCGGTCATGAAATCCGTGATGACGGCGATGCTGTCGGCGCCGGCGGCTTTGACGGCGATCGCGCGCTCGGGCGTGATGCCGCCGATGGCGACGAGGGGAAGCGCGCCGATGCGCTCGCGCCAGAGCCGGATGCGGTCGAGTCCTTGCGGCCCCCATTTCATGACCTTGAGCTTGGTCTCGTAGATCGGTCCGAGCGCGACATAGGCGGGGGAGGCGGCGAGCGCGGTCTCCAGCTCCTCCTCGCTATGGGTCGAGAGGCCGAGCGCGATCCCTGCACGCCGGATGGCGGCGAGATCGGCGGTCGCGAGGTCCTCCTGGCCGAGATGCAGGTCCGTCGCGCCGAGGTCGATGGCGTCCTCCCAGTAGTCGTTGACGATGAGCTGGCAGCCCGTGGCGCGGGCCGCCGAGAGCGCGTCGCGGATCTCGCGGCGGATCTCCTCGCGCGGCAGATCCTTGGCGCGGAGCTGGATCGTCTTGACGCCGAGCGGGGCGAGGCGCGCGACCCAGGCGGCCGTCGGCACGATGGGATAGAAGATGTCGGGCGCGCGCGCGGGCATCGTCAACCCCGGTCCGGGCCGCCGCCCGGTCTGTCCGGAGGCGCGCGGTCAGGAGATGCGCGGTCGGGCGGCGCGAGATCGAAGAAGGGCGTACCCGCGACCGGCGTCGAGGGCTGCGCGCGGTCGCTCGGCGCGATGAGGCCGGCCTCGAAGGCGGTGCGGCCGGCGTCGATGGCCGCGGCGAAGGCGGCGGCCATGCGGACCGGATCGTGGGCGCGCGCGACGGCGGTGTTCAGCAGCACCGCGTCGTAGCCGAGCTCCATGGCCGCGGCGGCGTGCGAAGGCGCGCCGATGCCCGCATCGACGACCAGCGGCAGGTCCGGATAGTAGGCGCGCAGCGTGCGGAGCGCGTGCGGGTTCGCCAGCCCGCGTCCCGTGCCGATCGGCGAGCCCCACGGCATCAGTACGCGGCAGCCGGCGGCGACGAGGCGTTCCGCCGCCGAGAGATCCTCGGTCGTGTAGGGGAAGACCTTGAAGCCGCGCTTGGCGAGCTCCGTCGCCGCCTCGACGAGGCCGAACAGGTCCGGCTGCAGCGTGTCGTCGTTGGCGATGACCTCGAGCTTGATCCAGTCGGTGTCGAGCAGCTCGCGCGCCATCTCCGCCGTCGTGATCGCCTCCTTGGCGGTGCGGCATCCGGCCGTGTTCGGCAGCAGGTGCACGGGCAGCTCGCGGATGAGATCGAGGAAGCGCCCGCCGGTGCGGCCGCGCGCCTGCTCGCGGCGGAGCGACACGGTGACGATGCCGGCGCCCGAGGCGCGGATCGCCTCGCTCATGATTTTGGGCGAGGGATAGAGCGCGCTGCCCAGCAGCAGCCGCGAGCCAATCTCGACGCCGTAGAAGGCGAGAGGCTTCGGGGCGGGCGCCGCCGGTGCGCGCAGGGGTTCAGTCTGGTTCATGAACGGTCAACCGCCTTGGCGGGCTGTGAGAATTTCGATGCGGTCGCCGGCGCCGACGTGCGTGGAGGCGCGGGCGCGGGCGGGGACGAAGTCGCCGTTCAAGGCGGTGGCGACCTTGACGGCGCCGAAGCCCTGCTCCTCGATCACGGCCGCGAGCGTCGCCGCGCCCGTCACGACGGTTCGGCCGTTGACGACGATTTCGTGCTCACGTGCTTCGGTGCTGGCCATCTGTCCAGTATCTTTTCGCTGGCGGCAGGATCGCCGGCGCGCGTCCTCTCCAGGGTGGGACTCTCTCCAAGGTGGGGCGGCCGGGGCGGTTCGTCCACCCTCGTGGGCCGCCAGCATCCCTTTCCGCTCCCGTGAAGTCAAACCGCATGGGCAGGCTCGGGTGAGGACGTCGATGACGCGCAAAAAGCCGAATAACTCCGGCCGGATGCAACTGCAAGCCACGTGTTGGAAGTTGAAAGCCCTTAACTTTATGAGCAAGCGGCATTGACTTCGCCACAAACAGCCGTTGTTTCACCATGATCGGGCCGCCAGTTTCGGCCATATGCGATTAAAAGGGGTCTCAGGCTTACACCGGTCTCTGGGCCCGCCACTCAAGGTTTCCCACGCATGTTTCAAGCGCTGATCACGAGCCGCCGCTTCGCACCGCTCTTCTGGTGCCAGTTCCTGTCGGCGCTCAACGACAACTTCGTCAAGAACGCGCTCGTGATCCTGATCCTGTTCAAGATCGGCTCCGAGTCGGGGGGCGCGCTGGTGGCGCTGGCGGGCGCGGTTCTGGTGGCGCCGTTCTTCATTCTCTCCGGCATCGGCGGCGAGCTGGCCGACCGCTACGACAAGGCGGTCGTGGCCGAGAAGCTCAAGCGCACGGAGATCCCGGTCGCCATCGTGGCGGCGACGGGATTCGTCCTGCAATCGGTGCCGCTCTTGTTCGTGGCGCTCGGGCTCTACGGCGTGATCGCCGCGCTGTTCGGGCCGATCAAGTACGGCATCCTGCCGTCGCTGCTGGAGCCGCGCGAGCTGCCGGCCGGCAACGCGTTCGTCGAGAGCGCCACGTTCGCCGCGATCCTGATCGGCACGATCGGCGGCGGCATGGCGGCCTCCGACACCAGCGGCGTGTGGGTGCTCGCCGGGCTCGTGGTCGGCCTCGCGGCGCTCTGCTGGTTTTCGGCGTCCATGATCCCGAAGACGGGGGCCGCCGCACCCGGTCTCGCCATCGACTACAATCCGTGGACCTCGACCATGTCGCTCCTCCGGCATCTGCGGAGCGACCGGCGGCTCTGGGTCGGCGGTCTCATCACGTCCTGGTTCTGGCTCGTCGGCACGGTGGTGCTGTCGCTGTTGCCGGTGCTGATCAAGGATACGATCGGGGGTGGTGAGAGCGTCGCCATTCTCGCGCTCGTCGTGTTCACCATCGGCATCGCCGTTGGCTCCGCGCTCGCCGCGCGGGCCAGCCGCACGCGGCCGAACCTCGCGCTCGTGCCGATCGGCGCGCTGCTGATGGGCTGCTTCGCGCTCGATCTCGCGTGGACGGCGAGCGGGCTCGTGAAATCGACCGAGCCGCTGACGGTCGGCGCGCTGCTCGCAACGGTGACCGGCTGGCGCGTGGTCGTGGATCTCGCGGGCCTCGCGATCGCGGGCGGTCTCTACATCGTTCCGGCCTTCGCGGCCGTGCAGCTCTGGGCGCCGCCGGACGAGCGGGCGCGCACCATCGGCGCCTGCAACGTGCTGTCGGCGCTGTTCATGACGGTGGCGAGTCTCGGCATTGCGGCGCTGCAGTCGAGGGGCGCGGGACTGGCCGTGCTGCTCGCGATGCTGGGCGCGGCCAACCTGGTCGCCGTCGTGCTGATCCTGCGCGCCTGGGGCAAGCAGGGCATCCAGGATGTGGGTGCGTTCCTGTTCAAGACGTTCATGGGGCTCGAAGTGCGCGGCTACGACAACCTGCCGCCGGCGGGGACGCGCACCATCATCGCGCCCAATCACGTTTCTCTGCTCGATGCGCCGATCATGCATTCGATCCTGCCCTCGCATGCGGCCTTCGCGATCGACACCGGCATGGCGCAGAAGAGCTGGATCAAGCCGTTCCTCAAGCTCGTCAACGCGCACGCCATCGACCCGACGAAGCCGCTCGGCACGCGCCATCTGATCCAGGCCGTGAAATCCGGCGAGACGCTCGTCATTTTCCCCGAGGGCCGGCTGACGGTCACGGGCGGCCTCATGAAGGTCTACGACGGTACGGCGATGATCGCGGACAAGGCGGATGCCGTGATCGTGCCGGTGCGCATCGACGGGCCGGAGCGCAGCTATTTCGGCTACCTCAACCG
>CAYLSI010000049.1:0-20901 GCA_964386545.1 uncultured Hyphomicrobium sp.
AAACGCCTGTTCCTGAACGATCGCGTTTTCTTACGACGAACCGGTGCCCACTTCGTCGAAAAATGCTCTATGAGACGTTCATGAACGTTTCGCTTCCGACTCAACCCGACATCTTTGGTCCCCCGGCTTTCCGCGACCGCGTGCGCGCGGTGCTGGGACCGCTCGCGGCCGAGACACCCTTGCCTCCCGAAACGGTCGGCTCGAGCGACTTCGATCTCAATCCGGATCTCGCGCCGCAGAGCACGCGCCCCGACGCCGTGCGGGCGGCGCGGCCCGCCGCCGTGCTGATCCCCGCGATCGCGCGCCCGGCGATCACGCTTCTCTTCACCCAGCGGACCGAGCACCTTTCGGCCCACGCGGGCCAGATCTCCTTTCCGGGCGGGAAATGCGAGCCGTCCGATCCCACGCCGATCGCTACCGCGTTGCGCGAAGCCCACGAGGAGATCGGCCTCGATCCGGCCGCCGTCGAGCCGCTCGGCCTTCTCGACTGCTATCTGACGGGGACGGGGTTCTGCATCACGCCCGTCATCGGCCTCGTCTCTCCCGAGGTGTCGCTGGTTCTGGATCGCAACGAGGTTGCCGATACGTTCGAAGTTCCCCTGACGTTTCTGATGGACGGCGCAAACTATCAGCGCCACACGCGCACGATCGGCGATCGCGAGCGTCATTTTTATGCGGTTCCGTTCGCGGGCCGCTTCATCTGGGGCGCAACTGCCGGTATTCTCAATCACATGCGCCAGAGGCTGTTTGAATGATCCGCACGGTCGTCGAAAATCTGCTCCTGTTCCTGCTGCCCACGTTCATCTACGTCGCGTGGGTGCTGTTCGAGCGCGCGCGGGCGAACAGGGCGGCTGGTGGCGAGGACGACGGGTCCGGGCGCCAGCCGGTCACGACCGTGCTCGACGATGCGCCGCTGCTCTGGCTTTTCGCGAGCGGGGCGATCCTCGTCATCCTCACGCTGTCGCTGTTCGGCAGCTCCTCGGGCGGCAAACCCGGCCAGCAGTACCAGCCTTCGATCCTGAAGGACGGAAAGATCCAGCCGAGCCACATCGATTAAGGCGCATCCATGAGCGGGGAAATGGACGATCGTCGCCCGCCGAGCCTGGCGCGCGTGCCCTGGCTTTCGGCCGCCGGGCCGCAGCGCATCCTGGCGCTGCTGGCGGACGGCGGGTTCGAGGCGCGCGTCGTCGGCGGGGCCGTGCGCAACGCGCTGATGGGCCTGCCGGTCAAGGACATCGACATCGCGACGACGGCGCCGCCGGACGAGGTGGTGCGCCTCGCCGCTGCGGCCGGCATCGGCGCGGTGCCGACGGGTCTCGCGCACGGCACCGTGACGCTGATCGTCGATCACCAGCCGTTCGAGGTGACGACGCTGCGGCGCGACGTCGAAACGGACGGGCGGCACGCGCGCGTGGCGTTCACGCCCGATTGGCGCGAGGACGCGGCGCGGCGCGATTTCACGATCAACGCGCTCTACTGCGCGGCGGACGGCACGGTGCACGATCCGCTCGGCGGCTATCCGGATCTCGCGGCGCGGCGGGTGCGGTTCATCGGCGCTGCGGACGACCGCATTCGCGAGGACTATCTGCGCATCCTGCGCTTTTTCCGCTTCACGGCAGAATATTCAGACGGCGCGCCGGACGCGGAGGGCTTGCGCGCCTGCATCGCGCTCGCGCACGGGCTCGGCGGCCTCTCGGCCGAGCGCATCCGCAGCGAGCTCATGCGCCTCCTGAAGGCGCCGCGCGCGGCCGAGATCGCGAAAATCATGGATGATGCGGGGCTGCTCGCGCCGTTGCTCGGCCAGGCGGTCGATGTCGCACTGCTGGCGCGCGTCGTCGCAATCGAAGCGGCGCTCGGCCAGCCGGCCGATCCGCTGCTGCGGCTTGCGGCGCTCGCGGGCGCGGGGCCCGGCGTGCGGCTCGCCGCGCTCGGCGAGCGGCTGCGGCTTTCCAATGCGGAGATCGAGCGACTGCACCAGCTCGCGTTGCCGTCGTCGGCGCTCGATCCGGATACCGACGAGCGCAAGGCGCGCGCGTTCATCTACCGCTTCGGCGTATCGGCCTTCCGCGACGGGGTGCTGCTGGCCTGGGCGCGCAGCGGCGCGTCCGCCTCGTCGTCCCACTGGCGCGGCCGCTTCGTGCTGCCGAACCGTTGGAAGGCGCCTGCGATGCCGGTGCGCGGGGCGGACCTCATCCAGCGCGGGCTCGCCGAAGGGCCGGCCATCGGGCGCGTTCTGACCGCCTTCGAGGACTGGTGGATCGCGGAGGATTTTCCGCAGGACGAGCTGCGCCTCGCGCATGCCCTGTCGGACATCGTCAAGGCGAACCGCAACTAGCGGATCTTCCGCTTGCTCCGCGCAGATCCCTACTTCGCGCGCGGCCCCTGAAGGCGGCGCATGGCGCTCTCGATGCGCCGCCACGTCACGGCCTGCTCCTCCGCGCCCTGCTCCTCGAACGCCCGCGCCTTCTGCGCAGCCTCGGCGATGGCCTTGGGGCCTTGCGCCTCGATGAGCTTCCTCGCGTGTTCCTCGATCTCGATGGCGAGCATGGTGGACCTCCCTGCGCTCGTTGCCGATTACCAGGCCGGTTCTTGGGCATGTGGGGAGCATGTCCGGCATGGCAAGGGGCAGAGAGACAAAGGGGCACAAGACGCCAAGGACGGCGCAAGCGGCATGTCCGGAGAAAAGCGGCGGGCCACAGAAAAAGAAAGAGGCCGGAAGCGCTCTCGCGTTTCCGACCTCTCCCAGATGTCGAACTTTGGGGGCTCGGCCCGGACTTCGAAGTCCATGCCGCCCATCTGAAGTCGGGCCTGCCCGACTTCAGCAGCAAAAGGCATGGGCGGCTACCGTTGCCGGTTGGACGCTTAGAAGTCCATTCCGCCCATGCCGCCCATTCCGCCACCGCCCATCGGCATGGCCGGGCCGCCATCCTTCTTCGGCTTTTCGGCAACCATCGCCTCGGTCGTGATCAGGAGGCCCGCGACGGACGCGGCATCCTGCAGCGCGCAGCGGACGACCTTCGCCGGGTCGATGACGCCAGCGGCCACGAGGTCGCCGTACTCGCCGGTCTGGGCGTTGTAGCCGTAAGCGTACTTGTCGTTCTCGATGATCTTGCCGGCGACGACCGAGCCATCCTCACCGGCGTTGGTGAAGATCTGGCGGGCCGGAGCCTGCAGAGCCTTGCGGACGATCGCGACGCCGACCTTCTGGTCCTCGTTCTCGACCTTGATCTTGTCGAGCGCCTTCGACGCGCGAAGCAGGGCGACGCCGCCGCCCGGGACGATGCCCTCTTCGACGGCCGCGCGGGTTGCGTGCAGCGCGTCGTCAACGCGGTCCTTGCGCTCCTTGACTTCGACTTCCGTCGCGCCGCCGACCTTGATCACGGCCACGCCGCCAGCGAGCTTCGCAAGACGCTCCTGCAGCTTCTCGCGGTCGTAGTCCGAGGAGGTCTCCTCGATCTGCGCCTTGATCTGCTTCACGCGGGCCTCGATGTCGGCCTTCTTGCCCGAGCCGTCGACAACGGTGGTGTTCTCCTTGTCGATCGACACGCGCTTGGCGCGGCCGAGCATGTCGAGCGTCACGGTCTCGAGCTTGATGCCGAGGTCCTCGGAGATCACGGTGCCGCCCGTGAGGATCGCGATGTCCTCGAGCATGGCCTTGCGGCGATCGCCGAAGCCCGGAGCCTTGACGGCCGCGACCTTGAGGCCGCCGCGCAGCTTGTTGACGACGAGCGTGGCGAGCGCCTCGCCTTCGACGTCCTCAGCGATGATCAGCAGCGGCTTGCCGGTCTGAACGACAGCCTCGAGCACCGGCAGCATCGCCTGGAGACCCGAAAGCTTCTTCTCGTGGATCAGGATGTACGGGCTCTCGAGCTCCGCGATCATCTTGTCGGCGTTGGTGATGAAGTAGGGCGAGAGGTAGCCGCGATCGAACTGCATGCCCTCGACGACGTCGAGCTCGGTCTCGAGGCTCTTGCTCTCCTCGACCGTGATGACGCCCTCGTTGCCGACCTTCTTCATGGCCTCGGCGATCTTGTCGCCGACTTCCTTGTCGCCGTTGGCCGAGATGGTGCCGACCTGGGCGATCTCGTCGTTCGACGTGACCTTCTTCGACTTCGTCTTCAGCTCCTCGACCACGGCCTGGACGGCGAGGTCGATGCCGCGCTTGAGGTCCATCGGGTTGGCGCCGGCGGCCACCGACTTGGCGCCTTCGCGCACGATCGCCTGGGCGAGAACCGTCGCGGTCGTGGTGCCGTCACCGGCGAGATCGGCGGTCTTCGAGGCGACCTCGCGCAGCATCTGCGCGCCCATGTTCTCGAACTTGTCCTCGAGCTCGATCTCCTTGGCGACCGTCACGCCGTCCTTGGTGATGCGGGGGGCGCCGAAGCTCTTCTCGATCACGACGTTGCGGCCCTTGGGACCCAGCGTGACCTTTACGGCGTTGGCGAGAATGTCGACACCGCGGAGCATGCGCTCGCGGGCGTCCTGCGAAAACTTAACGTCTTTAGCTGCCATGGGTGGCACTCCGTTCAATTCGTCAAATCATTGCGTTCAGAGAAGTTCGGAAGCGCGAGAGGCTCAGGCGGCCTTCTTGCCCGCGGACTTGCCCTCGAGGATGCCGAGGATGTCGCTCTCCTTCATGATCAGGAGATCCTCGCCATCGATCTTGACCTCGGTGCCCGACCATTTGCCGAAGAGAACGCGGTCGCCCGGCTTCACTTCGAGTGCAACGATCTTGCCCTGATCGTCGCGGGCGCCGGGGCCCACAGCGACCACTTCGCCCTGCTGAGGCTTTTCCTTGGCCGTGTCCGGAATGATGATGCCGCCAGCGGTCTTGGTGTCCTCCTCGACGCGCTTGACCACCACGCGATCATGCAAGGGACGGAACTTCATGGGTAAACCCTCATGATAAAATGTTGAGTTTATTCGGTTTTATCTCCAGGCGCGCCTGCGGGCCCTGCCATGGAGCTGCACGAGACGCGCCGCCCGAACCGGCGGCTTCTCTCGGTGTGCACGCGCTATATGTAAGGGCGTGTTAGCAGTGTCAAGGTGCGAGTGCTAAGCTTTTTCGAGCGGGGTTAGCGGCCCTCGGCCGGGCGGCCCCCTGGGACGCGGGCCGGCGGGCCAGCCCGCGTGATGCGGCGCACTTCACCGCAGAGATCTTGCGAGTCCGTAAACGCGGACGCCGCCCTGCCCGGCTGGGCGTGGCGGCGCATTTTCATTCGACAGAGCGGGCGATTAGACGGCGAAATCCGACATCTTCGCGCCCTTCCCGAGTTTCGCGACCAGCCAATTCGGCTTTCTGCCGCGACCCGTCCAGGTCTCGGAGCGATTGTCGGGATTCATGTATTTTACGGCCACCGATTTGCCGCGCGTGCGCGCGCCGAAAAGTTCGCCTACGGAGAACCCGGCATTTTCAGCCAACGAAGCGATTTTATGCTTCAATTCAGAGCGTTCGCGATCTTTTGCCGCAGCGAGCGCCTTCTGCGCGCGCGCAATGTGATCGTTGAGCTCCTTTACCGACATCTTGTCGTAGTTGATAGCGGCCATCACAAACTCCGTCGTTCCCAAACCCGCGTCTGCGGGCTTTATATTATTGTCGAAGCCGTTTCACACCAAAATTCTTTCGATTGGATAAAATCACCGCTCAATTGAATCGTAATCCGGCGCTCCCAGCGTCCGGGTGCGGAGCGTGTTTTTGCGGGTGCCCGCCGCCTCGCCTATTCGCTGCGAAGCGCGTCGATGGGATTGAGAAGGGCCGCGCGGCGCGCCGGAAAAAGCCCAAAACAAATGCCTGTCGCGGCCGCGGCCGCCAAGGCGCCGCCGAGCACGCTCGGGGAAACGAGCACCGGCCAGTCGGCCACAAACGCAATCACGGCCGAAGCCGAAACGCCGATCGCAATTCCAATCAGTCCACCGAGCAAACAGAGCGAAATCGCTTCCACGAGAAACTGGAGCATTATGTCTTTGCGCCGCCCGCCCACGGCCATGCGCAGCCCGATTTCGCGCGTGCGCTCCGTGACCGAGACCAGCATGATGTTCATGATGCCGATGCCGCCGACGATAAGGGAAATTACGGATGTCGCGGCGAGCAGGTAGCTCATCGTCGTCAGAACCTCGCTGCGCGCTTTCATCGTTTCGGCGAGATTTCGGACAGAAAAGCTGTCCTCGGCGCCGGCCCGCGTTTTTCTCCGCTGCCGCAGGAGCGTCTCTATATCCTCCTGAACCGTCGCCATATCCGCCCCGGAATCGACTTTGACGTAGATGCGCCCGACGCGGTCATTCTGGATCTGGCTCTTTCCCGAAACCCGCAGGCGCGCGGTCGTTATGGGAATGAGCACGAGATCGTCCTGGTCGCGGCCCATGACGGACTGGCCTTTCGGGGCCAGAACGCCCACGACGCTGAACGGCACGTTCTTGATCCGGATGGTGGCGCCGACCGGGTCCTCGCCCGGGAAGATCTCCTTCGCGACGGTGGCGCCCAGGACGGCGACCTTGGCGCCGGTGCGGATGTCGCCCGGCTCGAGATCGCGGCCGGCCGTCACCGGCCAATCGCGCACGCTCGCGTATTCCGCATGCACGCCGCTGATGCTCGACGTCCAGTTGGCGTTGCCACGCACGACGGGGGCCGAGTCCTCGATCTGGCCCGCCACGTCGGTCACGCCGCTCACCTTGGTGCGGATGCCCGACACGTCGAGCTCGCTCAGCGGCATGTCGGTGCCCGCGCCGCCGGCCCGGCCCATGACGCGCATGGAGCCTGGAAAGACGACCAGCATGTTGGTGCCGAGGGCCTTGATCTGGCGGTCCACCTCGCTCGAGGCGCCGGTGCCGACCGCCACCAGGATGATGACGGAGGCCACGCCGATGACAATGCCGAGCGTCGTCAGCACCGAGCGCAGGAGATTGACGCGGAGCGCGCGGACGGCGATCGCGATGCTGTCCCAGAGCGTCATGGGTCAGCCTCCGCTCGCGCTCGTGATGGGGGTCTGGCGCACATCGTCGACGATGTGGCCGTCACGGAACGTGATGCGCCGGCCCGCCCACAGCGCGACCTCCGGCTCGTGGGTGACGACGACGATCGTGATGCCGGCGCGATTGAGATCGGCGAAGACCTGCATGATCTCCTCCGACGTGCGGCTGTCGAGAGCGCCGGTCGGCTCGTCGGCGAGCAGCAGCTTGGGATTGTTGACGAGGGCACGCGCGATCGCGACACGCTGCTGCTGGCCGCCCGAAAGCTGGCGCGGCGTATGGTCCATGCGATTGCCGAGACCGACCTGCTCCAGGCGCTTCACCGCCATCGCCTCGCCGTCGGGCGGGCGCGGATGGGCATAGAGCAGCGGCAGCATCACCTGGCGCAGCGCGGAGGTGCGCGGCAACAGGTTGAACTGCTGGAAGACGAAGCCGATCGAGCGGTTGCGCAGGTCCGCCAGCTCGTCGACGGAGAGCTTGCCGATGTCGCGGCCGTCCAGCGTCAGCGAGCCCGAGCTCGGCACGTCGAGCGCACCGATCAGGTTCATCATCGTGGATTTGCCGGAGCCGGACGGGCCCATGATGGCGACGAAATCGCCGGTCGCAATTTCAAGTGAGACATGGTCCAGGGCGACCAGGTCCTGCTCGCCGATGCGGTAGACCTTGGTGAGGTCGCGCGCCACGATCAGCGGCGGGCCGAGCGCGGGTTCCGCAACCGGCTGAGCGCCCTCGGAGCCGCGTTCCATCATCGTCATGGCTTGATGTCGCGGGCACGAACGATCACGGCGTCGCCCTCGGCCAGATCGCCGCCTGCGACCTCCGTGAACTGGTCGTCGGAAATCCCGGTCCGGATCGTGCGCCGCTCGGGCGCGCCGCTCTTGCCGAGCACCCAGACAACGGCGGGCTTCACGGCCTCGCGGCCCTCTTTCCAGCGCTGGAACGCAACCCGCTGCGTATCATCGAGCAGGGGCCCAAGCGCCTGCTCCAGGCGGGACATGAGGCGCTGGCGCATGGCGCCGCGGTCTCCGCCGCCGGGGCCGCCGCCGATGAAGCTCGTCTGGCCCGCGTTCTCGCGCATTTCCTGGCCGAGCTTCGCCATCGCCTCGCGCGCGGCCGCGACCTGGGCGTCGTTCAAGCCGATCTCGGTCTTGAGACGCTCGACCATCTGTCCGCCGCGATCGCCGCCGCGCCCCTCGCCGCGCGGCGCGGACGCCGCGGCCGCCTCGGTCTTGGGCTTGAAGCGCAGCGTGTCGTTGGCGATGCGCAGCGCGCCCTCCCGCGTGGCGGAGACGATGTTGACGTTGGCGGTCATGCCCGGGAAGAGCTTGCGGCCCTCGTTCGCCGCCTCGATGATGACCGTGTAGGTGACGACGCTGTTGAGCTCGGTGGCGGCGAGGCGGACCTGTGTCACGCGGCCCTCGAACTGGCGATCGGGGTAGGCATCGACCGTGAAGGTCGCCGCGTTGTCCTGCGCCACGGCGCCCACGTCGGCCTCGTTGACCTGGGCCTCGATGCGGATGCGCGACAGGTCCTGCGCGATCTTGAACAGCTCGGGGGCCTGCAGGCTCGCGGCCACCGTCTGGCCCGGATCGACCGTGCGCGAAATCACCGTCCCGTCGATCGGCGAGCGGATCTCTGTGCGCTCGAGATCGACGGTTGCCTGCTCGAGGGCGGCCTTGCGCTGAGCGATGGTGGCTTCGGCGCTCTGGACCTGGGCTTCGGCCACGGCAATGTCGGCCTTGGCGACGTCGCGGTCGCGCAGCGCCGTCTCGAAGGTCAATTGCGGAGAGAGGCGCTTCTCGGCGAGCTTCTCCTGGCGCGTGACATTGGTTTCCGCCGCCTGCAGCACGGCCTTCGCCTTCTGCATCGCGGCGCGCTGGTTGGCGAGGGCGGCCTCCGCGGCGGTGAGGTCGGCTTTCGCTTGCGCGACCTTGGCGGCGAAGGTCTTGGCGTCGAGGGTCGCCAGCATGTCGCCCGGCTTGACCTCGCTGTTGAAGTCCACCTTCACGTCGTCAATCTGGCCGGACAGCTGAGAGCCGACGGAGACCGTGACCAGGGCCCGCACCGGCCCCGAGGTCGACACGATCTTGCGGATCTGGCCTTTCGAGGCCGGCGTCGTCTCGTAGACGATCCGCCCGCCGGACTGGCCTTGCGGGCCGAACAGCCACAGCGCCGCAAGCCCGGCGGCCGCAACCGGCACGGCGAGCGTAAAGAGAGAGGTGATCCGTCGTGTCATGGGCGCGCTGCAAGGCCTGATTGTTCGTCTATCCCTAGTGCAAGACGCGCGACGGCGGAACTTCCGTCGCGTCATCCGCGCTAAGACGATGCGGCATTCGAGGGCCGGCGCAAAATCGCCACAACAATGAACGGCAGGTGAACGCGCCATTCAGAGGGGGTTCAGCGGCCCCGGACTAGGGTGTCCCTACCCTGAGATCCTTATCTTCCCCGGCGTGATCCATGGGGGTGCATCGTTCAGGGTCGGTGCACCTCCACCCCCCTCCCAAATCCTCCCCGCACGTCCCTTTCCGCGACGCACCCGCGCCGCGGGGGGACGATGTTCCCGATCGCGGAGCGACAGCCCATCTCGGTCGCGGGGGCGACAGTGCTTGAATGGAACCGCCCGAGCCGGTAGGCATTGGGCCATTGTCATCCGCTCAAGACGGAGTACGCCCCCGTGACCTTCAAACTCCCCGATCTCCCATATGCTTACGATGCGCTCACGCCTTACATGTCGGCCGAGACGCTGGAATATCATCACGATAAGCATCACAAGGCCTACGTCGACAACGGCAACAAGTTGATCGTCGGCTCGGGTCTCGAGGGCAAGTCGATCGAGGAGATCTGCAAGGCCGCCTACGCGGGCAAAAACCAGCCACTCGTGAACAATATCGGCCAGCATTACAACCACATCCACTTCTGGCAGTGGATGAAGAAGGGCGGCGGGGGCAACAAGCTGCCCGGCTCGGTCCAGAAGCTGGTCGACGGCTACGGCGGGTTCGACAAGGTGCGCGCCGACTTCCTCAACGCCGGCACGACGCAATTCGGCTCCGGCTGGGCGTGGCTGGCGATCCGCGACGGCAAGCTCGAAGTGACCAAGACGCCCAACGGCGAGAACCCCCTGATGCACGGCGCGCAGCCGATCCTCGGCGTCGACGTGTGGGAGCACAGCTACTACATCGACTACCGCAACGCGCGCCCGAAGTACCTCGAGGCCTGGTTCGACAACCTCGTGAACTGGGAGCACGTGGAGGAGCTGGCGGGCTGATCCGCCAGCATTACGGCCCCAGAACGGGCCTGAGAATTCGCGCGCGGCGGGTCCTTATGGTCCGCCGCGCTTTTCATTTGCGCGAGCGGTGGTTGCGCGAGTCAGCGGCGATACCAGGCAACCGGGGCCGCGCCGGCGCCCGCGGTCGTCTCGGCCTCGACCCTGACGGTCACGCGGCGGTCGGGCAGGGCCACCGGAGACGGCACGCCGTGGCCGTCCCTGAGCAACGCCGAGATGCGGACGATGACGTGGTACGAGCCGATGGAGCGCGCCGTCACCACCCACTTCCAGCGGCCGAAGCCCTCAACTTCGCCCGGCAGCGCAAGCTGGCGCATCACGAACTGCGTACGCTCGGACTTGCGCTCGATCTGGAACGTCTGGTCGTCGCCGAGAAGGCTGATCGACAACGTCTCGATGGCCTGGGCCGTGCCGCTCGTCCCTTGCGGCACCGCGGGATCGGCGGCGCCCGTCAGATACTCCGCGCCGAGCGTGAACTCCACGAGCGTCGGGACATTGAGGCGCAAGACGGCGGGAACATCCAGCATGAGCAGGCCGGCGTCGATGGCACGGCCGAGATCGTCCGCCGTCGCCGGTCTCTGGCCCGAGCGATCGTTGAAGGCGCTGAAGGCTTGCGCCTGCCGGTGGGCCGCGATCGAGGGATCCACGTCGACCTCGGGCAGATCCGACAGCGCCCGCATCGGGGCCCGCGCGGGCGGAGCCGCAGGACTGCTCGCGGCCTTTTGCGACTTGCCGCCGGGCGGGGCCCTGTAGGGCGACGTCTCGCGCACGGCCGGACGTTCCGGCGGGGGGCCGCCGGCGGCCTTGGCGATCCCGGCGTCCGGTTCGGCCGGTTTCGCGTTGCGCTGCTTGGCGGGTGCGTCGCGCTCGGCGAGCTCGCGCATGGACGAGGCCGCCGTGCTCAGGCGGTTGATGACCCGCGCCAGGCCGTCGAAATCGCGCGGTGACATCATGTTGAGCTTGCGGAAGGTCAGCGGCAGACGCGCAACGTCGAGGTCCTCGGTGCGCACGGGCACGAGCAGGTTGAGCGGCAGCATCTCGCGGGCGATGTCGGCGAGCCCCACGCTCGGCGCGGACGTGTCCGTCCAGACGACCACCACGGCATCGAAGTGCCGCAACCGGGCGGAGCGGTCATCGCGCGCGGTATCGGGCTCGCCGTCGAAGGACACGAAGTGCCCCCGGCCCATCAGGGCCGCCCCCAGCTCCCGCGCAACGGTACCGTCTTTCGGCACGTGACAGATCAGAACCCGCGCCATTCTGGCATCCCGAGCTCAGGCCGCGCTCTGTCGGCCTCGCCATGCTCAATGAAACACGCGCACGCTTGGGCACGCCTTACCGGCTGCGGCCCGTAATGGATTTGACGATTATGTTCTTGATGGTGGTCGCAATCGTGCGCGAGATCGACCGCTGCAAATCCTTGCCGATCATCTCGCCCATGCCCTGGCTGGGACGGCCTTTGCCCTTGCCGCCCGCCCCGGTGCTCGCGCCGCCGCCGAAAATGATGTCGCCCCAGCCGCCGCCGCTTCCGGCGCCGGCTTCCTCGGTCGCCTTGTCGGCCCGCTTGGCCAGGATCTCGTGGGCGCTCTCGCGATCCACGGTTTCCTCGTACTTGCCGTAGACCGGGCTGTACTCGATGACGCTCAGGCGCTCATCCGCCGAGACCGGGCCGATGCGGCCCTCGGGCGGGCGGATCAGCGTGCGCTGGACCATGGACGGCTCGCCCTTGTTCTCCAGCGTCGAAACGAGCGCCTCGCCGACCTTGAGCTCCAGGATGACGCGGGCGGTATCGAGGTCGGGGTTCTTGCGGAACGTCTCGGCGGCAGCCCGCACGGCGCGCTGCTCCTGCGGGGTGAAGGCGCGCAGCGCGTGCTGCACGCGGTTGCCGAGCTGGGCCGAGACCGAGTTCGGCACGTCGAGCGGGTTCTGCGTGATGAAGTACACGCCGACGCCCTTCGAGCGGATCAGGCGCGCGATCTGCTCGATGCGCTCCAGCAGCGCCTTGGGCGCCTCGTTGAACAAGAGGTGCGCCTCGTCGAAGAAGAAGACGAGCTTCGGCTTCGGCAGGTCGCCCGCCTCCGGCAGCGTCTGCCACAGCTTGGTCAGCATCCACAGCAGGAACGTGGTGTAGAGGCGCGGCTTCTCCATCAGCTTGTCGGCCGAGAGGAGGCTCACGACGCCGCGTCCGTCCGGGGCGACGCGCATGAAGTCGTTGATGTCGAGCGAGGGCTCGCCGAAGAACTGGTCGGCGCCCTGCTCCTCGAGCACGAGCAGGCGGCGCTGGATCGCGCCGACCGAGGTGGTGGCGACGTTGCCGTATTTCTGGATCAGCTCCTTGGAGCGCTCGGCCACGTTCGAGATGATCGAGCGCAGGTCCTTGAGGTCGAGGATCGGGATCTTCTCGTCGGCGGCGACGCGGAAGGCGATGTTGAGCACGCCCTCCTGCACCTCGTTGAGCTCCAGCATGCGCGACAGGAGCAGCGGGCCCATGTCCATCACGGTGGCGCGGATCGGGTGGCCGTCCTGGCCGAAGACGTCCCAGAAAATCGCGGGGTAGGCGCGCTGCTTCCAGTCGTCGCCGAGGCCGACCTCGCCGGCGCGCTTGACCAGGAAGTCCTTCGGCTCGCCGACGGCGGCAAGACCCGAGAGGTCGCCCTTGATGTCGGCGGCAAAGACCGGAACGCCGGCGGCCGAGAAACCCTCGGCCAGCACCTGCAGCGTCACCGTCTTGCCGGTGCCGGTCGCGCCCGTGATCAAGCCGTGACGGTTGGCGAAGCGCAGCTCGAGATACTCGGGCTTGACGCTCTTGCCGATGAAGATCTTCCCGTCCTGAAGCACCGACTGGCTCATTCTTCTCTCCAGCGTGACGTTGCTCTCCGGCGCGCTCCTTGGCTTAGCGCGCCCCTGCGCCAGCTTCGCGCGACGCTGCGCCCCTCAGCCCCCAGCGCACAGGCCGCCGGCGGGCGGGCGACTCGCATTGCTTCCTACTCTTCGGCCCTCTTTGCATGACGCTGGCGCCATTGCAAATTCAGTTGCATGGGCCGCCGCGTCAAGCTGGGGAAATTCGCGCGCGGAGCACCTGCGGCGGCCGCGCCCCGAGGCAAGCGCGCCCTACCGTCGCGGAGCCGTCACATTCCCGCTTTCCGCGTGCGCTGCTTCGTGGTTTTTCCTATAGAAACCCGAGGAGCGGACGCCCTATCCGTGCCCGCTCCCCGACCGAACTCAAGAACGAGACCGATCATGACGGCCAGTGAAACGCCCCCCACCTCCGCCATCCCCCTCGCCTCGGATTTCGAGGCCGCGACGCGCGACCAGTGGCTGGCTCTGGTCGACAAGGCCATCAAGGGCGCCGATTTCGAGAAAAAGCTGGTCGGGCGGACCGCCGACGGGATCCGGCTCGAGCCCATCTATACGCGCGGGACGGCCGAGCCGGCGCGGCAGGCGGCCGTTCCGGGCCAGGCCCCGTTCACGCGCGGCGCCAGTGCCACCGTCGACGGCCTCGGCTGGGAGATCCGCCAGGGCCTCTCGGCCCGCGATCCGGATCGGGCCAACACCGAGATCATGACCGAGCTCAAGGGCGGCACCAACGGCATCGCCCTCACCATCGAGGCGCCCGGACAGGCGGGCTGCCGCATCGAGAGCGCGGCCGACATGGCCGCGGCGCTCAGCGGCATGCGCCTCGATCTCGCGCCGCTCGAGCTGCGCGCGGGCCTCGGCATGGCGAGCGCGGCCAGCCATCTCCTGGCGGCGCTGCCGGGCCTCGGGCTTCCGGCCAATTCGGCGCAGGTGTTCCTGGGCCTCGACCCGATCGGCACGCTGGCCCGCTGGGGCACGCTGCCCGCGCCGGTGGAGCAGACGCTCATCGAAACGATGGCGCTCGCCCGCGAGGCGCAGGCCGTTGCCCCGCTCGCGCGCACGGTGCGCGTCGACGGGTCCATCTATCACGAGGCCGGCGCGACCGACGCGTTCGAGCTGGCCGCGCTCGGCGCGACGCTGATCGCCTATCTGCGCATGTTCGAAGCCGCCGGCATCGCACCGGCCGACGCGCTGAAGCAGATCTCGTTCACGCTCTCGGCCGACACGGACCTCTTCGCCACCGTCGCCAAGCTGCGCGCGGCGCGCCGCCTCATCTGGCGCATCGCGGATGCTTCCGGCGCGGGAGACGGCGCGCGCAACCTCCACATCTCGGCGCGCGCCTCCATGCGCGTCATGGCCAAGCGCGACCCGTGGACGAACATGCTGCGCTCGACGCTCTCGTGTGCCGGCGCCGCGCTCGGCGGCGCGGATGCCATCACGGTGCTGCCGTTCACGGCCGCGCTCGGCGAAGCGGACGATTTCGCGCGCCGCTGCGCCCGCAACATCCAGATCGTGCTGCAGGAGGAAAGCTGGCTCGGCCGCGTCGTCGACCCGATGGGCGGCTCCTGGTTCATCGAGGCGCTGACCGACGAGACGGCCAAGGCCGCCTGGGCGCTGATGCAGGAGATCGAGGGCAAGGGCGGCATCCTCGCCGCGCTCACCCAGGGCTTCATCCAGGATCGCGTAGAGGCGGACGCCGCGGCGCGCGCCAAGGCCATCGCCACCGGCAAGCAGGACCTCACCGGCGTCTCGGCCTTCCCGCTGCTCGGCGACGACGGCGTGACGGTTGCGCCTGCGCCCGCCGCGCCTCCGGTTCGCACCCATGAGATGGTGCGTCCGCTCACGCCGCATCGGCTGGCCGAGCCGTTCGAGGCGCTGCGCGATGCCTCGGACGCCTTCACCCAGACGACGGGCCAGGAGCCGCGCGTGTTCCTCGCGAGCCTCGGCGCGGTCATCGACCACACGGGCCGCTCGACCTGGGTCAAGAACTACCTCGCGGCCGGCGGCGTCGGCTCGCTGACGACCGACGGCTATGCCAATGCCGAGGAGGCCGCGGCCGCCTTCAAGGCCTCCGGCGCAACCGCGGCGTGCATCTGCTCGTCCGACGCGCTCTATGCCGAGCACGCCGAGGCCACCGCGAAGGCGCTCAAGGCCGCCGGCGCCAAGCTGCTGCTGATGGCAGGCCGCCCCGGCGAGCGCGAGGATGCGCTGCGCGCCGCGGGCGTCGACCAGTTCCTGTTCGCGGGCGCGGACGCGGTGGCGACCCTCAAGGGGCTTCAGGCGAAGCTCGGCATTGTCCGTTAACCATTGCGCGTCGCGCCTGGCGCGGCACTGCTGTATATTATGGGGCCAAGCAGGCTTGGAGAGGCCGCAGTGACCACAGCTCAGCTCAGATTGCCGCCGATGATGACGGTCGCCGATTTCATCGACTGGCCCGGCGACGGCACCGCGACGCGCTACGAGCTGGTCGATGGCGTGCTGCGCGCGATGTCTCCGGCGAGCGTTACCCATTCTGTTATTCAGGCCAATCTTGCCGCGGCCCTCGTGGCTCATTTCCGGCGTACGGAACGGCCGTGCGTCGCTGCGATCAATCCCGGCATCCAGCCGCGCGTGCGCGCCGGGTGGAATTTCCGCATTCCTGACCTTGGTGTGTCCTGCACGCCCTCGCGCGCCGGCGACATCATGCTTGCGAACCCGATCGTGATCGTCGAAATCCTCTCCCCCAGCAACGCGCAGGACACCTACGAGAACGTCCGCGCCTATGCCACGCTGCCGACGGTCCAGGAGATCGTCGTCATCCACTCGACGCGCATGCGCGTCGAGCTTCTGAAGCGCGGAGCCGGGGGCGACTGGCCGAGCGATCCCGACGCGATCGAGGCGGGAGACATGCTCGCGCTGGACAGCATCGGGGCCCGCCTGCCGCTCGCCGAAATCTACTCCAGCACCCATCTCGCCCCCGCGGCCAACCCTACGACATGAGACCGACCGTGACCCACATTCCGGATTTCACCAAGATCACCCTCGACGGCGCGCCGCGCGCGAACGGGGCCGCGCACCGCGCGGCCGGCGTTGCGGACGGGGCGACCTTCACGACGCCGGAAGGGATCCCGGTGAAGCCGGTCTATACGGACGCCGACACGGCGGATCTCGACTTCCTCGACACGTGGCCGGGCATCGCACCCTATGTGCGCGGCCCCTACCCGACCATGTACGTCGCCCAGCCGTGGACGATCCGCCAGTACGCGGGCTTCTCGACGGCCGAGGACTCCAACGCCTTCTACCGGCGCAACATCGCGGCCGGCCAGAAGGGCCTTTCGGTCGCCTTCGACCTCGCGACGCACCGCGGCTACGATTCCGACCACCCGCGCGTGCGCGGCGACGTGGGCATGGCGGGCGTGGCGATCGATTCCATCTACGACATGCGCACGCTGTTCGACAGCATCCCGCTCTCGGAGATGACCGTGTCGATGACCATGAACGGGGCTGTGCTGCCCGTGCTCGCGCTCTTCATCGTGGCGGGCGAGGAGCAGGGCGTGCCGGCGTCGAAGCTCGCGGGCACCATCCAGAACGACATCCTCAAAGAGTTCATGGTGCGCAACACGTACATCTATCCGCCCGAGCCCTCGATGCGGATCGTGTCCGACATCTTCGCCTACACCTCGGCCAACATGCCGAAGTTCAACTCGATCTCGATCTCCGGCTATCACATGCAGGAAGCGGGCGCGACGGCGGATCTGGAGCTCGGCTACACCATCGCCGACGGCATCGAATATGCGCGCGCCGGCGTGGCCGGCGGCCTCGACATCGACAAATTCGCGCCGCGCCTCTCGTTCTTCTGGGCGATCGGCATGAACTACTTCATGGAGATCGCCAAGATGCGGGCCGCGCGGCTCCTCTGGGCGAAGCTCATCAAGAACGAATTCGCACCCAAGGACGTGCGCTCGCTCTCGCTGCGCACGCATTCGCAGACCTCGGGCTGGAGCCTCACCGCGCAGGACATCTTCAACAACGCCACGCGCACCTGCATCGAGGCCATGGCCGCGACGCAGGGCCATACGCAGAGCCTGCACACCAACGGCATCGACGAAGCTATCGCACTGCCGACGGACTTCTCGGCCCGCATCGCGCGCAACACGCAGCTTCTGCTGCAGCAGGAGAGCGGCACGACGCGGCCGATCGACCCGTGGGGCGGCAGCCACTTCATCGAGCGGCTGACCTACGAGCTGGCGCTCAAGGCGATGAAGCACATCGACGAGGTCGAGAAGCTCGGCGGCATGGCGAAGGCCATCGCGGCCGGCATTCCGAAGATCCGCATCGAGGAGGCGGCGGCCCGCACTCAGGCGCGTATCGACAGCGGCGCGCAGACCATCGTCGGCGTCAACAAGCTGCAGACCTCGGAAGACCTCAAGATCAACCTGCTCAAGGTCGACAACGCGTCCGTGCGCGAGCAGCAGATCGCGAAGCTCAAGCGGCTGCGCGGAGAGCGCAACGAGGCCGAGGTGCAGGCCGCCCTCAACGCGTTGACGGAAGGCGCCAAGGGGAACGCCAACCTGCTCGACCTCGGTGTCAAGGCCGCCCGCGCGATGGCGAC
Source organism: uncultured Hyphomicrobium sp. (assembly GCA_964386545.1). Lineage (GTDB taxonomy): Bacteria > Pseudomonadota > Alphaproteobacteria > Rhizobiales > Hyphomicrobiaceae > Hyphomicrobium_C. The sequence goes on from CAYLSI010000049.1 coordinate 17,694, forward strand.
GGTCGGCGAGATGTCGGAAGCGATGGAACGCGTGTTCACGCGCCACCGCGCGGAAGTGCGTACGATCTCGGGCGTCTACAGATCGGAGGCGGGAGCCATGAACGACGACGTGGGAACGGTCATCCAGATGGCGGCCGCCTTCGAGAAGATGGACGGACGGCGTCCGCGCATCCTGATCGCGAAGATGGGCCAGGACGGCCACGACCGCGGCCAGAAGGTGATCGCGTCGGCGTTCGCCGACCTCGGCTTCGACGTCGACATCGGGCCCTTGTTCGCCACGCCCGAGGAGGCCGCGCGCCAGGCCGTCGAGAACGACGTGCACGTGATCGGCGTCTCGACCATGACGGCCGGCCACCTCACGCTCGTGCCGGACCTCAAGGCGGCGCTCGGCAAGGACGGCCGCGAGGACATCATGGTCGTGGTGGGCGGCGTGATCCCGCCGCACGATTACGACGCGCTCTACAAGGCCGGCGCGTCGGCGATCTTCGGCCCGGGCACCAACATCCCGAAGGCCGCGGCCGACCTCATCACCAAGCTCAACGAGAAGTTCGGGTACACGAAGGCGGCAGCGGAGTAGGCGGCCCACCTGCGCGGTCAACCGTCCGCCTGCGGATCTCGAACTTTCGTCGGGTGTGGGGCGGATGGCAAACTGAACGGCGCTTCCTTAGGTTTGTTGTCTCGGCTCACTCAAGCCACAACAGGGAAACGCCCAACATGAAAGCCATCACCGTCGGCCGGCCGCCCGGGCTCGATCATCTCAAGGTCGCCGATCTCGCCGATCCCGGCGCGCCGGGACCGGGGCAGATCCGCGTCGCGCTCAAAGCAAACTCGCTCAACTATCACGACTACGCCGTGGCCATTGGCGCCATCCCGGCCGCGAACGGGCGCATCCTGCTGTCGGACGGCGCGGGCGTCGTGGAGGCGGTCGGCGAGGGCGTGACCGAGTTCGCCGCGGGCGATGCGGTCGTCTCGTGCTTCTTCCCCTACTGGCCGGACGGCACCGAGCCGCACGGCAACTTCAGCCATGTGCCGGGCGACGGCATCGACGGCTATGCGCGCGAGGCGGTGGTGACGCCGGCCTCGTGGTTCACGCGCGCGCCGAAGGGCTGGAGCCACGCGGAGGCGGCGACGCTGCCGTGCGCGGCGCTCACCGCCTGGCGCGCGCTCGTGGTCGACGGGCGGGTCAAGGCCGGCGACAGCGTGCTCATCCTCGGCACGGGCGGCGTCGCGATCTTCGCGCTGCAGCTCGCCAAGGCCATGGGCGCGACCGCCATCGTCACCTCGTCGTCGGACGCCAAGCTCGAGCGCGCCCGCGCGATGGGCGCGGACTTCACGGTCAACTACAAGGCCGATGCCGACTGGGGCCGCACGGTGCGCACCTGGACGGGCAAGCGCGGCGTCGATCACGTGCTCGAAATCGGCGGCCCGGGCACGCTCGCGCAGTCGATCGTAGCGGCGCGCATCGGCGGGCACATCTCGATGATCGGCATCCTCACCGGCATCAAGGGCGAGGTCCCCACGCTCGCGATGATGGCCAAGCAGATCCGGCTCAACGGCATCATCGTCGGCAATCGCCAGCATCAGCTCGACATGATCCGCGGGCTCGAGGCGACGGGCATCCGCCCCGTGATCGACAAGACGTTCCCGCTCACGGGGCTTGCGGACGCCTTCCGCTACGAGGAAGGCGCGCAGCATTTCGGCAAGATCTGCGTCGAGATCTAACGTTTTTCCGATTTCAACCGCGCCGGTGCAGCCCCCTCACCCGGAACCGGTCTCACGATCGGTTCCGACCTCCCCCCTGGGGGAGAGGTGAAGAGGCGCGTTGTCTTCACCTCCTCCTCCATGCGGAGCTTGGCTCCGCCCAGATGGGGAGAGTGAAGGGAAAGCGGCCAATCGCACCTCTCCCAGTTCCCAGCGGGAAAGGTCGGGAGGGAGCCTCATGGCGAGGGACGCCGAGCGCGACGCGGCCGCCTCGATTCAAGAGCAGGGAACCCTTGAGAAACCGTTAGAAACGCGCGTTTGCGATCAGAAATATAATCCGGCCGCGGCGCGGAACTGCCTCCGTTCGGCCGCATTACCGAGCAGACGCCGCTCGGGAGATCCTGTCCTTGCGTACCTCGGGCGGCGAAATTCCTCAAAAGACCTATCGGCTTCGGAACGCACATCGGTCATGTACGACACGGGACTGGACATCGAGGCGATCGTAAAGCGGCTCAGAGCCACGTTCACCGTGGACGAGATCCTGCCGTTCGACATCCGCCTGATGCTCGCCCACCTGCATCGCGCCGAGACGACCGCGTCACGGTAGCGGGGGCTCGGCCGGATCGAAGGACGCAACCTTGTTTGCGGCGAAGCCGTAAAGGCCGAGCCGGGTGGCCAGGGCCAGCGCGAGGAAGACAAGGGCCACGTGCACCAAGTTGGCCGTTCCCTCGAACACGACGGCGATCCACACGACCCAGCCGACGACGGCGCAGAGCAGCACCAGGAGCCATCCGATCCGGATGCCGCCGCTGCCCCAGAGGAACCGGGTGTCCGGGTTCGCGGCGTGCACGCGCCGGAACAGCTCTCGCAGGAAGGCCCCGTAGGCGGCGGAGCGGTCCTCGAAATCGCCCAGCGCCACGTAGTGATGCGAGCGGATCTTGAGCTTGCCGTGTGCGCGCGTCGTCACCGTGCACTGGCCCTGCTGGCTCTCCATGCCCGGATAGGTGATCAGGCGCACCGCCTCCACGTCGCGATACGGCACGCGTTTCAGCGTCGCGCCGGTCTGCACGGTCAGCGCATCGTCGTCGAGGCTGTAGGTTTCGACGCCCGCCAGCATGTTGGGGCGCACGGAGTACGAGGGTCCGGCCATGTCACGAACCGCCTGCCACCAACACGAGACTTCGCGCCGTCACGGCATAATACGTCAACGGACTATGCGCGTGGGCGAGGCGGGGCGCAAGCGCTCTCCGCCGGCGCCAATGAAAACGCCGCGAGGCGGCAGCCACGCGGCGTTTTCTTCATTTCGATACGACTGACGTTCGAAGGCGGACGCTAGAGCCGTTCCGGTTTTAGTGGAATTGCCGAACGGCTCTAAGCTTTTGTTTGATCGTGCTTCGTATCGGAAAACCGGTTCCCACTTTTCCGGAAGCACTCTAGGCCCGCGAACGCCGGGCCTCAGTCTTCCTTCTTGCGCGGCACGCTCGGCACGGCGCCGCCCGGACGCGCG
>CAYLSI010000050.1:0-20829 GCA_964386545.1 uncultured Hyphomicrobium sp.
CCTGACGTTCCCGCCCGACGGCGCGCGCTGCGTCATCCGGTTTCCGGTGTCGGAGGGCGTCGTGCTGCCCTAAAGCGTTTCCGGGTTACGTCGAAACAGTGCAGCGCCCCCTCACCCGGGCCTGCGGCCCGACCTCTCCCCACCGGGGAGAGGTGAAGACAAGAAGACAACGCGCCTCTTCACCTCTCCCAGTGGGAGAGGTCGCGCAGCGTCCATGCGAAGCATGGCTTCGCCATGACGCTGCGCGGGTGAGGGGTTAGACACGAGCGGACGTTGGGTCCACCTCAGTCGGAAAGACTCTTGGCCGTGCGCCCGGGCTGGCGTCTTAGACCGTCTCGTCGCTGTGCCCGGTGAACTTGTGGATCAGCGCCGCGATGCGATGGCGGTCGAGCGGTTTCGTCATGCGCGCGAGCGCCAGGCGGTCCGCGTTCGTCGGCAGGGCCTCGTACGCCGTGACGATGGCATAGGGGATGCCGCGCGCGATCAGCTCATCGACGAGCGGATCGGCAAAGCAGTCCCTCAGGTTCATATCCACCAGAGCGAGCGTGACCGGATGCGTCTCGATCACATGCAGCGCCTCGCGCACGGTGGCGACGGGGCCGACGGCCCGGGCGCCCGTCTGCTCGACAATGGCCTTGAGGGAGAGGGCGACGTTCCAGGAGTCCTCCACGATCAGCACGCCGACGTCGCGGCGCGCGCCGTGCGCATCTTCCTGCTTGAAAACGATGGACATGGCGTTGCCTGCAGATGCCAGGACGGCCCCGCAGCCCCCCGAAAGATCGACTCGCGAACTCTAGAGCGCTTCCGGAAACGTGGGAACCTGTTTTCCGATAAGAAGCCCGGAAAAACAAAGAGCTAGGAACTTTCGGCAATTCCGTGAAAAGGGTAAGGATCCTCAAGGCCCAGCGCCTGGCGCTCCAGCGATTTCGCCGCTTGACGCGACCGCTCGCAAGCTGTGATAGGCTTGCCGCATGCATCCCCCCAAGCCCATTCACGTCATCGGCGGCGGTCTCGCCGGATCGGAAGCCGCCTGGCAAATCGCCGAGCGCGGCGTGCCCGTAGTCCTGCATGAAATGCGCCCCGTGCGCACGACGGACGCCCACAAGACGGATGGGCTCGCCGAGCTCGTCTGCTCGAACTCGTTCCGCTCGGACGAGTGGGAAACGAACGCGGTGGGCCTGCTGCACGAGGAAATGCGCCGGCTCGGCTCGCTGATCCTATCCGCCGGCGACCTGCACAAGCTGCCGGCGGGCGGGGCGCTCGCGGTGGACCGCGACGGGTTCTCGGCCGAGGTCACGCGCCGGCTCGACGCTCATCCCAACGTCACCATCGCGCGCGAGGAGATCGACGGACTGCCGCCGGCCGACTGGGACAGCGTCGTCGTGGCCACCGGGCCGCTGACGTCGCCCGCGCTGAGCCGGGTGATCCGCGGCCTCACGGGCGAGACGGAGCTCGCGTTCTTCGACGCCATCGCGCCCGTCATCCACCTCGACAGCGTCGATCAGACCATCGTCTGGCGCCAGTCGCGCTACGACAAGACCGGCCCCGCCGGCACCGGCGCGGACTATCTCAACTGCCCGATGTCCAAGGACGAGTACGAGGCCTTCATCGACGCGCTGCTCGCAGGCGACAAGACCGCGTTCAAGGAGTGGGAAGAGAGCACGCCCTACTTCAACGGATGCCTGCCGGTCGAGGTCATGGCCGAGCGCGGACGCGAGACGCTGCGGTTCGGACCCATGAAGCCGGTCGGGCTTTCGGATCCGCGGACCGGGCGGCGGCCCTATGCCGTCGTGCAGTTGCGGCAGGACAATGCGCACGGCACGCTCTGGAACATGGTCGGCTTCCAGACCAAGCTGAAGCACGCCGAGCAGGTGCGCGTGTTCCGCATGATCCCGGGCCTCCAGGACGCGGAGTTCGCGCGCCTCGGCGGGCTGCACCGCAATACGTTCCTCAATTCGCCGAAGCTCCTGGATAGGGAATTGCGGCTCAAGGCCGAGCCGCGGCTTCGTTTTGCCGGGCAGATCACGGGCGTCGAAGGCTATGTCGAGAGCGCGGCCATCGGTCTCCTGGCCGGGCGGCTCGCGGCCGCCGAGCGCCTGGGTCGCGGGCTCGCGCCGCTGCCGCCGACGACGGCGCTCGGTGCGCTCATCGGCCATATTACCGGCGGCCATCTCGTGGAGGCGGATGCCGAAGGCGGCGCCTCCTCGTTCCAGCCCATGAACATCAACTACGGGCTGCTGCCGCCGCTGGACGAGACGCCGGCGACCGGCGCGGACGGACGCCGCCTCAAGGGCAAGGAACGCGGGACGGCGAAAAAGCGTATCATGTCGCAGCGGGCGCTTCACGATCTCGACGGCTGGCTCCGATCCGAAGCGCGCGTCGACGCGTAGGGAGAGGAGACCGGGCCGGCGGGGCGCATCACGTGGCCGCCCGCCGCGCCTTGGTACTGAGGGCGAAAGCTGAGCGGAGGCCTCCGTGGGCGACGCCGAGCAAAGGATCGTAAAAATTCTGCCGGGCCTCGGCGCCGTGTCCGCCGCGGACTGGGATGCCTGCGCCAATCCCGATCCCGGAACGTACAATCCGTTTCTTTCGCATGCCTTTCTCGGCGCGCTGGAGCAATCCGGCGCCGTGGGCCCCGGCACCGGATGGATGGCGCACCACCTCGTGATCGAGGAGCCGGACGGCACCGTCCAGGGCGTCATGCCGCTTTATTCGAAAACGCACAGCCAGGGCGAATACGTTTTCGATCACGCCTGGGCCGAGGCGCTGCAGCGCGTGGGCGGCGACTACTACCCCAAGCTCCAGTGCGCCGTTCCGTTCACGCCGGTTCCCGGCCGCCGGTTGCTGGCGCGGCCTGGCCCCGCTCAAGCGGACGTCGAGCGCCTGCTGGCGCGGGCGTCGCAAGTGTTCGCCCAGCGCGCGGGGGCGTCGTCCGTTCACATCACCTTCCTGACCGAGGGCGAGTGGACGCGGCTTGCCGGCGAGGGCTTCCTGCAGCGCACGGGCCAGCAGTTCCATTGGCGCAACGACGGCTACGGGTCGTTCGACGATTTCCTCGGCACGCTCGCCTCGCGCAAGCGCAAGGCCATCCGCAAGGAGCGGGCCGACGCGCACGACGGCGTCGAGATCATCGCCGTGTCGGGGCGCGAGATCACGCAAGCGCATTGGGACGCGATGTTCGCGTTTTACATGGATACGGGCGCGCGCAAATGGGGGCGGCCGTATCTCAACCGCGCGTTCTTCTCGCTGCTCGGCGAGATCCTCGCCGAGCGCTGCCTGATCGTCTTCGCGCGTCAGGGGGATACGCTCATCGCGGGCGCGCTGCACCTGATCGGCGGCGATTGCCTCTACGGCCGCTACTGGGGGACGACGGCCTATCACCCGGCGCTGCATTTCGAGCTCTGCTATTACCAGGCCATCGAGTTCGCGATCGCGCGGGGGCTCGCGCGGGCCGAAGCAGGCGCGCAAGGGGAGCACAAGCTCGCGCGCGGATACCTGCCGGAGACGACCTATTCGCTGCACTGGATCGCCGATCCCCGCCTTCGGTCCGGCGTGGCGCGCTTCCTGGCGACGGAGCGTGCCGAGGTGGCCGAGGTCAACGCCATCCTGCGCGAGCACGGTCCCTTTAAAAAGACCTGAGCCCCCGCGCGCGGCAAAGGGCTTGCGAAGCCTCCGGCGCGGTGCTTTGAGAAGGCGTCCCCCTTAGAGCGCTTTCCGATCCGATAGAATCGGATCGGAAAACGCTCTAGATTCTTGTCTTGTCGCATTTTCATACGACGAACCGGCCTCCACTTCGTCGGAAAATGCTCTAGAGCCCAAGGACGCGCACGATGGCCTACGACACCAACAATGTGTTCGCAAAAATCCTTCGCGGAGAGATCCCCGCGCACAAGGTGCTCGAGGACGACGACCTGATCGCGTTCATGGATGTGATGCCGCAAGCGCCCGGGCACGTGCTCGTCGTTCCGAAATCGCCCTCGCGCAACCTGCTCGATGCGGATCCGGCGGTGCTGGCGAAGCTATTGCCCGCGGTCCAGCGCATCGCGCGCGCGGTGAAAACAGCCTTCGCCGCCGATGGCATCAGCGTCTTCCAGTACAACGAAGCGGCCGGCGGACAGAGCGTCTTCCATCTGCACATTCACGTCGTGCCGCGTCATGACGGCGTTCCGCTCAAGCCGCACTCGGGCAAGATGGAAGACGGGCAGGTGCTGGCAGCCAACGCGGAGAAGGTCCGCGCCGCGCTCTCGGCCTGAGCCGGGGCGTCGGTCAGCGGATTGGTGGTCAGCGGGATCGGGGTCAGCGGATCGGGGAGAGCTTGTCGCGAACGGGACGCGCCGGGGCCGGGCGGACGTGCTCGGCCGAAACCGTGGCGGGCCAAGTCTCGTCAGCCGCTGCGGCCGTCTTCTCTGGAAGCACGGCGTCCGTTGCGGCGCTGGAGCCGTAGCAGCCGGCGACGCAGGCGAGATTGGTTTCCGCTTCGGGCCGCGCGTCGCCGCGGTCGGCGGTCGTCAGCATCTCGGCTTGCGTTGCTTCCGAGGTTTGCCCCGCCGGGCGCGCGAAGACGATCTGCGCATCGTTGTTGCCCGGGCAGCCGGCCTCGCAGACGACGACGCTGAAGCCGGGATAAGCCTCCGCCAGCGGGTGCGGCTTGAGGGCGGCCTTCTTTTCCGCCGCGATCACGCTTTCGGCGCGGCGCGTGTAGTAATCGGGTGCTACGGCCGCTTCTTTTACGCCGGCGCCGTCGGTGGCCGCGGGCTCATCGGCCGCCTGAGCCGTCGTGGCGGCCAGCGCCAGCGCGACTGCACTCAGAGTGACGAAACTCGGCGCGATGAAACCGGCGCGGCGTACACGCATCTGACGCTCCCATGGGCGAAGGTCCTGACCGGACCGGCGAAGGGTCCTCGCCGGACTCTCGCAAACGGGAGTTAACGAATTGCTGCTTCAACGACCGGCGCGCGGGTAGCGCCAATAGGCGCCCCGGTCCGTCGCCACCTCCTCGAGCAGCGGCGTGCGGATCTTGGGCGGGCGCGTGCCCTTGGCGATCAGGGCGGCGATGTCGGTCAGGAGCTCGCTGCTCTCGGCGTAGCCCGAGTGATTGAGCGCGAAGATCGCCGTGCTGGCCGCCGAGATGTCGATCGTGTCGATGCCCGGCAGCACGAGCGGCCCCGTGGGCGGCACGTCGCCCGCGCGCGGGATGCCGCCATAGAAGTTGCGCGAGACCTGCAGCGCGCGGTCGTTGCCGGCCGCATAGAGCGTCACGCCTTTGGCGAGGCCCTGGATCTCGGCCACGATGTTCTCGAAGTTGTCGCGGTCCACGTCGGGCGCGGCAAGCACGACCTGGCTGATCTGGACATGGTCGGGCTTCGACCGGCGCAGGTCGCGCAGCACCTGCAGCACCGGCTGGTTGCCCATGCTGTGGGCGATCACGCTCACCGACTTCGCGCCGGACTTGTTGATCACCATCTCCATGAACTGCTTGAGGTACGGCTCGGACTGCCCCGAGCTTTCGCGGTCGTAGGTGTAGCTCGCGACACCGCCGCCGGACGGCCAGCTATAGGCGAACGGCGCGCCGTCGAACTTCAGATCGTAGGCGATCTGCGCCGTGCGGTAGATCGCGAAATCGAAGCTCGTGTTGTAGCCGTGAATGAAGATGAAGGCGTGGTCCTTGTAGCGCTCCGAGGCAGCGAGCCGCTCGCGCACGAGCGCCAGCAGATCGGCCTCCGACATCGCCTTCACTTCCTTCATCGTGAAGTGGCGGTCGGGATCCTCGGCCTCCTCGTAGAGCGTGATGTTGAAGACGCGGATCGCCCAGGGGCGCTCGACGTTCGGCACCTTGTGGTTCTTGGGGACCGTCACCAGCGCGCGGCCCAGCTCGAGGCGGCGGCCCCGCTCGCTGCCGTAGTCCAGGCGCTTGTCGTTGGCGGCCTGGGCGCGGTCCGTGCCGTAGAACACCGGCACGATGTCCCACTCGCCCTGCTCCGTCTTCGGCTGCTCGGCCGTGGCGGACGGAGCGGGAGCCGGGGCCGGAGGCGGTGCGCCCGCGGTGGGCGGCGGCGCCGAGCCTCCCGAGGGCGGGGGCGCAGCCGCGCGCGGCCGGGGCGGCGGCGGTGGAGGCGCCGGCGCGGCATCTTCTTCCATCGTTCCGTCGGAGGCCGAGTCCGGCGCGGCGGCACCCGGCTCGGAGGCGCGGCCGTCGGGCGCTTCGGAGGCCGCGGGCGGCGGCGGAGCACCGGACTGTTTGGGCGCTTCCCCGCAAGCGCTGAGCCCGATGACCGCGAGGCACAGGCTCAAAATGCTCAACTTGCGCAATTGCGTCTCCCGAAACCTAAGGCCGGCTCAAACCATTGTAGGATGGCGACGGATTTCCCACGTCATCATCATGATCCGCCACGAGCGGGCGGAGCGTAAATCCGATCCAACGAGAGTTCAATCTGCTCCCGTGCTTGCGCTTGTCGAGGCGGCCGGAGTGGTCCTTCTTCTTCGGAGAGCGATGCGGCGGCGTGACACAATTCTTCTGACGGGGTTCGGTCCCTTTCCCGGCGTTGCCGAGAACGCCAGCGAGCGCTTCGTGCAAAAGCTCGCTCATCTGGCGGCGCGGCGGTTCAGCGCCCATCGCGTGGTGGCGCGCATCCTGCCGACGGAATGGGACAAAGCGCCTGCGCGCCTCGCCACGCTCTATCAGCGCGAGCAGCCGAAGCTGGTGCTTCATTTCGGCGTCTCGCAGCGCGCCACGAGCTACGTCGTCGAAACGGTGGCGCACAATGCCTGCATGCTTCGGGAAGACGCCGCGGGGCAGTTGCCGTCCGGGGAGCTCCTCGATGCGAGCGGGCCGGCCAAGCGTACGGCGCAAGTGCCGGCCGCCGACATCGTGGCGCGGCTCGCCGCCATCAAGGTCCCGGCCGTCACGTCCGAGGATGCCGGCGGCTATCTCTGCAATGCGGTGCTCTACAAATCCCTTCAGCTCGCCGAGGCCAACGGGCAGGTCCACGGCGTGGGGTTCTTCCACATTCCCAAGGAGATTCCGCCGGCCCTTCTGAAGGCGCGCGCGCCCAAGTCCGAAATGCGCTTCGACTGGGGCACGGCGCTGCTGGGCGGGCTCGAAATCATCCGCACCTGCCTCGGGCGGCCGCCGCCGTCGCGCAAACACGTTAAGTTCCTTTAACCCCTCTCCGGCATGATGGCGGCGAAGGAGCTCGCCCCTCATGCCGTTCGATCGCCGCGCCCTGCTCGCCTCAGGATTGGCCACCGCTGGCCTCGCCACCGCCGCAGCGGCGGCCGGGCCGCGTGCGCAGGCGAAGGCGCCGGCCGCAGGCGCGAGCCTGTTCGCGCCCGAGGGCGACGGCGACCAGACGCGGGCGCTGCAGGCCGCCATCGACGCTGCCGCGCACCGGGGCGCGCCGCTGCTGCTCGCGCCGGGGCTCTTCCGGGTCGGGCGCATCGCGCTCCGGCCGAGCACCTGTCTCATCGGATCGGCGCGGCAGACCGTGCTCGAGTTCACCGGCGGCGGCGCCTTTCTCGTCGCCCGCGATGCGCCGGGCTTGCGGCTCGAAAGCCTCGTCATCGACGGCAGCCTGCTCGGCATCGACGCGGCCGAGGGCACCGGCCTCGTCTCGCTCACCAATTGCGACGGCGTCGCGCTCTCCGACCTCGACGTGCGGCGCGGGCTGCTCAACGGCGTCGCGCTCACGGCGTGCTCCGGGCGGGTCAGCGATTGCGACGTCCGGGGCATGTCGCAGGCGGGCCTCTTCAGCCTCGACGCGCGCGGGCTCGACCTCTCCCACAACGCCGTCATGGACTGCGCCAACAACGGCATCCAGGTCTGGCGCAGCGCGCCGGGCGAGGACGGCACGACCGTCGCCGCCAACCGGATCTCGCGCATCGCCACGAAAGGCGGCGGCACGGGCCAGAACGGAAACGGCGTCAACGTCTTCCGCGCGGGCGGCGTGATCGTCTCGAGCAACCGCATCGAGGACTGCGCCTATTCCGCCATTCGCGCCAACAGCTCCGACAACATCCAGATGACGGGGAACTCCTGCCGCAAGATCGGCGAGGTCGCGCTCTATGCGGAGTTCGCGTTCTCCGGCGCGCTGATCGCCAACAACCTCGTGGACGATGCGGCGAGCGGCATCGCCGTCACCAACTTCAACGACGGGGGACGTCTCGCCGTCGTGCAGGGCAACGTCATCCGCAATCTGTTCCGGCGCGAGCACGAGCCCGTCGACAAGCGCGGCATCGGCATCGGCATCGAAGCGGATGCGGCGGTCAGCGGCAACGTCATCGAGGACGCGCCGACGGCCGGGATCTCCGCGGGCTGGGGGCCTTATCTGCGCGACGTGGCGATCACGGGCAACCTCATCCGCAAGGCGGGGATCGGCATCATGGTGTCATCCGATCCTAAGGCGGGGCCGTGCCTCATCAGCCAGAACATGATCTCGGCTACCAAGGACGGCGCGATCCGCGCCATGGATCACGGCACGGCGCACGGGCCCGACCTGGCGCTCGACGCGCCGGCAGGCGGGCGTCTCGCGATCAGCGGCAATCTCGCGGTCTAGATTCTTGTTTTTGTCGCATTTTCTTACGACGAACCGGTCTCCACTTCGTCGGAAAATGCTCTAGTTTCTCTCGCGCTACGGCGCGGGCGGGTTGGCGCGGATGAGCTTCAGAAGCTCGCTGTCCTTCGAGATCTGCGCGGTGTCGCGGCATTCGTTCTTGGCGGCGTCCGTGCATTCGACCGTCACCGTGTAAGGCACGCCGAAGCGCACGATCGTGTACTCCGCCAGATAGCCTTCCTCGCCGCCTTCGTTGCGATCGTCGAACACGGACACGGCAGGGCCCGCCTGCGGCGCGGCGCCCGCGCTCTTGTTGTCGTAGACGGGGAAGTTGGCGGCGTCGAACTCGTGCTGCACGCGCAGGTCTCCGGACACGGAGACCGTCACATCGCCATAGCGTTCCACGATCTGGTACCAGACGGGGTTGTCGTCATCGACGACGACGTCGCGCTCGGTGGCCGGGCGCGGGCCGAGGCGGAACGTGCTTTCCACGACGCCCGGCGTCGCGTCGAACGCGAGCACGGGAAGCTTGAGCTTGGCGAGCTTGTCGTCCTCGGTGGGGCCGAGCGAGCGCGGCGCGCGGCCCGCGTTCTCCGCGACGAAGCTCGTGATCGCGGGATCCGACCATTGCACGGCGATCAGCTTGTCCGCCGCCCAGGCGGCCCCGGCGGCCAGCGCGCCCACAACGGTCCAAGCGGCCAAGGCAGCCACGCGTCGAGACAACATGAGGTCGATCGGCATCGCGGTCATATCCTTGTTTCTCAAACGAACTCCCGCTTGCTCCGACGACGGGCGAGCGCACGGGGTGCAGATTACCCGGCGCGCCGGTTCCCGATCAAGCCCGCGTCCCGCAAGCGTCTCTCTCGGGCCACGCGCCAGCGTTTGTGCACACCTCCGGGGCGCCCACGGTTGAACGCACCTCCTCCTGATAGTATTCGCTTGGGGGCCACGCTCCCCGGGGGGAGCGCCGCGGTCGTTCGTCCCGGCCGGCTTTTCGATCCGGCGCATTGCGACGATCCGTGGTTCTTAAGTGTTGCGTGGGGATCCGTATGGCTTGGCGCATTTTCCGGACCTTGCTCATCGGCAGCGTCGTATCCGCGGCGCTTCTCATCGCCTTTCCGCCGACCGGCCTCCTCAAGGACCAGCTCGCCGCCACCATGAGCAAGGCGCTCGGGCGCAAGGTCACGATCGGGGACCTGCGGCTCAGCGTGCCGCTCAAGCTCGAAAGGCCGAAGCTCAACGTGGAGCTCGACGCGGTGGCGGTCTCGAACCCCGAGGGCATGGCGGCGGACCGCACTCTGTTCCACGGCCAGACGGTCAAGACGACGCTCGACCTGCTGCCGCTGCTCAAGGGCCGCGTGCGGATGGAGACCCTCGCGCTGATCGGGCCCAACATCCTGCTCGAAGAAAGTGCGACGGGGATCCGCAATTGGATCTTTGCGCCGCAGGCGACGCCGAGCGCGGCGCCGACGCCCGAAACGACGCTGCCGGCGAACGAAGTCTCGCTGCCCGCGACGATCACCATCGACAACGGCGCCGTCTCGTACCAGAGCGCCATGTCCGGCGCGTCCGGCGGGATCACCGCGTTGAGCTCGGTGCAGACGGTGGATCCCGTCACGGGCGCGTTCACGTCCAAGGGGCAGCTCACGGCCGGCGGCGAGCAGCTCGCCTTCGACGTCGCGCTCGGCGACTACGAGGCCGTCAATTCGGGCAAGCCGACCACGGCCGTCATCCGGGTCGAGGGCAAGCCGGTCACGCTGGCGCTCAACGGCGACCTCGCGCTCGCCGCGGTCGCGGAGTTCAAGGGCAGCGCCGTCGCCTCCACGCCGTCGATCGGGCAACTCGCCGCCTGGGCCGGCTCGGACGTCGCGCCGTCCGGCGAGCCGCTGCGGGCTTCCCTCGAAGGCAAGGTGATCGCCAATCCGCAGACGATCGCGTTTTCGGACACCGACGTGATGGTCGATACGACGAGCGCGCGCTTCGACGGCACGCTCGATCTCACCGGCGAGCGGCCGAAAATCGCCGGCGCGATCGCCAGCGAGCACATCGACCTCGATCGCCTGACGCGCGGGCCGCGCCCGGCCGCGAGCCTGGCGCCGGTGCCGCAGGACGATTTCGAGCCGCTGATCACGCCCTCGTGGCAGCAGCTTCTCGACGATCTCACGACGCTGGAGCGTGGGCCGCAGGCGGCTCCGGCGGCGAGCGCGACGGTGGCGTCGACGCCCGGGTGGAGCGAGCAGCCGTTCAATCTCAAATCGCTCTCCGCCGCCGACATGGACGTGACGATCACGGCGGCGGACATCACCTACGGCGCGCTCGATCTCCGGCAGGGCCGCGTCAAGGCGGGGCTCGTCAACGGCGTGCTCGATGCGACGCTCGAAGATCTCGCCGTGGGCGACGGCAAAGCGACCGGGACGTTCAATGTCGACAGCCGCGCCGTGCCGCCGCGCGGGGGCGTGCGGCTCAACCTCACCAACGTGGCGGCCGAGCCGATCGTGACGGAGCTGACGGGCAAGCCGCTGCTCGCCGGCACCTCCAACGTCGTCATCAACGCGACGGCGTCCGGGCAGAACCAGAGCCAGCTCACGGCGACGCTGGACGGCAAGGCGCACTTCCAGATGGGCAAGGGCGCGCTGCGCGGCTTCGACGTGCGCCGCATGATCTTCGAATGGTGGAAGAGCTGGAAGTTCGATCTCGCCATGCGGACGGGCTTCGAGCGGCTCGATGCGCAATACGACATCAAGAAGGGCATCATGAAGAGCCAGCCCGGCTTCTCCATGGGCGGCTCCGAGGTCGAGATCAATTCGACCGGGTCGGTCAACGTGCCCGCCAAGCGGCTCAACCAGGAGATCCGCGTCAAAGCGATCCCGCCGCCCACGGCCTTCCCGATCCCGGTGCGCATTTCGGGTGACTGGGCGAAGCCGTCCGTCGGCATCGACTGGGGCGGATTGTTCTCGGCCTCGCCCGGGCTCGGCGGCCCGCAGGCGCTCGCGCCTTCGCCCGAGCCGCCGCCCGCCAACGTTCAGGCTGCGATCCGGCGCGTGCTCGATGCCGATCTTCCCGAGGCGCAGCTCTCGGTCGATGCGCGGCGGATGCTGCAATCACTGCTGCCTGCGGACGCACCCGCAGAGGAAGGCCCGTAGGGTTCACATACTCACGTTCGTATCGCCAGGCATTGGAAGACAAATGATCTGCACGTCGACGTGAGAAAGATTGCCGCCCGGCTCGTTCGAGGACCCGCGTTTGCCCGCGGGGGAGCTTTGGGCAATAGTTCGGCCGGACATGCGCGAGCATGCCACTTCGGGGTTGGGAACGGGGGACGTCGCGTGAAACTGGTTCGCAAAGTTGCCATTTGCGCCGTGCCCGCCTGCGCGGCCCTCTTTCTCCTTCTGCCCAGCCATGCGCCTGCGGAAGTGAAGAGCGACGACGTCGCCAAGCGCGCGCTGTTCGGGCGCGATCTCGCCACCTTCGCGCTCGTGCAGGGCCTCGGCACACCGGCGACGGGCCGCGGCTTCGGCACCGTGCGCGGCCTCGACGGATCCTGCTATGGACGCGACGAGAGCGGCAGCCTCGTGCAGCTCGCGCGCTGCAGCCTGCTGCCGCCCGAGGGTACGCCCGCTCCGACGCCGACCCCGACGCCCACGCCGCCGTCGACCGGCGAAGGCCCGGGCACGCCGACGCCGAGCCCCGGCGGCACGACGACCGATCCCGCCAAAGCCGGCTTCGCCTACTACCCGCCCGGCGATCTCTTCGAGCGCGACAAAGGCCGCGGCCGCGTCGACCGCTTCGTCTACATGCCGAACATGCTGTTCCCGCTGAAGCTCGAGGCGACGCAGTTCCCGCACATGAACTCGCAGATCTGGGGCTATGGCGGCGGCGGCTGGAACGGCAAGGGCGCAGCCGGCGGCATGGACAGCGATCCGCGCAACTACGACCCGATGAAGCAGCGCGACAACTATTGCGAGGTGCGCGGCTGGGACATGCCGATGTGTCCGAGCGGCGCCGGCCATCAGGGCCAGGACATCCGCCCGCCGTCCTACAAGGACAATTTCTGGGAAGCAGTCGCCGCCGACGACGGCCAGATCGTCAACGTGACGTCGAACACGACCGTGCAGCTCAAGGCCGCCGACGGCACGGACTACTACTACCTCCACATGCACCCGAAATCGATCACCGTGAAAACGGGCGCCAAGGTCAAGCGCGGCCAGGTGCTCGGCAAGGTTTCGCGGTACATGGGCGGCAAGGTGGCGACGAGCCTGCATCTCCACCTGCAGGTGCGCCAGCGCATCAAAGTTGGCGACAAGACGCTGCAGGTGTACGTGCCGACCTTCACGTCGCTGATCGCCTCCCTGCGCCGCGCGAAAGGGCTCGACGCGGGGATCGACGCCAAGGGCAACCTGGTGGTCGATGCCGGCCTCGAGATCGGCGCGCCGCAGCCGCCTCCCACGCCCACACCTCCGGCACCCGAGCCGCAGCCTACGCCGCCGGCTCCGCAGCCGGAGCCCGCGCCCGTTCCGCCGACACCGACGCCCACGCCGCCGGAACCCGAGCCGACACCTGAACCGACGCCGGAGCCGCCCGCGCCGCAGCCGGAACCCACGCCTGAGCCTCAGCCGCCCGAGCCACAACCGCAGCCGCCGGAGCCGGCGCCCGTTCCGGAGCCCGGTCCTGTGCCGACTCCCGAGCCCGAACCCGCGCCGCAGCCTGAGCCTGCGCCGGAACCCGAGCCGACACCGCCTGCGCCGCAGCCGGAGCCGACGCCCGCGCCACAACCCGAGCCCACGCCGCCGGCGCCCGCACCGCAACCCGCGCCGGAACCGAAACCCGAACCCACGCCGCCGCCTGCTCCGGCCCCTGCTCCGGCTCCGACACCGGAGCCGAAAGGATGGTGGCAGTCGGCCAAGGACAACTGGTGGTCCTGGTACAACTGGGCCACCAACTGATCGCTGAAACCCATGCGTCTTAGGTTTGATTGAGGAGCTGCAGACATGACGAGACATACGCCAGCACGTCTCGCGGCGGTGCTCATCGCGACGGCCGCTCCGATCGCATCGGCGGCGGAGGCGCAACTGCCTCCGTCGAAGTACGATCGCCTGCAGCGCTCGCTCGAAGAGAAGTTCGCGCCGAAGCAGCAGATGCCGTCGCCGTCCAGGCGCGCGCCCTCGGGCGGCTCGCAGCAGCAGCAGGACGACTTCATCTACATCGACCCTGTCGACAAGACGAAGAGGAAGGACGACGAGAAGCGCTCGGATGCGTCCTGGGGCGAGAAGATCTATGCGTTCTTCGCCTCGAAGATGCCCGGCACCGCCGCCCAGCCTGCGGCAACGCCGCAAGGCGCCTTCGAGGGCACGACGGAGGCGGATACGGCGCGCCAGCCCTCGATCTTCCGCTCGCTCTATCCGCGCAAGTCGCGCCGCTTGGCACCGCAATCCGGCGACCGGCGCGTGCCCGTCGCCAAGCCGAACAGCTACGTCATCCAGCTCGACCCCTCGGCGAGCGACAGGGAGATCGAGGATCTCCTCAAGAAATACAGTCTCAAGATCACGAAGATGATTGCGCCGCTCGGCGTGATCACGGTGGAGGTGGACGAGGCTGCGACGCCCCGCGCCCCGCAGGCGGCCGCGCCGAGCCCGACGCCCCCCGCCGCCGAGGACAGCAAGGCGCAGCTCCAGAGCGTGCTCGAGCCGCCGCTCATCCAGGCACTGCGCAAGGAAAAGTGCGTCGAGGGCGCATTCGTCAACTCGACGATGCAGGCCAAGCACCTGCCGAAGTCGAAGGGCGCGTCCATCAACGTCGGCGGCGAAGTGTTCTCCTGGCGCTGGTCGGCCGGTGACAGCCAGGACGGCAATTGGGGGCTCAAGGCCATCCGCATGCCGCCCGTCTGGACCATTCTCGACCGCTACCGCAAGGCGCATCCGGATGCCGTGCGCCCGAAGATCGGCATCATCGACGGCGGCTTTGCCGCCAATCCGATGGTTCCATTCGCCTCGATGCAGAACGTGAACCCGCTCGTGTTCCACGCGGCGAGCTGCGGCACGCATCACGGCATGCATGTGGCCGGCATCATCGGCGCGAAGCCCGGCGATCAGCCGGGCATCGACGGCATCGTGCCGGATGCGCGCATGGACGCGATCGCGGTCGACGACAAGATCGTCGGCGATTCCGGCGCGGCGGGCGTGGACGAGGGATGGCAGGTGCACGCCCTCCTCTTCGACGACGTGCTCGCCAAGACGCTGGACTACGTCTACGCGAACCTGATGGACCCGGACGGGCTCAAGGTCATCAACGTCAGCCTCGGGTACAATTTCGTCGCCAGCGATCTGCTCGGCGACGACGATCCCGAGGACGTGCCGGGCCTTGCGTTGCATGTCATGCACCAGTCGAACCTCATCCGCCTGATGGCGAGCCGCGTGCAGGATCACGTGCTGTTCGTCGTCGCGGCCGGCAACGACTCCGAGGGCCGCACCACGCCCATCGAGGCGAAGTGGGCCTCGCCCTTCGCCTGGGCCGGCACGCAAAGCTCGGCGACGGGCGCGAGCCCGCCGAACATTCTCGTCGTCGAGGCCGTGGACCGCGACGGCACGCGCGCCGACTTCTCGAACGCGGGCGGGCATCTTTCCGCGCCGGGCGTCGACATCATGAGCACGCTCGCGGCCGACAAGCTTCCGTTCGCGGTGTGCAGCGGCACGTCTCAGGCCGCGCCGCACGTGGCGGCGCTGGCGGCCATCCTGTTCGAGCTCGCGCCCGAGAAAAAACCGGCGGAGATCGCGGCGGCGCTGAGGAAGAGCGCCACGCCCGCTCCGGACGGCGAGAAGCGCGCCGCGATGATCGACGCGCTCGAGGCGGTGAGCGAGGTCGCCCCGCAGACGTCGCGGCTCGTGGCCGATCTCGACGGCGACGGCATCGTCGGCCCCAGCGACATCGCGCTTTTCTCGCGCCAGATCGCCGCCCTTTCGGGTGCGGCGACGGCCAACGCGGCCTTCACCGAGGACCTCAACGGCGACGGCATCGTTGACGACAACGAGTGCTTCTGGCCGCAGATCGATCTCAACGGCAGCGGCCACGGCGCGCTGACGACGCGGGACGCGCGCCTGCTCGGCGGCAAGACGCGGACGGATCTCAACGCGATGGAGTTCCTGTGGTCGGACGCGGGGACGCCATTCGCCACGGCGGCCACCGCGGCGGGGCTCACGACGCCGCCCGAGATCTACGCCGTCGCCGAATCCGCGCCGGAACCGATCACGGCCTGCCGCCGTCTGATCGCGACAGTCGCGGAAGCGACGACCGCTCCGGCGCAGCCCGGCTCCTCCGAGCCCGGCGGCACGCCGATCGCGGCGACCGCCGTACAGGCAGCCAGCAGCGACTCCAAGGCCGTGCGTGCCGAGGTCGAGGCGGCGATCGCCGAACTGCGCAAGACGCATCCGAACCTGCACGTCACGATCAACCCGTCGACGGGGCTTCCGAGCACGGTCATGGGGCTCTCGCCGCAACCGGGCGGCACCGCGTCGCTCGGCGCCTCGGGCGGGGCGGGCGAGATGACGGAGGAGGAGACCAAGCGCGCGGTCGAGTCCTATTTCGGCACCGGCGGCCTCGGCTCGCTCTTCCCGTCGCGCAACAAGAGCGCGACCCACCAGTACGTGGACCGGCGCAAGGATCCCGACTTCCCGGACCGCTACGTGGCGGAAGTGGAGCAGCGGATCGAGGGCGTGCCCGTGTTCGGCTCGACGGCCAAGCTCACGGTCTCGCGCTCGCTCGGCGTGACGAAGTTCAGCGGCACGACGTCGAACGCGGCCGTCGACACGACCACACCCAAGATCGCCGAGGGCGAGGCGGTGGCGGCGGCGCGGGCCAAGCTCACGGAGATCTTCCGGACGTCGCCGGATGCGTCGCGCGCGTTCCCGCTCGCGCCGAACCCGGACAAGGTGGAGGTGCCGAAGCCGCAGCTCATCGTGTTCGATCCGGCGCTCGTCGGGAAATCGAAGTCGGGGCCGACGCGGCTCGCCTGGATGGTCTCGATCGACTCGTTCCGCATCTTCGTCGACGCGGTCACGGGCGAAGCGTTCTACTATTATCGCAACCAGCAGTCGGGCATGCTGCGCAAGATCTACGATCTCGCGCAGACGACGGCGTTCCCGGGCTCGGTCGGCATCGACGAGGAAGTGCGCATGCGCGCCGACAAGCTGGCGCCGGAGACGCTGATCGCGTTCCGCAACGCCGGCATCGTGCGCGACTATTTCTTCCTGACGTTCGGGCGCAACAGCTTCGACGACCACGACGGGACGGGCGGCTCGCCGCTCGAAGCTTACGTGCAGTACGGGCGCACGCAGAACGCCTACTGGTGCACGACGAAGTCGTACGATTGCCCCAAGGGCAACGTGATGGTCTACGGCCCGGGCTACGCGGGCGCGCTCGACATCGTGGCGCACGAGATGACGCACGGCATCATCGCGCACGAGAAGAACCTGCTCTATCTCAACGAGCCGGGCGCGGTGAACGAAGCCCTTGCCGACATCTTCGGCGCGTTGATCGAGCTCGACGCCAAGGGCGACGGCGGCAACTGGCTCATCGGGGAATCCTCGCCGGGCTTCTCGGTGACGGCGCCGCTGCGCAGCCTGGCGGACCCCAATCTCCGCGACAGCAACGGGCTTTCGATGTTCAACCGGGCGGCCCGCTTCTCGCTCTCGAACCGCGGCCAGCCGGATCACTACTCCGAGGTGCTGACGCCGGACGACCTGCAGTGCGGCTCCACCGCCTACAACGACAACGGCTGCGTGCACTTCAACAGCGGCATCCTGAACAAGTTCGCCTACCTCATCTCGGACGGCGGCACGCATCGCGGCGCGACGGTACGCGGCATCGGCCGCTACAAGCTCGCGCGCATCACGTACCGCGCCATGACGGTCGGCATGAACCAGAGCTCCACGCTCGCGCATGCCGCCAACGCGTTCGTCGAAGGATGCCTGGAGCTCGCCAGCGGCGAGGTCGGCGGCATCATCCCGGCGGACTGCGAGCAGGTGATCGCGGCGCAGCGCGCCGTGGGCCTCGAAGTTCCGTCGAGCTGAGCGAGGAATCCATGGCAGGCAAGCGAATGGCCGGCGAGCGGAACACGGACAACACTGGACCGGGGATCGAGGGATGAAACGCGCTAGTCTCAACCGCCGTCAGGTCGCGACAGGGCTCGCGGCGGCCTTCGCCGCTCCGCTCGTGCCGCGCATCGGACTTTCACCGGCCTCCGCGCAAATCAGCCGCGGGACGTGGTCGGAGCTGAGCGGCCTCGCCGAGGAAGCGCAGCGGCTCGGGCTCGCGGTGCCGCGCATGGGGCTCAGCGCGTCGTCGGCGAGCGAGGATTTCACCGAGATCCAGCCGGCCATCATCGACTTCATGGACAGCGTCGCCGCCTCGGCGCCGGACGCGCGCGGAGCCACCTCCGCCGACGTCGACAGCCTCATCGACCGCGCCTCCGAGCTTCTGCGCACGAGCCGCAATGCCGAGCGCATGCCGCGCGACATTCCGGAAGGCCCTCAGGCGGCGGCCGTGACGGCGCCCAAGTTCGAGGACGTGGCGGACGGCTACCGCCGCCTGTTCGACACCTGCGTCATCCGCTCCGAGAACCGCTCGACGGTGCAGTGGTACGTCTCGAAGATCACGGACCCGGCGCGACGGAAGTCCTACGAGCAGTGCTTCGAGGAGACGTGCGTGCCGTGGTACGCGGTCGCCATCATCCACGGCATGGAGTGCAGCTTCGACTTCAACTCGCATCTCCACAACGGCGACAGCCTCAAGGCCAAGACCAAGCAGGTTCCGGCCGGGCGGCCCAATCCCTGGCTGCCGCCGTCGGACTGGGTGTCGAGCGCGGTCGACGCGCTCAAGTACGACAAGCTGCACGAGCAGGCCGACTGGAGCCTGCCGCGCATGCTTTACCGCTGGGAGGGCTACAACGGCTGGCGCAGCCGGCTCTTGTACAAGATCAACACGCCCTACCTCTGGAGCTTCTCGAACCACTACACGAAGGGCAAGTTCGTCGCCGACAACAAGTGGGATCCGAACGCGGTGTCGAAGCAGTGCGGCGCGGCCGTGATGCTGAAGGCGCTCGTCGAAGGCGGACACATCGCGCCGCCGGCGTAGGGGCTCGCGAGCGGGGCTCACGCGCCGCGACCTCGCCGGGGAATCTTCCCTGGGGACCTTCCTTTTTGCATTTCCCTGCCGGCGCGCGGAACCCGATCGATGACGGTATTCTGGAGAGTCCGCTGTGGGCCAGGAGCGGCCTGGGCGGCTTCACGTGTTATCGCGCCGCACAAAGGCGGGTTGTCCCAGAAGCGGAAGTTAGGTGGTGTTCATCAGAACGCGCTGAGCGATGAGATCAGTACGTCGGTATCGACGTGAAAAGCGGACGCCGAGTCTGGATGTCAAACGCCAAGCAGACCAGAGCAACGGCAGCAACCTGCGCGCCGGAGTAAAGCAACGACTGCATGACCTCAATTGGCCGACTTTGGAGTTAGACGACCACAAGCTCAACTAGCCTTGAGCAACCGGGCCTCCACGTCTGCGACACCACGGGGCGAGATTTTCGCTCGATTGCCGTCCATGTCGAGCTCGATCAGCCGTGCCTTGTGGAGCGAGCCGAGTACGTTGTCGCGGAAGTTAGTCGGGTTTTTGTATTCGACCCACTTCTGTAAATCGGCGGCGCTCACCCATCCGGTGCTGTGGTGTAGGAACATGAGTACCTGATCTTTGGCTCCCATGTTAGCGTCGAGCACGCGTTTATTGCCCCCCGGCTCCACTTCCCAAATCATCGGCGTCTTGCGTGCCACAAGAGCCTCCACCGTATCCTGCGCCTCTTGGGTCGATACGTTGTGGAAGATGCGCACCAACTCGGCCATGATCCAGCTCGCCATCGCCACCACGGCCGACGCGTCCATGGCGTTGGGGTCCACATCGCCGCCGACATGGCCGACGCCGCGCTGGTTGCGGATGTCGTAGAGGAAGACGAGCGCTCGCGGGATGTGGACGCGCAGGCTCCTGTCACCCGGCACCGTTGTGGCGGGCCTGCCCTCCAGGGCGCGGCAGGCGTCCACCATCTTCGGCGGCTTCTTTGCCTTGGCCGGAAACGTGCCGTCGATGGCGCCCCCAACAATAGTGAAGACGACTTCCGCAAACTTGCCGCCGTTCAGCTCAGCGGGCTCCCAGCGGCGTTCGATGAAGTTGCCTGTGATGTTGCGATAGCTGCCAATCAGTTCGGCCCGCAGACCAGCGGGGAGCCCAGCCAGCGCACGGGCTGGGTCGATCATGATTTGGTCTTGGCTCCCGCCACTTCCTTCATCAGCTCGGCGCCGCGCCGGATACCGGGCACGGTAATCTGCCAGCCGGACGCCTTGTCGCCGTTGAACTCAGGGTGTTTCCCGCCAAGGGTCTTGGCGTGGTTTGGCGAATCCAGGCAGCTATGTGTGTCGCAGTTGGCGCGCGCCAAATCATCAGCGAATCGACGCTCACCGGTAGCAAGGAACGTTGCGAGCCCTGTCAGGATGTACGTGTTGAGCGTCTGTTCGCGCATGCTCTTTCCTGGCACTTCGAGGATGGCGAAGTTTCCATCGGCACTGAAATCGAACACGTGCTCGGCTTGCTCGTGAGTGATTCCATATTGCTTCATACGCCCCGCAACGCCAGGCGGTTGATGGCCATCAACCGCACCTGCGGAGTGGAGATCCGGCTGCTTATCGGCCGCCGCGTGCGGTTTCTCTCCGAGGAACGTCAGCGCGGCGTCAATGTTGCGGTGACGATCTTCTGAAGGCAAAGGCTGCAAAATTTTGATTAGTTGCGTGAGTGCTTGCGTGCTCTCAACCATTTTTTGATCGCTCCGTGTGGTTTTTGCGCGTCGCGCATGGCCGTAGTCATATGCCCTCATGCGGCGTATGGACGGCGAATTAGTGACTAATATGCCGTACGGAAGCCGAAAAAGTCGAGTCCCACTGAGACGTGGACGCATAACCGTCCACGGCAACTACTGGCCCATCGCGTCTGAAACCCAATGTCTGCTCTGAGACGATGTGCGGCCATGAGGTCCCAATAGCAGTAGAGGCAAGTGCGAGGTCTCCCAACGACGGCTTTTCGGCACGACAGTCATCCCGTGACCTGGCCATGCTGCACTTGCTCGGGTCCGCTCAGGGTCTTAAGCGGTCTCTTCCGCTCACATCGATTTCAGCCGAGGCTCACGCCGCAGGTGGCTGTCCAGTCGAGGCCCGCGAGCGTGCCGTTGCGCGGCTTGTATTCGCAGCCGATCCAG
>CAYLSI010000051.1:0-20268 GCA_964386545.1 uncultured Hyphomicrobium sp.
TTTTGAGCCATTTTTGAGAGGCGTCTGGATACCGGCCGTCCATGCGGAGCATGGCTTCGCCCTGACGCCGATGTGATGGTAAGCGTTTGTCAGTTCCCCGACGTCACCCCGGCGCAGGCTGGGGTCCAGACACACCTCCGCGGACGCAACGCCCTGGCAACCCAGCACCGCCCTTCCTGTGTCGATGTCCTTCATCGGCAAACCTGGTCGCCGATCTCAGCCGCGACCCCCAACTGATACCGATCTGGATCCCGGCCTGCGCCGGGATGACGTCGAGATGGTGGGGACCTCCCCCGGCCCATCCATGCGGAGCATGGCTTCGCCCGTCCGTGCGGAGCATGGCTTCGCCCGTCCATGCGGAGCATGGCTTCGCCCGTCCATGCGGAGCATGGCTTCGCCCGTCCGTGCGGAGCATGGCTTCGCCATGACGTGGGGATGACGTTGAGATAGCGGAGACGGGTTGCTTCCGCTCTCCGTCACCCCGGCGCAGGCCGGGGTCCAGACACGTCGCAATCAGGCAAAAGCGATGTCCAACAGCAGCGAAAGCGCCCTACGGCTCGAGCTCCGTATCCCAGTAGAGATAATCGAGCCAGCTATCGTGCAGATAGTTCGGCGGAAAGAGCCGCCCGTTGCGGTGCAGTTCGAACACCGTCGGCCGATACGGCATCAGGAACGGCCGCATGCCGGCATCCGACGGCATCTCGCTGCCCTTCCTGAGATTGCACGGCGCGCACGCGGTGGTGACGTTGTCCCAGCGCGTCTGCCCGCCGCGCGAGCGCGGGATCACGTGATCGAACGTCAGGTCGTCCCGCGCATTGCAGTACTGGCACGTGAAGCGGTCGCGCAGGAACACGTTGAACCGCGTGAAGGCCGGATAGAGCGCGGGTTTGACGTAGGTTTTGAGCGAGACGACGGACGGCAGCCGCATCTCGAAGCTCGTGCTCCGGACCGTGCGGTCGTACTCGGAGACGATGTTGACGCGATCCAAAAAGACAGCCTTCACCGACTCCTGCCAGCTCCAGAGCGACAACGGGTAGTAGCTCAGGGGCCGGAAGTCGGCGTTGAGAACCAGTGCCGGAAAGGACTCCGGCGTGGCAGCATGAGCATTCACGAGCTTGCTTCCAGTCGGTTCTTGTCGAATCGAGGCGTCACCCCCGCGTTCGGGTGCGGATACTAGCGACGCATGTCAGCTCTGTGAAGCTTTACGGCGCCGAAAGCGGATTCTCCCCAATGGCCAACGTGAAACTGCTGAATCCGCGTGTGAATCCCGAGATTCGAGATGGGCCGCATCCGCCGCGGCTCAGGCCGTCGGCTCGCGCCACACGTGAAACGCCCACAACAGCCGCGCCGCCACACCGCGCCACGGCCGCCACCGTTCCGCGAGATCGACGAGCGCGGTGGCGCTCGGGCGCTCATCGAGCGCGAAAGCCCGCTGCGCGGCCAACTGCAGCGCGAGATCTCCGGCCGCGAAGCCATCGGCCCGCCCGAGGCAGAACATGAGATAGATGTCCGCCGTCCACGGACCGATGCCGTTGATGGCGAGAAGCTGCGCCCGCAGAGCCTCGTCGTCGAGGCGCCGGTCGAACGAGAGGCTCTCGGCCACGACGGCCTCCGCGATGGCGCGCAGCGTGCGCACCTTGCCGCTCGAAAGCCCGGCCGCGCGCAGCGTTGCGTCGCCCGTCGCGAGCAGCACCGGCGCCTCGAACGGATCGACCGCGATCGCCGTGCGCTGCCAGATCGCGCGCGCGCTCGCAGCCGAGAGCTGCTGCGCCACCACGATCTGCGCGAGGCCCGAAAATCCCGCCGCATGCCGGCGCAACGGCGGATCTCCCACGAGATCGTGCACCCGCGTCATGACGGGACACGCCGCGCGCAGCGCACTCACGCCGGCGCGGATGTCCGCGTTCGACCGGATCGAGCGCACGCTCCGCGGGGCCACGGACCGCGAGCCGACGGTTTGCGGACGGTAGGATTTCGGCACGGCTCCAGCGCGCTCCACGCTTCTCCCATCGGAAAGAGCAAACTAAGGTGGAAGGATGCCGCTTGGGAAGGGAGGCTGGAATGGGAGAGGCTTTCGCAAAACGCGTCTGGAACGGAGCTCTTTTCAGATGCAGCCCGGCCGCAGCGCTGATCGCAAGCGCGGCCCTGACGATGCTCCCGTCCGCCGCCGCGGCGAACCGCGTGAAGCTCGGCCAATGGGAAACGATCACGAACGCACGCTACGGCTTCATGATCGCCTATCCCGGCACGGTTTTCACGCCCCGCACCGCCGCCCCCGGCACGGAGGGCCACGTTCTCGTTTCGCGCGACGGCAACGCGAAGCTGCTCGTCGGCGCCTTCGAGAACGACACGTCCGCCACGCTGATGGAATACCGCGCCCAATTGCTCGCCGAGAACTACAGCGGCGCGGATCTCGACTACGCGCCGGTGAAGAAGCGCTCGTTCATCGTGTCCGGCACGCAAGGCGAGATGCATTTCTACGAGCGCGTGAACTTCACCTGCGGCGGCCGCCTCATCAACAGTTGGGCGCTCTTGTATCCGGTGTCGGAGCGCCACATCTACGACCGCATCGTCGAGGCGATCGCGCGAACCTACACGCCCGGCGCCGGCGCCTCGGGACGCTGCGACGAGCTGTGAACCCAGTATGGAGCTGAGAAAACTTCCTCCCCTTCGGCCGCTCCCCGCGCCGCGCGGCTGCGGCGACGACAACGTCCCGCCCGTGTTCCGCTTCGCGCCGAGCCCGAACGGCGAGCTGCATCTCGGCCACGCGCTGTCGGCGCTCGTCGGCTTCGAGACGGCGCGCGCGCTCGGCGGCCGCTTCCTGCTGCGCATCGAGGACATCGACTACACGCGCTGCCGCGAGGATCTCGTCACGCAGATCTTCGAGGATCTGCGCTGGCTCGGCATTTCATGGGAGGAGCCGGTGCTCCGCCAGAGCGAGCGCTTCATGATCTATGCAAAGGCGTCCGACACGCTTCTGAAGCTCGGCCTGCTCTATCCGTGCTTCGCCACGCGCTCGGACATCGCGAACGCAACGAAGGGCCGCCCGCCCGCGCACGATCCCGAAGGCGCCGTGCTCTATCCGGGGCTGCACAAGAACCTGCCGGCCGAAGAGATCGCCGCGCGCCTCACGCGCGGCGAGCCGTACGCGCTGCGTCTCCACATGGACCGCGCGCTCGACACCCTCGAAAGCACGACCGGCGCGCGCACCGTCGCGTTCACCGAGATCCACGACGACGGCAGCCGCGAGCGCGTCGTGCGCGATCCGGCCGCCTGGGGCGACGCGGTCATCGTCCGCAAGGACATCCCCGCGAGCTATCACCTGTCCGTCGTCGTCGACGATGCCGCCCAGGGCGTCTCGCACGTCACGCGCGGCCGCGACCTCTTCGAGGCGACGAGCCTGCAGCGCCTGCTCCAGATCCTGCTCGGGCTGCCCGAGCCGCTCTATCATCACCACCGCCTGATCACGGACGCGGACGGCCGCAAGCTCGCGAAAAGCGACCGCGACACCTCCCTGCGCGAGCTTCGCGAGCAGGGAATCGACGCGTTGCAGATCCGACACCGCATCGGTTGGCCGGGCAGCCGGCAAGAAATCGCGGCCGCGGCACCGGAATAAAAGCTTTTCTGTGGCAAACCATTGGGTTGTAATGTAGAATTAACTTTTAATCACTCACGGCATTTGGGCGTCAGGTGAAGAAGCCACGCAGGCCAAAGTCGAAGGCTAAGCCTCAGCGCGCCCACGCCGCTGGGATCGTGGCGTCGCGCCCGAAGCCGCAGGCTGCGAGGCCCGCGCCGACCGCCCGCACACCCGCGACCCGCTTCAGCGCCCGACGCTCCGCCGCGCGCCGCCGTTTTCGCAGCCGAGATCTCGCCGCCACCGCCCGCCGCTCATGGTCGGCGCTCACCTCCGCAGCGCGCGAGGCCTGGGATCGGTCCGGCACGGCGCTCGCCAGGCTGGCCGAGGATGCCGCTCCCCGTGAGCGCATCGCACGAGCGCGCAACAGCGCAAAGGCCCTGGCGCTGCCGTACGGAGAGGATGACCGCGAAGCGCTCGCCCTTCTCGTTCTGCCGTTTCTGCTCGTCGCGACGGCCATCGTCGTGCACCACTCCGTCCGTAGCCTGAACGCATACCTGACGCTCGCCGGCATTGCCGAGCCCGAGCAGCAGGTCGCCCCGCTCCGCCCGACTGTTGCCGCCCGCAGCGCGCCGGACACCGTGCCGCCCCTAGACGCGCGGCTGGCGCAAAGCGAGGGAGCCGCCCTTGCTCCGGCCACCGCGACGCAGAGCGTTGCAGCCGCGACCGGAACCTCGGCCGCGCTTCCCCCGGCCCAGGTCGACCGCATGGTCGGCGCCGTTCCGGCGGGCGACGCGCTGCCGGCGGAATCGGGAGCTTCCGAGATCCCGCCCATCCGCCAGCCCGAGCGCGTCGAGACGCCCCGCGTCGCCGCCCTCGCCCTGCTCACCCCCGCCGGCGGGATCGGCCAGGATATGGCCCCCGTTCCGCCCGGCTCGGTCGCCGCCTTGGATACGGACGAGAACGGGCTCCCCATCCGCCCGGGCATCTGCTCGCGGGAGGAGGCGGACCGGTCGGTCGCGCTGGCGTCCCTCGGCC
Source organism: uncultured Hyphomicrobium sp. (assembly GCA_964386545.1). GTDB lineage: Bacteria > Pseudomonadota > Alphaproteobacteria > Rhizobiales > Hyphomicrobiaceae > Hyphomicrobium_C. The sequence continues at coordinate 4,613 of CAYLSI010000051.1, forward strand.
CGCCGCCGCCGGCCATTTCGATGACCGACGAAGCCTTCGGCGTCGCGCTCGCGAAGGCCGCGGAATCGCAGGTCGGCCAGTTCGTGATCTATAATGACGCCTACCGCAGCATTTCCTATCCGATGGGCGACGTGAACGGCCTGTTCGGCGTCTGCACGGACGTGATCGTCCGCGCCTACCGCGCGCTCGACATCGACCTGCAGGCCCTGGTGCACCGCGCCCGCGCAGGTTCCGGCGACACCAACATCGACCACCGGCGGACCGAGGTGCTGCGCCGCTTCTTCGCCGCCCAGGGGGAGAGCCTTCCGGTCTCGTCCTTCCCCGAGGACTACCGGCCGGGCGACATCGTCACCTATCACCGGCCGCAGAACCAGCGCTCCCGCTCGCACATCGCGATGGTCTCGTCCGTGATCGCGCCATCCGGCCGTCCGATGATCATTCACAACCGCGGCTGGGGTCCTCAGCTCGAGGACGCGCTGTTCGTCGACCAGGTCACGGGCCACTATCGTTTCCGTCCCGCGACCCCCGTTCGCAACGCGGACCAGCCGGCGCCGGCCCCGAAACGCAAGACGGCGGCGCGGCCCAAGGCGGCACCCTCGCCCGCCATGACGATCGCGTTTCCCGCGCCCTGATCCCCGCATCGAGATCCCCGGCTTTGTGAGACGCCCTCTGCGGGAAACCCTGTCGCGCCCGCGCCACGCCACAGCCGACGCGGCAAGAAATCATCACAAACGGCTTGCGCAACAGACCGAATAAGCTCAGCTTTTTCGTGCCCATCAAACTGCGAGCACGCGCCGGCCTTCCGCCGGGACGTGCCGATCGCATATCTGCGCATGGGATCCCACGCATGTTCGGCCTGAGATTGAATCCGCCCGGCCCCTACTGGCTCGAGGATCTGCTGCACGTCGCCATCGACCAGGTCCGTCGTCTGCCGGACCGGGCGCGCCGCGCTGCGGCCGCCGTCCGCGCCGCGCCGGACAGCGCCCGCGCGCTCCGCGACATGGGCTTCACGCAGGCCCGCGCGACGATCCCGTGGCTGCCGAAGCCGGCCGCCCCGCCGCGCGCGCCGGAGACCGAGCGCCTCGACGAGCCGCTGACCTGGGCGCTCGCGACCCAGCCGCTGGCCGAAAGCCGCTCCGGCGCCTCGGACACGTTCGCGCTCCACGCCACCGCGAGCGAGCAGCTCGACAGCATCGCCTATATCCTGGCGCGCCTGCGCGACGAGCTGAGGCCGATGATGAAGTACAGCACCTTTCCGGGCGACGAGCCCATCGCGCTGCGCGCCGCCGCCGAGTTCGAAACCTCGCTCGACGCCCTGCTGGCGCTCTCGCGCGCCAATGCCGCGACGCGCCCGCCGGAGCGCATCATCACCGCCGCCTGAACCACGGCCTGACGGGCCACCGCGCGCCACGCCAAAAAGCGCTTGGAATTTGCCGCCCGCGGGTCAATACGGACATCACGTGTCCCGTTTCCCGGGAGCATCCGGCCCGGCCGATCTCCGGCAGCAGTAAGGCGCACTCCCGATGGGCGACGAGCCGCTCGAACCTGAAACGTCGTCGTCATCGACCACGGCCGCGCGCCTCGCCGCCGAGTTCGAGCGTCATACGAGCCTGCCCCTGGCGGCGGGCCTCTATCTCGTCGCGACGCCGATCGGGAATCTCGCCGACATCTCGGTGCGCGCCCTGGCGACGCTGGCCCAGGCCGACATCGTCTATTGCGAGGACACGCGCCACAGCCGCACCCTCGTCGCCCACTACGCCATCCGCGCGACGCTGCGCCCCTATCACGAGCACAATGCCGAGGAGCAGCGCCCCCGCGTGCTGCAGGAGCTTGCGGACGGCAAGGCCGTGGCGCTGATCTCGGATGCGGGCACGCCCTTGGTCTCCGACCCCGGCTTCAAGCTCGTGCGCGACGCGGCGGCGGCCGGGCACACGGTCGTCGCCATCCCCGGCGCCTCGGCCACCTTGACGGCGCTGACCGTCTCGGGCCTGCCGACGGACGCGTTCTTCTTCGCGGGCTTCCTGCCGCACAAGGAAGGCGCGCGCAAAAACCGCATCGCCGCGCTCGCGGACATCCCCGCGACGCTCGTGGTCTTCGAGGCCCCGACGCGCACCGCCGACGCCTTGCGCGATCTCGCCGAGGTGCTGGGCGATCGGTCCGCCGCCGTCGCCCGCGAGCTGACGAAGCTGCACGAGGACATCGTCCGCGCCCCCCTCACGGAGCTCGCGCGCCGTTACGAGGCCGAAGCGCCGAAAGGCGAGATCGTCATCCTCGTCGCCCCACCGGGCACGCGCGACATCAGCGATGCCCTGATCGAGGAGCGCCTGGCCGAAGCGCTCGCAAGCGCCAGCACGCGCGACGCCGCGCGCACCGTGGCCAACGCGCTCAACGTTCCGAAGGGCCGTGTCTACGATCTCGCACTGGCCATGAAGAACCGCGACCGGAGAGCCCACGAGTGACCGGCGCGGACGAGCGGCGCGCACGCTACCGGCTCGGCCACTACGCCGAATGGGCGGCGGCCCTCGCGCTTCTCGCCCGCGGCTACTGGATCCTCGCGCGCCGGGAAAAGACGCCGCTGGGCGAGATCGACATCATTGCCGTCCGCCGGCAGCGCATCGCCTTCGTGGAGGTCAAGCGGCGCGCCAGCCAGGAGGCGGCGGAAGCCGCCATCACGGCCGCGCAACGCGCCCGCATCCGCCGCGCGGCCGGCCTGTGGCTGGCGCGGAACGCCCGCTACCAGACCCACGAGCAAGGTTACGACGTCGTTTTCGTCATCGGGAAATCCTGGCCCCGGCACCTGGAAAATGCTCTCTAGACGCCGCATTGGGCGCGAACACGAAGTTGTGTGATTGCCATGTCTTCCCGGTCGCATGCGTGATGAATTATACGCTACACTGTAACAGGTAATGAAATTTGGCCTCGGAGGGGCCGTCCCAGGGAGAACTGCTGATGAAGAAGAATATTGTCGCTTGGTCGCTGGCTGCGGGCGCATTGGCCCTGGGCGCTCAGGTCGCAACCGCCGCAAGCCTCGTTTCCGCCCGCAAGCTCGAGCTCAACGTCGACGAAGCGAAGGTCGAGCAGGAGCGCAAGGACCTCTGGGCGAAAGTCGGCGGCTGGTGCACGATCAAGGAATGGCACCCGGCCGTCGCCGAATGCGAGGAGACCAAGGAAGGCAACGACACGTTCCGCACGCTGACCCTGAAGGACGGCGGCAAGATCAAGGAGAAGCTGGTCGACACGGGCGCCACCAGCTACCGCTACGAGATCGTCGAGAGCCCGCTGCCGGTGAAGAACTACGAGGCCCAGTTCTCGGTGACGCCCGACGACGACGACCTCGACGAGATCAACGTCGGCTGGAGCGCCACCTACGATCCCGCCGACGGCAAGGAGGCCAAGGAAGCGCGCTCCGTGATCGACGGCATCTTCAAGGACGGCATCGACAGCATCAAGGCGAAGTACGGCAAGCCGGATGCGGATGGCGACGACAAGAAATAGTCTGACGACAAACCAAGATTGAAACGGCGAAGGGCGCGCTTCCCGCGGGGCGCGCCCTCACTGTATGAATGGGCAAACGGCCCATCGAGGACGGGACATAACGATAAAGGAGACGCGCACCATGAGCCGGCTGTACGGAGACCAGCATCGCGAGCTGCAGGACAAGTTCGCAAGCCGCGAGATGGCCGATCGGATCGAGCTGATCGCGGCCAAAACCGAGATCGACGACATGGCCCGCGGCTTCATCGAGACGCGCGATATGTTCTTTCTCTCGTCCGTGGATCACAACGGCCGCCCCACCGTGTCCTACAAAGGCGGCGATGCCGGTTTCGTGCGCGTGCTCGATCCCAAGACGATGGCGTTCCCGAGCTACGACGGCAACGGCATGTTCTACTCCATGGGCAACATCGCCGCGCACCCCGAGATCGGCTGTCTCTTCATCGACTTCGAGAAGCCGTTCCGGCTACGCCTTCAGGGCCGCGCCGAAGTCGTCGCGTCCGGCCCGCTGATGGACCTGTTCAACGAGGCCGAGCTGGTCGTGAAGGTCGCCGTTACCGACGTCTGGATGAATTGCCCGCGCTACGTCCACCGCTACAAGAAGGAGCAGGCCTCCCGCTACGTCCCGCGCGTGGACGTCGAAACGCCGCTCTGCGAATGGAAGCGCATCCAGGGCCTGGAGGACATCCTGCGCCCCCACGAGCGCGCCGCGGTCGAGAAGGCCGGGCAGATCACCGAGGAGGAATGGATGGGCCACGTCCTCGCCGGCGACGACAAGGTGTGAGAGACGGCCGATGACGCTCCGCATTGCCTGCCAGATGGATCCGATCGAGCGGATCGACATCCGTGGCGACAGCACGTTCGCCATCCTGCTCGAAGCCCAGCGGCGGGGACACGAGATCTTCTACTACACGCCGCAGAACCTGTGCCTCGACGGGCGCGACCTCATCGCGCGCGGCAACCGCCTCTCGGTGACCGATACGCTCGGCGACCACTACCGCCTCGGCGCCTGCAGCCGCGAGAACCTGGCCGAATGGGATGTGGTCCTGCTGCGGCAGGACCCGCCCTTCGACATGGCCTACATCACGACGACGCACCTGCTCGAGCGCATCCATCCGAAAACGCTCGTGGTCAACGATCCGGCCCACGTGCGCAACGCGCCCGAGAAGATCTTCGTGCTCGACTTTCTCGACCTGATGCCCGCCACCCTCGTGACGCGATCTCTCGACGACGTGCTGGCGTTCCGGCGCAATCACAAGGACATCATCCTGAAGCCGCTTTACGGCAACGGCGGCGCCAGCGTCTTCCGCATCCGCCCCGAGGACACGAACCTCTCCTCGCTCGTCGAGCTGTTCCAGACGGTCTTCCGCGAGCCGTTCATGGTGCAGGAGTATCGCGCCGAGGTGCGCGAGGGCGACAAGCGGATCATCCTCGTCGACGGCGACGTGGCGGGCGCCATCAACCGCGTGCCGGCCGAAGGCGAGACGCGCTCGAACCTGCACGTGGGCGGCACGGCCGTGAAGACGGAGCTGACGAAGCGCGAGCACGACATCTGCGCCCGCCTCGGACCCGAGTTGAGGCGTCGTGGCCTGATCTTCACCGGCATCGACGTGATCGGCGGCTACCTGACCGAGATCAACGTCACGTCGCCGACCGGCATCCGCCAGGTCAAGGCGTTCGGCGGAGCGGACATCGCCGCCATGATCTGGGACGCCATCGAAGCGAAGGTCGCCCGCAACCGCCAGTCGGGCTAGCACGTTGCTCCTTGATCGTCCGTCAACGGTCGATCCAGTGCAAGCCTGCAACGGCGGCGATTTTTGTATACTGGCCACGTAGACATTGGCCGGAACCTCTGTAAGGGTGATTTGGTCAGTATGACCGTTAGCCAGCCAATCGAGCCTGCGCGGCCGAGCCAGCCAAACACCGACTGACGTCGAGATGACGGGGCTTGGGGGCTGGACGATGACGACGAATTCCGCGGGCGCGAAGGTGCGCCTGTTCGCATGCACGGTGACTTTCGCCACGGCGGCCTTGTGCGCCGTGCCGCTATCAGCCGGAGCGCAAGAGGCCGCCCAACCGGCCGAGAAACCCTCCGAGTTGCCGCCGTTGGAAGTCACCGCCAAGAGCGCGCCGAAGAAGCAAGCCGTCAAAGCCTCGAAGAAGAAAGCAGCCCCCGTCGTCGCCTCGCCCCAGCCGGTCACGGCCGAGGAGGCCGAGCCCGCGGGCCGCCCCACCGGCGTGACGAACGGCACCTCGCCCGTGAAGGACTACGTCGCGACCGACTCGGCCGTCGGCACCAAGACCAACACGCCGCTCAAGGAAACGCCGCAGTCGATCTCCGTCGTCGGCAAGGAGCAGATCCGCGACCAGGGCGCCCAGTCGCTGCAGGAGGCGACCCGCTACGTCCCCGGCGTCTTCGCCGATCCCTACGGCCCCGACTCGCGCGGCGACTCCTCCATCATCCGCGGCCTCGCCGGCCAGTATTTCATCGACGGCCTGCGCGCCACCTACGGCTACAGCCAGACGATGGCGCCGATCGAGCCGTACGCCATGGAGCGCATCGAGGTGCTGCGCGGCCCCTCGTCGATGCTTTACGGGCAGGCGCCGACGGGCGGCATGATCAACGTCGCCTCGAAGCTGCCGAGCGAGATCCCGTACACGGAGATCGGCGTCGACTACGGCTCCTTCGACTTCAAGCAGGTGCGGCTCGATTCGACGGGCAAGCTCACGCAGGACGGCAAGTGGCTGTACCGCATCGTCGGCCTCGCGCGCGACGCGGACACCCAGGTCGATTTCGTCGACAACGACCGCCTGATGCTCGCGCCCTCGCTCACCTATCGGCCGACCAACGACACGAGCATCACGGTGCTCGGCAATTTCCGCAACGATCACAGCGGCTCGACGCAGCAGTTTTTCCCCGCCATCGGCACGCTGACGCCGAACGTCAACGGGCAGCGCGTCAAGCACAGCACGTTCGGCGGCGAGCCGGGCGATTACTATGACACGGACTCGCAATCCGCGACGCTCCTCGTCGATCACAAGTTCAGCGAGGATCTCGAGCTTCACCACGTTTCGCGCTACGCGCATACGCAGAACGCCTACGACTCCACCTATCCCGCGATCCTCACTCCCGCGCGTTTCAGCTTCCTCGCGACGCTTGGCGTCGTGCTGGATCCTTCGACGGCGCCGTTCCTCAATGCGGGCCAGTCGCAGGTGGCACGCGCGCGCACGAAAACGCATCAGGATACGGACGTCTTCAACACCGACACCAATCTGACCGGCACGTTCCGCACCGGCTGGATCGCCCACAAGGTCACGGGCGGCCTCGACTACATGCACTACGGGACGGACCAGATGAACGCCGGGACCTTGATCGACAATCTCGTTCCCGGCCAGCCGGTCTTCGACATCTACAATCCCGTTTACGGCCAATCGACGTTCCTTCTGCCTCTGGGCGGTTTCCCCGTCCCGGCCGACAACGTCCCGATGTTTGCAAGACCGCACGAAGCCCAGCAGCAGACCGGCATCTACATTCAGGATCAGCTCAAGATGGGACCGTGGGGCGCGGTGCTCGGTGTCCGCCAGGACTGGCTGACCATGGAGCAGGCCGGCGCACCCGACGAGCATGAGGAGGCGACCACCTGGCGCGCCGCGCTCATGTACAATTTCGACTTCGGCCTGACGCCTTATGTCAGCTATTCGACCTCGTTCACGCCGCTGCCCGGCCAACCCGTGGGAACGCACATCCTGTCGGACGTCTACGGCGAGACCCTCCGTCCGGCAGGCCCGCTCGAAGGCGAGCAGATCGAGATCGGCTTCAAGTATCAGCCGAACGGCGCACCGTACGCGATCAACGCAGCCTTCTACGAGCTGACCGAGAAGAACCAGATCGTGCAGCCGGACATTCTGTTCGACGGCGTGCAGGGAGCCGACATCAAGGTGCGCGGCTTCGAGATCGAGGCGCTCGGCAAGGTGACGCCAGAGCTCAAGGTCATCGCCACCTATTCCTACACCGACGCGGTGTTCGAAAAGTATCCGGAGCTGTTCCCGTACGCGAGCGGCGTTTCCCAGTTCATGCAGGGCAAGCGCGTGGACGGCATTCCCCAGCACCTCGCCTCGCTCTGGGCGATCTACAGCGTGCTCGATGGTCCGCTGCGCGGCTTGTCGTTCGGCGGCGGCGTGCGCTATGTGGGCGGCGCCGAAAGCAACGGCCTCGACATCACCCTCGTGCCGCCCGGCATCCCTGTTGCAACCGGACAGATCCACATCGAAACGCCGTCTTACACGCTGTTCGACGCGATGATCGCCTACGAGACCGAGGACTGGCGCTGGCAGCTCACGGCCCAGAACCTCGAGGACGAGTTCGTCGTCACCTCGTGCGCGGCTTACCGGGGCGACTGCTTCATCGGCCAGGCCCGCACGATCCTGACCGGCTTCACCTATAAGTTCTAGAGCATGTCCCGACGACGTGGAGGCCGGTTCGTCGTAAGGACATGCGACCACTCAAAAACCTAGCGTGAGGATAGGCCCGAAGTTTTGAGCGACGACACGCTGACGTACATTCTGCCGACGCTCGCCGGGGGTCTCGTCATGACCGCCGGCGTCGTCATGTTGCGCCAGCGCTGGCTCGCGCGCCGCCAGGGCGCGGCGGGCTACCTCATCGGCGGATGGATCGCCGTGCTTGCGGCGGTGGTCCTGCTCGCCCACGTCTGGGGCGCGGAAATGGGAACGACCTATGCGCTCGGCGCGCTGTCGATTACCGCCTACGCCGTGATCGCCGCGACCTACGAGCGCCGCACGGCCAAGACGCGCGAAGCCCGCGAAGCGCCCTACGATCCCGAGGAGCGCCCGACCAACTGGCGCCGCGGCGTCGCCAAGAGCCTGCTCGCCATCGTGCTGGCGGGCATCGCCTCCATCGGCATCGGCGTCGCCATCGCCGTCGCGATGCCGCTCCCGCCGCAGGACCGCGCCGTCATCGGCGGCCTTCTCGTGCCGATCCTCTGGGGCGGCGGCATGGCGTGGACGCTGTGCGATCCGCGCCTCGTGCGCGCGACTCTCATCCTGCTCGGCGCCTCTGCCGCCGGATTTGCCGTCGCGTTTCTTCCGAAGGTGCTCTCGTGATGCAGGACGCGGCCCCGAGGAAACCCGCCAAGAAACCGTTCCTGTCGCCGCCGTTCGTGCGCGCCATGCTGGCCGGCCACTCGGCCCTCGGCATCGCCTTCGCAGCCCTCATCTACATCGTCTGCCTGACGGGAACGCTCGCCGTATTCCTGCACGAGCTGCAGCGGTGGGAGCAGCCGGACGCGCCGTTCGCTGCCGCTCCGCTCTCCGCCGAAGCCGCCGGCAAGACGCTGGACGCCGCCTATAAGAAAGCGGTGGAGCTCAACGCCGCCCATGACGTCTTCATCATGGGGCCTGGCCCCGTCCAAAGCCGCGTGCTCGTGCACATCCACGATCACGACTCCGGCGTCGAGGCCAATTGGATCGCCAACAGCAACGGCGAGCTGGTCATGGAGAACGCGGCTCCCTGGTCGGAGTTCGTCGGCAACCTCCATATGCACCTTCATCTGCCGCGAACGTTCGGCCTCTTCCTGGTCGGACTGACCGGTGTCGCGCTGCTGTCGTCGCTCGTCTCCGGCCTTCTCTCTCATCCCCGCCTGTTCAAGGATGCGTTCGCGCTGCGGTGGGGCGGCTCGTACCGCCTGCAGGAGGCCGACCTGCACAACCGCCTCGGCGTCTGGGGCCTGCCGTTTCACGTCGTGGTGTCGACCACGGGCGCGCTGCTCGGCCTCTCGACGCTGATCGTCGGCGTCCTCGCGCTCGCGGCATACGACGGCGATTCCGAGAAGGCGTTCGCGACGATCCTCGGCCCCCATGCCTCCGAGGACGAGACGGCCGCGCCGCTGCCGGACCTCGCCGCCATGATCCGCACGATCCAGGCGCAGAAGCCGGAGGCCGAGTTCATCAGTGCGAACATGCAGCACATCGGCAAGGCCGGCCAGATCGTCCACCTCGGCATGCGCACGCCCGGCCACCTCGCCATGGCGAACAGCTACTATTTCGACGGAACCGGCAAAGCGCTCGGCGACGGCGGGCTCGAGGCAGGCTCCATCGGCCAGCAGATCCTGGGCGCGCTCCAGCCGCTGCATTTCGGCTGGTTCGGCGGGTTTGCCGTCAAGGTCATTTACGGCGTGCTCGGTCTCGCCATCACGATCGTGACCCACAGTGGCGTCGCCATCTGGCTCGCCCGGCGGCGCGACAGCGGCCGGCCCGCACCCCATTGGGAGAAGATCTGGAGCGCCGTGACCTGGGGCCAGCCCCTCGCCATCGCGGCCGCCGCCCTGGCCTTCTTCGCCGGCGCCGGCGCGCTCGCGCTTCCAGCGTACCTCGCGATCACGATCCTCGCGATCGCCGCCGCCCCCTTCGCGGCCGAGGCGAGCCGCATTACGCGTTCGCTGCGCGCGGCGTCGGGCGTAGCGATCCTCGCCGCCGTCGCGCTCCACGCCTGGGCTTGGCTCCCGCGCGCGACGGATCCGATCTATCCCTGGGCCGCGGCCTCTCTCGCCCTCACCGGATTGATCCTCATCGCCTGGGCCGCCAAAGGCCGCCCGTCGGTCTGAACCCGGCGCTCCATCCGTTTCACAGCCGGCCGTTTGTTTGCGCGGGATCCTCTGCGCAAGAAAAAGCCGCCCGCTTGCGCGGACGGCTCCTTCGACGGATCGAGCGTCAGGTGAGTGACGGGGGTTGTCTCACCAGTTCAGCTTTACGCCGCCGGTTCCTTGCCAGCCTTCGAGGTCGCCGAAGTGATATTCGCCGGACCCGTAGAGGCTGACGTTGTTGGCGAGCTGGGCGTTGATGCCGCCGCCCACCGAGTACCAGGTTCCGCTGACATCGCTCGTGAAGTCGACGCCGCTGACCTCGCTCTGGCTCGCGCCTTCGAACTCCTGATACACGTTGAAGATCGCGTAGGGCGAAACGAAGCCGCCGCCGGGCTGAGCCCAGTTGGCCTGGATCTGCAGGCCGAGACGGCCGACCAGGCTCTCGCTCGACCCGTACGACACGGCGAGACCATAGCTGTCATCGAAGGTGTTGACGGTGAGGTCCGTATACGCGATCTGCGCCTGCGGCTGCAGCACGAAGCCGTTGCCGATCGCGAACCCATAGCCGATCTCGGCCGATCCCGTGAAGGCATCGCCGTCGGTCGAGCCCTTCGAAGCGCGCCCGCTCGCCGTCATGTCGAAGTCGATGAAGTCGGCTTTGACGACGCTGTCGATATAGAGGCCGATACCGGCCCGGCCCGCCTCGTAGAACGTGGCGTAGCCGCCGAACGACCAAGCATCCGCATCGACGGACGACGACGAACCGCCGCCGAAGATGACGGCGTCGACACCGGCATCCGCGTTGCTGTAGCCGCCGAAGGCGCCGACGGCGAGCCGGCTGCGGCCCTCGCCTGCGATCGTGCCGCCGATGCCGGCCATCACGCCGCTGCTCCGCTGCGAGAAGTCGAAGCCCTGCTTGGCATCGACGTCCACATCCGAGTAATGACCGCGCACCCACATCAGGCCGTCGGAGCTCGTGGCGCCGTCGTTATGGCCGCCGCGGATCTCGCCGAGCCGCTTGTAGAGCGTATCGAGACCGCCGGCCACGAGCCGCTGGCCGACCGAGGGAGCGGTCGCATAGGCCGGCACCTGATCGAGCAGGTCGGATTGCAGCAGCGCTTCGTCGTCCGTCACCTCGAGACGATAGGAGTAGGGACCGGCGATGACCTCCTCGCGCCCGCTCAAGGCGTTGACGGCCAGACGGAAGGAATCCTCCGTGAAGGCATCCGAGTCGCTCTCGACGATTTCGATGCCGCCCGTGGTGAGGCCGCCCGCGCCGCCGACGTTGTTGACGTAGATGACCGTCGTGCCGGTGACCGTGCCGTTGATCACGAGCTTGTCGGTCGGCGATCCGTCATCGCCCAAGGCCGCGTCGATCGCGAGATTGCCGCCGACGGACACGTACGGGCCGTTGACCGTCAGCGTGTCGCCCGCCGCGTTGTTCAGCATCGTGATCGTGCCGTTGTTCACGAAGGTCGTAGCGCCCGTGTTGATGGTGACGTTCGCGCCGGCCGAGGGCGTGTCATCGTCGTCATCATCATCGTCATCGGCCAGGAGTGCCATGGCGTCGTCGTCATCGTCGTCGTCATCCGGCACCGCGCCGGGCAGGGCGCCGATCTGCAGCACGCCGCCGCTCGCGAACGTGCTGTAGTACGACGGCAGTCCGGCCAGGCGCTCGAGGCCGTCCCCAGCCTTGAGCTCGAAGTGCTCTGTGGTGAGCGTGGCGTTCGGGTTCGAGAGATGCAGAACCGAGGTGCCGTCCACCGTCACCGACTCTTCGAACTCGTACGCATTGTCGCCGAGCGTCAGCTTCGAGCCGCCCGTGACCGCCAGATGCTCGAAGTCTTCGATCTCGCCGAGAGCCAGGCGGCTGGCACCGCGAACGATCAGGTGGTCCTCGCCCGCGCCGCCGCCGAGCTCCGTCGTCTCGAACTCGCCGGGCTCCTCCTCCTTGCCGTTGAGGAACAGGTTGCGGTCGTCCTCCTCGCCCGTGTTGATCGCGCCTTCGAACACGAGCGTGTCGTTGCCGCCGCCGAACTCGATCTCCGGCGTGTTCACGATCATCTTGCCGTCGGGATTGCCCGGCGCGTTCGCGATCGCAGCGAGCAGGTTCGCGGTGCTCAGGCTGTCGTCGTTGGCTGCGGCGCCGTTCGCCAGCTCCTCGAAGTATTCGCGGCTCTTCGAGTTGACGGGATCGAAGATGACGGTGACGTCCGTCCGCGAGACGCCGTCGAAGTCGTTGGCGCCGAATTCCATTTCCTCGGCCGTGATCGAGCCGGAGCGGAAATAGAACGTCGGCGAGCGGGCCGCGGCATTGGTCGTCCCGTTGCCGTTCTGGAACTCGAACACCTCGGTGCCGGACGTGACCATGCCGTCGAACACGATGACCGCGCCGTTGGAGCCGCGGTTCACCTCGATGCCGCCGGTCTCCATCTCGCCGCCCATCAGGAACACGAAGTTGTTCTTGCCCGAGCCGCTCTGAAGCTCGATGTCGTTGAACGTGCCGCCGAAAACGAACATCCGGTCGGTATCGTTCAGCGAGTTGTTGCCCGTGCCGGGGTTGAGGTTGACGCTGACGTCACCGCCGTTGATGACGAGCAGGTCGTTACCCACGCCACCAGTTCCCGTTCCGCCCGTGAGAACTGCCCCATCGTTCACGGTCAATTTGTCGTTGCCACCCTGCAAGTTGAGCGCCGTCGAATGGGCATCGTTGCACTCGACCACGTCGGCGCCAGCCGTCGCCGCCGGGCCCGGGCTGAACGAGCAGGCCGCCAGCGCCGCCGGCGAGACCGAGAGCGTGAAGGCCATCGAAAGCGAGGCCGTAACCGCCGCGACCGCGAGTTGTCTTTTTCCGTTGAGCTTAAAGCGAGTCATATCGTCCCCCATCCCCAGATGTTGGTGAGCGCACTGTCGATTTTTTGATTTCTTATTTGTCTTCCAGAGCCTTAGCTCACGGAAGATTGGTGAAGGCTATGACCAAGGTGGTCGGAGCAAGCCGGAAGAAGCCACGCACATCGGCCTCTGCAATCGGAACCACATCCTGCACGCCTCCCCAGGCGAACGCGCGCGGCGTCGGCCGCGCACCCCAGTTCTTTTTGTTCCGCCTCGTTTCATGAAAGTCCGTGAACGAGACAATGTAACATTGCCAAAATGGACATGGCCGAACGGCTTTGAAAACAGGAGGAGTTCCCTACCTCCGTAGAACTCCCGATAGAAATTCTCGTCTGTGGCCTGAAAGCTACAAATTCGCCACAATTAACCAATTCGCGGCAGCGTTGATTGACGGCACAGGCACGCCATTTTTCGTGAACGCGATTCGATAAGGCGGGCGCGGCAATGCGCGGCCATCTCACCCCGCAGCGCGCCACGGGTTGTAGCTTCCGAAGCTCCACGCATGCCCTTCGGGATCGCGGACGGCATACCCGCGCCCACCGTAACCCTCGTCGCGGGGCGCCAGAATCGTCGTCGCCCCTTCGGCCAGCGCGCGCTCGTAGTGCGCATCGACCTCGTCTTCGAGAATGACGTAGATCGTCTGCGTGCAGCGCCCGTCCGCCCGCTCCGGCATCGTCATCACGGCCTTGCCGAACTCGCCGCCGTTGTCCGGCCCGATCATGATCATGGAATTCGCGTACGCGAGCTCGGCATGCACGACCTTGCCCTCGCCGTCGCGATAGATGGCGTGGGGACGGAAACCGAAAGCCTTGCAAAGCCAATCGACGGCGGCGTCGGCATTCTTGTAGCCCAGGCACGAAATCAACCCGCTGGTGACGTTGTTGCTCCCCATGTCTTTGCTGACCATGTCCGCCTCCCTGTCGCTCGTCCGAAGTCTCCTATAACGCCCCGCCACAGCGGAGGGTTCGTCCTCCCGGCGCGGCTCGCGCCCTCATCCTGCCCCGAATTCTCCGCCGAAACGACGGATCGCCGCCGCCCGCCCGTTGAGATCGAAAGAGATGGACAGCGGCGGCGGGGGACATGCGATGTACGGAACCATCGCGACGGTGGCATTCGTGGGCGTTGAGGCGCGCCCCGTCGACGTGCAGGTTCGGATCACGCCGGGCGCCTCCGCGTTCATGATCGTGGGCCTGCCGGACAAGGCCGTCGCCGAGAGCCGCGAGCGCGTGCGGAACGCCCTGCACGCTGTCGGCCTCGGCCTTCCCTTCAAGCACATCACCGTCAACCTTGCGCCGGCCGACCTTCCGAAAGAAGGCAGCCACTTCGATCTGCCGATCGTGCTGGCGCTGATGGTCGCCATGGAAGCCATCGCCCCCGAGGCGATCGCGCGTTACGCGGCCATCGGCGAGCTGGCGCTCGACGGCTCCATCCGCCCGGTGCCCGGCGCATTGCCCGCAGCCATCGGCGCCAATGCCATCGCGCGCGGCCTCATCTGCCCCGAGGCGTGCGGACCGGAAGCCGCCTGGGCCGGAGCGGACGCCGACATCCTCGCCGCCCCGCATCTCCTGTCTCTGGTCAACCACTTCAAGGGGCTGCAAACACTCGCGCGGCCGAAACCCGCCATCGCCCGCGACCGGCCCGCCCCGCCCGACCTTCGCGACGTGCGCGGCCAGGAGAGCGCCAAGCGCGCGCTCGAGGTCGCCGCGGCCGGCGGCCACAACCTGCTGATGATCGGCCCGCCGGGATCGGGCAAGTCCATGCTCGCCGCCCGCCTGCCGTCGATCCTGCCGCCGCTGACACCGGAGGAGATGCTCGACGTCTCGATGGTGCACAGTCTCGCCGGCGAGCTGATGGGCGGCAAGCTTTGCACCGAGCGCCCGTTCCGCGCGCCGCATCATTCGGCCAGCATGGCGGCGCTCGTCGGCGGCGGCACGCGCCCGCGGCCGGGCGAAGCGAGCCTCGCGCATCTCGGCGTCCTGTTCCTCGACGAGCTTCCCGAGTTTCAGCCCGCCGTGCTCGACTCCTTGCGCCAGCCGCTCGAAACCGGCGAGCTGATCATCGCGCGCGCCAACCACCGCATTGCCTATCCCGCCCGCATGCAGCTCGTCGGCGCCATGAACCCCTGCCGCTGCGGCGGCGGCCCGGGCCAGGCCTGCAAGCGCGGCCCGCGCTGCGCGGCCGACTATCAGGCGCGCATCTCCGGCCCGCTGCTCGACCGCATCGACCTGCAGATCGAAGTGCCCGCCGTCTCCGCCGCCGACCTCGTTCTGCCGCCGCCCCACGAGGGCAGCGCCGAGATCGGGGCCCGCGTTCTCGCGGCGCGCGACATCCAGCGCGAGCGCTTCCGGGCGCACGGCCAGGCGAAATCCCGCACCAATGCCGAGCTGACGGGCGAGCTTCTGGAGCGCGTCGCCGCGCCGGATGCCGCCGGCCTCGCCCTCATCCGCCAAGCCGCCGACACGCTCGCGCTCTCGGCCCGCGGCTACCATCGCACGCTGCGCGTCGCGCGCACGCTCGCCGACCTCGACGGCGCGGAGACGGTCGGCCGGATCCATGTCGCAGAAGCGCTGTCCTACCGGGGCGAGACCCTGCGCGCCGATGCGCGGGCGGCGTCCTGACGTTAGAGACAAGTCGCAGGGCAACGTAACCGGTTCGTTCACCGGTTCGCGTTAG
>CAYLSI010000052.1:0-20220 GCA_964386545.1 uncultured Hyphomicrobium sp.
CGGCCGCAGCCGGCAGATCGCCGGCCACGAGCTCGATTTCCTGCGCACCGTGACGGCGAAGCCGGTCAAGGTGTCCCTCCCCGGGCCCTATCTGCTCGCTCGCACCATGTGGCTCGAGTGCATTTCCGAGCAGGTCTATGCCTCGCGCGAGGCGCTCGCGGCCGATCTCGTGCGCGTGCTGCGCGCGGAGCTTGCCGACCTGCTCGACGGCGGCGCGGCCCTGGTGGAGTTCGACGAGCCGGTCCTGTCGGAGGTCGTCTTCAGCGGCGCGAAGAAGAAGCGCAGCTTCATGTGCGGCGCGCTCTCGGAATCGCTCGGCCCCGCCCACGAGCTGGGCTTCGCCAGGGATCTGATGAATGCAGTTGTCGCCGGGTTCGACCGCGACCGCATTGCCGTCCACGTGTGCCGCGGCAACTGGACGCCGGACGAGAGCGTGGCGCTCTCGGGCAGCTACGCACCACTGGTGGATACGCTCGCGGCGATGAATGTCGGAGCCTATCTCCTCGAAATGTGCACGCCGCGTGCCGGCGAGATGGAGGTGCTGTGCGGGCTGCCGGAAACGGCGCGCATCGGTGTCGGCGTCGTCAACCAGAAGCAGCCGGCGACTGAGGGGATCGAGGAGGTGGCGGCGAGGATCGGGCATGCGATCGACCTCTTTGGCCGCGAGCGCGTGCTCCTGCATCCCGACTGTGGCTTCGCGACCTTCGCCGACAACCCGATCTGCTCGCATGCGAATGCGGAAGCGAAGCTGGCCGTCATCGCGCGCGCGGCCGAGCGGTTTCGAGCCTGAGAGGCGCGATCAGGGCTCGGCAATCGGAGCGAGCGCAGGCTAATGCGCGGCGACCGAGGCGCGGGCCGAACGGTGCGGACGCAGGACAGCGCGCGGCCGGATCGGCCCGAAAAGGAGGCGCACGGCAAAATAGGCCGAGAGCGCAGCGCCAGCCCCCAGCAATCCGGCGCCGGCCGCGGCTTGATCGGACGCGAGGTAGGCGTTGCAGAGCCGGGCCGGTGCCGCAAGGTACGCCCATCCCATGATGCCAAGCGCGGAGACCACGTGCGCGTTGAGCACGCCCTTCACGATCGTGCTGGCCGTGGGATAGCTCCACGCCAGCGCCAGACCCGCGACGGGCAGGCTCACGAATTTTCCCGCCTCGAAGCGCACGTCCACCAGCGCCGCATCCATGGAGCGCGGCAGCATCCAGAACATGGAGATGACGAGCGCCAACAGCAGGCCCGTCGAGCCGCCGCGGTTCCACGTCGCGACACGGTCGGCGGCGCCGGCCGACACATGCCCGAAGCCGATGCCGATGAGGAGAAGGGCCGGCATCTGCACCAGCATATGCGTCGCAAGGCGGGCTTCGAGGAGCTGGCGGCCGGGAGGAGAGGCGAGGAGCACCAGCGCCGCAACACCTGCGGCGAGAAGGATCGGCTGGCTGCGCGCGTGGTTCATGGCGCCGCCGTCTCGAGATACGTCAAGATGGCGTCCACGTCCCCGAGGTCGAAGATGCGCGACAATCGCCCGTCTCTCCCGACGTAGTGGATCGCCGCGTTGTGCACGAAGCCATCCTCGCCGTCGGCAACGACAGTGACGCCGAACGCTTCGAGCACGCGCGCGAGGTCCTGCCGATGGCGCGGGCGCCCGATCGTCCAGACGGCGGGATCGCTGCCGTGAAACTTTCCGTACTCGCCGAGCATGGCGGGCGTATCACGTTCGAGGTCGAACGAAAGACTGACGAGGCTCACGCGATCCGCCAGCCCCCGCCGCGACAGTGCGGACTGGATTTGCAGGAACTCCTGCCCGAGCGCCGTACAGATCGTCGGGCAACTCGTGTAGATGAATTCGACGAGAAGCGGGCGCGCCCCGTCGGGCAGGAGACGGCTCCCCCCATCGCTCGTGAGAATGTCCGTCGCGGGAACGCCGACCGGCGCACGCGCGATCGCAAGCCGGCGCGCCGCTTCGGTCGTGAACGCGGCGAGCCCGTCCGTCGCCTGCCACAACGCAACGAAGCCGGCCACGGCGACGCCCACGCTCGCGAGCGTTGTCGCAATGGCCGGCCGCAGCCTCATGGTGTTGCGCCCGCACGCCTCACGAAGCGAATGACGAACATGGTGGCGCCGACGATCGCGAGCGCGGCGAAGGCCACGGAGAGCTGGTCGAAGCCCATCCAGGCCGGCTCGTGCACCGCCCATCGCCGCGGCACGCTCGACGCGCCAGCGATCAGGAACAGGGTCACAAAGCCCAATCCGCCGACGAGATAGATGCCATACGACGCGGCACTGGCCCCGGCGAGCCTCTCACCGGCGCGCTCTTTGGTGAGCCACGCCATGAAGCCCCACACCATCGCCACCTCGCCGAGCAAGAGATAGAAGTGGAAGTGACCAGGCACCCAAAGCGTGTTGTGCATCACCTTGTTGACCGTGATCATGCTGTCGAGGATGGCCGGGATGGCGCCTGCGGACCATCCGAAGACGCCCGTGACGAGCAGGGCGGAGGCCAGATCCCAACGGATGCCGGAGCGATGCAGGTAGACGAGGAGCGAGAACGTCGTCACGGCGATCAGCGGAATGCCGCTCGCGTACGAGACCACTTGCCCCACCACCAGCGCCCAGGCCGGCATGGCCGTGTCCTGCAGCAGGTGGTGCGGATAGACGGCGAGCACGAACAGCAGCGTCGCCGCCCATGCGCCGACGAACAGCCGTGACGTCTTCCAGGGCCGCCCCGTGTATTGCGGAATGATCTCGTAGACGGCAATCACGGCCATGTAGATGCTGGCGTTGATGAAGACGTGGCCGAAGAAATAGATCATGTTCTTCGCCAGCAGCGCATCGATGGCGAACTCCGGCGCGTAGAGATTGATGAGGCTGATGCCGATCACGGCGGCGCCGACGACAATGCCGAGGCCGTTGAAGATCGTCACGACGGCGCTCGCGACCACCGTCGGCGGTGGCACGTCATCCTGCTCGCCCTTGAAGAGCAACGGCCACCCCATCGCGCGGCCGAGGCTGCCGTAGCGCTGGATGAGCGCGCGTCCCGTTTCCAGGTAGAACAGCAGGAAGCCGACGCCAACGAGCATGAGGCCGAGCAGATAAATGGCGGCCGCCGTCGGCTCCCAGACGCCACCGGACTGAAGCGGCAGCGGGTAGAGGAACGTCCACGCGCCCGCAAAGCCCCAGACGAAAATCGATGCCAAGATGCAAACGACTCCAGCCAGCGAAAGGCCGAGCATCGCGTTGTAAACCCAGCCCGTCAGCTCGACATGCCGGGCAAGGAAATACCACATGATCGCCGCGCCGGTGAGCCCCGCCGCTCCGACCATGCCGATCCCGTGGGCCGTCATCACCTGATAGAAATAGACCGGCTCGACCGCGACGAGCCCGCCCTGGGCCAGCTTCATCGTCAATCCGAACACCATCATCAGCACGATCACCGCGCCGCTGAGAGCGAGCGTCAGCTTCACCCCGCCGAGCGCCGGAACTCCGCCGACCTCTCGCGGAGCATGATGCGACCCCAAGGCAATGTCCGTCATGTGCCGCCCCTATTTCTCGACCACCTTGAATTCGTCGACCATTCCATGGTGAGCCAGCCCGCAATATTCCATGCAGAGCACGCGGTAGGCCCCGGGCTCGGCGAACGTGTACTTCACGCGATTGACGACGCCGGGCATGGCTTGCGTTTGAAACAGCAGAACCCCTTTGGGGTCATAGACGCCGACGCCATGGTTCACGTCGTGGCTTTGCACGTTGAAGACCACCGATGTCGCTGCCGGGATCTCCTTTTGCGAGATCTCCCAACTCCATTGGCTCGCGGTCACATCGACGGTCACTGCGCCTTCGAACGCCTCCGCCTCGTGCGGCCACGGACGTAGAGAAACGTAAGTGACGACGAACCCGATGACCGCGAACACAACCATCAGCCGGACACGATGCGTCTCGATGGCTTTTTTGTCGGGCTCGCCGCGCGATGTGCTCGCGAGCACGACGGCTGCGAAGACAACGGCAACGAGCCCGATCAGGAGCAGCGAAACGAAGAGAATGGTGCCCTGCATGCAGCCGCCTCCAAAAACCCGAAGCTTACGCGCGCCGCTCGGTTTTTGGAGGCACCACGAGCCGTAGGACTTGTGAGTCCACGGAAGCAGGACTGCTTTACTCGACCTCCTCGTGGAGAAGCATCGCCAGTTGAGTCTGCTTCTCGATCCTATCGAGGCGGTACTGCACGAGATCGCGGAGGGTGAGCAGCCCGACCAATCGGTTGCCGTCCACCACGGGCACATGGCGGATGTGATGCTCTTTCATCAGGTGCAGAACCTTCAAAAGAGAATCGTCGGGCTGACAGGTGACGACGCGCCGCGTCATCAGGGCCGATATGGGAAGCAAGTGCAGCTCGCCCCGGCGATCGGCAAAGCTGTAGGCGATGTCGCGCTCAGAAATGATGCCGTCGATGGTTTGGCCATCGTCGCTCACCACAACCGCGCCGATCCGCTCCTGCTTGAGGTATCGAGCGAGCGCGCCGATCGTTTGCGTGGAGCTGATAGTGGGAGCGCGGTTTCCGCTCCGAGCAATGTAGTCCATGACCTGCATTGGCGTTCCTCCAGGGCTGGGCTTTGCTTTTTCCCAGCTTAGCGCGGCATGGGACGTAGCCGCCGTTATCGAGAGCCGTTGAGCGGGCATCACGCGATGAGCCGCTCCTGCATGAGATCATCGGGAGGCACTTGGGAAGAGATGCGCCCATGTCGCGCGACATTCTTGACGCCGCCGCGCCGAGGAACGTCCCGCTCAACGACCTTGAGCCGGTCTCGACCGGCGTGATAACCAACGGGCACGCGACGGAGGCCGCTTGCGCTCGCGGCAGCTCTCGCAGCGAAACAGAAACGAGCCCGCGGTCGTGCGGCGGCTCCTCAGGACCTGAAGCTCCCGATGCCGCAACGCGACACCAGCCACACCCTCCGCGAATGGTTCCAGCGGCTCGGCCGTCTGTCGCTCTTCCAGGGCCGGTCGCCGGTCAGCCGCGCGACGGCACCCCGTCGGTCCGGCGCTCAAGGCCAAGGACTGGCGGCACCGGACGCCGATGACGAAGGCTTTGCGTCCGCCGAAGCCGGCTTTCGCGAGGCTCTGACGCGCGCGCCCGGCGATCCGGTGCTCTTGATCCCATACGCCGAAAGCCTGCGCGCGGCCGGCCGCGTCTATGACGCGATGAACGTCCTCGCGCGCTTGAACCTGTCGCATCCCGCAGCATCGGAATATTCACAGCGCTACAGCGAGCTTTATTCGGAGTGTCTCGGCAGCATCGACCAGCGCGGGCCCACGTTCCGCGACGTGGACGCGCTCGTCGCGACGACGCCGTCGCCGCCGCAGAACGTCACCGCCTGGCGCCGTCACCTGATGCAACTCGACGCGATCGCGCGCAGCGACCCCTCGCTCTATTTGATCGGGGACTCGCATGCGGAGTTCTGGCCGCAGGAGTATCTCCCCCACAAGGCGCTGAACCTGGGCAACGCCGGCGACAAGACGCAATCGGTGCTGTGGCGCCTCGACGAGATCGCGGCGCGCGGCGGCCTGCGGCCCCGGCCCTGCGTCGTGATGGTCGGAACGAACAACCTCGGCATGGGGGATTCGGCCGAGAGCATTCTCGCGGGCCTCCGGGCGATCGACACCAAGCTTCGGACCATGGTGGGGGAGGGCCAGCGTCTCCTGTTCGTCGCGCTGCCTCCGGCCGGAGAGAACGGCCTGTTCCGCAACGCCGAGCGCACCAAGGTTAACGCATTGGCGCGCACGGCCGTCCCGATCGTGGACTTCGAGTCGCAGATCCGGAGCCTGGGCGCGGACGCATACCTGCCCGATCAAATCCACCTGACGGCGAAGGCCTATTCCGTTATGTACCTTCCACCGATCACGGAATGGCCGCGTCGGCCGGCTGTCGACGCGCAAAGGTAGATTGCAGGACAACGTCGGGCGGCGTGCGTTGGCGATCCGCGCCGCCGTCGCTTCGGCGCGAGACTGGAGAAGAGGGTGGGCACTGGCGTCGAGGTGACGGAGCTGTTCAGGAGCGGCGATCTTCTCGTACGCAGCGTTCGTCCGCCGCCGGGGCAAGACCGCTATTCCGGCGCGGCCGTCGTGACGTTCGACAGCTACAACGACCGTCGCAAGCTCGATAGGCTCGGCTTTGGCGAGCGGTTTCTGCTGTCGCGCGGCGTCCGCGCGATCCACGTGATCAGCCGCGACAACGACTGGTATCAATACCCGGAGATGGCCACGGCCTGCGCGGCCATTCGCAAGGCCGTCGCCGGCGCCACGCATGTGCTGGCCTACGGTTCGAGCATGGGGGGCTACGCCGCCATCCGGTTCGCCGATGAGGTCGATGCGACCAGCGTCCTTGCGCTCTCGCCGCAATATTCGATCGACCTCCGGCGCATGCCGAACGAGAACCGCTGGCGACAGGAATCGCAGCGCATCGAGTTCCGCAGCGAGATCGACGGGACGATCCGGTCGCGGGTCATCCCCTTCGTGGTGTTCGATCCGTTCAGCCTCGATGGCGCCCACGCCGATCGCATCGCCGCCGACATTCCGGTCCACAAGGTGGCTCTGCCCGGCGCGGGGCATCCGGTCGGAACCTGCCTCAACGAGCTCGGCCTGTTGGAGAGCATGGTGTTCGACGTGCTCCAAGGCCGGTGCAATTCTCACGACGTCGAAAGGACGTTCCGCCGGCTGCGGCCGCGATCGGCGGCGATCTGGGTCAGCATCGCCGACAAGCAGCCCCTGTATCGGAAGAGGACCGCCCTTAGGCTCGCCCGCCGGGCCGCGGAGATTTCGCCCGACAGCGACCTCGTCCTGCTGCAACTGGGCCGCTGGCTTTCCGTCAACGGTGAGCACGAGGCGGCCGTCAAGACGATGCGCCGCGCGGCCGAGAAATCCGGCCGCAACCCGAGCTTCCTGCATCCTCTGAGCGTTGTGCTCGAGGCGGCAGGAGACCGCGAAGGCGCGCTCGCGGTCGCACGGGAGCATCTCGACGCCTGTCCCGGCGTCGGCATCTGTTACGCCTGGATGGCGGACCTGCTCCAGCGATCGGGGCGATCGGCGGAAGCGCTGGACTACGCGAGAACGGCCGCAAAACTGGATGCGGCCTTCATCGGGATCGCAATCGCCATTCGCATGTCGATGAGCCCGATGTGGCGCCCCATGGAGCCCTACGCCTTCAAGCTCGGCAGGCTGATGCAACGCCTGAGAAGCTGGCGCTGATCGCGCAACGCGAACGATCCGCATCCGTTTTTTGAGGGATCATGCCGTGTATCCAGCGAGAGCGTTCCGAGAGACGTGTCTGGTCACCGGCCTTCGCCGGTGTGACGTGAGCTTGAGGCGGGCGGCCGGGCCAAGCGCAACGTCATCCCGGCGAAGGCCGGGATCCAGACACGTTGCCGGATCGCGCTTTCGGTACGGGAGAGAGAACTCAGGTCGAAGAGATTGCTTCCGCGATGGCATCCTTGATTTGAAGCCGGCGCTTGCGAAGCTTCTCCTCTTCGAAATGATCCATGGGACGCACGTTCGTCTCGGCGAGGTGCACCTGATCGTTCACCTCGTCATACTCCTCGAGCAGGCGCGCGAAGCGCGGATCCGACACCTTGAGCCGGTGAATGGTATCCGCTTGGCCGGGAAATTCTTCTGCAAGCGTGTGAGGGGTATTGGACATGCTCTTCCATCTCTAGCGTGACGTGATGACGAGGACGACCCGAGGGGTCGTCCTCAGCGGATACGTTCGGCCAAGCCTTCTTCCTCGTCGAGCCGGTCGATTTCCTGGCCCTTGAAGTCGGCCCGCGAGACGGTGCCCCAGATATGGCCGCGCTCGACGACTGGGACGTGGCGGAAGCCTCCGTCGCACATGATGCGAAGCGCTTCGATCGCCGTGGCGTCCGGCGAGATCGTCACGGGATGCGCGGTCATCGCCTGCGCGAGCGGCGTGGCGCCGCCCTTGCCCTGTGCCAGCAGCCGGAGCGCGTCGCGGCCCGTGAAGATGCCGACAAGGTGCTGGTGCTCGTCCACGACGAGCGCGGACCCCACGCGCTTCTCGCGCATGGCCTTGCTGGCCTCCTGCACGCTTGCCGTCGCCGGCATGAGCAGAGGCTCCTGATCCCTGATGATGTAGCCAAGTCTGCGATTGATCATGGCGCGTTTCTCCGCTCGACTTTTCTCATTGTGGTCGCGGCGGACGGGCCGGCCGCTGAGAGCAAGCCATAGACCCGCCAGGCCGGACGGGCTTTGATCAGGATCAGGGCGCCGGCGGGGCGCGGTGCAGGGAAAGAACGCGCTCACCCGGGAGATTGATCCGTCTTGCCGAGCGGCCCGAGGCACGCGATGGTGGGCCCCGTTTGCAGCCGTCCGGAATTCCCGAAGGAAGGTCATGGAAAGTGCGAAAGTGCGGGCATGCGGCTGTTGCGGCGGGACCAATACGGTGCCGATTCTGAGCGCGCCAGACCGCAATGCCAAGAAGGTCGACATCTTCCACTGCACGCGCTGCTGCGCGCTGACGCCCGCCTATCCGCCGCTGACCGAGCACGAGACGAACCTCGCGCAGCAGACGACGTACCACGAGCAGTACTGGAAATCGGAATCCGACGCCGACCTGCAGCGGATCGCCGACGAGATGGCGAGGATGGTGACGCATTTCAGCGCGCGCCTCCCGGCTCCGGGATCGCAGGAGCCCGTCTACGATATTGGCGCGGGCCGCGGTAATCTGACGGCGGCGCTTCTGCGCTCCGGAAGGAACGTGTTCGCATGCGAGCCGTCGCGGACGCTGGCGGAGCGCGCGATCTCCGTGCTGCAGATCCCCCCGGACCGCCTCGCGATTGCGACGGCGGACGAATTCCTCGACGCGCGGTCGGCCGATAAAGGCAAGGTGAAGGCGATCTTCCTCTGGCACGTTCTCGAGCACGTCGATGACGCGGTCGCGCTGCTCCGCCGCGTTCGCGACTATCTCGCGCCCGACGGCGTGCTTCTGTGCCAGGGTCCGCTGCTGGATCCGCAATACGTCTACCGCGAGCACCTCTACCTGCACAGCGAGTCGAACATTCGCTGGCTCGCGGAAACCGCGGACCTGAAACCGCTGAAGATGAACTCCCAAGACCCGGTCCGCTTCGTCTCCTTTACCTTCGCGCTGCCGACGCATCCCGATCCGGCGATCCCGATCGTGCGCCTCACCGATCCGTTGATGGCCACGGGCGCGCTGTACAATACGCTCGCCACCACACTCGCGCGGGTGCGCGCCCGCCTCGGCTGACCGCAAACGGAAGAGACCTCGACGTGATACATGACCCTCGACGCCGCCTGCGCGGCCTCGTCATCGCGGCTCCGGGCTCCGGCTCGGGCAAGACGACCGTGACACTGGGCCTGCTCGCGGCCTTCCGGCGCCGCAGCCTCGCCGTCCAGCCGTTCAAGACCGGGCCCGACTACCTCGACACCAGCCATCACGCGCGCGCCGCGGGCCGTCCCGGCGTGAACCTCGACACCTGGGCCATGGGAGAGCCCTTGATCGCCAGCATTGTCGCGGAGGCGGGCCAGGGCGCGGAGCTCGCGATCGCGGAAGGCGTCATGGGTCTGTTCGATGGAGGCCCCGACCGCGGGCTCTCCGGAAGCGGATCGACCGCGGACCTCGCGGCCCTGCTCGGCTGGCCCGTCGTTCTCGTGCTCGACGTCTCGGCGCAGACGGAAACCGCCGCCGCGCTCGCGCTCGGATGTGCCAGCTACCGGCCGGATGTGCGCCTCGCCGGCGTGATCCTCAACAACGTCGCGAGCGATCATCATCGCGATCTGATCCGTCCGGGTTTCGAGAGGATCGGTGTCGAGATCCTCGGCACGCTGCGTCGCACGCCGGACGTGCGGCTGCCCGAGCGCCACCTCGGTCTCGTCCCGGCGGACGAGCAGGGGGACCATGCCGCCCGCATGGCAAAGCTGGCCGATCTCATCGAAGCCTCGGTGGATCTCGACGCGATCGTTGCGGCCGCGCAGGAGATGCGAGCCGAGCCCCTCGCGCGCATGGACGCCCTGGCGCCGCCGGGCCAGCGCATCGCCATGGCGCGCGACGACGCGTTTTCGTTCACGTACCATCACATCGTCCAGGGCTGGCGCGCGGCGGGCGCCGAGATCGTCCCCTTTTCGCCGCTCGCCAATGAAGCGCCCGATCGAGATGCGGATGCGGTCTGGCTCCCCGGCGGCTATCCCGAGCTGCACGCCGGACGGATCGCGGCCGCGGCCTCGTTCCTGTCGGGACTGAGAGACAGGGCCGCGCACAACGTGGCGATCCACGGTGAATGCGGCGGCTACATGGTGCTCGGCCAGGGGCTGGTCGACGCGAGCGGCACGCGTCACGCCATGGCCGGCCTGCTGCCCGCCGAGACGTCGTTCAAGGAACGCGCGATGCACCTCGGCTATCGCCGGACACGGTTACGTCAGAGCTGTGCGCTGGGAGCAGAGGGCACACGCCTTTACGGCCATGAATTCCACTTCGCGACGCTGCTGTCGGACAGCGGAGACCCGCTCTTCGATCTCGAGGACGGCTCGGGACGCATCACGCCGGCTGGCTCGCGTGCGGGCAGCGTAACGGGCTCGTTTTTTCACGTCCTGTCGGCCCAATCCTAATCGTCTTTTCGGTCGTCCGCCCCAGCGAGACGCGCGTCGAGCGCGCGGTCGAAGCGCGCCGACATCCAGAGCCACGCGCCCGCCACGGGGATGGAGACCGCCGCGACCGCCGCCAGCGGCCAGCCCATCGCCTTGGTCAAGCCGTTGAAGACGACGCCGGACAGCGCATCGCCGCCGCGATAGACGACCGTGTCGATGAAGTTCTGCGCCTTGTAGCGCTCGTCGGCATCGACGGCGGTGTAGAGCACCTTCGTCGCCGGATTGGAGAGCGCGAACGCCGAGACGCGCTCCGCCACCATGATGGCGGCCACGATATGCAGCTCCGGCATCGCCGCGTAGAGCGCGAGCCCCGCGATCGTCACCGCCGGAAGCACGGAGGCCGCGACCCCGATGCCGAACCGCGCCATGATGCGGCCGGCCACCGCCACCTGCACGATCACCGTCAGCACGCTCGTGATGAGATCGCGCTGGGAGAAGAACTGCACGCGCGCCGTGGCGTCCGGGATCGTTTCGCCCGCGAGGCGCGATTGCTCGAGATAGAAGAACGTCGAGAGCAGGTTGGCCGCCAGCACGTAGAGCGCGATGCGCACGAGATAGGGGTCGCGCATCACGCGCTCCGCCCCGGAGAGGATCGAGCGCAGCGTCGCCGGCGTCTCCCTCGGGTCGCTGTCGCCGAGGTGCGCGCGGGCAAAGCGGCGCAGCCAGATCGAGAGCGCCGCCGCTGCGAGCAGCGCGAGGCCCGACAGCAGCAGCAGGTTGTCCTGCCCGACGATCGTGACGAGGCGGCCGGCCGCGAGCGGTCCGAGCACGGCGCCCACCGTGCCGCCGGCGGCGATGAAGCCGTAGAGCCGTTTCGCCTGGTCGCTGTCGTAGAGGTCCGACATCAGGATCCAGAACAGCGAGACGACGAAGAGATTGAACACGCTCCCGAACACGAAAAAGGCGCCGCCGAGATCGCCGCCGATTCCGGCCCGCAAGGCGAGCCAGAAGCCGAGAAGGATCGCGACGAAGAGGCCGTAAAGCCCTGGCAGCACCCAGGTGCGCGCCACGCGGGCGACGATCCACCCGAACACCGGAACCGCCGCGAGCATCACGAGGAAGACGAGCACGAACCAGAGCTGCCGTTGATCGGCGGTCGCCTCGGCCGAGAAATTCTCGCGCACCGGGCGGATGAGATAGTAGCCGCCGAGCACGAGCGCGAACGTGAGGAACGAGCCGAACGCGGCCGCGCGCTCGCCGGGCTGGATGTCGACGAGCCGGCGCAGAGGATTGTCATGCCTCACCGCCGCATCGGCCCCCGTGCGCTCCGCCATCGTCGTGCCCCCCTCGCCATGTGATCTCGGAGGATAGCGCACCCCGATGCCGCGGCGCATGACGCCCGTGACGGAACATCCATTGAACACGGGACGAATGGGGACATGCGCGCTTGGATCTCGCGCCGGACGCGCTAAGGTCGGCGCCAGTCGAGAGAGACGAGGGCGGAAACGGTCGGGAAAAGAACATGCCGAGAAGTTCAATCGTCTTGAGCAGCCTGGGGCTGGCCGCGGTCATGGCTGTGTCCGTGCTGTCATCGGCGCAGGCGGCCTACAAGCTCTGCGCATTCCGCGACGGCCCGCGCGGCCCCTGCACCTGCAAGGCGGACGGCGACGGACCCGGGCAGTTCACGCAGGCGCCGAAAAGCCGGTGCCGCGTCGAAGCCAAAGAGGCCGCGCCGAAAGAGGCAGCGCCCGACGCTGCAGCGACGCCGGACGCCGCACCCGCCGCAGCCGAAGCACCTGCAACGGTGACGCCTGTGGACCCGCCGGCGAAAGCCGCTGCCGCGCCGGCCGCAGAAGCTGCACCCGCACCAGCGCCCACACCTGAACCTGCCCCCGCGGCGGACCCGACACCGGCAGCGCCATCGCCATCGGCTCCTCCGGAAACGACGGCCGCCATTCCCCCGCAACCCGCACAGGACCGCACCGGCAAGCTCGACGAGGTGCGCGCCCGCGGCAAGCTGCTGTGCGGCGTGAATACGGGCCTGCTCGGCTTCTCCGCCAAGACGGAGGCAGGCGTCTGGGCCGGCCTCGACGTCGCCTTCTGTCACGCGCTCGCCGCGGCCGTGTTCGGCGACGCCGAGAAGGCCGAGTTCGTGCCGCTGGAGACGAACGAGCGCTTCGTCGCTTTGACGAGCGGCAAGATCGACGTGCTGTCGCGCAACACGACCTGGACGATGAACCGCGAGGTCGATCTGGGCTTGCGGTTCGCCGGCATTCTCTATTTCGACGGCCAGGGCTTCATGACGAGCGACGAGCGCGGCTTCGTCTCGGCCCAGCAGCTCGACGGTTCGAAGGTCTGCGTGGAAGCCGGTACGACGTCCGAGAAGAACATGGCGTTCTTCTTCAAGGCGCATCAGATCGAGGCCGAGGTCAAAACGTTCCCCACGCGCGAGCAGACGCTGGACGCCTACAAGAGCGGCGTGTGCGACACGTTCTCGGGCGACCGCTCGGCGCTCTACTCGTTCCGGGCGTCCCTGCCGGAGCCGGGGCAGCACAGCATTCTGCCCGAGGTGATTTCGAAGGAGCCGCTCGGCCCCGTGGTTCTGAAAGCCGATGCCGAGTGGGCCGAGATCGTCCAGTGGACGCTCGCCGGCCTCGTCAACGCGGAGGAGGTCGGCCTCGATCGCGCATCGGCGGCCTCCACCGATGCCTTGAGCGACGATGCGCAGCGCCTCGTCGACGGCGCGGGCGCAAGCGGCGAGAAGCTGCGGTTGAGCAAGACCTGGCTGCGCGACGTCATCGCCGCCGTCGGCAACTACGGCGAGATCTTCGAAGCCAATGTCGGCAAGGCGAGTCCGCTCGGCATGGACCGCGGCCTGAACGCGCTCTGGAAGCGCGGCGGCATTCTCTCCGCGCCTCCGATGTGGTGAGGCCAGAGCACGGATGAAGGCGCGGATGGGAGCGCGGATGAAACGTCCGGGACAAGAGCGCGAGAGACGAAACGGCGCCGCGGCGACGACGGCGCGCGTGTCCGCGCGTGGCGTCGGACGGCTCGGCGCGGCTCTGCTGGCGCTGCTTGCGGCGGCCGATCCTTCTCTTGCGCAACGCCAGCGCATGGCCCCGCCGGAGCCGAGCACGGAAGCCTGGGTCAGCCCCGCCGCGGTCGACGCCATGGCGCGGGCCATGGGCGGCTATCGCGCCGTCGTGCAGGCAGGCGGCTGGCCTGCCATTCCGGGCCGCGTGACGCTGCGGCTCGGCGACAGCGATGCCAACGTGGCCATCCTGCGCCGCCAGCTCCAGATGACGGGCGACCTGCGCACGCGCGGCAACTCCTACACCTTCGATCCCGAGCTCGAAGCGGCCGTCATGCGCTATCAGCGCCGCAACGGCCTCGAGCCCAACGGCATCGTCTACGGCATCACGCAGCGCATCCTCAACGTGCCCGCCGAGACGCGCCTGAAACAGCTCGAGCTCAACCTGCAGCGCATGCAGGAGCTGCTGCCGAAAGTCGCCGCATCGCCCCGCGTCGTGCTGATGAACTCCGCGAGCTTCGAGCTGCAGGCGATCAGTGGCGGCTTCGTCGAGCTGACGAGCCGCACGATCGCGGGCAAGCGCGCAACCCCCACGCCGGTGGTCAGCGCCAGCATCCAGAACGTGAACCTGCTGCCGTACTGGCACGTGCCGGCATCCATCGCCCGCGCGCAGCTCATCCCCGCGATCCGCAAGGACCCGGCCTACCTCTACAAGGAGCACATCCGCGTCTTCTCGTCCTTCGGCGGCGAGGAGATCGACCCCGCGCTGGTCAACTGGTGGGGGCCGGAAGCCGAGCGCTACGTGTTCCGCCAGGACTATGGGGCCTTCAACGCGCTGGGCGTCATCCGCTTCGACATGCCGAACAAGCATATCGTCTACATGCACGACACGCCCATGAAGCAGCTTTTTGGCCAGTTCGAGCGCGCCTATAGCGCCGGATGCGTGCGCATCCAGAACTACCTCGCGCTCGCCGAGTGGGTGCTGCGCGGAAGCAGCCAGGGCGCGTGGACGCAGGACGCGATCGCAGCCGCCATCGCCGGCGGCCAGCGCGCGACGTTGAAGCCGGTCCAGCCGATCCCCGTGCACTTCATCTACTTGACGGCCTGGATGGAGAACGGCGTCGTCCAGTTCCGCAACGATCTCTACAACAAGGACGACGGCGCGTTCGATGGCGGCGAGGACGTTGCCTCGCGCACGATGCCCGCGACATCGCTGGCGCCGTGACGCCGACGGGCGTCGGCGTGCATTGTCGGGTGCCTAGCGCAACGCGGCGCGGATGGCGTCGAGGCCGTCGGTCAACGCGGCGGGTCCCGGCTGCAGGATCAGCGGCGATTTGATTTCGACGATCCGCCCCGTGGCGACGGCAGGCACCTCGGCCCAGCCCTCCCGCGCTTTGAAGCTGTCGACCTTCACCTTCTTCCCGCACCACGAGGCGAGCACCACGTCCGGCCGGCGCGCGATCACCTGCGCGCTGGTGACGATGCGGTCCTTCGCGGCGGCTTCGCCCGCGAGGTCGGCGAAGATGTCGGTGCCGCCCGCGATCTCGATCAGCTCGGAGACCCATCCGATCCCTGAGATCATGGGCTCGTCCCATTCCTCGAAATAGACGCGAGGCCGATGCGTGCGCGCCTCGGTCTCGGCACGGGCCGTTTCAACGCGTGCTTCGAGATCCCGCGCCAGGCGATCGGCCTTCTCGGCGCACCCGGTGAGCGCGCCGAGCGTGCGGATCATTGCGAAGATGCCGGCGAGATTGCGCTGGTTGAAGAGGTAGACGGGGAGACCACGGCGCGCAAGATCCGCCACCACGTTCGACTGGATGTCGGAGAACGCGAGCACGAGGTCCGGCTCGAGCGCGGCGATGCGCTCGATGTCGGCGGAGAGAAACGACGAGATGCGCGGCTTTTCCTTGCGCACCTGCGGCGGCCGGACCGCATAGCCCGACACGCCGACGATGCGATCCTGCTCGCCGAGGAGATACAGTGTTTCCACTGTCTCCTCGGTGAGGCAGACGAGCCGCTGAGCGGGATAGCGCCGCAAGGCGCTTCGGTCCCGTGCGTCAGGCCGTGGCGGCTGCGGAGCCGGAGGCCGTGGTGGCCGGAGCGGACTTGCGCAGCGGCTTCAGCAGCGACAGCGCGACGGCGACGCGATAGATCGCGGCGAAGCCCGCATAGGCGACGGCGTTGATCGTGAACACTTCAGACACGACGGCGGTCGTGAAGCCGCTGGCCGGGTTGGTGAAGGTCAGCGCGGCGACGTACATGCCGGCCTGGTAGCCGACGAATGCCACCAGGAACGCCACGACCCAGCCGGCCAGCGCCGGCATGTCGATGCGCGCGGCGGCGCGGGCGGCGAAGTAGCCGGCGAAGGCGCCGAAGCCGATGGCGGCACCCCAGGCGTAGGTCTCGGCCGTGTGCGGGTAGGTGAGCAGCAGGAAGCCGACGGCCTGGTTGATGACCCAGGCGAGGCCGACCAGGATTGCGCCGTCGCGGCGGTTCATCTTGAGTGCGGCGAGCGCGGCAACGGCCGCGAGCGGCGCGGCGCAGGCATAGCCATAGCTGCCGATCACGGTGAGGCCGGCGATCAGGGCGATCCAGATGGCCGTGCTGGCCGTGTCGGGTGCAGAGGTTTCGGCAGGTGCGTTGGTCACGGATGATCCCCTTGTCGTGGATAAGCTTGCCCGGGACGCGCGGCTGCATCCAGCGTAATCCCTGACCCTACGGATAGGCCGACTGCGGCGAGTGTCAATCCGGAATGTCGAAGCAAGCCCGCACGGGGCTCCAAACGTGGCGAAAAACGCCTTACAAAGTGCCGCACGTCACTGGTTTCAGGCCGCTTTCGCCGTCTGGGCCGCCGCCAGCCAGCCCTTGATTTTCTCGAGATCCGGCGGGGCGCCATCGCGCAGAATGCGCTGCCCCGCGGCCGTGCCCGCGAAAGCCAGCACGTCGGCGCAAAGCTTGGCTTCGTCCGCCTCCGCGATCGCCTCGGCGGTGCGGAAGCCGGCTTGTGCCAGCAGCTCCGCATGCCCGCCCCTGAGATCCGCAATATCGAGCATGAGCTGGCACTGGTCCTGCCAAAGCCGGATCGTGTCGCCGGTGATCGACCGGCCGCCGAGCCCCGTCGCAACCGCGTCCGGCTCAGCCGAAAGAAAATCGGCGACCGAGACGATGCCTTGCGTGCCGAGCCGCTCGGCCATCTTGGGGCCGATCGTCGGCGCACGCTCGATGGCGTCGCCGGAGGCCAGGTAATGCCGGCCAGAAGATTGCGCGGCCGGCGCGGCGCGCAGAGGCGCCGGCGCGGCGGCGGCGAGCGGCGCGAGCCGGGCCGCGAGCGACGGCGAGGGAGCCGGCTCGGCAACAACGGGCGCCGCCGGGACCGATGCGAGGGGCGGAGGCACAGCCGCAGCAGTCGGCACAGCGGCCGCCAGCACGGCGGCCCTTTGCACCGCGCGCTCCGCGAGGCGCGGCGCCTCGACTTCCGCCGCATGGAGATCGCGCACGACGCGGTCGTCCTCGGGCAGCGTCTTGTCCACGCGGCCCGTCGCGTTCAATTCGTCGTACATGGCCATGACGACGGCGCGGTCCTCCGCGTCGGCAAGCCGCTTGGCGAGCGTCTTGGCCGGGATCTTGAGCGCGGCCATGATCGTATCGAGCCCGAGATCGACGTCCGGCGGCACCGCGCCCGTCTCCGCGAACGCGCGGTCGAGCGCCGCCGCGACGGCGGCCGACGCATAGACGACGAGGTCGCCCAGGATCTTGCGGCTGAGCCCGTCCAGTCCGGCCGGCGGATCGACGACGCCTTTCTTGAGGTCGTAATGGCCGATCAGCGTCTCGTAATGCACGTTGGCCTTCTCGGCGCCCGCGCAGATAAGCGCGCGCAGCCAGGACGCGCCGTCGCCGGCCGTCAGCACGAAATCGCCGGAGGTGGCCACGCCCTGTTTGCGGATGTCGTCGTAGCTGCGCGAGATCGACCACTCGGCCGCGCGATGGATGGCGTTCTCCGCGTCGGACTGCCCGGTGTGGAATGGCTGGATCGGATCGGTGATGTAGTGCGAGAGCACGCCCGCGCTCCACGCCACGTTCTCCCAGTCCTGCGCACGCAGCGCCGCGCAGAGCGCGCCGTACCACTCGTCGGCCTTGCCGAGCGCGCCGCCCCAATAGTTGTCGCGCACGTGCAGCACGTGGTTCTTGAAGTCCTTGAACTGGTCGTCGGGCGCCTTGGAGCCGGCGAGATAGGTCTCCGCGTGCTTCAGAAACAGCCGCTGCCAGCGATCCGTCTCGGGGCTCGTGAGCTGGCGCAGCGCATCGAGCGCGAGCTTGTGGTGCGTACCCTTCGCGTGCGCGGCATAGATGATCCGGAACAGCAGTGACATGTGGAACCCCGTCGGCTCGTTGCGTGGCTGCAACTTGGGCCGAGTCGGGGCCGCGGGGAAAGATGCCGCTGCACATCCGCTGTGCATGAGGCCGCGCGCCGTCAGAGGAAATCGTTGAGCGCTTTCAACGTGTCGTCGGGGGCCTCCTCGGGCAGGAAATGGCCGCAGTCGAGGGCATGGCCCACGACCGACGCGCTGGATTTTTCCCGCCACGTGGCGAGCACGTCGAACTGCTTGCCGACGATTCCGCGCGCGCCCCAGAGCGCCAGGAGCGGCATGGTGAGCGTTTCGCCGGCAGCCTCGCTCGCCGCGTCGTGTACGAGGTCGATGGTCGCCGCCGCGCGATAATCTTCGCAAGCCGCATGGATGGCTGCGGGATCGAACAGGGCGTCCTCGTAATGGCGCAGGATGGCCTCGTCGAAGGTCCCCTCCGTCTTGCACCAGGAGGCGAGCGTGGCGCGCAGGAAATAGCACGTGTTGTTCGCGATCATGCGCTCGGGAAAATCCGCCGGCTGGATCAGGAAGAACCAGTGATAATAGGCGGATGCGAACGCTTTGTCGGTCGCGGCATACATCGTCGCCGTGGGGCAGATGTCGAGCACGGCGAGCCGATCGACGGCCTGCGGGTGATCGAGCGCGAGGCGGTGCGCCACGCGCCCGCCGCGGTCGTGCCCCACGAGGCGGAAGCGGTCGAAGCCCAACGCGCGCATCAGCGCCACCTGGTCGCCCGCCATGGCGCGCTTCGCAAAATTCGCATGTCCCGCTCCGCCGGGCGGCTTGCTCGACCGGCCGTAGCCGCGCAGGTCGGCGGCGACGACGGTAAACCGCTCGGCGAGCCGGGGCGCGACCTTGCGCCAGCAGGCGCTCGTTTGGGGATAGCCGTGCAGCAGCAGCAGCGGCGGCCCGGATCCCGCCGTCCAGGCTGCGATCTCAATGCCGTTGCCGACCGGAACGGTGTGTGATGTAAAGCCTTCGACCATAGGCGGAGCCTCCGCCCGCAATTAAGCACGAAGACGAGGAACGCGACATGAAGCTGGTACGGTTCGGAGAAAAGGGCGCTGAAAAACCCGGCCTCGTCGATGGCGACGGCAAGATCCGCGACCTGTCCCAGCACGTCGCCGACATCACGGGCGAGACGCTGGCGCCGGAAAGCCTGGCGCGGCTCAAGGCAATGGACCCGGCCTCGCTGCCGCTGGCCCCGGAAGGCGTGCGCATCGGCCAGCCCGTGGCGCGCCCGTGGAGCTTCATCGCGATCGGCCTCAACTACGCCGACCACGCCAAGGAAGCCGGCCTCGACATCCCCTCCGAGCCGATCATCTTCAACAAGCTCGGCAACACCGTCTCGGGCCCCTTCGACGACGTGATCTATCCCAAGAACTCGGACCGCATGGACTGGGAGCTGGAGCTGGCCTTCGTCATCGGCAAGCGCGCGCGCTATGTCTCCGAGAAGGACGCGATGAACTACGTCGCGGGCTACGCCATCTGCAACGACGTCTCGGAGCGGCGCTTCCAGATGAAGCGCAACGGCCAGTGGTTCAAGGGCAAGGCGGCCGAGACGTTCGGTCCGCTCGGGCCCTGGCTCGTGACGACGGACGAGATCCCGGACCCGTCGAACCTCAAGATGTCGCTCAAGGTCAACGGCGAGGTGAAGCAGCAGGGCTCGACCCAGACGATGATCTTCTCGATCCCCTACCTCGTTTCCTACATCACCGAGTTCTGCGTGCTGGAGCCCGGCGACGTCGTGACGACCGGCACGCCGCCCGGCGTCGGCTCGGTGATGAAGCCGCCGCAGTACCTCAAGGCCGGCGACGTCATGGAGCTCGAGATCGAAGGCCTCGGCCTGCAGCGCCAGACCGTCGTGCCGTTCACGGGGTGAGCCGGGGGGCTGCGGCGCGTCGTTGTCGGACCATCGCAACGCCGAGGATGTCGCACCACCTTTCTTAGGGCATGGCGAGATAGCCGCGTGCGTGAGCTCAGCGAGGCCGACCATGGACGACCGGAAGATCGTGGATTTGTCCCAACGGCGTGCGGAAGAACGCCGGCAGCGCCGCAAGGCCACGCTTTCGCGGTTCAAGCCAGCACCGTCCATGATCGTCTGGGTGGTCCTTCTTGCGCTCGCGGTGCTCGGCTATTTCTGGAGCGGCGCGTCGAGCAGGTTCGAGAAGGTTCCGCGAGCGGGCGTCACCGACTGATGCTTGCCGGAAACAACGGCGCAAC
>CAYLSI010000053.1:0-18500 GCA_964386545.1 uncultured Hyphomicrobium sp.
CGGGCGGCGGCCATCGCGCGCTCGTCGGAGCCGAGGACGATGGGCTGGATGTGCGAGCCGGAAGGCGTCAGCCCGCAGCGGCGCTCCAGCTCGCGCCCGGCGAAGGCGACGAGGCTCGCGAGGCGCGCGCGGCGGGCGGGATCAGTGCGCACGAGGTGGAGCGCGGCGCGAACGGCCGCGGCCATCAGCGGCGAGGGCGCCGTCGCATAGATGAAGGGGCGGGCGCGGTTGATCAGGAAATCGCGGATCACGCGGGGGCCGAGCAGCAGCGCGCCCGTCGCGCCGAGCGCCTTGCCGCAGGTGTGCAGCGAGACGACGTCGGGTGCGCCTTCCAGCGCATGGGCGAGGCCGCGTCCCTCCGGCCCGAGGGCGCCCGTGGCGTGCGCCTCGTCGATGACGAGCATGCCGTCATGACGGCGGGCGATGGCGATCAGGTCGTCGAGCGGGGCCGTGTCGCCGTCCATCGAATAGAGGCTTTCGACGGCGATCCACGGCCGACCCGTGCCGCCCTCGCGCCGCCAGCGCAGGATCGCGTCCTCGAAGCTTGCCGCGTCGTTGTGGGCGGCCGCGGTCGTTGCGGCCTTGCCGGCGCGCATGCCGTCGATGACGCTGGCGTGGATCAGGGCGTCATGGACGACGAGATCGCCGCGCGCGGGAAGCGTCGAGAACAGCGCGTAGTTGGCGACGAACCCGCCGCCGAAATAGAGGCAGCTTTCGGCGCCGAACATGCGGCGCGCGTCGTCCTCCAGCGCCTCGTGCTCGGGGTCGTTGCCGCGCAAGAGGCGCGAGCCGCCCGCGCCCACGGCGACGCCCCTGTCGAGGGCCGCCTCAACGGCGTCGATCAGCTCCGGGGCGCTCGCGAGGCCCAGGTAGTCGTTGGACGAGAAGTCGATGCCGCTGCGGGCGGACAACGCGCGCAGACGGCCGCGACGCTCCAGCGCCTTCAGCGCTCGCTCGTGGCTGTCTGACATGAGGAGGTTCCGGCGCAGCCGCAGCCGGCGCGCGGTGCGGCGGCCTCGCCCGCGTGGCTGCGGCCTTCGAGGGCCTCCGCATCGCGCGGCTCGCCGTCGAGAGCCTCGGTTTCCAAAGCCTCGGTTTCCAAAGCCATGGGCTCGATGCCGAGCTTGGAGAACAGCACCTGATCCTTGTCCTCGCCGGGGTTGTCGGCGGTCAGCAGCGTTTCGCCGCAGAAGATCGAGTTGGCGCCGGCGAAGAAGCAGAGCGCCTGCGTCTCCTCGCTCATCTCGGTACGGCCTGCGGAGAGACGCACGAACGACGTCGGCATCATGATGCGGGCGAGCGCGATGACGCGCACGAACTCGATGGGATCGACCTTCTTGCGGTTCTCGAGCGGCGTGCCCGGGATCGGGATCAGCATGTTGATCGGCACGCTCTCGGGATGCTCGTCCAGGTTGGCGAGCGTGACCAGCATGTCGATGCGATCCTCGATGGTCTCGCCGAGGCCGACGATGCCGCCGGAGCAGACCTTGATGCCGGCCTCGCGCACGCGCGCCAGCGTATCGAGCCGGTCGGCGAAGGTGCGCGTCTTGACGATCTCCGAGTAGTAGCGCTCGGAGGTGTCGATGTTGTGGTTGTAATAGTCGAGGCCGGCGTCCCTGAGCTTGCCGACGTCGTCGTCCGAGAGCATGCCGAGCGTCATGCATGTTTCCATGCCGAGCGCCTTTACGCCTTCGACCATGGCGACGACGGCGGTCATGTCGCGCGATTTCGGCGAGCGCCAGGCGGCGCCCATGCAGTAGCGCGTGGCGCCCTGAGCCTTGGCCTTCCGCGCTTCGGCGATGACGCGCTGGACCTCCATGAGCTTCGACGCCTTGAGGCCGGATTCATGGTGGGCCGACTGGCTGCAGTAGCCGCAGTCCTCGGCGCAGCCGCCCGTCTTGATCGACAGCAGGCGCGCGAGCTGGACCTTGTTGGGGTCGAAGTGGCGGCGCTGGACGGTCGCGGCGCGGAACAGAAGGTCGTTGAAGGGCAGATCGTAGAGAGCCTGGGCTTCGGCGCGGGTCCAATCGTGGCGGACAACGTCTGCGGGGGGCGCTGCGATTGGGCCGACGTGCACGTTCATCAGGTCTTCTCCGCCTTCACGAGTGGCGCATCCTAGGGCACGTCGGTTCGGATGGGAACCGCGCACGGTGCGCGCCTTCGTCTCAAGTCTTTGGTTGGAACCGTTAAAATAGACCGATGGAGCGCCCGCCCGGGGCGTTCCGCCAGCTCAATCCCGGCGACGATGTTTGCACTTTTTGCGGCCCCGCCCGCAAGGGCTCATTTCGCGCCCTGGCTTGCCTTGAATCAACGTATAAGGAAGCTTCGGGAGGCTTCAGGGCCGGTCCAGACCCGAAATAAGCGGGGCCGGGCCGTTATTTGGGGAGACCAAACTCATGGATCTTACTTCATTGCTTATTCAGGCCGTCAGCGGCGCCATCGGCGGCAACGCGGCCAATGCCGTTGCGAAAAACGACTCTCTCGGCACGCTCGGCAATACGATCGCCGGCGCGCTGGGCGGTGGCCTCGGCGGCCAG
Organism: uncultured Hyphomicrobium sp.; assembly: GCA_964386545.1. Taxonomy (GTDB): domain Bacteria; phylum Pseudomonadota; class Alphaproteobacteria; order Rhizobiales; family Hyphomicrobiaceae; genus Hyphomicrobium_C. The sequence goes on from CAYLSI010000053.1 coordinate 2,538, forward strand.
CTCCTGGGGCCCCTTCTCGGCCTCGGCACGACGGCGGCCGCGTCCGGCCTCGATATCAACGCGATCATCAGCGGGTTTGCGACCGGCGGCGTCAGCGGGGCGCTGACGGCGCTCGTGCTCGGCTTCATCAAGTCGAAGCTCGCGGGTTGAGCCCTTAACCTATCGAAAACCGGCCGGCTGGGGCGACCTGGCCGGCCGGTTTTTTATTTCCGGCCGGTTTTTAATTTAGAGCGGTCTTGCCGCCGCGGTGGTGCGGGATTGCGCGGGATGGCAGGGGCGGGGCGGGGCAAACGGCCGGTTTGCGCAGATTTCGGTGCGCAACCGTTCAACAGTTTGTTATCGTCTTTATTTAATCCCTTTGTTTCTGATCAATTCGGAACTGCAGCCGTTACACGCATACCAACAGTGCCTCACGAGGTTGCGGTCGCGTTATCGCAGCCCGCGCTTAGGGAGTAGAAACGATGCCGACACAAGCGGGGTCCAATACGGACGCTTTCGGTCCTTTCGGTGCACTCTTCCAGTCCTACGCCGCGACGCTCGAAACCTATGGCCAGGGGTTCACGCCCTTCGCCGATCTGCCCGGTTTCGATCCGCAGGCCATGACCTCGCGCATGACGGGCCCGTTCAAGGCCGTCGCGCGCTGCCAGCTCGAAGTGCTGGGGCTCATGAACCGGCGCAGCCAGGCCTATCTGCAGGTACCGTTGCGGTTCGCCCAGTGCCGCACGCCGCAGGATCTGCTCAACGAGCAGATGGCGTTCTGGCGCACGGCCATGGAGCAGTACGCGGAGAGCGGTCGCAAGGTGGCCGAGGCCTGGATGCAGCTCGCGCAGAGCGCGGCGGGCGGGCTCACGACGCAGCACGACTACATCCGCTTCGACGGCAGCAGCGGCCGCGATCCGGCCGTGCCGGCCGTTCCGCAGGATGGCGAGCGGCAGCGTCGCGTGGCCTGAGGCGCGAAGCCTGCGTTCCTTTAGGATCGACTGGGGTCGCGAGGCCCCGCCTGCGTCTTCGCGCCGGTGAGTGCCTCTGTGTGTGTACGGCTGCTCGCGGATCTATTTCGAAAGGGCGGCGAGGCCGTCGCCGAAGCCGGCCAGCGAGATCGGGATGCCGATGCCGGCCTCCTCGGTCTGAAAGATGATGAAGATCGCGGTTTTGCCGGTCTTCATCTGCTCGATCAGCTTGTCCTCGACGGTGACCTGCGCATAGCAGGCAAAGGTATGACAGCGCAGGAACGGCGCGTGGCCGATGTCGGCGCCGTCGATCTTGAGGCCGACGCCGGGCGGCAGCAGGATGCCGACGGGGGCGAACACGCGCAGCACGCGCACACCGTTCGAGAACTGCTGGAAGTAGATCGTCAGGCCGACGTTGGGGCGGTCCTCGGCGGTCACGCTCTGGACGAGCGCGCAGACCTCGTTCTTGGCGCCGGGCGGGGGCGGCTTGCAGACGAATTGCCAGTCGCCGTACTGGCCCTTGACGGTGCCGTCCGCGAACTGCGGCGGCAGCGACGGCTTCGACGCCGACTCACCTTCCGCAGCGCCCGCGAAGGCCGGCGTAAATCCCGTGTGCCCAAGTCCCGTTATCAGCGCGCTTAACGCGATGCACAAAATACCGAGGGTGCGGAAGCGAGGGTGTTGAGGGCGCAAATTGGGCCTGCCGATCATCATCGCCATGAGCTTTTTTGAGGGTTCCCCGAGGCGCCGACGGCCCGCTCCGCATGCCGGGCGACCCCGTGCGTCGGCGGCTTTAGCGCAAGCCGCTCGTCTCGGCGAGGAAAAAGGCCAAAGTGGGACTCGCCGATTCTTCTGAACGGTTTTCAGCATGCCGACGATTTCGCGAGGGCTCCGAATGCATGTTGCGATGCAATAAGAGTTGCCCGCAGCTGCGGCCACAACGCGAAGATATGACGCATAAAACTTGACTTGAGATGCGTTTGACGATTGTGCTCTCTCTCGTTTTGGGGGATTTCTGCGAGAGGCGCGCATTCGTTCGTCGAATGTGGCGACACCGGGTAAGCCGCTGGGGTCCGAGAGGCCCCTGACGCACTGGCCGGCATCAACGACCGGCGCAGGTGAACGAACCGAATACGGGAGATTCTCGGCAAGATGGTGGCCGGGACACGAACTGGGGAGCGGAGAATGCTACATTGGATTGTTAAGTTTGGCCCGAAGGCGGCGCTGGCGGGCCTCGCCATGCTGCTGATGCAGCCGGCTGCTGCCCTGGCGAACGGGCTCGGCCAGCCGGCTCCGATGCAGATGGGTCTGCAGGAAGCGGCGACCCCCATCGCGCACGAGTTGCACGCCTTCTACGATCTGACGAACTTCATCATCATCGCGATCGCGGTCTTCGTTCTGATCCTCATGCTGTACGTGATGTTCCGCTTCAGCGAGAAGCGGAACCCCAGCCCCAGCAGCACCACCCATCACACGCTGCTCGAAGTGGCCTGGACGGTCATCCCCATCCTGATCCTGGTCGTCATCGCCATTCCGTCGTTCAAGCTCCTGATGAACCAGTACACGTATCCGAAGCCGGATCTCACCATCAAGGCGATCGGCAACTCGTGGTTCTGGGAGCACGAGTATCCGGACTACGGCAACTTCTCGATCACGTCGAACATGCTGACGGACGAGGAAGTCGCCGAGCGCAACGCGAAGGGCATTCCCGCTCCGCGCCTCCTCGCTGTCGACAACGAGATCGTCGTTCCGGTGAACAAGGTCGTGCACGTGCTGGTGACGAGCAACGACGTCATCCACAACTGGACCATCCAGTCCTTCGCCTCGAAGGTGGACGCCGTGCCGGGCCGCATCACCTCGACGTGGTTCCAGGCCGAGAAGGAAGGCATGTTCTACGGCCAGTGCTCGGAGCTCTGCGGCCTCAATCACGCCTTCATGCCGATCGCCGTCCGCGTCGTCTCGGACGCCGTGTTCGCCGAGTGGTCTGGTGCGATGCAGGCCAAGGACCGCAAGAAGGCGCGCGAGATCCTCGACAAGGTCGCTCTCGAGCAGGCCGGCGTGAAGACCGTCGCCGAGAACGTTCCCCAGTAACGCGCTGATGCGCACCCGGCGGCCGCCTCTCGTGGCCGCCACTCCGCACTAGGCTTGGAAACACCCATCGCAACAAGGGTTTTAAAAAATGGGTAGCACCGCTGCACACGCCGACGATCACGACCATACCCCGACGGGTTGGCGTCGTTGGCTCTTCTCGACGAACCACAAAGACATCGGCACGATGTACCTGATCTTCGGTATGATCGCCGGCATCATCGGCGGCGCCCTGTCGGTCGCCATGCGCCTCGAGCTCGCAGAGCCGGGCATGCAGTATTTTACGAACCCGCACACGTTCAACGTGTTTGTGACCGGCCACGGTCTCATCATGGTGTTCTTCATGGTCATGCCGTCGACCATGGGCGGCTTCGGCAACTGGTTCGTTCCGCTGCAGATCGGCGCGCCCGACATGGCGTTCCCGCGCATGAACAACATCTCGTTCTGGCTGCTGCCGGTCGCTCTCACGCTGCTCCTCATCTCGATGTTCGTCGAGGGTCCGTCGGGCATGCCCGGCGTCGGCTCGGGCTGGACGCTGTACGCGCCGCTCTCGACCTCGGGCCATCCGGGGCCGGCCGTGGACTTCGCGATCCTCGCGCTGCACGTGGCGGGCGCCTCGTCGATCCTCGGCGCGATCAACTTCATCACCACCATCTTCAACATGCGCGCTCCGGGCATGACGCTCCACAAGATGCCGCTGTTCGTATGGTCGGTGCTGATCACCGCCTTCCTGCTGCTGCTGTCGCTGCCGGTTCTCGCCGGTGCGATCACCATGCTGCTCACGGACCGCAACTTCGGCACGACGTTCTTCTCGCCGGCCGGCGGTGGCGACCCGATCCTGTACCAGCATCTGTTCTGGTTCTTCGGCCATCCGGAAGTCTACATTCTGATCCTTCCCGGCTTCGGCATGATCAGCCACATCGTTGCGACGTTCTCGCGTAAGCCGGTGTTCGGCTACCTCGGCATGGCCTACGCCATGGTCGCCATCGGTCTCGTCGGCTTCATCGTGTGGGCCCACCACATGTTCACCGCCGGCATGAAGGTGAACACGCAGGCCTATTTCGTGTTCGCGACGATGGTCATCGCGGTGCCGACGGGCGTGAAGATCTTCTCATGGATCGCCACGATGTGGGGCGGCTCGCTCCAGTTCCGGCTGCCGATGATGTGGGCGCTGGGCTTCATCTTCCTGTTCACGGTCGGCGGCGTCACGGGCGTCATGCTGGCCAACGCCGGCGTCGACCGCGCGCTGCACGACACCTACTACGTCGTCGCGCACTTCCACTACGTGCTGTCGCTCGGCGCCGTGTTCTCGATCTTCGCGGGCTACTACTACTGGTTCCCGAAGATGACCGGCTACATGTACTCCGAGTTCTGGGGCAAGATGCACTTCTGGATCACCTTCGTCGGTGCCAACGTGCTGTTCTTCCCGCAGCACTTCCTCGGCCTCGCCGGCATGCCGCGCCGCTACGTCGACTATCCGGATGCCTTCGCGTTCTGGAACCACGTGTCGTCGATCGGCTCGTACCTGACGGCCGTCGGCACGCTCTGCTTCTTCATCGGCGTGTTCGTCGCCCTGGCCCGCAAGGTCCCGGCCGGCAACAACCCGTGGGGTCCGGGCGCCACGACGCTCGAGTGGACGCTGTCGTCGCCGCCGCCGTTCCACTGCTTCGAGACGCTGCCGCGCATCACGGGCAGCTCGCACCACTAAGCGAGGGGAGCGGCGGAGGGAGGTTTCTCCGCCGCTCTTCCTCCACACGACCCGGGCGGGCGCCGAGCCCGCTCCACGCTGCAAGGCCGCAACATAGAATTGCGCGCATCGAAACGCGGGGCCAACCCGCGGCGGGAGGACGGGAGAACAATGACGACTACGATTGCCGAAGGCGCCCTTGCGGGTGGCGCAACCACGATCGAGCCTTCGGTCGGTGACTTCGTCGAGCTGATGAAGCCGCGCGTGATGTCGCTCGTGGTGTTCACGTCGCTCGCCGGCCTGTTCGCGGCCCCCGGCACGCTGCATCCGGTCCTTGCCGTGATCGCCGTGCTCTGCATCGCCGTCGGCGCGGGTGCGTCGGGCGCGCTCAACATGTGGTACGACGCCGACATCGACGCGCGCATGGCGCGCACGGCGGCCCGCCCTATCCCGCGCGGCCGCGTCACGGCCGACGAGGCGCTGACGTTCGGCTCCGTGCTTTCCGTTTTCTCCGTGCTCACGCTCGGCGTGCTGGTGAACTGGGTGGCGGGCGCCCTGCTCGCGCTCACAATCGCCTACTACGTCTTCTTCTACACGATGTGGCTGAAGCGGCGGACGCCGCAGAACATCGTGATCGGCGGCGCGGCCGGCTCCTTCCCGCCGATGATCGGCTGGGCGGCGGTGACCGGCACCGTGACCATCGAGAGCGTGCTGCTGTTCCTCATCATCTTCATGTGGACCCCGCCGCACTTCTGGGCGCTCGCGCTCTACCGTTGCCGTGACTACGAGCGCGTCGGCGTGCCGATGCTGCCGGTGGTGGCGGGACCGGACGAGACGCGCCGGCAGATCCTGCTCTATTCGCTGCTGCTCGTGCCGCTGGCCGTGACGCCCTACTTCATCGGCCTCGGCGGCATCGTCTACCTTGCGACGTCGGTCGTGCTCGGCGCCATCTTCCTCTATCTGGCCGTCAAGGTCTGGATGGTGCGCGAAGGGCGCGAGGCCGACCGCACGGCGAAGCAACTGTTCGGATTTTCGATCCTTTACCTGTTCCTGCTCTTCGCCGTGATCCTGGGCGAGCATCTCGCTCTCAAGATGATCTGACGGACGAGGATTGAGAGGTGGCAGTGACGGATAACGAGGACGAGACCCGACGGCGCCGACAGCGTTTGCGCTCGCTCGCGATCGCGTTCGGTCTCGGGTTTCTGGTGGTGCTGTTCTATGCGGCGACCATCGTTCGAATGGGCAAGTAGCGCCGGAAACGGCGAGGAGTGGCAGTGACGGCCAACGACGACAGCAAGGCGACGATCGATGTGCGCCAGCCGAAGCCCGATCCCGTTCGTCGCGGGAGCAACGGGGGCGTCGTGCTGTCGTGCGTGGCGGCGCTGCTCGTCATGGGCGGCGCCACGTGGGCGGCGGTTCCGCTCTATCGCCTGTTCTGCCAGGTCACGGGCTACGGCGGCACGACGATGCGCGCCGAGAAAGCGCCCGATGCCGTTCTCGACCGCACGATCACGGTCCGTTTCGATTCCAACGTCGCGCCCGGCATGAAGTGGGAGTTCGGTCCCGCGCAGCGCACGATGGAGGTCAAGATCGGGGAGAACGCGCTCGCGTTCTACAAGGCGCACAATTCGGCTCCGCACGCGCTCAAGGGCACGGCCACGTACAACGTGTCGCCCGAGATCGTCGGATCCTACTTCAACAAGATCGAGTGCTTCTGCTTCACGGAACAGACGCTGGCCGCGGGCGAGAGCGTCGAGATGCCGTTGTCGTTCTTCATCGACCCGAAGATCGCCGACGACCGCGAAGCCTCGCTCGTGAAAGAGATTACGCTGTCCTACACGTTCTATCCGATGGCCGACACGGCGGCGAAGGCCGACGACCGGCCGGCGGACGGCAAGCAGGGCGGCTGATGACGGCTCGTCCGCGCATGGCGCGGGCGAGGCGAGAGAACAGTCGGGGCCGCGAGGCCGGAGCGATCCGGCGGAGGACCCGAGACGGTACCCCGGGGCGGGAGCCCTGGGTCAATCGACGGGCCAAGCCGGGGACCTCGCGCGGGAGTGCGGGGCTTCGGCGAAGCCGGGGGAAAGAAGCGAACGGGGACTGACGGAGACGAAAATGGCCCAAGCGCACGGCAAGCAACACGACTACCACCTGCTCGACCCGAGTCCGTGGCCGCTCACGGCTTCGCTCTCGGCGTTCGTGACCGCGATCGGCGCGATCATCTGGATGCGCTCCACGGGCGAAGGCGCGCCGGGCCTTTTCGGCATGCATGGGCCCTGGGTCTTCCTGCTCGGCTTCCTGGGGCTCTCGGCCACGGCGTTCATGTGGTGGCGCGACGTGATCATCGAGGCGAACCGTGGCGATCACACGCCGGTCGTCCAGCTTCACCTGCGTTACGGTGTCCTGCTTTTCATCGCCTCCGAGGTGATGTTCTTCGTGGCCTGGTTCTGGGCCTACTTCGATTTCTCGCTGTTCCCCAACGACGTCTATACGATCGAGAACCTCAAGGAATCGGTCGGCATGGTGCAGCGTAACGAGCTGTTCGGCGGACAGTGGCCGCCGGTGCCGGTCGATGCGACCGAAGCCGTGATCCCGACGACCGGCGCGCCGGCCGAGGGCTACTTCAAGGGAACGTTCGATCCGTGGGGCATCCCGCTGGTCAACACGCTGATCCTGCTGCTCTCGGGCGTCACCGTGACGTGGGCGCATCACGCGCTCCTGCACAACGACCGCCGCGGCCTCGTGCTCGGCCTGTTCGCCACCGTCGCGCTCGGCATGATCTTCACGGGCTTCCAGGCCTACGAGTACATGCACGCCGCGTTCACGTTCGGCGGCCATGCCTACGGCTCGGCCTTCTTCATGGCGACCGGCTTCCACGGCGCGCACGTGATCATCGGCACGATCTTCCTGCTCGTGTGCCTCGTCCGCGCGATGCGCGGCGCGTTCACGCCGCAGCAGCACTTCGGCTTCGAGGCGGCGGCCTGGTACTGGCACTTCGTCGACGTGGTCTGGCTGTTCCTGTTCGCCTCGATCTACGTCTGGGGCGCCGGAGCCAACCCTGGCGCCGGACACTGACGCCGAGACGTACCGACGACACCGCATCCGCGCGAGGGGCTGGACATTCGTCCGGCCCCTCGTCATTTCAAAGGCTCGCGTCACACGCTGCTCGGCGTGCGCCAACCTCGGAGGCCGGCATGACCGCTCACGATCACGATCCCGCCCACGATCACACGCGGGATCCCGTTCAGAGTCAGACGGCGCGTCGCGGGGTCTCGCCGCTGGTGGCGGGGCTTCTCGCGCGCTGCCCGCGCTGCGGGAAGGGGCCGCTGTTCCGCAACGGGCTCATGCTCCGCCCGTCGTGCGAGAGGTGCAATCTCGACTACGGCTTCATCGACACGGGAGACGGGCCGGCCATTTTTGCGATTTTCATTCTGGGCTTCCTGGTGCTCGGGCTCGCGCTGCTCGTCGAGTTCCGCTACGGGCCGCCGGTGTGGGTGCATGCGGTGCTGTGGGGCGTGCTGACGCCGCTGTTCGCGGTGGGGCTGCTCCGCTTCCTCAAGGCGATCCTGATCGCGCTGCAGTGGACGCACAAGGCGGAAGAGGGCCGCCTGGCGCAGGATCCCTCATGAGCGCGGCAGAGACCCCGGCCGCGGCGCGCGGATGGCAGAGCCTCTTGTGGCCGGCCGTCATGACGGCCCTCGCGCTTCCCATCCTGTTCGGCCTCGGTGTCTGGCAGCTCGAGCGGCTGGCGTGGAAGGAGGGGCTGATCGCGTCCATCAACGCGGGGCTCGACAAGCCGCCCGCGCCGCTGGAGCAGCCGCCGGACGCCTGGAAGACCCTCGCCACGCACGAATACCTGCCGGTGTCGGTGACCGGGCGCTTCCGCCATGCGGATGAGCGCCACCTGTTCACGAGCCAGGGCGGGGAGACCGGCTGGCATATCTATACGCCGCTCGAAACCGAGGGCGGCCACGTCGTGCTCGTCAACCGCGGGTTCGTGCCGGACCGGCTCAAGGATCCGGCGACGCGGCCCGCGGGGCAGGTCGAGGGCGCCGTGACCGTGACCGGGCTCTTGCGCAAGCCGGTTACGCACGGCTGGTTCGAGCCCGAGGCCGACGGAGCGCGCAACATGTGGTACTGGCGCGACCTCGACGGCTTCACGGCGTCGCTCGCGCCGGGGGTGGCGGCGGAGCGCGTGCTGCCGCTGTTCGTCGATGCGGCGGCCGAGCCCGCCAATCCGGGCGGCTGGCCGAGGGGCGGGGCGACGCGTCTCGACATCCCCAACCGGCACCTCGAATACGCGTTGACGTGGTTCGGGCTCGCGGTCACGCTGGTGGCGATCTTTGCCGCGTTCGCCTGGACGCGTCTCCGAAGCGCGGCTTGATCCCGACCGGGGCGGCGGCTACAGCGTAAGGAGCGGCGCGGCCGCTATTTTCTCGGTCCTACAACCCAGGACATCAGACACGTGACCTATCTTTCCACCCGGGGCGAAGCGCTTTCTCTGTCGTTCGAGGATGTGCTGCTCGCCGGGCTCGCGCGCGACGGCGGCCTTTACGTTCCCGAGGTCTGGCCGGCGCTGACGGCGGACACGATCGCGGGGTTTGCGGGCAAGTCCTTCGCCGAGATCGCGACGGAGGTGATCCTGCCGTTCACCGGCGGCACGCTCGATCGCGCGAGCTTGCACGCGATGGCCGACGAGGCGTACGGCCGGTTCGATCATCCGGCCGTGACGCCGCTCGTGCAGATCGACCGCAACCGCTGGGTGCTGGAGCTGTTCCACGGGCCGACGCTGGCGTTCAAGGACGTGGCGATGCAGTTGCTTGCGCGGCTCATGGATCACGCGCTGGCGCGGCGCGGGCGGCGGGCGACCATCGTGGGCGCGACGTCGGGCGACACGGGGGGCGCGGCGATCGAGGCGTTCCGCGGCTCGGAGCGCGTGGACGTGATCATCCTGTTCCCGGACGGGCGCGTCTCGGACGTGCAGCGGCGCATGATGACGACGCCGACCGACGCCAACGTGCATGCGGTGGCGATCAAAGGCACGTTCGACGACTGCCAGGCGCTCGTGAAGGGCCTGTTCAACGACCATGCGTTCCGCGACCGCATGAGCCTTTCGGGCGTGAACTCCATCAACTGGGCGCGCATCGTCGCGCAGGTGACGTACTATTTCGCGGCGGGCGTGGCGCTCGGCAGTCCGCACCGGCCGATGACGTTCGCGGTGCCGACCGGAAACTTCGGCGACATCCTCGCCGGCTGGGTCGCCAAGCGCATGGGGCTTCCGATCGCCCGGCTCGTGATCGCCTCGAACGCCAACGACATCCTGCCGCGCGCGCACGCCTCGGGCATCTACGAGATGCGCTCGGTCGTGGAAACCTCGTCGCCGTCGATGGACATCCAGATCTCCTCGAATTTCGAGCGCTATCTGTTCGAGGCGTCGGGGCGCGATGCGGGCTATATCCGCGGCATCATGGGGGCGCTGGCGCAGGGCCGCCGGTTCGAGCTGGGGCCAGCCGCGGCGCCGTTCGCGCGCGAGTTCGCGGCGGTGGCGGCGAGCGAAGCGAAGGTCGCGGAGACCATTCTCGCGACGAAGGCGTCGGCGGGCTACCTCACCGATCCGCATACGGCGTGCGGCGTCGCCGCGCTCGATGCGGCGGGTACTGACCCGGCCGTGCCGGGGATCGTGCTCGCGACCGCGCACCCGGCCAAGTTCCCCGATGCCATGGAGCGCATCACCGGCGTGCGGCCCGGATTGCCGGCGCGCCTCGACACGCTGCTGACGGACCCCGAGCGCTATCCGGTGCTCGACAACGACCTCGCCGCCGTCAAGGCGTTCGTGGAAGGTGCGGCGCGGGCCGCTGCGGCAGGTGCGGAATGAGCGAGCGGATTTCGCGGCTTTCGAACGGCCTCGTCATCGTCACGCAGTCCATGACCTATGTGGAGACGACGTCCCTCGGCCTCTGGGTCGGGGTGGGGGCGCGCGACGAGGCGCTGGCGGAGAACGGCATCTCGCATTTCCTCGAGCACATGTCGTTCAAGGGCACGGCGGCGCGCTCGGCGCAGGCCATCGCGGAGGAGATCGAGGCCGTGGGCGGCGAGCTCAACGCCGCCACGGGCCTTGAAACCACGGCCTATTTCGCGCGCGTGCTCAAGGGCGACGAAGGGGTCGCGCTGGAGCTGATCGCGGATATTCTGCTCAATTCGAGCTTTTCTCCGGACGAGCTGGAGCGCGAGCGCGAGGTGATCCTGCAGGAGATCGCGTCCACGCGCGACATGCCCGAGGACATCGTGTTCGAAATGGCCAACGAGGCCGCCTATCCGAAGCAGGCCGTGGGGCGGACGATCCTGGGGCCGGCGGCGAACGTGCGGCGGTTCTCCCGGGACGATCTTTCCGCTTTTCTCGCAACCCATTACGTGCCCGGCTCGATGGTGCTCGCGGCGGCTGGGGATGTCGACCACGAGGCGCTCGTCCGCCACGCTGAGGCCCTATTCGGCGGGCTCACTTCCAAGCGAGTCAAAGGGCAGGACGCGGCGCGCTACCAGGGTGGCGTGCGGTGGCATACGAAGCGTTTCGAGCAGAGCCATCTGGTGCTCGGGTTCGAGGCGCCGTCCTACCGTGACGCGGCGTATTTCACGGCACAGGTGTTCTCGGGCCTGTTCGGCGGGGGCATGTCGTCCCGGCTTTTCCAGGAGGCACGCGAGAAGCGGGGACTTTGCTATTCGATCTATTCCTCCGCCTGGAGCCTCAGCGATACCGGGCTTCTGGCGGTGCACGCAGCGACGGGACCCGAGACGATGGCCAGCCTTATCGATGTCGCGTGTGGAGAGCTCGAGGACGTGGCTGCGCGGGGACCCACGGCGAGCGAGCTGCAGCGGGCGAAAGCCCAGCTCAAGGCAGGTCTGCTAATGAGCCTCGAGTCCTCGTCGGCGCGGGCCGAGCAGATGGCGCGCAATATGCTCGCGCACGGCCGCCTCGTCGGTCGTGACGAGCTGATCGAGAACGTCGATGCGGTGAGCATCGAGGATGTCGGCCGGTTTGCGCAGCGCCTGCTGGGCGGCGCGGCTTCGGTGGCCGTGGTCGGTGCGGGCAAAGCGTCGGAACGGCTCGCCCGGCACGCGGCGGACCGCGTGTCACGCAACGAGACGAGGTCGGAGGCGAAGACAGCCTGATGGCGTTTCTCAGGGCCGGAAACACGTCGGATTGGGCGGTCCTTTATGGCCGCGGCGTCTGGCTGCGTCCGCCCATGATGAGCGACTACGGGCCCTGGGCGGAGCTGCGCGCGCAAAGCCGCGCCTTGCTCGTGCCGTGGGAGCCCGCCTGGCCGCGCGACGACCTGACCCGCACGGCCTTCCGCCGCCGCATCCGCCACTATCAGCGCGAGGCGCGCGAAGACCTCGGCTATGCGTTTCTCATTTTCGATGCGATCAGCGACCGCCTGATCGGCGGCCTGACGCTCTCCAATGTCCGGCGCGGCGTCACGCAATCGGCGATGCTGGGCTACTGGCTCGGCCAGCCGTTCGTCGAGCGTGGGCACATGACGCATGCGGTGCGCGCGGTGCTGCCGCATGCCTTCGAGCAGCTTCGGCTGCATCGCATCGAGGCGGCCGTGCAGCCCACGAACCAGCGCTCGGTCGGCGTGCTCAAGCGCTGCGGGTTCGCCGAGGAGGGGCTCGCGCGCCGCTATCTCAAGATCAACGGCACCTGGCAGGACCACCTGATCTTCGCCATCCTCGCCGAGGACTGGACGCTCAAGGGAGGCGGGATGTGATGGCCGCGGCCCTGCGCACAAACGGCCGGCGTGCGGTGTCGCTTTCCGCGGCGCGCCTCGCCGTGCTCGCGGTGGGCCTCGTCTGGTCGCTGATCGTCGCGTCGGCGCCCGCGCACGCGCTCAAGGCCATCGAGATCGGCCAGGACCAGGGCCGCGTCGAGATCACGACGCTGGGCGACCTCTACGAAGGCCGCGGCGACAGCCTGCAGGTCGAGACGGCGGCCGGCGCGGACGGGCTCGCCGGGCGCATGTCCGTCTCGGCGACGACGCCGGGCGACAACCCGAACTGGATCGTGTTCGCGCTCACGAACTCGACCGACAAGCCCGTCGAGCGCTGGCTCTCGGCGGCGCGCTACAGCGTCATCGGCTCGGGCATCGTGTGGCCGGACCTCGACGCGCAGCGCATCGAGGCGATCACGCCGTCGGTGGGCTTCGTGCCGGAGCGCATCAAGAGCGACCGGGCGGACCTCTTCCGCATCACGCTCGAACCGGGGCAGACGATCACCTACGTCGCCGAGCTTTCGTCGGAGCGCTTCGCGCGGCTCCATCTCTGGCAGCCGCTCGACTACGAAATCCGCATCTCGAACCGGCAGCTCTTCAATGGCGTGCTGCTCGGCCTCACCGGCCTCATGGCCATCTTCCTCACGGCCATCTTTGCCGCGAACCACAAGCTGATCTTCCCGGCCTCCGCGCTCGTCGCGTGGTGCGTGCTCGCCTATCTCTGCGTGGACTTCGGCTTCTTCCACAAGCTCTTCCAGCTCAAGCCCGAGGCCAACGCCGTCTACCGCGCGGCGTCCGAGGCTGCGCTGGCGGCGAGCCTCGTCGTGTTCCTGCACGTGTTCCTGAGGCTCGCGCTGTGGCACGGCCTCATCCGCATGCTCATCACGGTGTGGCTGCTCGCGCAGTTCTCGCTGATCGCGGTCGCCATCATCGACCCGCGTCTCGCCGCGACGTTCGCGCGGCTGTCGTTCGTGTTCATCGGCGTGACGGGAACCGGCCTCATCCTGTTCCTGGCGCTGCGCGGGCAGGACCGCGCGCTGTCGCTGGTGCCGACGTGGATCCTGTTCCTGGTCTGGGTGTTCGGCGCGGGCGTCGCGCTCACCGGCCAGCTCGCGGGCGATGCGGCCGTGTTCGGCCTTGTCTCGGGCATGGTGCTGATCGTGCTCTCGATCGGATTCACGGCGACGCAGTATGCGTTCCGGTCGGTCGAGCCGCTCTATGGCGCGGCGCCCTCCGAGCTGCAGTCGCGTTCCATCGCGGTCGACGCGTCGGGCGCGGCCGTGTGGGAGTGGAATGCGCGGCGCGACGAGGTGAAGGTCAGCCCGTCCGTCGAAGGCTTGCTGGGGCTCGCGCCCGGTGACCTCTCGGCGCGCACCGACGATTTCATGCGCCACCTGCATCCGGCCGACCGCGAGCGCTTCAAGCTCGCGCTGTTCACGGTGCAGGAGCGGCGCGACGGCAAGATCTGCAGCGAGTTCCGGCTGCGGCAGGCGGACAACAACTACCGCTGGTTCGAACTCGAAGCGGCGGGCGTGCCGGGCACGGATCCGCGCTCGTTCAAGTGCATCGGCCTGTTGCGCGACATCACGGATTCCAAGCGTGCGCACGAGCGCCTGCTGCACGACGCGGTGCATGACAGCCTGACGGGGCTGCCCAACCGGGAGCTTCTGCTCGACCGTCTCGAAGTCGCCATGGCGCGCGCCAAGACCGAGCCGCAGATCCGCCCGACGGTGCTCATCATCGACATCGACAAGTTCACGAGCGTCAGCTCGTCGCTCGGCCTCGTGCTGGGCGACAGCCTGCTGCTCACCATCGCGCGGCGCCTGCAGCGCCACCTGGGGCCGAACGATACGCTGGGGCGCATCTCGGGCGATCGCTTCGGGCTGCTGCTGACCGCCGACCAGCCGATCGCGGAGCTTGCGCAGCACGCCGAGCGCATCCGCCGCTCGCTGCGCTCGCCGATCAAGATCTCGGGCGAGGAGATCGTGCTGACGGGCTCGATCGGCATCGCCATCTTCGACGGGCAGGACACCAGCCATACGGATCTGCTCAAGAAAGCCGAGATCGCCATGTTCCGCGCCAAGCGCGCGGGCGCGGACCGCATCGAGGTGTTCACGCCGGAGATGAAGGGCGACCAGGACGATCGCCAGGCGCTCGAGATGGAGCTGCGCCGCGCGATCGAGAAGAGCCAGGTGCGCGTCGCCTACTATCCGGTGATCTATCTTCCGACCGAGGAACTCGCCGGCTTCGAGGCGGTCGCGCGGTGGGATCATCCGCAGCTCGGCACCGTCGATCCGGCGCAGTTCGCGCCGTTCGCCGACGATTCCGACCTGATGGCGCGGCTCGGCTCCTACGTGCTGCAGAAAGCGGCCCGCGACGTCGTCGCGTGGCAGAAGGATTTCCCGCGCGGCGACACGCCGCTGTTCGCGAGCGTCAACATCTCGTGCCGGCATCTGTTCCGGCCGGACGTGATCCAGGAGATCCGCCACGTGCTCGGGCGCGCGGTGGTGCCGAAGGGGTCGCTCCGCATCGAGGTCAGCGAGCAGATCGCGCTCGAAAACCCGGAGCAGTCGACGGAGGTGCTCGAGTGGCTGCGCGGCGCGGGCGCGGAGATCGTGCTCGACGAGTTCGGCACCGGCTTCTCGTCGCTGCCCTATCTCGACCGGCTGCCGTTCGACAGCATCAAGATCGACCAGGCGATCATGCAGGCGGGCGACGTCAAGGGCGGCAACGACAGCGTGCTGCTGCGCTCGATGGTGGCGCTCGGCCACGAGCTCGGCAAGCGGATCGTCGCCAAGGGCGTCGAGACGGCGCCGGAGGTCAGCTTCCTGCGCTCGATCGAGTGCGAGTATGCGCAGGGGCCCTATTGCGGCGATGCGATCCTCGATACGGACGTGCCGCAGGTCCTCGCGACGCTGAAGACGTCGGAGAACAAGACGAAGCCCGTCGGCGTGTTCCGGCCCAAGGCCAAGAAGAAGGCGCAGGGCAAGGCCGCGCAGCAGGCGGGCGAAGGAGCGCCGCAGAGCGCGCAGCCGTCCGCCGCCGCCGCTCAGCCGCACCCCGGTGGGGCCCCGCATGCGGCGCCAGCAGGGACGGCGCCAGCAGGGACACCGGGGGCACCCGCGCGTCCCATGGCCGGGCCGGCCGGGGCCAATACGGGCGCCGAGCATGGCGCGAACGGTGCAGGCAAGGCGCGGCCGTCGCCGCCGGGCCGTGTGCCCGAGCCCGCGCGGGCGCCTCAGAACGGCGTGAGCATCGGCGTGTCCAACGGCAAGGGGCCGCAATCGACGGTGCCGCCGCCGCGTCCGCGTGACACCAGCGAGAGCGCGCTGGCGCGCGCCCGGGCGCGGCTGCAGGCCGGCCTTGCGCAGCAGCCGAAGGGCGGGGCTGCGGCTCCGCCGCCGAGCAGTGGGCCGCAGGGCGGGCTGGTCTCGCAGGGTGGAACCGTCTCGCAGCGTGGCGTGCCGCCGCC
>CAYLSI010000054.1:0-18409 GCA_964386545.1 uncultured Hyphomicrobium sp.
TCTTCTCGACCGCACCATACCCTTCCCAGGGGACGGATATGGCTTAAAGGCAGCACGCTGGCGCGGATGGACCAGCGTGCCGGCTTTCCAAATCGCCGATTGGGTGGACGCAGACCGCGCTGAGGCGCGTTTGCGCAGCGGCGTTCGGAACGGACGAGCGCTTTTGATACCGCTCTCCTGTCGTCCCGGCCTCCTCCCCCTCACTTCAACGGCGCGGCCCGCTCCTCGGTGCCGAACCGGTAGACCAGCGACACCATGCCGAGATGCAGCGTCGGGTCGACCTCGGTCGAGACGAGGGCGTTGATCGCCGGCGCGATGTCGGGCAGCAGCGTGACCTGCTCGCTTCCGAAATCCACGTAGCGGTATTCCGCCTTGAGAGAGAGCGATCCCGTGAGGCGCGTTTCGATGCCGCCGCCGAGGAAGAGGCCCGAGAAGCGCTCGCCGCTGATCAGCGTGGCCGTGGCCGTCAGCGGGCCGCCGCCGAGATCGAGGGAGCCGCTGAAGGTCGTGTCGTCGAGCTTCGCGTTCGCATAGCCGGCGCTGACGAACACCAGCGTGTCGGGCGAGGCGAGGTAGCCGACGCGGCCGCCGAGATAGAAGACGTCCTCCACCTCGGTCTCGACCTGTCCGCCGAGGGTTAAGCCGCCGGCCGCGAAGTTGGCCGAGATCTCGTTCTCGAGCCGGGCGAGCTGCCATTCGGCCAGCGCGCCGACGACAATGCTCCGGTTGACCTGATAGTCGTAGCCGACGCCGATGCCGAACACGCCGCCCTTGGAGCCGGCGCCGTCGAGCGTCGCGTTGAAGGGCGTGACGAGCGGTGTGTTGGAGAGGCTCAGCTCGCTGCTGGCGGCGCCGTATCCCGCGCTGATCGCGCCATACGCTCCGGTCCAGCTTTGGGCGATCGCCGTGTCGCTGCTGTCGGCGGAAGGCGCGCCGCCCTCGCCGAAGCGGTAGTTGAGCGAGATGCGGCCGGTCTGGATCGTGGTGTCGATGGTCGAGGTCAGGAACGGCCGAGGCCCAGGCCGGGAAGAAGCTCGAAGTTCTCCTCGCTGAGATCGGTATAGCGGTACTCGGCTTTGATCGAGAAACCGTGTCCGATCTTGGTCTCGGCGCCGCCGCCGATGAAGTAGCCCTCGAGGGTCGGGATCGCGGCGAGCACGCCCGTGACGCCGAGGCCGCCGGCGTCCGCGGCGAACGTGACGTCGCTCGTCTCCACGTGCGCATAGCCGGCGGAGACGAAGAAGAGCGTCGAGGGCGAGGCGAGGTAGCCGACGCGGCCGCCGATGAAGAGCTGGTTCTCGATCTCGGATCCCGCGCTCGCGTTGAAGAGGCCGGGGACGGAGATCGACGTGTCCAGGCTCATGTTCGAGACGTCGTAGTCTATGAAGGCGCCCACCACGAGGGAGCGGTTCACCTGGTAGTCGTAGCCCGCGCTCAGCGAGACAAGGCCGCCGGTGTTGGCGAAGCCGTCGATGCTGAGGTTGCCCGCGATGAGGCCGCCGAGCGCGGGGCCCGGTGCGAAGCTCACGTCGTCGCGCGAGATGCCGTATCCGGCGCCGAGGCCGATGTAGGGACCCGTCCAATCCGCGTGCGCGCTCGTGGCGAGAGTGGCGGCGACGAGCGTCGAGCCGAGCATCGCGCCCAATTTGAAGCTGGTTTGGATCGAGAAGGTCATGCGTCCCCCTAGCGCTCGCCGAGCAGGCTCATGGGGAGGTAGGTGGTCGTGAGTCGCCTCAAGCGGACAACTGATCGTTCGCTTGCGGACAAAATCCGTAGTGCATATTCGGAGGATATTTCAGAATTTGCAGGAGACTCAGAGGTCTCCGGCCGCAGCTCGCGGCTTGAAGCTCGGACAGGGCTGGGGCGGAGGCGGAGAGACGCCTTCGGGCGGCCGGCGGCCTGGGTTGTTAACTCGCCGTTTGCCTTTCCCCGCGATCCCGCGCCGCCGTCAACTCTTCGTAGACCCTCGCTTCTCTATCCTTTGCCGCATGTTCTTCCTCTGGCGTAGGCAGCAATGCGTAGCGGTGTTCCTCAACGATTGAAGCGGCCTTCGGGGCTAAGCCGGTTTGTACGTCGGCTCGGCGGCGACTGCCGCGGCGTGACGACGATCGAGTTCGCGCTCGTCGCCGTGCCGTTCCTCGTTCTCGTCCTGGGGATCATGACGGTCGGCATTCAGTTCCTCGCGTTGCACTCGCTCGAGAACGGGGTGGCCAATGCGTCGCGCCAGATCCGGACCGGCGAAGCGCAAACCCAGGGCCTTACGCGCGGAAACTTCCGCCAGCTCGTGTGCGACTCGGCGGGCTCCTTTATCGCCTGCGACAATCGCCTGGTCGTCCACTTGCAAAGCGCGACGTCGTTTTCGGGGCTTACGCCGCCGCCGGCCTGCACCACCGCGAACGGCAACCTGGCTCCGGCGTCGGGCTCGGCCGCCGATGCGCTCAGCGCGGCGACGGGTCAGGAGAACATGAAGGTGCTCGTGCTGGCCTGCTACCACTGGGATGAGGGCGCGGGGTTCTGGCAGAGGATGTTCAATCTGTTGTCGCCGACGCCGCAAACCCAAGGACAGATCATCCTCTCGGCGGCGTCCGTCTTCCAGACTGAGCCCTATAAATAAGAATGGAGTGCGCCATGGGTGGCGGATCGGATGAAGCTCAGCGTCTCGCGCGCGTTCCGCGGGGATCGAAGCGCCTCGCAGCAGGGACGCTGGCCGGCTTGCGCCGGTTCGCACGGGATGCCCGCGGAATCGCGGCCGTGGAATTCGGATTGATCGCGCCGATCCTCCTCGTGATGCTGCTCGGTGCGATGGAGCTGACGCGGGCGATCTCGATCGACCGGCGGTTTGCCCTCGTGACCAGCACGGTGGCCGACCTCATCACACGCGAGACCGAGCTCAAGGCGGCCGACGTCAACGCGATCTACGAAGTCGCGGCGCAGATCATGAGCCCGTTCGACGTTGCGCCGCTCACGCTCACGATCGTTCCGGTGATGCGGATCAACAACGCCGATCGCGTGTACCCGTCGACGGGCAATCGGCCGAGCTATCCCAACGGTGCCGGGCCAGCGAAATGCTCTCCCTACGCGCTCTCTAACGGCATGCTCGCCGCCAACGAGTCCGTGATCGTCGTGGAGGGAACGTACACGTTTACGCCCCTGTTCCCGGGGGTCAACGACTGGAACATCTTCAAGGTGTCCGTGCCTTGGAGCGAGAAGGCGTACGCCAAGCCGCGCAAGAGCGGCTCGGTGAATTTCGGCGACGCATCAAACACGTACTCTTGCTAATCGGCCCCATCCCGCGATTACAGCGTTCAAATTTGTGCTGGGCTGCGCTGAACGCCGATCAGGCGGTCTCCGCAGACTGACGCTTTTTGCGTGTGCTTTTCCGGGCCAGCGATCAGATCTGGCTGGCCTTCCCGGGCCGAGGTGACGCGCATTTGATTGCGGTTCATTGCAATCCTCAGTATGCTGCGACGCACGTCGGGACGTAATATCGTCATACTGGAAATCCGTTTCCAGGGGCGCGCCGACCGTCGCGGCCTTGTACTTTAGTCTGAGACGCTATAAGCGCTTAGACGGTTAGAACCGCGTTCACGTCCGGCCTGCCGCGGCTCTTCGTTTTCGTTCTACCCAGGAACGATGCGTTTCGGGTCCGGGTTAGAAGGGTCGATGTTGGTTTGGGTCATTGCGGCCGTGTCCGCAGTTTGCGCATGGGAGAGACATGGGCCGCCGATCGCTTCATACGGCCGATGAGCTTCGTGAGCTCATTATCACGGCTTCCACCGACCTTATCCGCGAGTTCGGTCTCGAAGGGCTTTCGGCGCGCGAGATCGCGCGGCAAATCGATTACTCGCCCGGCACCATCTACAATTCGTTCGAGAATCTCGACGACCTGGTGCTGACGATCGAAGGCCGGTTGCTCGATAGCCTGGCCGATTCCCTGTCGGACCTGCCGAAGACCGACGACCCGCGCCGGCGGATCCACGACCTTGCAGCGCGCTACTTCGAGTTCGTGAAGGAAAACCCGAAGCTCTGGAACCTGCTGTTCGAGCATCACCTGTCGGCCTCGCGCACCGTACCGGACTGGTATGGCGAGAAGATCGAGCAGCTCATCAAGAAGGTCGAAGACGCGCTGTTGGAGCTGCCCGGCGAGAACAAAGCCTCGGCGGCGCAATCTGCGCGCGTGCTTTGGGCTGCGATGCACGGCATCTCATCGCTCTCGACCGCCAACAAGGTCTCGGGCGTGACCGCCGGCCGTGCCGAGGCGATGCTCGAGGACTTCATCGGCACCTATCTGGCCGGCCTGCGGGCAGCCACGCCAAGCGGCAGCTAGCCTCCCGCGCAGTCCTTTTATTTCGGCGTTCCCGCGGGTGCAGGTTGCGCTTTCTCGGGGATGGCGCCGGTCGTGATGCCGCTCGCCGGAGCGGGCGCGTCGGCCACGGCTTGGCCTGCATTGATCATGCCGAACCATTTGTCCTTCGGAAGCAGCTCGGATTTGAGCTCGGCCCACATATCGCGCGAGGCGAGGCCGGTCAGGAAGGTCGAGGGCGACGGCGCGAGCCACACGGCGAGCGCGAGCGCCGCGGCCATGCCGGCCGAGGCGTAAGGATAGCGCCGGTCGAACAGCTTGAGCGCCGTGCCGAAGGAGGCCTTGACGCGCGTGTCCATGACGTCGACCGAGTAGATCTCGTCCAGGCTCAGGTGCACCAGATAGCCGATGAACATGAAGCCGCCCGCGAGCCAGGCGACGCCCGCGTGCCGATCCATCACGTTGGCGAAGATGACGGCGGTCAGCGTCGCGCAGAAGAGGGCGGCGAGGATCGAATGCCAGATGCCGCGGTGGGTCGCCAGATTGTGGAATGCCGTGTGCAGGCCGTATCTCACGCCGACCAACGTGCCGAGCCAGAGGATCCAGAGCTCGGCGATCGAGTAGCGCCCGGCGGCCGAAAAGAGCACGGCGAACGAGAAGAAGATGGCGAGGCCCGCGAACAGCGCGCGGCTGGGGCGGCTGTCCTTGAGGTCGATGTCGGGGAGGACCGAGCCCAGAACGCCCGCGAGGGTGATCGGAATGAGGTTCTCCGGCGCGATCACGTCGGCCGCGAGGGTCAACGTGGCCAGCGAGCCGGCGACGACCGTGCCGACGGCAATATGCGTCGTGAAGTTTGCCATGACGAACCGCTCCCTCTCGACAACCCGACCGCGCAAGCGACGGCGATGTGCATCGATCTTCGGACCAGATTCGTTTGGCGGCCGGGAGACCGGCGGGCCGGAACGATGTGGATAAGCGGCTAAGTGATGCGCCGCCCTGGCGTCCCGGGCGGATCTCTGGCACGAGGGGCCATTCGCGGCGGCGCTCACGCCCCGTTACGCCGGATCCGGACATGATCGAGACCCAGCCCAGACCGCTGCAGCCCGCGCGCACGCTGCACCTGATCGCGTTCGGAAGCATCGCGGTGGCGGTCGCCGTCATGGGGCTCAAGTATTTCGCCTACGTGCTGACGGGCAGCGTCGCGCTCTATTCCGACGCGCTGGAAAGCATCGTCAACCTGGTGACGGCTGTCGCCGCGCTGGTGGCCATCAACGTCAGCTCGCGGCCGGCCGACCACAACCACCCGTTCGGACACCACAAGGCGGAATACCTTTCGGCCGTTCTCGAGGGCGTGCTGATCGTCGTGGCGGCGATCCTGATTTTCCGCGAAGCCTACGACGCCCTGCGCGCGCCGCGTCATATCGAGGAGTTCGGCGCGGGCGCGGCGGTGAGCGGGCTCGCCACGCTCATCAACGGCGGATGGTCGGCGTTCCTGATCCGGAGGGGGCGCGCGCTCCGGTCGCCGGCGCTGGTTGCGGACGGCTGGCACCTGTTGAGCGACGTGATGACGTCCGTCGGCGTCATTGCGGGCCTTCTGCTCGCGGCGGTGACGGGCTTCTTCATCCTGGATCCGCTGATCGCCATCGCGGTTGCGGGCTACATTCTCTGGAGCGGCTTCAAGATCGTCATGGCCTCGATGAGCGGGCTCCTCGACGAAGCGGCCGACAGCGACATTCAACTGCGGATCCGCCAGGCGATCGCGCGCAGCGGGCACGGGGCCCTTCAGGCGCATGACGTCAGGACCCGGCAGGCCGGCCGCGTCATCTTCATCGAGTTCCATCTCGTGGTGCCCGGCAGCATGACCGTGGACGATGCCCACGACATCTGCGACCGGCTGGAAGCGGCGCTCGAAGCCGAGATCGAGGGCTCCGAGGTGCTCATTCATGTCGAGCCCGAGCATAAGGCCGTGGGCCGCTCCAAGGGCGCGATCCCCATCTAGTCTAGTGTCCCGATTCCGAAGTTCGCCAGAGTTTGCGGCGAGGTGCGCGAGCGAACTTCGGAATCATAAGGGACACTAGATTCATAGACTTGCTAGTGTGATTCAAATCGAGAAATTCGCTCCGAACCGTGCAGCTTGATGGGGCGAATTTCTCGATCATCACACTAGTCTTCCTCTTCCTCTTTCTGTCGCCAATAAGGCCCGCTGTTCCGCCCGGAACAGCGCGACGCCGTGCGGCGTGCTTTTGCTAGCCTCGGGGCCGTCTGTTATGGTCAAGTCAGACCACGCCTCTTTTTTGATCGAGCCGCTTTCTATAACGCGGGAGTCCGACAACACGAGAGTACGCCGATGAGACCCGTTTCAGCCCTGCTGTGGTTTCCCTTGCTGGCCGTGCCGCTTTCCGGCGCCGAGGCGCAGCGGTTGAGGCCGGTCGGCTCGACGGTGGCCGTCGTCAATCTCGTGACCGCCGAATACAACCGCGACACGCGCACGCTGCAGCGCGGCGACAACGTTCACCAGGACGAGACGATCGAGGTGGGCCTCGACGGGTCGAGCG
Source organism: uncultured Hyphomicrobium sp. (assembly GCA_964386545.1). Taxonomy (GTDB): domain Bacteria; phylum Pseudomonadota; class Alphaproteobacteria; order Rhizobiales; family Hyphomicrobiaceae; genus Hyphomicrobium_C. The sequence goes on from CAYLSI010000054.1 coordinate 6,859, forward strand.
AGCTCAAGCTCAACGACGATACGAAGCTCGCGCTGGGTCCGGGCTCGAACCTGACGCTCGACAAGTTCGTCTACGATCCCGACAAGGCGAAGGGATCCATCGTGGTCAACCTGATCAAGGGCGCATTCCGCTTCATGACGGGCGTGGCCGAGAAGCCGACGTACGTCATCAAGACGCCGGCCGCCGCGATCACCGTTCGCGGAACGATCTTCGACGTGTTCGTGCAGCGCAACGGGCCGACCTGGGTGCTGCTGCACGAAGGCGCCGTGCAGGTGCGCAGCACCAGCGGCTTGTGCAAGGACCTTTACGAGCCTGGCAAGCTGATCCGCATCGACAATGATGGCGGCGTCGGCCCGCCGGTGCGCTGGGCTTCGCTCCCCGGCAACGATTCTACGCCGTTCAACGACGCGTTTCCGTTCGTGACGAAAGTGCCGAGCATCGATCCCCAGCCCGTGCTGACGCGCGACGTGATCATGACCGGCGCCTTGCCCGTCGCGAGCCGGCCGGCCGGCGACAACTGCGACGACAAGGATACGATCGAGCCCGCACCGCCGACCAAGCCCAAGTACAAGAAGGCGAAGCCGACCTACGAGGAGAAGCCGAAGTACGAGAAGATCAAGCGGCGTCCCAAGAAGGACTACAAGAAAGAGAAGCAGCGGCAGGCCGACAAGGACAAGGTGATCCGCGGCGTCGGCACGGCCGTCGGCATCGGCGTGATCATTGGCGGCATGAAGTACAAGGGCAACAAGGGCAGCGGCCCCTACGGCGGCGGCGGGCATCGTCCCGGCGGCAGCACCGGCGGATATGGCAGCGGCGGTTACGGCGGCCGTGGGCGATAATAGTCCGCGGCTCGTGCGTCAGCCTGTGCGCTTCAGCCTGAGCGCGTCAGGCTGAGAGGCGCGCCGCGTCGTGATCGAGCAAGGGGCCGATGCTGACGGCCGAACCCCGGCGCTTGACGGCCTCAGCGGCTTCGCGGCATTCGACAATCAGCGTTTTGGCGCGCGCCGCGTCATTCGATGCGATCGCTTCCTTGAGCTCCGTATAGAGGCGCGACAGCGTGGCGAACGCGTCGCTCGCCGCGACCATCTCGTCGCCGACGAGGGCGAAGAGCCGCTCGGGGCGGTCCTTGCCGCGCAGGCGCGCCGCAGTGTCGATCTCGAGGAATGCAAACGCCTTGGCCTCGCTCGCCGTGTGCTCGCCCGCGATGATAGGAGCGCCGTAGATCTTGGTCGTATCCTGGATGCGCGCGGCGGTGTTCACGGCGTCGCCCAGCACCGAATAGTCGAAGCGCTGGGGCGAGCCCACGTTTCCCACGCAACAGGGGCCGGTGTTGAGGCCGATGCCGATGCGGATCGGCAGCGCCGTTTCGCCGGCGGCGGCGCGGCGGGCGGCCTCCTCGCGGTTCAGCCGCTCGAGGCGGGCCTGCATGGCGAGCGCGGCGCGGCAGGCCTGCTCGGCATGGGCGGGATCGGCAACCGGCGCGTTCCAGAACGCCATGACGGCATCGCCCATGAATTTGTCGATGGTGCCGCGGTGGTCGAGGATGATCTCCGAAAGCGGCGTGAAGAGGCGGTTGACGAACTGAATGAGCGTCTCGGCATCCATGCCCTCGGACAAACGCGAGAAGCCGCGCACGTCGGCGAAGAGCAGCGTCACCTCGCGCGTCTCGCCGCCGAGCTTGAGGCGGGACGGATCGGCCGCGAGCTGCTCGACGAGCGGGGCGGCGACGTAGTGGCCGAAGGCGCGCTTCACGCGGGCGCGGTCCGTTTCGGTGCGCACGTAGGAGAGCAGCGAGCCCGAGAGATAGACGGCCACAAGGGCGAGCGAGGGATAGACGGGATCGAACAGATAGCCCCCGGCGCTGAAGGCCCACCAGGATCCGCCCGCCACGATCGCGATGGCGGCCGCGGCGATGGCGGCGGCCATGAGGGCACCCGAGCGGCGGATCAGGCTCGCGACCAGCGCGCCGGCGGCCAGAAGGAACATCAGCTCGGCGCCGGTGGCGAAGGCCGGGCGCACGAGGTGCTCTCCGGAGAGCATCTGCTCCACGGCTTGCGCGTGAATTTCGACGCCCGGAACGGACGCGGCGAGCGGCGTCGCGCGCAGGTCGAGAAGGCCGGTAGCGCTGGACCCGATCAGGATATGGCGGCCCGCGATGTCGTCCTTATTGAAGGTGCCGTCGAGAATGTGATGGGCGGAGATGTAGCGCGTGCGGTCGTGCGCGGCGAAGTTGAGCCAGAGCTGGCCGTCGGCGCCGGTGGGTAGCACGGTCTGGCCGACGCGGACGGTCTCGACGCCGGTCTTCTGGCCGAACGCGGTGACGCCGCTGCCGCCTGACGAGCGGATGAACGCGGTCGTCTGGCCGAGGCCCGTGCGCAGGGTTTCGAGAGCGAGGCCGGGCACGAGCACGCCGTCGAGCGCGGCGAGCAGCGGCACGTGGCGCACGATCTGGTCCTTGGCCGGGATCCAGTTCACCACGCCCGCGCCGGCCGCGGCCTCCGCGATCACGGGCAACGGCTCGATGGCACCGGCGAAGCGCGGCACGAACAGCAACGGATCGTCTCCGGCGATGGCAAAGCGGGCCTTCGGCGGGCGCGGTTTCCGCGTCATCGCGGTTTCCCCCGCGAGGCCGGCGACGACGGGGGCCTTCGCGATGGCCTGCGCCAGGAGATCATCGTTCGAGGGAAGCGAGGCGAGCTCGGCGGCGATAGGGGCGAGGTCCTGCCTGCTCGCCACCTGCCGCGCGAGCGCCGCCGGCGAGAGCCGGTCCGGCTCCGACAGAATGAGGTCGATGGCGACGGTTTTCGCGCCCGCCTCCGCCAGGCGCTCGACGATCTCCGCGATCTCGGACCGCGGCCAGGGCCATTGCCCGATCTTCGCGAGGGAGGATTCGTCGATGTCGACGATGCGCACGGGGAGCGCCGGATCGGGCGTGCGCGGCTTGAGGGTCAGATAGCTGTCGAAGATCGAGAGGCGGAGCCGCGCGACGGGATCGGGATCGGCAATTCTCACCGCGACGGCGAGCGCGAGGATCGCCGCCGTCAGGGCCAGGTGCAGCGATGGGCGGCGCAGCGTCATGCGATCAGCGTCATGGGATCAGCCCGAATGCCGTGGTGCCGGTGAGCGCCGGCAGAGTGAGCGTCAGGACAGCGCGGCGGCGTGGCTCAGATCACGACGGTCGCCTTCTGGCCCATGCTGTCCTGGATCTTGCGCATCGGGCGGGCGGCGCGCCAAACGTTCTCGATGCGGAACTGCTCGTGGCCGCCGCCGAAGATCGAGACCTTGACGTCGATGTCGCTGGTGCCGAGGCCCAGCCAGCCGAGGCCGAGCACCTTGTGGGCGATCAGGTCGTCGCTGAAGCGCGTCAGGCGGATGTGCATGGCCGACCAGCTTTCGGGCGCCCGGCCCATGGCCGAGCCGAAGAGCTGGACGCGCTCGACCTGCGTGCCGCGGATGCGCCAGTAGCTCAGCTTGTCGACGATGAAGACGATGATCGTCCACACGACGAACAGCACCGACGAGATCATCAGGTAGAACGCCAGGTTCATGTGCAGGAGCAGGGACGGCGGGCGCGTCCACAGGTTCGGCGTGTTCATGACGACGTAGGTCGCGGCGCCGGCGGCGGCGATCAGCAGGATCAGCAGGATGGCGTTGAGGCCGCGGGCGCGCACGCTCGTCGTGACGATCACGAACAGCAGGAGGACCGTGAAGGAGAGGCCGACCCAGGGGCTCGGATGGACCAGGATCGGCTTTACCGAGTCGCCGATGGCCAGCTCGATGCCCTGGGCGTAGGTGAGGGCGGCGCAGAAGAAGCCGTAGGCCCACACGACCCACCAGTAGAGGATGTGGGAATGCTGGTAGATGCGGATTTCGGGGCCGTTCGGCGCCGGAGCGGGCGCTGCGGTTTGGTCAGGCGTCGCCATCAGCAAAGGTCCTCCCCCGGGTTCGGGACGGACTGTCGCACCGCCTCCCGCGGACTGTCAACGCGAGGGGCGGCCGGGGGCCGTTTACCGATCAGGACGCGGGAAGAACGGTCGCCCAGAGGTCATAATCGTCCGCCTCGTCGACGCGGGCCTTGACGATGTCGCCCGGCTTGAGCGCCGCGTCCGAGGTCAGGAAGACCGTGCCGTCGATCTCGGGGGCGTCCCACTTGGAGCGGCCGACGGGGCCGTCCTCGTCGACCGCGTCGACGATGACGTCGATCGTGGCGCCGACGCGCGCGGCCAGGATCTCTTCCGAGACTTCCTGCTGGGCCGCCATGAAGCGGTGCCAGCGCTCCTCCTTCACGGCCTCCGGCACGGCGCCCGGCAGGTCGTTGGCCTTGGCGCCGGCGACGGCTTCGTACTTGAAGCAGCCGACGCGGTTGAGCTTGGCTTCCTTGAGCCAGTCCAGCAGCAGCGCGAAGTCCTCCTCCGTCTCGCCGGGGAAGCCGACGATGAAGGTCGAGCGCACGGCGAGATCGGGGCACACCTTGCGCCAGTTGGCGATGCGCTCGGCCGTCTTCTCCTGGTGCGCGGGCCGGCGCATGGCCTTGAGCACGGCGGGCGAGGCGTGCTGGAAGGGGATGTCGAGATAGGGAAGGATCTTGCCCTCGGCCATCAGCGGGATGACCTCGTCGACATGCGGGTACGGGTAGACGTAGTGCATGCGGACCCAGGCGCCGAGCTCGCCGAGTGCGCGGGAGAGATCGAGGAACTTGGCCTTCAGCGGCGCGCCCTTCCAGGGGCTTTCGGCATACTTGAGGTCGAGGCCGTAGGCGCTCGTGTCCTGGCTGATGACGAGCAGCTCCTTGACGCCGGCTTTCACGAGGCGCTCGGCCTCGGTCATCACGTGGTTGGCGGGGCGGCTCGCCAGGTCGCCGCGCAGGCTCGGGATGATGCAGAACGAGCAGCGGTTGTTGCAGCCTTCGGAGATCTTCAGATAGGCGTAGTGGCGCGGCGTCAGGCGCAGGCCTTCGGGCGGCACGAGGTCGAGATAGGGATCGTGCAGCGGCGGGACGGCGTCGTGAACGGCCGAGACGACCTGCTCGTACTGGTGCGGCCCCGTCACCGCGAGCACGCCGGGGTGCACCTCGCGGATGCGGTTCTCCTCGACGCCCATGCAGCCGGTGACGATGACCTTGCCGTTCTCCGCCAGCGCCTCGCCGATGGCGTCGAGGCTTTCCTGCTTGGCGCTGTCGAGGAACCCGCACGTGTTGACGACGACCACGTCGGCGCCGGCATAGTCGGGCGCGACCTGATAGCCCTCGGAGCGCAGCTTGGTGATGATGCGCTCGCTGTCGACCAGGGCCTTCGGGCAGCCGAGCGAGACGAAGCCGACCTTGGGGGTGGGCTTCGGGGCGCGGGGCTGGGGCGTCGCGGTCGGGGCTTTTGTGGTCATCGGCGGCCTTGGGAAAGCGGAAAACCGGCCTTCTAGCACAGGACGGCCGCGCGTGGAGCCCTCATGCCGACGCAGGGCAGGGCAGGGCAGGGCGCCGGGGCGGCTCGGGCGGCTCGGGGCGGTGCCCCCAAATAAAAACGCCCGCCCGGAGCCCATGGGTGGGGCGTCCGGGCGGGCTGAGCAACCGCGCCGACGGTCAGACCGGCGCCGTCACGTCACATGTGCGGCCTCAGGCGGCTGCGGCCTCAGGCAGCCTTGGCGGCGCTGACCGGAACCTCGGAGATCGTCTTCAGGACCTGCGAGGCGATCTGGTAGGGGTCGCCCTGGGAGTTCGGGCGGCGATCCTCGAGATAGCCCTTGTAGCCGTTCTTCACGAACGAGTGCGGCACGCGGATCGACGCGCCGCGGTCGGCCACGCCGTAGCTGAACTTGTTCCAGGGCGCCGTCTCGTGCTTGCCGGTCAGACGCATGTGGTTGTCGGGGCCGTAGACGTTGATGTGGTCCATCAGGTTCTTGTCGAAGGCCACCATCAGGGCCTCGAAATAGTCCTTGCCGCCGACCGTGCGCATGTACTCGGTCGAGAAGTTGCAGTGCATGCCGGAGCCGTTCCAGTCCGTGTCGCCGAGCGGCTTGCAGTGGAACTCGATGTCGATGCCGTACTTCTCCGTGAGGCGGAGGAGCAGGTAGCGCGCCATCCACATCTCGTCGGCGGCCTTCTTGGAGCCCTTGCCGAAGATCTGGAACTCCCACTGGCCCTTAGCCACCTCGGCGTTGATGCCTTCGTGGTTGATGCCGGCGGCGAGGCAGAGGTCGAGATGCTCCTCGACGATCTGGCGGGCGACGTCGCCGACGTTCTTGTAGCCGACGCCGGTGTAGTAGGGGCCCTGGGGCGCCGGATAGCCGGCGTCGGGGAAGCCGAGCGGGCGCCCGTTTTTATAGAAGAAATACTCCTGCTCGAAGCCGAACCAGGCGCCGGCGTCGTCGAGGATGGTGGCGCGCTTGTTCGAGGCGTGCGGCGTGACGCCGTCGGGCATCATGACCTCGCACATCACGAGCACGCCGTTGGTGCGGGCGGGATCGGGATAGTGGGCGACGGGCTTCAGCACGCAGTCGGAGTTGTGGCCTTCGGCCTGCATCGTCGAGGAGCCGTCGAAGCCCCAGAGCGGCAGATCCGCCAGATCAGGGAAGGAGCTGTACTCCTTGATCTGGGTCTTGCCGCGCAGGCTCGGGACGGGCGTATAGCCGTCGAGCCAGATGTATTCGAGCTTATACTTCGTCATCGATTGCTCCTCGTTTGAATTCGCGAAATTCGAAGCCTCGCCGAACGTGGCCGAGGCTCAAGGGCGGGCTTTGGATTCGCTCGGCGACGCGACACGCGAGTCGCGGTTGCGGACGCATCGGGCCCAGATCCCGACGCGGAGGCGGTGCTCTCGTGGTTGCGAGCCGCCGGTCTTCATCCGCCTACAGTGTTCCCAAAGGGAAAGAGCGTTGTTTGGTAGCGAACAAAACGCGCGCCTTGTGTGTTGAGTGATCAGTCGGAAGGCAAAAAGAGGAATTCGCCTTCGCAAAAAATGCTACCCAAATAAGCAAAAACATTCATGCCCATAGTTTATGCAAATCGTGATTTTTAACGAGCAATGTGTGCGAAACTCAGGCAAAATAGGCCAAATCGACGCGACGATTTCGAGCGTCAGACCAGTATCGAAGAGAGACACATCATGGCGACGACTACGACAGTTCGAGAAACAGCAAAGATCTACCAGTTCCCTGCCGGCGGCCGTGCGGCTGTGCTTGCCGGCGGCGCTGCCGTGAAGCCGATCGACGCGTTCGCGGCGGCTGCGGCCACGCGCGTCGTCGCGGGCGGAAGCTGGTATCACGAGGAAGCCATTCGCGAGACCGACCCGCCGGTCGGAAAACGCTGATGCGCTCGCCCATCACGGTTTGAAGCGCGCCTCGCAGAGCCGCGCTTCAAACTCCGAATATCGACCAGCCCATCCGCTTCGTCAGCCGCTCCAGAGCCATTCGCCCCAAGTGGGAATTGCCGGCCGCATCGAGCCCCGGCGACCAGACCGCGATCGACGCCTTGCCGGGGGCGATCGCCAGAATTCCCCCGCCCACGCCGCTTTTGCCCGGCAGGCCCACCCGGTACGCAAACTCGCCCGATCCGTCGTAGTGGCCGCACGTCAGCATGATGGCGTTGATGCGCTTGGCCCGCTCTGCGGGCACGACCAGCGCACCCGTCGACGGATTGAGCCCCGAGTGGGCGAGGAAGCGCCCGGCCATCGCGAGCTGACGGCACGTCATGGCGATGGCGCAGTGGTGGAAATAGACGCCGAGCGTGAACTCGACGGGGTTCTCGAGCACGCCGAACGACTTCATGTAGTTGGCGAGCGCGGCGTTGCGGAAGCCGGTGCGCTGCTCCGAGGCCGCGACGGCCCGGTCGATGGTGATCGTCGGATCGTCGGCCAGGAACTGCATGAAGCGCAGGATTTCGCCCAGCACCTCGCGTGGCTGATGGCCCGACAGGATGAGGTCGGTCACGGCGATGGCGCCGGCATTGATGAAGGGATTGCGCGGGATGCCGCGCTCGTGCTCGAGCTGCACGATGGAATTGAACGCGCTGCCGGAGGGCTCGCGGCCGACGCGGCGCCAGAGGCGGTCGCCGGCCTTGCCGAGCGCGAGCGTCAGCGTGAAGACCTTCGAGATGCTCTGGATGGAGAAGGGTATCTCGCTGTCGCCGCCCTCGTGGACGTTGCCCTCCGCGTCGATGACGGCGATGGCGAAATGATTGGGATCGACCCGGGCCAGCTCCGGGATATAGGTCGCGACCTCGCCGCGGTCGGTGCGGTTCTTCATCTCGGCGGCGATGTCCTGGACGGCGCGTTCGAGCTCGCGCGTGGCGCTGGTCATGCAAAAGGTCTCCCGCCAGTGCAGATGATCACCTCGCGCACGATAGCGTCCAAAGGACCCACGCGTCATGGGAGCAATGCGTCGCGCGGGCGGCGCGCCGTTCGGCATGGCGCATCGGAACGGAAACGGGCCGGCCGGGCGGGACCCGCTACCACCGTTGGAAGTTGCTGTAGAAGCGCTTGACCTTGCGCCGTACGAGCTGGTTCACGACGACGATGAACACGAGGATGACGAGCGCGGCTTCGCCGACCTCCAGCAGGAAGCCCGTGCGGGTCGCGGGCACCCAGATGCGCGCGACCTCGGCCACGATCAGGTAGAGCGCGGCCGTCAGCGCGAGGCCGCCCGCCGTCGCCGCGATCATCGAGCGGTGGATGACGCGGGCGAAGCAGGTGGCGACGAAGTCCGGCGTGGCGCCGACCTGCAGCAGAATGCGCAGCGCGCTCTGGTTCGCGTAAATCAGCGCGTCGGTGAAATGACGCGGGATCTGCAGCGTGGCGATCACGATGGTCAGGAACCCGACCGCTACGGACACGTCCAGCATCTGGCGCGCGGCGGTGTCCGTCATCAGCGCGCCCAATTGGCCGGCGAGCTCGGCGACCGTCACCTTCAGCACGACCACGGCGACCGTGATCGCCGTCAGCGTGATCTCGATCGTCGAGAGGCTGCTTTTGAGGTCGATCAGCTTGTGGATCGAATTCTCGTCGAGCGCGCCGTCCCGGGTTGCCCGCAGTCTCGAAAGATCGGGAGCCGGGCGCGCCATGCCGGTTGCGGGAGGGGGCAATATCGGCGGCGGAGGCTGAGGGCTCGTCATGCGTCGACCTTCGCGATGCGGCCGTTGTCGATGACCAGGCGCGGCGCGTCTATCCGGTCCAGCAGGTGGTGATCATGCGTGGCGACGATCACCGCCGCGCCAAACGTTCTGTTCAGCTCGACGAACAGGCGCAGCAGCCTGTGGGCCATCGCCGGATCGATGGCGGATGTCGGCTCGTCGGCCAACAGGATGGCGGGTCGGCCGATGATGGCCCGGGCGATCCCGACCCGCTGCACCTCGCCGCCCGAGAGCGTCGCGGGGAGCTTGTGCTGATGCTCGCTCAAGCCGACCCAGTCCATGAGCTCGGCGATGTCGGGCGCGAACTCGGCGCGCTTGCGGCCGAGCACGAGCAGCGGCACCGCGACGTTCTCCCATGCCGTCAAGTGGTTCAGCATGGGGTTGTCCTGGGAGACGATGCCGATGCGCCGCCGCAGCCTGGCGGCAGCATGGATCGACAGGCGCGACACGTCCTCTCCGAGGACGCGGATCCGGCCGGCGGACGGCCGGACCTCGCCGGTGATCAGGCGGAAAAACGTCGATTTGCCGGAGCCGGACGGGCCGAGGAGGAAGTGAAACGAGCCCGGCTCGATCCTGAGATCGAGTTCGCGCAGGATCGGCGTTGGACCGTAGCCGGCCGAGACTTGATGCAGCTCTATCATGCGTCTCCGCCGCGGCGCGGCTCACGGTGCTCCGGCTCAGAGGTGCGGCTCGGCCAGCGCGCCGGGAAACGCCGGATCGCAACGTTCCCCGGCGGGGATTGTTGCAAGGGACGGGGCCGAGCTCAAGAGCGGCGGGCGCGAGTGTCGTTCCGCCGAGGCGGAGGCTCAACTTACGGCGTCATGGTCGGCCATCATCGCAGAGCGATGCTACACATTGACATCGCGTCGCGATGCTTCGCATCGACAGGCGGCCATCCAAGTTTCATTGAAGAGAACGTTTCGAGGCTGGCCCTGGATGGCCGGGTCGAGCCCGGCCATGACGAGATGGAGCCATATTCTCGGCCTGCATCGAACTCGGCGCCTGCATCGAACTTGGCGTCCATCGCAGGTGTGCCGCGCCACCAAGGCTGGGTCTACCGTCCCGCTGGCTACCGCGCCTCTGAGGCGCGGCGCGACAGTCCGCGTGTGCAGCATCGGCCGCTGCGGTTTGCGGGCCTAGAGCGCGTTCACTCCTATCGGATTCGGAGCATGAACGCGCTCCAAGTCTTTGTTCACGAGTCTGATTCACGCCCTCGATGCGAGCGCCACCCTGGCCTGCCTTCGGCCCTTCATTCTTGCCTGCCTCCGGCAGGACGCTCGCATCTCGGACGATCAGGCTCTAAGCCTTCGTCCGGACGTAGCTGCCGGGGGCGTCCTCGACGACGCCGAGCTTCTCGCCGGGCTCGCGCGGGATCGTCCAGCCGCCGGAGTATTTCGTCAGCCACTCGACCCAGTAGGGCCACCAGGAGCCCGGGTGCTCCTTGGCCATGCTCATCCATTCCTCGAGCGTGTCGGCGGCGGCCTTGCTGGCGGTCCAGTACTGGTACTTCATCTTGTCGGGCGGGTTGACCACGCCCGCGATGTGGCCCGAGCCTGCCATCACGAACTCGACGGGGCCGCCGAGCATCTTGGCGCCGATGAAGACGGACTTGGCGGGCGCGATATGGTCTTCCTTCGTCGCGACCTCGAAGACCGGCAGCTTGATCTTCTTCAGGTCCAGCTTCACGCCCGCGAGCGTCATCTCGCCCCGGGCGAGCTTGTTCTCGTTATAGAACTCGGTCAGGTAGAAGCTGTGGTTGGCCGCCGGCATCCGCGTCGAATCCTGGTTCCAGAACAGCAGGTCGAACGGGAACGGCTTCTTGCCCAGCATGTAGTTGTTGACGATGTACGGCCAGATGAGGTCGCGCGGGCGCATCATGTTGAACACGTTCGCCATGCGCGAGCCGTCGAGATAGCCGCGCTCGTTCATCATCTCCTTCAGTGCGTCGAGCTGGGAGTCGCTCGTGAACAGCAAGAGGTCGCCGGCCTTGGTGAAGTCGAGCTGCGTCGTCAGGAACGTCACGGAGCGGAACGGCTCCTCGCCGCGGGCGGCGAGATAGGCCAGCGTCGAGCCGAGCAGCGTTCCGCCGACGCAATAGCCGACGACGTTCGAGCGCTCGACGCCCGTCTCGCGCTTCACGGCGTCGGCGGCGGCCAGCACGCCTTCGAGCATGTAGTCCTCGAAGGACTTGTGGGAGAGGCGCTCGTCCGGATTGACCCACGAGACCACGAACACCGTGAAGCCCTGGTCCACCGCATACTTGAGGAGGCTCTTCGGCGGCGTGAGGTCCAGGATGTAGTACTTGTTGATCCACGGCGGGACGACGAGCAGCGGCACCTCGCGCACCTTGTCGGTGCTCGGGGCGTACTGGATGAGCTGGAAGATGTCGTTCTGGAAGACGACCTTGCCGGGCGTCGTCGCGAGGTTCCTGCC
>CAYLSI010000055.1:0-17699 GCA_964386545.1 uncultured Hyphomicrobium sp.
TAGAAGAGGCTCGAGACGCTTTCTTCCCGCGACGTGCGCAGGATGGCCTCGCCCAAGAGCGGCGCGATCGAGAGCACGCGGATGTTGCGGGCCGCCTGCACGGCCGCCGTCGGCAGGATCGAATCCGTGATGACGAGCGACTTGAGGCGCGAGTTCTGGATGCGTGAGACGGCGCCGCCCGAGAGCACGCCGTGCGTCACGTAGCAGGAGACGTCCGTCGCGCCCTTCTCCAGCAGCGCCTCAGCAGCGTTGACGATCGTGCCGCCGCTGTCGACGATGTCGTCGATCAGCACGCACTGCTTGCCCTCGACGTCGCCGATCACGTTCATGACCTCGGACTCGCCCGGGCGCTCGCGGCGCTTGTCGCAGATCGCGATCGGCACGTCGATGCGCTTGGCGAGCGCGCGGGCGCGCACCACGCCGCCGACGTCCGGCGAGACGACCACAAGGTTCTGGGTGTCGTAGCGCTCCTGGATGTCGCGCACCATGACGGGCGCGGCGAACAGGTTGTCGGTCGGGATGTCGAAGAAGCCCTGGATCTGCCCGGCGTGCAGGTCGACCGTCAGCACGCGGTCGGCGCCGGCGCGCTCGATGAGGTTGGCGACGAGCTTGGCCGAGATGGGCGTGCGCGGACCCGGTTTGCGGTCCTGGCGGGCATAGCCGTAATAGGGGATCACTGCGGTGATGCGGCGCGCCGAGGAGCGCTTCAACGCATCGATGAGGATCAGGAGCTCCATGAGGTTGTCGTTGGCGGGGAACGAGGTGGACTGGATGACGAAGGCGTCCTGGCCGCGCACGTTCTCCTGGATCTCGACGAAGACCTCCATGTCGGCGAAGCGTTTGACCTGAGACTTCGCGGGCGCAACCTTGAGGTATTGCGCGATGGCATCCGAGAGGGGCCGGTTACTGTTTCCGGCGACGATCTTCATAGTCTGGCTGCCTTTGCCCATGTCCTCACGCGCATCGAATGGCATCGAGGATCCTCAAGTACCCATCATTGGCGCGGGTTCTAACGCGCAGGCCCGGGTGTGTAAACCACCCGGGCCTGCGTAATGAAACTGTCGTTATCGAAGTGTGGCCGTAACCCACCAAGCGGGTAAACGGCCGTACCACCTCAATTAACCTGTGTCTTGGGAAGCAGTTTCAGGATGCCCTGAGCCGCGGCCGAGGCGGCCGCATCGGCCGTCTTGCCCCACGAGCCGTCGAGCGAGCCCTGCGGAATCTCGTTCTTCTGAGAGACCGTGCCGAGCTTCTTGCCCTGCGGATCCTTGACGTCCCAGTCGATCTGGATCGGCTGCTTGCCGTTCTGCGCCTGGCCGACCGCGACCTTGCCCTCGACGCGATAGGTCTGGCCGGAGGGCGACGTCGTGAGCGCCACGCCGCTGCGCGTCAGCTCGCGCTGGATGGCGGAGGTGAGCGCGACGCTGCCGTCGCCCGGAGCGCCGGTGACGCTCGGCACCATGGCCGAGACGGGGCCGGAGCGCGCGATGCTCCCCGTGGTCGGCCCGCCGGCGGCAGACGGCGCCGCGGATGCGGACGGCGGAGGCGACGAGGACGAGACGGCCACGACCGAAGATGAATTCGACGGCGGCGGCGTGCCGGCCATCGAGGCGGTCGGCGTTGCGGCGCCGCCCGAGGCGACCGCACTCTGCGTCGGCAGCCATGTGGCGAGCGAGCCCGCGGTCTTGCTGGAAATGGTGTCCACGACCTGCGGCGTGACCGCCGACCAGGGATCCTTCGAAGCCGCGCCCGAAAGAACCTCTTCGCCGGTGATGCGGTTGACGCGCTTGCCGGCCGGATCGGTCACGTCCCAGATGTAGGAGACCTTCGTGCGGCCGCGCTCGCGCGCCGAGACGACATAGCCGCGAACGGTGTACTCGGCCGCTTCCGTCGGCGCCTTGGCGACGGAGATGCGCTGGCTTTCCATCGCGCTCGCAAGCTGCGTCTGCAGCTGGCGCGCAACCGTGTCGGGTGCGCCGATCACCGGCGCGATCGCGATCTTCGCGGTTTGCGGTGCGGTGGGCACCGGCGAGGAAATGATTGAGGCATTCGGGTCGCTTGCCGTCGGAAACAGACCCCCGCCCGTTTCACATCCGCCAAGGCCGAAACCCATGAAGGCTGCGAACACTGCAAACACGACGGACTTCTTTCCACGCCATGCCGCAGCAGCATCAATGGTCGTCACGATGACGTCCCCCTATGAATGATCCGCTGTGATCCGGCGGCCGGCGTACTGACTTTGCGGCCATCCACTCCCGAAACTTTACCGGTACCCTCTATCGAGTCCTGTAACTATACGCCTGCCATGCGTCCAGCCGGAATCGAGGTGAAAACCGTCTCGTGGCTAATTCTATCCGCAACATCCACAACGGGACTGTGGATTTTGCAGTTAGGCCACAACAATGGCGGAGATTTGGCGTCCGTAATCAGGCTCTTTTCGATGCGTTGTTCGCCGAAAGCTGAAGAACATCGATTCGTTCTCGTAGGTGCAGGGCGACTGCTGCTCGATATGGTGAATGCCGAGCTTGCCGAGGCGGTCCATGACGTAGGACGGCAGATCGAAATGCGGCTTGGCCTTGCCGCGCGGCGTGTCGAAAAAGCGTTCTGAGCCGCTGTCCGCCGCCGCGAACGCGGCGACGAAGTCGTCGCCCACCTCGTAGGATTTGGGGCCGATCGCCGGCCCGAGCGCTGCGAAAATGCGCGATCGCGCCGCGCCGAGCTCCTCCATCGCGCGGACCGTTGCCTCCAATACGCCGCCGAGCGCGCCGCGCCAGCCCGCATGCGCGGCGCCCACGATGCCCGCTTCCGCGTCCGCGAACAGGACGGGCGCGCAGTCCGCCGTCAGGATGCCGATGACGAGGCCGCGCGTGCGGGTGACGAGGGCGTCGGCCTGCGGCAGGCTCTCGCGCGGCGTCAGCGCTTCGACGATCACGGCGTTGGCGCTGTGGACTTGGTAAATGGTCTGCACGTCGTCGTTGAAGCTGCCGAGGTGCTGCGCCACCCGCGAGCGGTTCTCGATGACGGCGACGCGATCGTCCTTCGAGCCCGCCCCGCAGTTGAGGCTGGCGTAGAGCCCGCGCGAGGTGCCGCCCTGGCGCGTGAAGAAGCCGTGGCGGATGCCGGGAAGGATGGACAGGCTGTCGGCCTGGATGGGGCTCAGCATGAGGCCTCGATGGGTTGGCGGCTGCGGGGTGCGTCCGCGGGATTTAGAGCCTGATCGTCCGAGATGCGAGCGTCCTGCCGAAGGCAGGCAAGAATGGAGGGCCGAAGGCAGGCAAGGGTGTCCTGCCGAAGGCGGGCAAAAGAGATAGCTCGCATCGAGGGCGTGAATCAGACTCTCGAATAAAGACTTAGAGCGCGTTCGGTAAGAGTGAAGGCGCTCTAAGCAAGCGCGGGGAGCGGCGCAAGCTCCGGCGAGCGCACGCCGAGGGCGAGGAAGCGCGAGCCCATGCCGGACGGTGCCATCAGCCTCTGCACCTGCATCTCGATCGTCGCCGCCTGGGCCGCGTTCGCCGCCATCAGGCGCGAGGCGCGCTCGACGATGCCGAGCCGGCCGAGGAACTCGGCCTGCGGCACCGGGCCGTCGACCGCGAGCCCCGCGTTTCGGCAGGCCCCCGCGAAGCTCTGAAAATCGACCTGCGCGGAAAGATCCGTTTCCCCCGGCGCGTGGAACGGCGAGACATGTTTCTGGTCTGCAACGCCCTGCAGCGTGTCGCCGAAGCCCGTTCGGGTATGCCCGTAGTCGATGAAGAGCGCGGCGAGCGGCCCGGCAGCGGCGCGGGCGCGCAGCACGTCGTCCGCCAGCAGGCGATGGCCGGCGGCCCGCTCGTAAAGGCTGCCCTCGTGCGGCGCGCGCGTATCGGGTATCTCTGGCGGCGGAACCGCGGCATCGGGATCGGCGCGGAACGTGAGCGCCTGCGCGGCATCGAGTGCGACGCGGCGTGCCCGCCATTGGCCGTCGTGGAAAATGAACTGCGCCACCGGCAGCGTATCGAGAAACTCGTTGCCGACCACGAGGGTCGGCCCGTCCGGCACCTGCGGCGAGAGCGTGAGCGCCTGCGAGGGCGCTGTGTGAAAATGCACCGGAACACCGCAGTCCGCCAGCGCCGCCTGCTGGATCGCGCGCAGCGTCTCGCTCGGGTCGATGAGATGCACGGAGAGTGCGGCGCGAAAGGCCGGAACGATCCGCGCTGCCCGCAGCATGTCGCGCATCATGGTGCCGCGTCCGGGGCCAAGCTCCACGAGGTTGACGCGGTCCGGCGCGCCCATCTGCTGCCAGACGACGGCGCACCAGAGCCCGATCAGCTCGCCGAACACCTGGCTGATCTCGGGCGCCGTGACGAAATCGCCGGTCGCGCCGATGGCCGGCTGCCTGCGGTAGTAGCCGTGCTCCGCATCGTGGAGGCACAACGCCATATATGCGGAGACGGGCATCGGCCCCTCCCGCGCGATGATCTCCTTGATCCGCCGTTCGAGCGGCGTTTCACGTCGGGGCTCGGCCGACGTCATGGCTTGGCGGAGGCCATGTCCTGCCGCGCGCGCCAGATCAGGTAGAGCCCGGCGAGCAGCATCGGCAGCGAATAGACCTGCCCCGCCGTGAGCGGCCCGATGTTCAGGGCGTGCAGGGCATGCGGCTCGCGGAAGACCTCGCCGATCGAGCGGGCGACCGCATAGCCGGCCAGGAACGTTCCCGTCACGAGCCCCGGCGATTTCAGCGCGCCGAAGGTGTGCGTGAGCAGCCGCAGCACGATGAACAGGGCGAGACCCTCGAGGGCCGCTTCGTAGAGCTGGCTCGGATGGCGCGTCGCTGGCTCGATCTCGGGATAGAGCTGGCGGGCATGCGGAAACACCATCGCCCACGGCACGTCCGTGACGCGGCCGAACAGCTCGCCGTTGATGAAGTTGGCGAGCCGCCCGAAGAAGATGCCGATCGGCACCGCCGCCGTGCCGAGGTCCATGGCGCTGAGCGCGCTCACGCCGTTGCGGCGCGCGAAGAGCCACACCGAGAACGCGCAGCCCGCGAGCGCGCCGTGGAAGCTCATGCCGCCCTTCCAGACCGCGAGGATGTCCAGCGGCGCGGCCAGATAGGTCGAAGGCTCGTACAGGAAGACATAGCCGAGCCGCCCGCCGAGGATGACGCCGAGCGTGATATAGAGGAGAAGGTCGTCGACCTTGGAGACGGGGAACGGCGCGACGCCGTTGCGCCAGAGGCGCGGCTCGGAGAGCAGGCGGCGGATATAGAGCCAGCCGATGAGGAGCCCGGCGAGATAGGAAAGCCCGTACCACTTGATCGCGAACGGCCCGATCGAGATCGCGACAGGATCGAAATCGGGAAAAGCCAGCGCGAAAATGGTCATGGGCGAAACGGTCCCCCCGCTATGTGTTTTCCGCTCCGCCCGAGGCTCCGGACGGGCGGCCGGACGCTGCAAGGTCTGCCCATGCAAGTCAAGCACCTGCGCCCGCGCGCTTGAACGCGGCCGTGCGAGCCACCATAGTCCGGGCCACGTGATACGCCTCGAACGGTTGACGCGCATCGAACGGTGGGGTCCTAGCCCGCCGCGTGCGACACCCAGAGCCCAAGGACAGCCGATGACCCAGACCTCGAACCGATTGCTGGATGAAGTTGCGAAGCTGATGACCGACGCGGCCGGCGCCGCCCAGGGCGTCCGCCGCGAGGTGGAAAGCGTCATGCGCGCCCAGGCCGAGCGCATCCTGGAGAGCATGGACGTGGTGAAGCGCGAGGAGTTCGAGGCTGTGAAGGCCATGGCGGAAAAAGCGCGCGGGGAGAACGAGCGCCTGTCGGCCGAGATCGCAGCCCTCGAAGCGCGCGTGGCGGCGCTCGAAGGCCGCCGCCCCGTCTGACCGCGCGGCCCCGCCATTGGGGCCGCCCTTGACCCACGAATTCGCCGCACCTGTCGAGCGCAAACCGCGCGTGTCCACATCGAACCGCCGACGCGCGGGCGCTGGCATGCGGTCGGCCACATTGCTCGTGGACAAGACGGCCTTCGGCTTGCGACTCGCCCGCCCCTCTGTTTTCGTCGCGCCGACAGAGGACAACGTGATTTTCGCCCCAATCCGGTCACGGGCTGAGCGTCGAGTGGCGGCGAAAATCGAAGGCGACGCCCTTGGGCTCCGCCGGGTTGAAGGAGCCAGCATGGCATCGTCCGAAAAGGGCTACGAGCGCGTGATCCACCCGATCGATCTGGTGGAGCAGCTTGCCGCAGCCTACGACTGGGCGACGGACCGCGCGGGCGACGACGAGCTGACGCTGGTCGTCGGCGGCAACTGGACGGACTATCACGTCTCGCTCAACTGGCGCGACGACCTGGAAGCGCTGCACCTCGCGTGCGCCTTCGACTTCCGCGTGCCGGACACGCGCCTCAACGAGATGTACCGCCTGATCGCGCAGATCAACGAGCAGCTTTGGCTCGGCCATTTCGATCTCTGGACGCAGGAGGGCCTGGTGATGTTCCGCCACGCGCTGCTGCTGAACGGCGCAGTCGTCACCCCGGGCCAGTGCGAAGCCATCCTCAAGGCGGCGCTCGAAGCCTGCGAGCGTTACTATCAGGCCTTCCAGTTCGTGGTCTGGGCCGGTAAGGAAAGCCGGGAAGCACTCGTTTCCACGATGTTCCAGACGGAAGGCCAGGCCTGAGGCCGCAGCGCGCATAGCGGATCGCAGGACGCACAGCGTGTCCCGCAGCGCGGACTGCGCCTGGGCGCCGCCCGGGACGCGCTGAGGCTGCAATCGGGTAGATCGCCATGACATTCGCTTTCGAAGGGCCGCTTCTGTTCGTGGGAGCGGGCAAGATGGGCGGCGCCCTGCTGGAAGGGCTCGTCGCACGCGGCCTCGCGCCGTCGCGCATCCGCGTGCAGGACCCCGCGCCGCCGGCCGAGGTCGCAGCCCTGCTGGCGCGTCACGGCATTGCCGCCGAAGCCGGCATCGACACGCTGGCCGAGCCGCCGGGCGTGATCCTGGTCGCGGTCAAGCCTCAGCTCATGGACAAGGTGTTTCCGGCCGTCGCCCGGCTCGCCGGACCCAAGACGCTCACGATCTCCATCGCCGCCGGCCGCACGCTGGCGGGCTTTGCCGCCCACCTGCCGCCGCAGGCCGCCATCGTGCGCGCCATGCCGAACACGCCGGCCGCCATCGGCCGCGGCATCACCGTGTGCACGGCGAACGACCACGTCACCGCGGAGCAGCGTATCGCCTGCGAGGAGCTTCTCTCGGCCGTGGGCGAGGTGGCATGGGTGCCGAACGAGGGCGCCATGGATGCCGTGACGGCCGTTTCGGGATCGGGCCCCGCCTATGTGTTCCTGCTGGCCGAGGCCATGGAGCAGGCCGGCATCGCGGCCGGGCTCGCGCCGGCGCTCGCCCGCAAGCTCGCGCGCGCCACGGTCGCCGGATCGGGCGAGCTGCTCCACCGCTCGGACCTCGACGCGGCGACGCTGCGCGAGAACGTGACCTCTCCCAATGGCACGACGGCAGCAGCGCTCGCCGTGCTTATGGGCGATCAGGGATTGGTGGAGCTGATGAGGAAGGCCGTTTTGGCAGCGGAGGGGCGCAGCCGCGAGCTTGCGAAGTGATCATGGCGTGTCATTTCGCTCACGCCCGCGGCTACGTATCCTCGAAACGGATCCGGAGAGCCTTGCGGCTCCGGCGGCCCGGATCCTTATAAACCTCGTTACGGGGCGATCAGACCGAGCAAGGAGGAAACTCGTTCGATCATGCCACGCCGTCTCGAGATACTGACCGGAAGAGCAGGTGGCGGTCCCGCTTTTTCGGCTGTCTGAGCTTCGACGCCGCTGCAAGTACAGCATCACCCCGACGCCTCAAGTTATGCTATACTGTAACAGTTCGCGCAACGCGGCATTTTTCCCGATCACAGACTTGTGTAGCGCCCTCCGAGGTGGACTTTAGGCCATAACGGCAGGGGTGGCGTGCGCTTTATAATATTGAAAATAAATGATTTAATTCGATTTCTTTGAGCGTGGATCTCAGTGCACCGTCCGGGGCACAACGTCCCCGAGAAGGCCCGTCTTCGCATCGCAAACCACCTCATAGTCGAGGCCGTTCGTCCGAAGCACGAAGCGGAACATCGGCCGCCCGTCCGGCGCGGTTTCCGCCGTATGGCTCATGCTGGCGCCCATGGCGTTGACGCTCTCGATGCACGCCTCCGCGCTGGGCGTCTCCTGCGCGACCGGGGCGGGCGATCCGGCGTGTGCGGGCGGGGCCGCGACGCCCATCGCAAGCGCGGCAAGAACGGCGATCCGGAACGTCATGGCGAAGACTCCTGGCTGAAGGTCTCCCTCCGACAGCTATGAAACAATGTAACATGATGCAATGGGGGACGGCCGGATCGGGGCTCGCCGTGGCGGCCATGTGGTGCGTCCGGAGGCGTCGGCGCGGAGGGGATTTCTCCCAAAGCGGAAAAGGCTCGCCTAAAGCGGGAGCGAGATGATCGCCCTGAGGCCGCCCATGGAGCTTTCGCCCAGAGTGATGTCCCCGCCGTGGCTCTTGGCGATGTCGCGGGCGATGGCGAGGCCGAGGCCGCTGTTGCCGTCGTTCTGGTTGCGCGAACGGTCGATCCGGTAGAACGGCTTGAACACGTTCGCCCGCTCGGACGGGGGAATGCCCGGGCCGTTGTCGTCGACCTCGATGCGCAGCCACTGCCCCTCGGTCGCGGCGCGGATCACGATATGGTCGCCGTAGCGCACGGCGTTCGACACGAGGTTCGTGATTGCGCGTTTGAAGGCGGCGCGCTTGAGCGGCAGGATGACGTCGCCGCGCCGCTTGCGCAGCTTGAGCTCGATCGGCGTCCCGTACACCTGCCACTCCTCGAGCACCTCCTCGAGCAGCTCGGTGAGGTTGGTCAGCGTCGCCTCCTCGCCGCCGTCGCCGCGCGCGAACGCCAGATAGTCCTCCAGCATGTGCTGCATTTCGTCGACGTCGTTCTTGAGCGACTGCACCTCGGGCCCTTCGCCGAGGAACGCGAGCTCAAGCTTGAAGCGCGTCAGCACCGTGCGCAGGTCGTGGCTGACGCCCGCGAGCATCGTCGTGCGCTGCTCCACGTGCTGGCGGATGCGGTTGCGCATTTCGATGAAGGCCGCCGCCGCCTGCCGCACCTCGCGCGCGCCGCGCGGCTGGAAGTCCTCCGGGATCGGCCGCCCCTTGCCGAAGGCGTCCACGGCGTCGGCAAGCCGCAGGATGGGCCGGATCTGGTTGCGCAGGAAGAGAATGGCCACCGTCAGAAGGATGACCGACGAGCCTACCATCCATAGGAGGAAGATGTGCGAGTTCGAGGCATAGGTCTGCGTGCGAACCGCCAGGAACCGGAGGATCGCGTTGACGCTCTGGACGCGCACCTCGACATGCCGGGATTGGCCGACCGTGTCGATCCAGAACGGCATCTTCACCTGCCGCGAGATCTCCCGCGACAGCGCGCGGTCGAGCAGGTCGAAGAACGGCTTCTGCCGCGCCTCCGGCAGATCGCCCGGCGGCAGGATCTGCATGGAGAGGTTGAGCCGGTCGCGCGCGATGCGGATGATCTCGTCGTATTCGCCCGGCGTCGCCGACTGGTAGATGTCGATCAGCGCGGCGATGTCGCGGGCCGTGGTTTCGGAGAGGCGCCGCGTCACGTTCTGCCAGTGCCGTTCCATGAACACGAACGCGATCACGCCTTCGAGCACCACGATCGGCGCGATGATGATGATGAGCGCGCGCGCATAGAGGCCCTTCGGCATCATGTCCGAAAGCGCGCCGACGAACGAGCGGTGCAGCACCTTGAGGCGTTCGCCCACGGGCGCGGCCGCCTCGGCAAAGGACCGGAAGGCTCGGCCGGCCCGGCTCGTCGCGCTGGTGAAGGGGCCGAGCAGGTCCACGGCTAATCAATGTAGAGGATGTACCCTTTTCCGCGCACGGTCTGCAGGTAGACCGGATTGGAAGGGTCTGTTTCGATTTTCCGTCGCAGACGGTTGATCTGCACGTCGATGGCGCGGTCGTTGCCGGTGGTGTCGTCGGTCGCGAGCTCGTGCCGCTGGATCGGCAGGCCGGGCTTCAGGGCGAACTGGCGCAGGAGGTCGCGCTCGCGCTCGGTGAGCTTGATCGTCTCGTCGTTGCGCTTGAGCTCGCCGCGCGCGATGTGGAACACGAACGTGCCCATGCGCACCTCGTCCGCGGGCGGCGCGGAGGGCGCGGTCTGCTGGCCGCGCCTCAGGATGTTGCGCAGGCGCAGCAGCAGCTCGCGCGGCTCGAACGGCTTCGGCACGTAGTCGTCCACGCCGATTTCGAGGCCCTCGATGCGATGCTCGGGCTCGGCCCGCGCCGTCAGCATGCAGATTGGAATATCGCGCACGGCCTTGATCTCGCGCGCCAGCTCGAGGCCGCTGATGCCCGGCATCATCACGTCCAGGAGCACGATGTCGAAGTCGAGTCCGCGCAGCGAAGCCTGCGCCGTGGCGCCGTCCTCCGCGGTCGTGACGCGGAAGCCTTGCGTATAGAGATAGCGGGCCAGGAGATCGCGGATCTTGTGGTCGTCGTCGACGATGAGCACATGCGGCGCGTCGTCGGGCAGCGGCTCGGTGCGTCCAGTCAAGGTCATCGGCCCTCCCTTCCTCCGCCCTTGCCGTCTTTTCCGGCGAGGCGGACCAGCCCCTGGACCTGCGCGCGGTCCGCTTCGGAGATCATGGCGAGCAGAAACCGCTGCGTCGCCGCATCCGCGTCCGGCCCCGCGGCCGCCAGCGCCGCCTCGACGCGCTGAACCTGCAAATCCATCAGCCGCTCGGCCAGTCGCGCGCCTTTGGGCGTCGCATAGAGCAACCGCTCGCGGCGATCCTCGGCGCCCGCCCGCTGGGAGATGAACCCATCTCCGATGAGCTGCTTTAGCACGCGCGCGAGCGACTGCTTGGTAATTTTCAGAATGTCGAGAAGGTTGGCAACTCTGAGGCCGGGATTGCGGGAGACGAAATGGAGCACGCGGTGATGGGCGCGGCCGAACCCGAATTGGCTGAGAACGGCATCCGGATCGCCCGTGAAATCGCGGTAGGCGAAGAACAGGAGCTCGACGTGGGCCACCAGATTGGCCCGCACGGCGGCGGGATCGGGCTTCGCCTCGGCGGCCTCGGGGGCTGCGCCGGCGCGCCGGAGTGCGGGGGGGTCGCGAGTTATGTCAGCCATGTTGACATATTTGAAGGCCATTGATACTTCTGGCAAGTCATTTTCAAGCGGCCGCAGACGCCGTTAGGGGTATGGGTTGCCCCGTGTTTCGCGCCTTCGGCCCCCACGCCGATGCTCGCGCAAACAAGCTCGAAACAAGCCGCAGGGAGCCGCACAGGACGTCATCATGGCTGAGATCGTTCCATTTCACGACCGCGACGGTTTCATCTGGATGGATGGCAAGCTCGTCCCCTGGCGGGAAGCGAACGTCCACATCCTGACGCACGCGCTGCACTACGGCAGCGGCGTGTTCGAGGGCGAGCGCGCCTACGGCGGCGAGATCTTCAAGCTCACCGAGCACACCGAGCGCCTGATCGAGAGCGCGCGCATCCTGGAGTTCGATATCACGCAGTCCGTGGCCGAGATCGACCAGGCCTGCCGCGACGTCGTCGCGGCCAACAAGCTCGTCGACTGCTACGTGCGCCCGATCGCCTGGCGCGGCAGCGAGCAGATGGGCGTGTCGGCGCAGAAGACCAAGGTTCACCTCGCCATCGCGGCCTGGGACTGGGGCTCCTATTTCCCGATGGAGCAGCGCCTCAAGGGCATCCGCATCTGCTTTGCGAAGTATCGCCGCCCCGATCCCGCGACCGCGCCGACGCGCGCCAAGGCCGCCGGCCTCTACATGATCTGCACCGTCGAGAAGCACCGCGCCGAGCGCGCGGGCTACGCCGACGCCCTGATGCTCGACTGGCGCGGCCGCGTCGCCGAGTGCACGGGCGCGAACATCTTCCTCATCAAGGACGGCGTCATTCACACGCCCGAGGCCGACTGCTTCCTCGACGGCATCACCCGCCGCACGGTGATCGCGCTGGCCAAGAAACGCGGCTACGAGGTGCACGAGCGCGCGATCCTGCCCGAGGAGTTGCCGTCCTTCAGCGAATGCTTCATCACCGGCACCGCCGCCGAGGTGACGCCCGTGTCCGAGATCGGCGACTTCAAGTTCAAGCCGGGCCAGATCTCCGAGACGCTGCTGAACGACTACATGGCGCTCGTCCAGCCCGACAAGAAGCTCGCCGCCGAGTAATCCGGGCAATCCAAGTAATCCAGGCAATCCGAGCCGTCAGGCGGGGATGGTAAATGCCGTCCTCGCCTCCGCCGGCCCGTGGCCGACCCGGCACAGCGCGGCGCGCGTTCGGACGTGGGCGGGCGTTTGCCGTTGCAACCGGCGCGATTGTGGCAGAAACTTGGCCGCACGGGATCACCCCGGCGGTCCAAGGTCATGCAACCCAGAGACCCCCTGCGCGGGCTGCGCACCTCGCTCTTCGGCCTCCTGAGCCTCGCCGTCCTCGCGGCCGCAGGCCTCGCCCTGACGGCGGACGCGACCCGGGCTCAGACCGTGAACCCCGGCCGCGACTGCCAGACCATCACCACCTGCCAGTTCCGCAAAGGCGGCAGCTACCGCGGCTGCCTGTCGTCCTATAGCTGCCGCGTCTGCCGCTACGTAGCGTCGAGCTGCGTCATCGGCGGCGCGCGCAAGCGCTGCCACAGGTCGGTCTGTACCTGGGGGTGAGGCCGGTGTTACGTCTCCGGCGGTGCGGGACGGGTGCGGAGACTCTCGGCAGTGTACGATGTTGCGATCATTGGCGGCGGCCACAACGGGCTGACGGCCTCGGCCTATCTGGCAGCGGCGGGCCTCAAGGTCGTCGTGCTGGAGAAGAACGCGCACGTCGGCGGCGCCGCGTTCACCGAGGAGTTCCATCCCGGCTTCCGCAACTCCGTGGCCTCCTACACGGTGAGCCTCCTCAACCCGAAAGTCATCCGCGACCTCGATCTGCCGCGCCATGGCCTGCGCATCGTCGAGCGCAAGGTCGCGAACTTCTGGCCCGTCGATGACGAGCGCGCGCTCGTCCTGCACTACGGCCCCGGCGCGAAGGAACGCGCCATCCGGGAATTCTCCGCGCGCGACGCCGCGCGCCTCGCCGGCTACGACGCGGCCCTCGACCGCGCCGCCGAAGTTTTGAAGCGCCTCGTGCTGGAAACGCCGCCCAACGCAGGCGGCGGCCTGCCAGCGCTCTGGAAAGGCGCACGCCTGTCGCGCTCGATCCTGAAGCTGCCGCTCGAAGCCCAACGCGATCTCGCAGCCCTCTTCACCGAAAGCGCCGCCGATTATCTCGGCCGCTGGTTCGAGAACGAGACCGTGAAGGCCGCCTTCGCCTTCGACGGCATCGTCGGAACCTACGCTGCGCCCTCGACGCCCGGCACGGCCTACGTGCTGCTGCACCATTGCTTCGGCGAGGTGAACGGCAAGACGGGCGTCTGGGGCCACGCCATCGGCGGCATGGGCGCCATCAGCGCCGCCATGGCCGGAGCCGCGCGCGAACGCGGCGTCGAGATCCGCACGCACGTGCCCGTACGCGAGGTGGTCGTCGAGCGCGGACGCGCCGCCGGCGTCGCGCTGGCGAACGGCGAGGTGGTGCGGGCGCGCGCCGTCGCTGCGGCCGTCGCGCCGAAGCTGCTCTTCTCACGCCTCGTGCCCGAAGGCGCCGTCGACCCCGCGCTGCACGCGCGGTTGACGTCCCTCAAGTCGGGCTCCGGCAGCTTCCGCATGAACGTGGCGCTGTCGGAGCTGCCGCAGTTCACCTGCCTCGCGGGCAAAGGCGAGGAGAACGCGCTCGGCGCCGGCATCGTCATCGGTCCGACGCTGGACTACCTGGAGCGCGCCTATCTCGATGCCCGCGCGTCCGGCTGGTCCAAGGAGCCGGTGGTGGAGATGCTGATCCCCTCCATGCTCGACGACACGCTGGCGCCGCCCGGCCGTCATGTGGCGAGCCTGTTCGTGCAGCATGTCGCGCCGCATCTGCCGGCCCCGCGGTCGTGGGCCGACCCGGCGGAGAAGGAGGCGTTCGCCGACCTCGTGATCGAGACCGTCACGCGCTACGCGCCGAACTTCAAGGCCAGCGTGCTGGGCCGCCAGATCCTCTCGCCGCTCGACATCGAGGAGCGCTTCGGCATGACGGATGGCGACATCTTCCACGGCGCCCTGTCGCTCGATCAGCTCTTCTCGATGCGGCCCATATTGGGCCACGCCGACTACCGCATGCCGCTGCCCGGCCTCTACCTCTGCGCATCCGGCGCCCATCCCGGCGGCGGCGTGACGGGCGTTCCCGGCCACAACGCCGCGCGTGAGATCGCTCGCGATTTGCGCGGGCCTTGGCGCATCGGATGGTGATGTGTCCTCTATCGGATCTCATTCATAAGCGTTTGATAAAAAATAACAAAACGTCGATTTTTCGGCGGGGCGAACGGCAAAATTAACCCCTCGCTAACCGAACGGGCCCAGCCTTTTGACCAGCGAGCTTCATCTGGAGAGGGCTGGAAATGGGAAAGCTGTCGGACTTCATGGCGATGAAACGCGATCTCGCTTTCGAGTACGAGCGGGAGCTGCGCGCCGTGCGCAACGCGATTCTGGGCATCACGCGCCTTTCGGGTTCCGAGTACACGATCGATCTCGCGGCGACCGAGGGGTTCGTCGCCAGCAGTTCGGCGCGGAAGGCGTTTGCTCCGGCGTTCCAGTCCGCCGTCCATGACGCGCTTCTGGCCTACGCCCACGATCTGGCGCGGGAAGGACTGATGCACGGCCTGGAGCAGGACGCCATCAGCGCCGCGCTGGCGGGCGTTCCGCAGGCCTCTCACCGCTTGCAGCACGACCCGTCCGCCTCCGATCCGGCGCAGGTGGTGCGGCTGGCGGCCCGCGCGTAGGCGCCCCGCGAACGCCCAAGATTTGGTATCAAGACTTGGTATCATGCTTCCACCACAAGGGAGGCATGAGACGCATGAGATTGCTGATCGCGGGATGGCATGGGCTCGTGGCGCGCGCGCTGATCGAGGCCGCACCCGGCTCGCCCCACGTGAAGGCGCTGGCGGCGGGCCGTCCGGCGCTCGATGTCCGCGATCCCCGCTCGATCGAGCGCGCCTTCGGCGACCTTTCGCCGGACATGGTGATCAACAGCGCGGCCTATACCGCCGTCGACAAGGCCGAGCACGATCAGGACGCCTGCTTCGCGCTGAACCGCGACGGAGCCGCACTGCTCGCCCGCGCGGCCGCGCGCCGGAACATCCCCGTCATCCACCTCTCGACGCACTACGTGTTCGATGGCCGCAAGCCCGCGCCATACGATGAGACCGACGCGCCGTCTCCGGCCACGGTTTACGGCCGCTCGAAGCTTGAAGGGGAGCAGGCGGTGGCGGCCGCCAATCCCAGGCACGTGATCGTGCGCACGGGCTGGGTCTTCAGCACGGCGGCGAACGGATTTGCGGCGCGCATGCTGACCGCGGCCGCATCGGGTGCTGCGCTGAAGCTGGTTGACGATCAGCGCGGCAATCCCACCTATGCGCCTCATCTCGCGGCGGCGTTGCTGGAGCTGGGCCGTCGCCTCTGCGCGGAGCCGGAGAACGCGCTCCTATGGGGAACCTATCACGCGGCGAGCGCAGGCGAGGCGACATGGTACGGCCTCGCCGCGGAGCTGATCGCGCAAGCGCGCACGCCGGATGCGCCGGCGGCTACGCTCGCGCCCATTGCGTCGGCCGACTACCCGGCCGCCGCCCCGCGCCCCGCCAACGCGACGCTCGACTGCACGAGGTTCGCGCGCACATTCGGCCTCGCCTTGCCGCCGTGGCGGGACGGCGTGGCCGATTGCGTGGCCGCGTTCGAGCGGGCGTGATTACGAGGTGGCGCTCGCGCGGCGCACCTTGAGGATGGCGCTGACGAACATCCCGAGGAACACGAGCAGCGTGATGAAGAACGGGATCATGATCCACGGCTCGACCGCTTGCACGCCCGCGGCGTCCAGATAGCCGAAATGCTCGGCGAGCCGCAGGAGGCCCGAGGCGGAGACCGTGAGCAGGAAGATGTTGCCGGCCAGCATGAGACGCGGCTGGGCCTCGTAATATCGGCTCAATGCGCTTTTCGGCGGCGGCGGAGAGCCCGACAGCAGCGACGCGACCGTCAGCGGCAGAATAATTAACACGGCGAATCCGAAGAAGAAAACTCCGAGGGTTGAGAGCATGGCAGCCTCCATGGGTGGATCGGATGGCGCGGGACTAAGCATGCCATGCGCGGCCCGGTCAGTTCCGCCAGAAACATTGCGGCTTCCCTCGCCGGAGAACTCTGCTACATCCCGGCCATGCTGGAGATCACGGACACGCTCTCGATCGACGACGCCGAGCTGGAAGAGCGCTTCATCCGCGCGTCCGGCCCGGGCGGGCAGAACGTGAACAAGGTTTCGACCGCGGTCGAGCTGCGCTTCGACGTGCGCCATTCGGGCAGCCTGCCCATGGCCGTGCGCGATCGCCTCGTGCGCATCGCGGGACGGCGCATCACCGACGAGGGCGTGCTCGTCATCCGCGCCGAGCGCCATCGCACGCAGGAGCGCAACCGCGAGGATGCGCGCGCCCGGCTCGTCGCGCTGGTGCGTGAGGCCCTTCACGTGCCGAAGCGGCGCATCGCCACCAAGCCGAGCCGTGCCGCCAAGGCGCGCCGCGTGGACAGCAAGGTCAAGCGCGGCGGCGTCAAGAAGCTGCGCCAGTCCCGCCCCTCGTTCGATTGAGACGGCCGAGCGCGAGGCTGTCGCGACCCCCGTACGACGCGATGCTGGTGATGCGCGTCGCGCGGCGACGATCGGGATGCGCTTCACCCTGCCGCCCCGCCCGTGCATCACTCCCTCACGTCATGGCCGGGGCTTGACCCGGCCATCCAGGGGCGTGCATCTCAAAGGCAATCATCCTGCACCGCGAGACCGCCATGCCCCGCTTCGCCGCCAACCTGAGCTTTCTCTTCACGGACCTGCCATTCCTCGACCGCTTCGAGGCGGCCGCCCGCGCTGGCTTCACGGGCGTCGAGTTCATGTTCCCCTACGCGGACACCGTGGAGGACATCCGCGCCCGCCTGGAGACGCACGGGCTCGAGCTGGTGCTGTTCAATCTGCCGCCGGGGCACTGGGACAAGGGCGAGCGCGGGTTTGCCGCGCTTCCCGGCCGCGCGGACGAGTTCGCATCCGCCGTCGATCTCGCGCTGAAGTATGCCGAAGCGCTCGGCTGTCCGCGCCTGCACGCGATGGCCGGGCTCGAAACGCACGGCGCCAACCGCGCGGACTACGTCGCCAACCTGACGCTCGCGGCCGACTGGGCGCAGCCGCTCGGCATCGACGTGCTGATCGAGCCGATCAACACGAAGGACATGCCGGGCTATTTCCTGACGCGCACGGCGGACGCGCGCGACATCATCGCCGAGGTCGGTGCGCCCAATCTCGGCCTGCAGTTCGACCTCTACCATCGCCACGTCATGGAGGGCGGCGTGGAGGAAGCCATCGCCGAGTTCGCGCCGCTGACGCTGCATTACCAGTGCGCCGACCCGCCGGACCGCGGCGAGCCGAGCCTTGCGACGATCGACTATGCGCGCCTGTTCAGCGCCATCGACGAGACGGGCTACGGCGGCTGGATCGGCTGCGAATACAAGCCGCGCAACGGCACGCTCGCGGGCCTCGACTGG
>CAYLSI010000056.1:0-17118 GCA_964386545.1 uncultured Hyphomicrobium sp.
GGGTTGCCGAACATGACGCCGATCTTCATGCGGATCTGGTTGATGAAGATCACCATCGTGCCGGACTTGTTGATGGAGGCGGTGAGCTTGCGCAGCGCCTGGCTCATCAGGCGCGCCTGCAGGCCCGGCAGGCTGTCGCCCATCTCGCCTTCGAGCTCGGCCTTGGGCGTCAGCGCGGCGACGCTGTCCACCACCAGCACGTCGATGGCGCCGGAGCGGACCAGCGTGTCGGCGATCTCGAGCGCCTGCTCGCCCGTATCCGGCTGGGAGATCAGCAGGTCCTCGACCTTGACGCCGAGCTTCTTGGCATAGGACGGGTCGAGCGCGTGCTCGGCGTCCACGAACGCGCAGATGCCGCCGCGCTTCTGCGCCTCGGCGATGACCTGCAGCGTCAGCGTCGTCTTGCCCGACGATTCCGGCCCATAGATCTCGACCACGCGCCCCTTCGGCAGGCCGCCGATCCCCAATGCGATGTCGAGGCCGAGCGAGCCCGTCGAGATCGCCTCGACGTCGATCGACCTGTCGTTGGCGCCGAGGCGCATGATCGACCCTTTGCCGAAGGCCTTGTCGATCTGCGCCAATGCGGCTTCCAGCGCCTGCTTCTTGTCCATCTTGCCCCCTTCGACGACGTGCAGCTCCGGCTTCATCATGTGGCACCTTATGACATGTTAACGTTTGATGAGCGACTCGACGTGCTGCATTCTATGTACACGTTTTGTTCTCACCTGTCGACTGCAATTGCCGAGACCGGCAGACGCGCCGTAACGGGGCCTTAGGAGACGGCGTGAGACGATGGGCGTCTTCAGTCAGCGGCTCTCCGCCGCCAACGGAAATGCGCTCCCCGTGATCGAGGCTCTCACGATCGCCAGTGCCGGCATGCTCACGGCCCTCCAGTCGGCCGGAGCGGCTGCGCGCGTCATCGCCACGCCGCAGACGCCGCCGGTGCAGCCGGCCGCGACGCCGCGCGTCAGCCCCTCGACGGGCTCGGCCGGGGTGTCGACCGATACGCTCTCGGCATTCACGTCGCTGCTCGAAGCGGAGATGAGCTTCAAGGCCAACGCCGCCGTCGTGCGGACGTCCTCGCAGATGATCGAGGCGCTGTACAAGGCCGTCGACTAACCGCGCTCCGGCCCTCCCGCCGTCACTTCGGCTGAACGTTCGGATCGCCGCCGGGGCTTCCGGGCGGCGGAATGACGGGCGTGGTGTTCGGATCCGGCACGGGCGCCTCGCGCACGATGCCTTTATCCATCGCTTTCGGCGCTTCGAGCACGCCCTCGTTCTCCTTCAACTCGTCGGACAGGGGCTTGTCGCCGGGCTTGCCGGGCACCACCGGCGGGGTCGTGCTTTCGGACGGCGGATGGGCGTCGTCCGGCGCGCCGGGCGGGGCGGACGGAACGGGCGGCGATTGCGCAACCGCGAGCACGCCCGCGAGAAGTGCGGCCACGCAGGCGGCGCACAGGGAACCGCGCAGAAATCTCGATGGCATGAATCTCGATGGCATGGGCTTGCTCCTTCATGCTTCCAGATGAAACCGCAAGGCCGATCGGGATGTTCCACTTCAAACAGTGAGAACCCACCTCCAACGGGAACGCCCGATGCACAACGAAACATTCAATCTGTCGCTGCGCCGGTTTCTGAAGGAGGTCGGCGTGTCCTCGCAGCAGGAGATCGAGAACTTCGTCCGCGATAGCGCGCTCGAAGGCGGCGGCACGCTCAAGGTCCGGATGGTGCTGACCGCGGAGGGTACGGACCTGCACCACGAGGTCCTGGGCGAGATCACGCTCGGCTGACGGGTGCCCTGTCTCGGAGGCGCTGGCGGCGCGTTCTCGCCGGCGATGTCTCTCGCGGGACTGACCGGCCGGCGCGCCCGTGGCATCCGGGCCTGCCCGCATGCTACCGTGGCGTGATCCGACGGGCTTTCCTCCCAACCTGCGAGGCTCTTCATGAGACGCCCCTCCGCGACGCCGCTGCTGCCTGTCCTCTCCTCCGCTCTCCTTGGGCTCGCTCTGCTCGGCGTCACTCTGGCGATGCCGTTCGCGGCGTTGGCCGCCGAGGAGGCTCCGCGTGCGGTGACCGCGGCCCGCGCGACCGCCATTCCGGCCTGCTCGGTCTTCGTCGATGCGGCGAGCAAAGGCGGCGACGGGTCGGTCGCGAAGCCGCACCGGACGATCGGGGCGGCGGTGGAAGCCGCACCCGCGGGCGCCGTCATCTGCGTTGCGGAAGGCGCCTATTCCGATGCGCTGGCGCCGGGCGCAAAGCACTTCACGCTCGCCGGCGGGTTCCAGCGCGGCAGCGGATTCAAGGTGCGCGACTCGGCGACCTACGTCTCCAAGGTCACCGGCAAAGGCGGCTCGTTCC
Source organism: uncultured Hyphomicrobium sp. (assembly GCA_964386545.1). Lineage (GTDB taxonomy): Bacteria > Pseudomonadota > Alphaproteobacteria > Rhizobiales > Hyphomicrobiaceae > Hyphomicrobium_C. The sequence goes on from CAYLSI010000056.1 coordinate 2,359, forward strand.
TGCACATCGACCAAGACGCCGGCCCCGTCAATCAGCTCACCGTGATCGACGGATTCGACATCAGCGGATTTTCCCAGGCGATCCTGCGCGACTATTGGGAGCCGCAGCGCTTCGACGTGACGAACAACGCCATTCACGACAATACCTGCAGCGACGCCACGCGCGCAGGCGCGGGCGTCGCGCTCATCAACGTGTCCGGCTCCATCACGGGCAACGTGTTCCGCAACAACGCATGCGGGCGCGGCGGGGCGATCTTCCTCAACAACGCGAACGCCGTCACCATCGCGCGCAACCTGATCGACGGGAATGCGGGCACGGAGCCCGACAGCGCGCATGGCGGCGCCGTCTACGTGTTCGGCGAGGCGCTGACCATCACGGGCAATCTCTTCACCAACAACCGCGTGTCGCAGTGGGGCGGCGGCCTCTATGTCGGCGCCTACCGGCCCGGCAACCAGCCGACCACGGCGACGATGTCGTGGAACGTCTATCGCGGCAACAAAGCCGGCAACTCCGGCGGCGGCTTCTTCTGCGACGACGGCGCGACCTGCCACAGCACGCACGAGATCTACGCGGGCAACTGCGGCGGCAACGTCCTCGTCGACGGCGGCGCGCAGGGCTCGGGGCCGACGGTGGCCACGTTCGACCGCATCACCAATGTCGGCGCGCTATCGCCGGACTGCAAATCGCCGGGGACGGGCCTGATCGTCGACACGTGGGAAGCCCTCGACGCGGATCAGTACACGATCACCAATGCGATCTTCTGGGGCAATGCGCCGGGGCAGGATTTCTCCACGTCCTGCGGCAGCGGATGCGCGGGCATCAAGGTCACGGTAAGCCATGCGATGGTGCAGACGGCCTATCCGAAGGAGGGCATCGCGATCAAGTTCGGCGCGGGCGTCGTTGCTCCGGCCGACCCGATGTTCGTCGCGCCGGATACGGGCGACTACCGCCTGAAGGCCGGCAGCCCCGCGCGCGGCAAAGGCGCGAAGGGCGTCGATCTCGGCGCGCTCAGCGACGGCGCGGCGGCGCCCGTTGCGGCCGAGCCTCCCGCGCCGGCTGCGCCCGAGCTTGCCATCGAGCCCGAGCCCAAGGCCGAGGTGCCGTCTGCGGTCGCTGCTCCCGAGCCGCCGGCGAAAAAGGCGGCGCGCGCCGATCCGCAGCTCTCCGCAAAGGAGGCGTTCAAGGCCGCGAAGGACCTCGGCACGGCCGACGCGTGGAATGCGTTTCTCGCGAGCTACCCGAACGGCTTCGAGGCGGATCTGGCGCGGGCCTATCTCAAGAAGCTCGGCCAGTGAGCCGTCTCAGGCGCCGCGCGCGGCCTTGAGCCGGGCGATGGCCTCGTCCGCCGCCGCTTCGAGATCCGGGCGCAGGACCACGCTCTCCTGCTCGTTCGGATCGGTGCGGGCGATGACGGCCGACACCGGTGCGCCGCTGAGGTTCACGGGCAGGTGCGGAATACCGGCCGGAATATAGACGATGTCGCCCGCCTTCGTGACCATGTGCTGCTCGAGGCGCGCGCCGAACAGCGTGATCGCCTCCCCCGACAGAACGTAGAGCGCGGTCTCGTGATTTTCGTGCAGGTGCGCCTTGGCGCGCGCGCCGGGCGGGATCGTCAGCAGGTGCATGCAGATGCCCTTGGCGCCCACCGTCTCGGCCGCCACGCCGCAGAAGTAGGTCAGGCCCTGCTTGCCATCGTAGGTGCTGTCAGCGCGGATTACGCGGCACGTCGGCTCGGTCATGGTCGGGACCCGTCCGTTGCTGGAGGTTCGACTACGCGCCGGCATTATAGCGTGCCGGCGCGACGACTGCAGCCTCGCCCCGCGTCTCTGCGTCGAGACCGCCGCGCCGATCCTCAGCGCCCGAGCTGCTCTTTCACCTTCGCGGCGAGCTGCGGCAGCGAGAACGGCTTCGGCAGGAACGCGAACTGCTCGTTCTTGTCGAGGCTCGTCTCGAACGCCTCGTGCGGATAGCCCGAGACGAAAATGATCTTGAGATCCGGGTTCTTCTTGCGCAGCTCCTTGAGCAGCGTCGGGCCGTCCATCTCGGGCATGACGACGTCGGAGACGACGATGTCGACCTCGCCTTCGTTCGCCGCCATCACCTCCAGCGCCTCGACGCCGGTCGAGGCTTCGAGCACATCGTAGCCCTGGCGTTTCAGCGCGCGCACGGCGAACGAGCGCACGACGTCCTCGTCCTCGACCAGAAGCACGCGGCCCGAGCCCGTGAGATCCTGCGGACGCTCCTTCTTGGCGACTTTCGGTACGATAAGCTCGTCTTCGTTCTCCGGCATGTAGCGCGGCAGGTACACGCGGAACGTCGTGCCGCGGCCGAGCGCGCTTTCGGGATAGATGAAGCCGCCCGACTGCTTGACGATGCCATACACGGTCGAGAGGCCGAGGCCGGTGCCCTTGCCGACGCCCTTGGTCGTGAAGAACGGCTCGAAGATCTTCGTGAGCACGTCCTGCGGCATACCCGAACCCGTGTCGCTCACTTCCACGAGCACGTACTCGCCGAGCGGCATGCCGTGATGCCCAAGCTTCTGGCTCTCGCGTTCGGTAATGTTCTTCGTCTTGACCAATAGCGTGCCGCCGTCCGGCATCGCATCGCGTGCGTTGACTGCAAGATTGACAATCACACGCACGAATTCGGTCTTGTCGACTTTGACATGCCAGAGGTCGCGACTGGTCTGCGTCTTAAACTCGACCGTTTCGCCGATCGACGTTTTGATCATGCTCGCGTTCTCTGCAAAGACGTCGCTTAGCACGAGCGGCTCTGCCTGCAGGGTCTGACGGCGCGAGAACGAGAGAAGCTGGCGCACCATTCCCGCCGCGCGATACGCGCTCGAGCGGATGTTCATGATGTCCTTGTGCGCGGGGTCGGTGGGCCGGTGCGTCTGCAGCAGCAGGTCCGAGAAGCCGATGATGGCGGTCAGCACGTTGTTGAAGTCGTGGGCGATGCCGCCCGCGAGCTTGCCGACAGCCTCCATCTTGGAGCTTTGCGCGAACTTGGCTTCGAGGGCCTTCTGCTCGGTCGAGTCGATCAGGTAGAGGACGGCAGTCTCGCGCGCGTCCTTGGCCTGCGAGAGCGGCGCCAGGTAGAGCCGGCGCGAATATTCGCTCTGCGGGCCTACCGTGATGTCGACCGGCGCCGGGCTCGTGCCGCCGGAAAGGACCTGCTTGATCGCCGTATCGACGGTCGCCAGCGTGTCGGCGTCGGCCGACTGGCACAGCACGGGGCCGGCCGCCGCGCCGATGGCCGACATGCCGTCCGGGATCATGCGGGCGAACGCAGCGTTGACGCTCATGAGACGGCCGTCGGGGCCGACGGTGGCGATTCCGAACGGGGCCGACTGGAAGAAGCGGGCCAGGCGGATCTCGGCCGCGCTCGCTTCGCTTCCTTCGGACGCCTCGCGGCGCATGACGGCGATCAGCAAGCCGCCCTGGGGATCGCGGCGCGCGAAAAAGCGCAGCGGGACTTTCGCGTTCTTGTCGATGGCGACGTCGAGATCGACGCCCTGGCCGGTCGTGTAATAGGCCGCCGCGGCGTTGGTGATCAGCTCGGCGCCTTCGGCCGAGACCATGTCGACGAGCTTGAAGTTGCGCTCGGCGAGGGCGGCGGGCTCGAGGCCCAGCCAGCGCAGCAGCGTCGCGTTGAGGCGGCGCACGGAGCCGCGTGCATCGACCTCCATGAGGCCAGCCGGCGCGCTGTCGAGCTTCTCCAGCGTCGCTTCGAGCATCTTGACGGCGTTGGCCTGATGGGCGCGCTCGGCGGTGACGTCGGAGACCGTCCAGAGCGTCATCGGGCCGAGGTCGCGGTCCTGGCCGGGGATGTGGCACGGACGGTGCGCCACGCGCAGCAGCCGCGCAGGCGCGCCCTGTGCTGCGGCGGCCATCTCGATGTCCTCGCGCCAGGGCTCGCGGCGCGAGGCGGCGCGCTCGAGGCGGAAATAGGCGGCGGTCGCGCGCGGATCGCCGCTGAAGAGCGTCTCCATCGCCCGCACCTCGCCGCCGGCCGTGAGGCCCAGGAGATCGGCCAGCGCCTTGTTCGTGTAGAGCGGACGGCCGTCGCGGCGCGCGACGAGAACGCCGTCGTCGAGGGTGTTGGCGAACGCGCGGATCACGTCGTCGTCGCGGACGCGCTCGCCGATGCGCAGGTGCCCGGCCGCGTAGGCGAATGCGGACGCGAGGCCGAGCATGGCGAGAACGGAGAGGAGCGTGAGCAGCAGCGGCTCGCTCGCCGGAGACGCAACCAGGGCGAGCACCAGCGCACCGGCGGCAACGGAGGCGGCGATGACGGGGAGATTGCCGGCGTCCGCGGCCCCGGACGACAGGGACGGTGCGGCGGCGGTCAGGCTCGTTTGGGGTGGGCGGACATTGCCTTCGCTCATGAACGCGAAAGCTATCTGATTCTCGGGGTTGATCGCCCGGGGCGCCTGCATGGGAACTCGACTCATACGCTTTACGCTACGCTCGTGTGGCCGGCGGGGAGACCGTGCATCGCCGCGATGCTTGGGGCCGCTTCCCCGCGCGCCGTTCGACCACAGTTCGATCATCAGAGTTAAAATGGAATGAATTCCGCGCTATACGGGTCGGCGTGGGACGCCTCGCAACTCAGTTTTAATCTTAGCCGGACGGCGGATTCATGTTGGATATCCTCTATTATCTCGCGATCGTGGTTGCGCTTGCGGTCGTCACGATCGGAGGCGCTTTCCTCGTCCGTTCCTATGCCTCCGGGGCCGGCCCCGCGCAGGCCATCGGGGGCCTTTTCGGACCCAAGCCCGAGCGCCGCCTTTCGATCAGCGAGCAGTTCAACATCGACGGGCGTCGGCGCCTCATCCTGGTGCGCCGCGACGACGTCGAGCACCTGATCATGACGGGCGGCCCGGTCGACGTGATCATCGAGACCGGGATCGGCGCGCCGCCCGCGCCCGCCGCCGGGCCGGCCTCCGCCTCGTCCGTATCGCGCGGCTGATCCATGAAGGTCCTCCACCCGCTTTTCCGCGCGATCCTGCTCCGGCTCGTTCTCATGACGCTGATGGCGGGCGGCGCATGGTCCGGTGCCATGGCCCAGGGCGCGAGCCCGGCGGCGCCTGTGGCGCAGAGCCCGGCGACGCCTGTCGCGCCGACGCCGCAAGCTCCTGCCGACACCAACGCGCCGCCTGCCGCGCCGCCCGCGCCCGCAGAGCCGCCTCCTCCCGTCCTCAGCCCCGCCGAGCAGCGCGAGCTCGAGGACATGCAGCGGCCCGTCACGCAGCTCAAGAGCGACATCGAGCGGCTCGAAAAGGCCGTCGAGCGCAGCCTCGACGACGACGAGGAGCTGGCGCGGCTGCGGGCCGAGCTGTCCGGCGTGTTCGATGCCGCCAAGGCCGCGCGCGATGCCCTGGCGCCGAAGAGCGCCGCCATCAAGCAGCAGATCGACCAGCTCGGACCGGCGCCCGCGAAGGACGCAGCGCCGGAAGCCGCCAACGTCATGGAGGAGCGCGCGCGGCTCAACGCGAAAGCCGCGGAAATCGACGGCGCGCTCAAGAACATCGAACTCACGGTCGTGCGCGCCCACCAACTGCGCGACACGCTGCAGCAGGCGCGCCAGGAGCTGTTCGCCTCGCAGGTCCTGAAGCGCGGCCCCTCGCCCGCCGCGCCGGCCACGTGGCAAAGCCTGATGCGCGACCTGCCCGGCGCTTCGCGCCAGGTTGCAGAAACGCTGTCGGAGTGGTCGCAGCTCGCCGCGCGCAAGGGCCCGGCGCTCGCCGCGCTCGTCGGCGGCGTGCTGCTGCTCATGGTGGCGCTCGTCGCGTTCGTGCGCCGCCTGCTCGCCCGCCAGCTCGACACGCCGCGCGACCAGCCGCCAGGGTTCTTCGCGCAGGCCGCCACCGTCGGATGGATGGCGCCGCTGCTCGCCGTGCCGGGGCTCGTGTCGCTGGCCGCCTTCGGCGCAGGGCTCGACGCGCTCGATCTATTGCGAAACGAGATCGGCAAGATCGCCGAGACCGCGTTTCCGGCGGCGATCATCTTCATCGCCGTCTCGGCCATGACGCGCGCCATTCTGCAGCCGCGCCGGCCGGCGTGGCGGCTCGTCAACCTCTCGACGTCCGCGGCGCGCACGCTGACCACCATCATCGGCGGCATCGCCGCGGTCTTCTCGCTCGACCTCGTGCTGCAAGAGGTCATCGCGCGGCTCTACATCCCGCTTTCGATCAGCATCATGGAGACGGCGCTCGCGTGCCTCGCGATCGGCCTCCTGATGCTCGCGCTCGTCAAGACCCGCTTCGAGCCGAAGACCGCGACGGCGGCTCCCGCGGGAGGGCCGGACGGACAGGTGGCGGTGCAGTCGGCCGCGGCGGTCTCGCCACTCAAGCCGTTCCTTCTGAAGCTGCCGATCCTGATAGCGGCCGTCGCGATCCTGACGCTGACGCTGCTCGGCTACATCGGGCTCGGGCGCTTCATCACGCAGCAGGTCGTCGTCACGGGCAGCGCGATCGCGGTGGTGCTCGTCTTCCACCTCGCCATCCGCGCGATGCTGGGCGCGCCGGGCACGGGGATCAAGCCGTTCGAAACCGTGCTGCAGGAGCGCGCGGGCCTCGAGCCCGCCCAGAGCATCTTCGTCACGCGCGCGATCTCGGTACTGCTCAACGTGGCGCTGGCGCTGGCCGCGGTGCCGCTCATCCTCCTCACCTGGGGCTATACGCTGCAGGAGGCGCTGTCGTGGATCCGCGCCGCCGTGTTCGGCTTCCAGATCGGCGAGTTCCGGATCTCGTTCGCGCGCATCATGCTGGCCGCGCTGCTGTTCCTCGCGCTCGTGTTCGTGACGCGGCTCGTCCAGCGCTGGCTCGACGCGGGCTTTCTCAATTCCAAGCGCATCGACCAGGGCATCGCGAACTCCATCCACACGGCGGTGGGATATGCGGGCTTCATCATCGCGGTGCTCGCGGCGATCTCCTACAGCGGCGTCGACATCACGAGCTTCGCGATCGTCGCCGGCGCGCTGTCGGTCGGCATCGGCCTCGGCCTGCAGTCGATCGTCAACAACTTCGTGTCGGGGCTGATCCTGCTCGTCGAGCGGCCGATCAAGGTCGGGGACCGCGTCGCGGTCGGCGATTCCCAAGGGTACGTGCGGCGCATCTCCGTCCGCTCGACGGAGATCGAGACGCTCGACAAGGCGAGCCTCATCGTTCCGAACTCCGAGCTCGTGACGTCGAAGGTCACGAACTGGACGCATCGCAATGCGCTCGGCACGGCGACGGTGCGCGTGACCGTCAGCGGCCGGGCGGATGCCGAGCAGGTGCGCGACCTGCTGCTCAAGGTCGGCGCCGAATGCCCCGGCGTGCTGCAGCACCCGGCGCCGAGCGTGGCGCTCGAAAACCTGGGTCTCAACGGGCTCGAATTCTCATTGGGCACGGTGGTGCCGGACGTGACGAAGGCGGCGGCCGTGCAGAGCGACCTGCGGTTCCGGATCCTCAAGACGCTGCGCGACGCGGGCGTCGAGATGGCCCATGCGCAGAGCGACGTGCACCTGCGCGATCTCGATTCCGTGCGCAGCCTGCTCACGCGCCTTGCGGAAGAGCGGGCGCGTTAGGGTGTGAACTCACTATGGATGGCGCATTGATGGTTCAAAACAAGCCAAGGGCCAGGAAAAGCGCGCAGCGCGATGCCTGCGCATCGGGCCAGCGCTTTGACGCCGCCATTGGCTTGTTTTGGACCACCCCGCAGGGGCGCGGTCCTTTCGCGCCGCCGGTTCGTCGCGAAGGCTTGCAAACCATGAGGTTTGCGGCGCCTCCGCTCCTGCCGGCAACACGAAAGTCCTCGCGTCAATGCACCATCCATAATGAGTTCACACCCTAGGCCGGCTTCCCGCTCTCCGATCCTTCCCCCCGCAATCGCGGGACCTGACGCGGTCAGTCCTCGCGGTAGACGCGCTCGCGGCGCTCGTGGCGCTCCTGAGCTTCGAGCGACAGCGTCGCGATCGGACGGGCGTCGAGACGCTTCAGGCCGATCGGCTCGCCGGTCTCCTCGCAATAGCCGTACGTGCCGTCCTCGATGCGCGCGAGGGCGGCGTCGATCTTGGCGATCAGCTTGCGCTGGCGGTCGCGGGCGCGCAGCTCGAGCGCGCGGTCCGTTTCCGATGTGGCGCGGTCGGCGAGGTCGGCGTGCTGGGCCGAGTCCTCGTGCAGGCCCGCCAGCGTCTCCTTGGTCTGGCGGATGATCTCCTCCTTCCAGGTCTGGAGCTTCTGGCGGAAGTACGCCCGGTGCTTCTCGTTCATGAACGGCTCGTCCTCGGAAGGGCGATAGTCCGGCGGCAGTACGATGGTCGAAACCCCGGCTTTGGCCGTGAGCTTCTTGTCCTGTGTCTTCTCGATGGCTTGGGTCCTCGGTTTGGTCTTGCTGGAAGAGGCAGGCTTGGCTGCCGTCCTCACGGCCGACGACTTGGCTGGGCTCGCTTGCGCCGAAGACTTCTGGGCGGACGACGTCCGGGCCGATGATTTGGCCTTGGCGGCTGTCGCCAAAGGACGGACCGGCTTGGTCTTGAGGGTCTTCTTCGCCGGCCGAGCGGCGGCTTTCGCCTTCACGGCCGGTTTCTTGGGCACGGCCTTCGTCTTGACCGGCTTCGCCTTGGCCTTCTTGCTCATTCGGGGCCTCCAATACGGGCCTGCCCTGGCATTTCTGCCGCCGCCCTCCGCGCCCGACACGACCGTCCCGAAGTTCGGCGTGGCTCTCTTGGCGGTCGCGGGCTCTTCTGTCAAGAATATCCGCTGCTTAACTCTTAAACGGTGTACGGGGATTCGGGGCGCAAGTGACGGATATTGCGAACGATTTGCCGCAGAGGGCGGCTCGCCGCAGAACTTGTCCCCAGGATCTTGCAATGACACGGGTTTTTTGGCGGTCTCCCCGGCGTTGCGGCCCGACGCCGTATTGTGGCGTTGCAACCGCGCCTCTATGAGGGGCGCTCCGGCAACCGGAGGCAGAATGATGACGGACAACGGCCAGCAGCGCTTCGAGGGCACCTCGCGCTATGTCGCAACGCGAGATCTCACGGTCGCCGTCAACGCCGCCGTCACGTTGCAGAGGCCGCTGCTGATCAAGGGCGAGCCGGGCACGGGCAAGTCGGTGCTGGCCCAGGAGGTCGCGCGTGCGCTCGGCGCCCCCCTGATCGAGTGGCACATCAAGTCCACCACCAAGGCCCAGCAGGGTCTCTACGAGTACGACGCCGTCTCGCGCCTGCGCGACGGACAGCTCGGCGACGAGCGGGTCAAGGACATCCGCAACTACATCAAGCGCGGCAAGCTGTGGGACGCCTTCGTCTCCGCCGAGCGGCCGGTGCTGCTGATCGACGAGATCGACAAGGCCGACATCGAGTTCCCGAACGACCTCCTGCAGGAGCTCGATCGCATGGAGTTCTTCGTCTACGAGACCGGCGAGACGGTGCGCGCGGGCGTGCGGCCCGTCGTGATCATCACGTCCAACAACGAAAAGGAGCTGCCGGACGCGTTCCTGCGCCGCTGCTTCTTCCACTACATCAAGTTCCCCGACCCCGACACGATGGCGCAGATCGTCGAGGTGCATTTCCCGGGTCTCAAGAGCCGGCTCGTGTCGGACGCGTTGCGCGTCTTCTACGACCTGCGGGAGATGCCGGGCCTCAAGAAGAAGCCGTCGACGTCGGAGCTTCTCGACTGGCTCAAGCTGCTGCTCAACGAGGACATCGATCCAGCGGTGCTGCGCGAGACCGAAGCGCGCAAGATCATTCCGCCGCTCGCGGGCGCGCTGCTCAAGAACGAGCAGGACGTGCATCTGTTCGAGCGCCTCGCGTTCATGAGCCGCCGCAAGGGCGATTAACGCCGCTTCAACCGTACTCGGAATTTCCGTCTGCGCGCAGCCTCCGGGTTAAGGCGGCTCTCACCGGATCCATGGCAGGCTCTCCCGATCTTTTTCCGAGGGAGCTCCCGGTATGCTGAAATCTCCTGTCCGCGGCGGTCTTCTGCTCGCGCTCGTCCCGTTGCTGGTGCTGGGCTCTCTGTCGGCGGCCAGCCCGCGCGACGGCGCATCGGTGCGCGCATCGAGCGACATGCGCCTCGAGCTCGCCACGCTCAAGTCCGAGGCGCGCGCGATGGTCGTCCACATCGACGGCCCGTAAGAACCGGCAGCGCGCCGGCCGGTACGGAACGGCCGACATCGTCATCGCTATTTGCTGCCGGCCGGAGCCCTGCTTCGGCTGGTTTTCTTTTTTTGTGCGGCAGAACGAAAAACGGCCCGCCTCTTGCGAGACGGGCCGTTCGTTTTTCGTCGTGCTCCGGCCGCTTAGGCCGCGCGGACGGTCGCCAGGAACGAGTCGACCTCCTGGCGCAGGCTGTTGCTTTCGGAGGTCAGGCGCTGTGCCGACGACAGGACCTGGCTCGAAGCCGCCCCCGTCTCCGTCGCGCCCTTGCTGACATCGGCGATGTTGACGGCCACGTCCGAGGTGCCCCGGGCCGCTTCCATGACGTTGCGGCTGATTTCGCTGGTCGTCGCGCCCTGCTGCTCGACGGCGGCGGCGATGGCGCCCGAGATCTCCGACATCTTGTTGATGGTCTCGGTGATCTCCTTGATGGCGAAGACCGCCTCGTTGGTGGCCGTCTGCATGCCGGCGATCTGCGCGGCGATCTCGCTGGTGGCCTTTCCGGTCTGTGCCGCGAGCGCCTTCACCTCCTGAGCAACCACCGCGAAGCCCTTGCCCGCATCGCCCGCACGTGCGGCCTCGATGGTGGCGTTGAGCGCAAGCAGGTTGGTCTGCCCGGCGATGGTGTTGATCAGGCCGATCACGTCGCCGATGCGCTCGGCGGACTTGGAAAGGTCGCTCACGCGGTTGTTGGTGCGCGTCGCCTGGTCCACGGCCTGGTTGGCGATGGTGCTCGACTGCTGGACCTGGCGGCTGATCTCGCTCACGGTCGAAGCGAGCTGCTCGGACGCCGCCGCGACACCCGACACGTTGGCGCTGGTCTGCTCGGAGGCGGCCGCCACCATCGTCGAAAGCTGCTGGGTCGTGTCGGCGTTCTTGGTCAGCGCGGTGGCGGCGTGCTCGAGCTGGCCCGAGGCGCTCGACACGGTCTCGACGATCCCGCCGATGGCTCTCTGGAAGCGATCGGCGAGCTCGAGCATTTCGGCCCGGCGGCGCGCCGCGTTGCGCTTTTCCGTCTCCGCCCGCTCGGTGCGGAAATTCTCGGCGGCAATCATGTTGTCCTTGAACACCTGCACGGCGGACGCCATCTGGCCGATTTCATCCGGGCGGCCGACGCCCGGAATCTCGACCGTGGTATCGCCGTTCGCGAGGATGCCCATGGCATCGGTCATCTGGCCGACGGGCTCGAGGACGCGCCGCATCATGAAGGCGATGGCGCCGACGCCGAGCAGCACGCCGACGCCCATGGCGGCGGCGAGCAGCGCAACGGCGAAACCGTAGGTGGACTGCGCCACGTCGACCTCGTCGGCAGCGCCTTTCTCGTTCATGGCCACGGCCGCGGCGAGCAGCTCGGTCACCTTGAGCGCGCTCGCGCGCATTTCGCCGTTGAGGAGCGCCTCGGCCTCGTCCTTGCGGCCGGCATGCGACAGCTCGATCAGGCGCGTGCGCCCGGCGCGATAGGATGCGTTGGCGGCGACGAACGCGTTGAAATTCGCGCGCTCATCGTCGTGCGTCAGCAGGCTCTCGTACGTCTTGATGCCCTTATCCAGCGTTTCGGCGAGCTTGGTCATCTCGCCTTCGATCGCCGTCATGGCGGCGTCATCGTCGGCCACGACATGCGCCGAGGCCAGGCGCCGCATCGTGGCGTAATCGACGGCGAGATGCAGCGAGGCTTCCACGGACGGCAGCCAGTTTCCGCCCAACTGGGCGACGTTGTGATTGATCGCGCGGAGCTGCCAAAGCCCCACTGCGCCGATGCCGCACAGGGCGGCCAAAACCGATGCGATGATCCCGATCATCACGTTGCGGACCGACAAGGTCATAGGATGTTCCCCGAAACTTACTCTGCGAAAGACACGCACGCGCACGACCACGGATTGGGCAATCCGGCTTCGAATGCGCCGAGGATCATCCTGGCGTTATTACCTTAAATAACAGTGTATTGTTTTTGTTTTCTCATTTTTCATCTTATCTCGGCGCGGCACGCCGCAACTCGCCCCGGCACGCACGTGGCGCACCGAGGACGTTCGGATCCGGCATGAAAAATGGGGCTTCAGGCGGCCGAGACGCCGGCGAGGAAACGCTCGATCCGGCCGTTGAGCGCCTTGGTCTGCGCGCTCACTTTGGAGCTCGTTTCGAGCACCTGGCGCGCCGATGTGAACGTGGAGGCCGCGGCCTCCGTCACGCCGGCGATGGTCTCGCTGACATGACGCGTGTCGCCCGCGGCGTGGTGGACGCTCGTGTTGATCTCCGCCGTGGCCGCGCCCTGCTGCGACACCGCGGCTGCGATTTGAGTTGTAATGCCGCTCACCTGCGACACGCGGTCGGCGATCTCGGCGATGGCGTTCACGGCCTGGCTGGTGGCGCTCTGGATGGTGGCGACGCGCTCCGAAATGCTCTCGGTCGCCTGGGCCGTGCGCATGGCCAGCGTCTTGACCTCGGTGGCCACCACGGCGAAGCCGCGGCCGGCTTCGCCTGCGCGCGCGGCCTCGATGGTGGCGTTGAGGGCGAGTAGGTTCGTCTGCCCCGCGATGTCGCGGATCAACGTGACGACCTCGCCGATCTCGCGGGCGGATTCGCGCAGCTCCGCCATGCGCTCGTTGGTCGAGATGGTTTTGGAGCTCGTCGAGCTGACGTTGCTCAGCGCTTCGTTGATCTGGTTGCCGATGTCGGCGATCGACGCCGTCAGCTCTTCGGCGGCCGCGGCGACGGTGCCGACGTTCTCGGAGGCCTGGTCCGATGTCTGGGCGACGCTCTGGGCGCGCTCGTTGGTTCCGGACGCGATGTGCTGCAAGGCCTCGGCCGTGTGCTCGAGATCGCCGGCCATGACGGAAAGGGCCTCGATCGCCTCGGCGGATTCCGCCTTGAAGCTTTCGATGAGCGCTTCGAGAGCGTGCTGGCGGGCCCGGCTGCGGGCGGCCTCGCGCTCGCGATCCGTCTCGAGCTTGGCGCGCTCGCGGCTGTTGTCGCGGAAGATCGCCACGGCGCGGGCCATTTCTCCGACCTCGTTCTCGTGGTCCGTGAAGGGGATGTCGGCCGTCGCTTCGCCTTTGGCCAGGCGCGCCATGACGTCGGCAAGCGTGGGGATCGGCCGCGTCAGCCGGCGCGAAACGGCGAAGCCCACGAGCGCCATCAGCGGCAGCAGGATGCCGGCGGCGAGAAGGATCTTCTTCTCCAACGCGGCGGCGAGCTCGAACACGGCCGCCTGCTCGGTGCCTGCGAACAAGATGCCGATCACGTTGCCGGCGCCGTCCTCGATGGGGAAATAGACCGTGAAATACGGCGTGCCGAGAATGTCGGCGGCGCCGCTATAGGCCTTGCCTTCCATGACCGGTGCATAGGCTGCGCTGGCCTGGCCCAGCCACGTGCCGACCGCCCGCGCGCCGTCCGCGACGGTGATGGTCGTCGAGACGCGCTGGAAGTCGCGTTTCGCGGCATCGTAGGAGAAAATGGTCACCGGCTCGCCGATCATGCGCGTCATGGAATCGACGAGCGCGAAATTCATGTCGGACGGCACCCGGTCCATCACGATCTTTTCGACGTTGCCATCGGCGGACCAGACGACCTTGGTGGCGGGGTGCACCGTGCGGAGCAACTCGGCCCCGACGCGCAACGAAAGGTGCTGATTTTGGATGGCTTTCTGTTTGGCGTCGGCGGCGAGCTGCAGACGTACGATCAGCATCAGGCCGGCCGTCGCCACGACAACCGCGGCAATCGTCAGAACGGAAATCAGCGTTTCGAGGCGCATCCGTTTCATCGCCGCTTGCAGGCGCATCATGTCGACACCTATTTTTGTCGCTAAATTCGTTGGTTGCGACAAAACGTACACACTTTACATGAATTCTTTATTTCCAAATCGACGTTCTCTCTTCATGCTTTTTGAACGCTGTCTCGTTCCGGACTGAAAAGCCGTTATGTGTTTCTCAATCTTCTCGTCCTAATCATATTTGATTGGTTGACTGACCTTTATTCGCCGAACCTTCATCGCCCCATGAATCAGATTTTGCAGAAAATCTATTCGGCGCTCGGGTGGCCGCTTCCGCAGGCCGGCCGCGCACGGTCCGCCGCAGCCTCGCCCGACCGCCCCCGTCGCAGCCTCGAGCGCAAACGCCAGCGGCTACTGGATGCTTTCGTCGCGTCCGAGGGCATGATCGCGGCGCGGGCCTGCACCGTCGTCGACCTCACCGCGCTCGGCGCGGCGATCCAGATCTGGGACGCCAACGTCAAGGCGAGCCTCATCTCGGGCAACGTGCTTCTCTACATCCCGAGCGACCACAAAGAGGTGCCGTGCACCGTTCAGTGGCGGCGCGACGGCAAGCTCGGCCTGAAATTCAGCGGCCCGTTCCGCGCGCCGACGCGCAGCTATCGCTGATCCGCCACGCCTTGCGCCGAGCCGGGTGCGGCTCTCCGGTCACGGCGCGCGACATAATCCCGTTTTCCCCGAAATGCCTCCGGCAGGCCGCAAAGCCGCCGGACTGGCTCGCTTGGGTGGCCGCGTGACTTCGCCTGCCCGGCCGACATGAACGGTTTCTGACAGGAGCACTCAGGGCGGGTTCATTGAGCGAACGCTAAACATTGACGTGTACCCTGCACGGAGACGTCAGCCGGAGCAGG
>CAYLSI010000057.1:0-16887 GCA_964386545.1 uncultured Hyphomicrobium sp.
GTATGGCGATCTTCGCCCTGAACATCATGCCGTACATCTCGGCCTCCATCATCATCCAGCTCATGACCTCGATGTCGCCGAAGCTGGATGCGTTGAAGAAGGAAGGCGAGTCCGGCCGCAAGCAGATCAACCAGTACACCCGCTATCTGACGCTCGTCCTCGCCGCCTTCCAGGCCTACGGCATCGCCATCGGCCTCGAAGGATCGCGCTCGCAGGCCGGCGCCGTCGTGACCGATCCCGGCTGGTTCTTCCGCGCCACGACCGTCATCACGCTGGTCGGCGGCACCATGTTCCTGATGTGGCTCGGCGAGCAGATCACGCAGCGCGGCGTCGGCAACGGCATCTCGCTGATCATCTTCGCCGGCATCGTCGCCGGTCTTCCGTCCGCGCTCGTCGGCCTCTTCGAGATGGCCCGCACCGGCGCACTCTCGACGTTCCTGCTGCTGGCGCTGATCACGCTGATGCTCGTCGTCGTCGCCGCCATCGTATTCATCGAGCGCGCCCAGCGACGGCTCTTGATCCAGTATCCGAAACGACAGGTCGGCAACCGCGTGTTCCAGGGCGATGCCTCGCATCTGCCGCTGAAGCTGAACTCCTCGGGCGTCATTCCGCCGATCTTCGCCTCGTCGCTGCTGCTGCTGCCGATCACGGCGGCGCAGTTCTCGTCGGCCCAGGGCGGCGGCCCCGAGTGGCTGCAGACGATCGTTGCCTCGCTCGGCAACGGCCAGCCCCTGCACATCGCGATCTACGTGGCGCTGATCGTCTTCTTCGCGTTCTTCTACACGGCTGTCGTGTTCAATCCGAAGGACACGGCCGACAACCTGCGCAAGCACGGTGGCTTCATTCCCGGCATCCGCCCCGGCGAAAAGACGGCCGAGTACATCGACTACGTTTTGACTCGCATCACCGTCGTCGGCGCCATCTACCTCGCCGCGGTCTGCGTCATGCCCGAGATCCTCACAGCCTACGCGGGCATCCCCTTCTACTTTGGTGGCACCTCGCTCCTTATTGCAGTGAGCGTCACCATGGATACTGTGGCTCAGATCCAGAGCCATCTGCTGGCGCACCAGTATGAAGGGCTCATCAAGAAGGCGAAGCTCAGGGGCGCGACGAGCCCGCGGGGGAGACGATGAAGCTAATTCTACTGGGACCACCGGGCGCGGGTAAGGGAACGCAGGCGGAAAACCTCGCCAAGCGCCGCAGCTTGGTTCAGCTCTCGACGGGTGACATGCTGCGCGCCGCCGTGAAGGCCGGCACCGAGGTGGGCCGCAAGGCCGAGGCGATCATGAAGAGTGGCGGCCTCGTCTCGGACGAGATCGTCATCGGCATCATCTCGGACCGCATCGCCGAGCCCGACTGCGCGGGCGGCTTCATCCTCGACGGCTTCCCGCGCACGCTGAAGCAGGCGGCCGCCCTGGACGCGCTGCTCGATTCCAAGGGCACGATCCTGGACATGGTCATCGAGCTCAAAGTCGACGACAGCGCGCTTTTGTCGCGCATCGAAAAGCGAGCTGCCGATACAATCGCAGCGGGTGGCACGGTCCGCGCCGACGACAACGCCGAGGCCCTGAAGACCCGCCTCCTGGCCTACTATCGCGAGACTTCCCCGCTGATTGGCTACTATTTCGCCCAGGGTAAACTGAAGACGATCGACGGCATGGCTCCGATCACGGAGGTTGCCGCCCAGATCGACCAGCTTCTGGGCGATGCGTGACGCGTGACGAAAAGTTGGTTCGAGATCAAGGCGCAGGTTGACGAAGTATTATGACCAAGCTACAACACCGCGCTTTCAGGACGATGGAACGGAAGGCCTGCTCCGTGCGGCGACATTCGCCCGGATCAGACCGTTCCGTGTTTTTTCGTTGAAAATGAGACAGTTGCTGTCGCGTGACCTCGTTCGCGCAGCCCAGGAAGAAGCCTCCAGGAGACCGACGTGGCTCGTATAGCTGGTGTGAATATCCCGACTCAGAAGCGCGTTCTGATTGCGCTTCAGTACATCCATGGGATCGGGCCCAAGTTCGCAGAAGAGATCTGCAAGCGCGTCGGCATCCCCGCCGAGCGTCGCGTCAACCAGCTCACCGACGCGGAAGTGCTCCAGATTCGTGAAACGATCGACCGCGACTACGTCGTCGAAGGCGACCTCCGCCGCGACGTCGCGATGAACATCAAGCGCCTGATGGACCTCGGTTGCTACCGCGGCCTGCGCCACCGCAAGGGTCTGCCCGTGCGCGGCCAGCGCACGCACACCAACGCGCGCACCCGCAAGGGCCCGGCGAAGCCGATCGCCGGCAAGAAGAAAGCTTAAAGGCTGTCTCGCGACAGCGAACGTGATTAGCCCGTGGTGCGGGCATTGGGAGTTACCAGAAAATGGCGAAAGAAGCACAGCGCACGAAAGTTCGCCGCCGGGAGAAGAAGAACATCACTTCCGGCGTGGCGCACGTGAACGCCTCGTTCAACAACACGATGATCACCATCACCGACGCGCAGGGCAACACGCTCGCCTGGTCGTCGTCGGGCACCATGGGCTTCAAGGGCTCGCGCAAGTCGACCCCCTTCGCCGCTCAGATGGCCGCCGAGGATGCCGGCAAGAAGGCCATGGAGCACGGCATGAAGGTGCTCGAGGTTGAAGTCTGCGGCCCCGGCTCGGGCCGTGAGTCGGCGCTCCGCGCGCTGCAGTCGGTTGGTTTCCAGATCACGTCGATCCGCGACGTGACGCCGATCCCCCACAATGGCTGCCGGCCGCGCAAGCGCCGCCGCGTCTAAGTCAAGCGAGTTCTGGGTTTCCGGGCAGGCGGACTAGCGCGCCACGCGCCTGTTCCCGGATCCTGAGCTCATCCTCTGTTGGAAGCGTGCCGCCGGCCGGCGAGGCGGCGCCAATAACCGCTACGAGGACCCCCCGTGACGAACGTACTACAGAAGAACTGGCAAGACCTCATCAAGCCGTCGAAGCTCGAGATTGTCCCGGGCCGTGATCGCACGCGCATCGCGACGATCGTCGCGGAGCCGCTGGAGCGTGGCTTCGGCATGACGCTCGGCAACGCGCTGCGCCGCGTGCTGCTTTCCTCGCTCCAGGGCGCGGCCATCAAGACCGTCCACATCGACGGCGTGTTGCACGAGTTCTCGTCGATCCCGGGCGTCCGCGAGGACGTCACCAGCATGATCCTCAACATCAAGGAGATCGCGCTCCGCATCCACTCGGATGGCGTGAAGCGCATGGTGCTGAAGAAGGAAGGCCCCGGCCCCGTCAAGGCCGGCGACATCGAGGCCGGCTCCGACGTCGACATCCTGAACCCCGAGCACGTGATCTGCCACCTCGACCAGGGCGCGCAGATCCGCATGGAGTTCACGGCCGACATGGGCAAGGGCTACGTCGCCGCCGATCGCAACCGCCCGGACGATGCGCCGATCGGCCTGATCCCCGTCGACAGCCTCTACACCCCCGTGACGAAGGTCTCCTACAAGGTGGAGAACACGCGCGAGGGCCAGATCCTCGATTACGACAAGCTGACGATGACCATCGAGACCGACGGCTCGGTCAAGGCCGAGGATGCCGTGGCGCTCGCCGCCCGCATCCTGCAGGACCAGCTCGCCGTCTTCATCAACTTCGAGGAGCCGAAGAAGGCCGTCGAGGAGAGCCGCCATCCGGAGCTCGCCTTCAACGCCGCGCTTCTCAAGAAGGTGGACGAGCTCGAGCTTTCGGTCCGCTCGGCCAACTGCTTGAAGAACGACAACATCGTCTACATCGGCGACCTGATCCAGAAGACGGAAGCCGAGATGCTGCGCACGCCGAACTTCGGCCGCAAGTCGCTCAACGAGATCAAGGAAGTTCTGGCCGGCATGGGCCTGCACCTCGGCATGGAAGTGCCGAACTGGCCGCCGGACAACATCGAGGAGCTGGCGAAGCGCTTCGAGGATCAATACTAGGACCATGATCGCTGCAGGCCCTATTAGCCTGAGGCGTGAATCATCGGTCCGAATGAAATAGGTTTGGTGAAAGGGCAGCGGGATCAAAATCCGCTGCCCTGAACCCACGAACGAGGTGAGGCCGAAGAACCTCCCCGTAATAACCGAGAGCGAAAAGAGAGATAGACCTATGCGCCACAAGAAGCTTGGTCGCCGCTTCGGCCGCGACAGTGCCCACCGCCAGGCCATGTTCTCGAACATGGCGGCTGCCCTCATCAAGCACGAGCAGATTGTCACCACGTTGCCGAAGGCGAAGGACCTGAAGCGCGTGATCGACAAGTACATCACGCTCGCCAAGCGCGGCGACCTCAACTCCCGCCGCCTCGCCGCAGCCCGCCTGCGCGACGAGGACCAGGTCAAGAAGCTCTTCGACGTGCTCGGTCCGCGCTACAAGAACCGCGCCGGCGGCTACTCGCGCGTTCTGAAGGCCGGCTTCCGCTATGGCGACAGCGCCCCGCGCGCCGTCATCGAGCTCGTCGACCGCGACGAGAGCGTGAAGGGCGCCGAGGACAAGGCCCGCCACGAGGCCGAGAAGGAAGCCGAGGCGAACGCGTAATTCGCATCTTCCGACACGAATTTCGAAACGGCCTCTCGCACCCGCGTGGGGCCGTTTTCATTTGCCGGATCGTCGCCGCTCCCTCACCGGATGGCTTCGTGCAAAGGCGCAGAGCGAACGGAAGTTTCCGGCACCGTTTCACGGCCAGGTGCTCGATGCGTCGCCGATCTGGCCGATGCGCCAGGCGGGCCGCTATCTGCCGGAATACTGGGCGACGCGGCTCACCCTGGCCCTTCGCCATCCATGCGACGCTGGCTCCGCGAGGGAATACGGCAACGTGTCGGGACTCCGGCCGTCCATGCGCAGCATGGCT
Organism: uncultured Hyphomicrobium sp.; assembly: GCA_964386545.1. Taxonomy (GTDB): domain Bacteria; phylum Pseudomonadota; class Alphaproteobacteria; order Rhizobiales; family Hyphomicrobiaceae; genus Hyphomicrobium_C. The sequence goes on from CAYLSI010000057.1 coordinate 4,833, forward strand.
TCGCCCGTCCATGCGGAGCATGGCTTCGCCATGACGCCGGAGTGACGTCGGATTTATGCTAGTCGGTCAGCCCGCATGCCAACGTCATCCCGGCGCAGGCCGGGATCCAGACACTCCTCCCGATTGCGCAAGGCTCTCTGCGGAAGAAGGAAGCCGAGACAATCGCGTAATCCGCCCGCGTTGCCATGGATTCGAATTCGGAACGGCCCCGATGCATCGATCGGGGTCGTTTTCTTTGCGGCTCTTTCCGACCTGGATCGCATGGATAGCGCAGTGCCCCCTCACCCCGTCCCTCCCCCCAAGGGGGGAGGGGGCGCAAGACGCTACCCTTCTTGCTCGACAGCTCCCTCTCCCCTGGGGTGAGGGGAGCGCAAGGCGCCACGTCTTGCTCGACAGACCCCCTCTCCCCCTGGGGAGAGGGACGGGGTGAGGGGGCGGGCGCGGCCCTGCTTTCACATCATCAGAACGACATCACGCCACCCGCGTCGTGGGCTGCGGCGTCTGCTGCGCCATCAGCGCCTTGAACTCGGGGATGCCGAACGTCGCGACGACGTTGAGGTCCGGGTCGAGGATCTCGTAGACGACGCTCTCCACGTTGCGATTGCTGAAGAGCGCGATCACGTCCTGGTCGCCGCCGCCTTCCGTGTGCGGCTCGCCGCCGCCGCGTCCCACCACATAGCTGCCCACCGGCCGGATCTCGGTCAGCGTGCCGTCGGCGCGATAGAGGCGCAGTTCGCCCTGCAGCACCAGCGTGATGTAATCCGGAACATGCCGGTGCAGCGCGATCTTGGAGTTCGCGTCGAACTTGAACAGGATGTCGACGATCCGCTTCTCCTCGTCCACGTTGCAGACGTGGAAGGCAATGTGGTCGAAGCCGTCGATCGTGTTCCAGGTGAGGTTGCGCGTGTCGAAGGGAAGCGTGGCCATCGGTGCGTTGTCTCCGTCGGGTTTCGCCGCCGCGGCCGGGCAAGGCCGCGCGGGGGAGGGTGATCTCCATAACGGCAACGTGACTTGTTCCCGGATCTGACGCTTGCCATTTTGCGCCACGCACGGAGCAACTTTGGTCGATCCGATGGCAACGCGGCTTTCAGGGTTTACGAGGGCCAGCTCGCTCGGCCCCATTGCCGAGTTCATGGACGCGCAGGGCGGGTCCATCGACCGCGTGCTGCGCGACGTCGATCTGCCGTTCGCCCTGCTCGAGCAGCCTGAAATCGTCGTGCCGTTGCGCGAGCAGTTCCGCTTCCTCGAGCGGGCGGCGCGCGACACCGGCGATCCTTATTTCGGCGCCCGCCTCGGCCAGGCGGTGAAGAGCCCTGCGCTCAGCGCCTTTGGAGCCTGGGTGTGCGCGGCGGACACGTTGCGCGAGGCCATGCAGCGCGCCCACGCCGGCCTCGCCGTGATGCTGCAGACCTCGACCAACCTCTACGTGGCCCAGGACAGTACGGGCCGCGTGTGCTGGTCCATCGAGTTCGTCGAACCCGAGACGGATGGCCGCCACCACAACGAGCTGCTCGGCGTCGGCTACATGATGGATACGGTGCGCGTCTACGCCGGCGCGCAGTGGCGGCCGGATGTGGTGATGACGGCGTTGCCCCGGAGCGAGCCGCGCGCGGAGCTGGAGCGCATCCTCGGCTCCAACGTTGCGCATGGCCGCGCCATGTCGTCGATCGTGTTCGACGGGGCGCTGCTCGACCGGCCGCACGCCCGCTTCGCCGCATCGCCCTTAACGCGCGAGGCGCGGCCCGAGCCGCCCGTGCCCGACAAGGAGGATCTGCTCGCCACGATCCTGACGGTGGCGGAGCTCGCCATGCACGAAGGCTATCCGCGCATCGACTGGGTGGCCTCGAAGCTCGGCGCGACGCGCCGGTCGCTGCAACGCTACCTGCAGAGCCAGGGCACGAGCTTCAATCGCATCGTCGAGGATGTGCTGCAGCGTCACGCCGAGCGCTATTTGAGAGACGATGCGCTTTCGGTCACCGAGATCGCGCTGCGCCTCGGCTACGCCGATCCGGCCCACTTCACGCGCGCGTTTCGGCGATGGACGGGCGTCGCGCCGAGCGCCTTTCGCGAGCGGGAGATGTCGCTCTACGGCGGATAGGCTTTGATCTCGCGCCCGTCGATCTCCCAGGTCACGCGCCCGCTGCGCTTGAACGGCGCTTCCTCCGCGCGAATGTCGACCGTCACGTTGCCCTGGGGCGAGGGGTCGATGCTGGACCGTGCGATCGCGATGCTCGTGATGTTGGCGACCGAGAGCCCGAGGCGCTGGGCGGTGGCCTCCTGCAGCTTGCGCATTTGCGTCGCATCGAGCGCCTTGAGATCGGAAGCCGAGAAGCGCGGGTTCGGCATCTCGAACAGCGACGCGGACCCGAACCGTCTGATCCCGTTCTCATCGAGCAGGAATTGGCTGGGCTCCTTCGGGTTCTGGGGGTCGTCGGCCGCGATGCTGACTTGCCCTGCGCTGAGGACGATCTCCACAATGACCGCTTCGCCGCCGAGCGACGCTTCGATCTCCGAGAGCACGGCCGGCCACTGGACAGGGTCGCGCGGATCGAACGGCTTGCGCCGGCTCGCGGGCAGCATCATCCGGATGGGCTCGCCCTTCGCGTCGAAGCGCGCCACGCCCTTCTCTCCGTTCTTGCTGAGCGTGACGTTCCATTCGAGACGCGGCGCGCCGGGCTGATCCTCCGGCTTGGCGATCTCGATGGTGTCGACCGCCGCGTCGGCCATGTCGAGCGCGTCCCTGGCCTTGCGCACCAGCGCCGGGGCCAGGCTCCAGTCCGTCTCGGTGACGGCGAACGCAGGCTTCCGGGCGAAGAAGTCGCTGGTGCCCGAGCCACGCGTGAGCCCGTTGACGCCCCAGTCGAACGTCTGCCGCTGGTCGGGAGCGAGGAAGCCGAGGTCGGAAGTCGTCTCCTCGAGTTTGGTCTTGAAGCCGACAGAGCGCGAGGTGACGCGGGCCTCGGCCAGCACGGGTCCGTTGCCCACGGTCTCCGCGAAGTCGCGCGCGGCCTCCGGCAGCCTGTCGAGCGCGGCGAGAAGGTCGAACGCTCGTCCGCGATTGGTGGAGGTGAGGTCGACGCCCGCGATGCGGCCCTTGGCGTCCGCGAAGACGACGGCGCTCTCCCGATCGCTGCGCACCGCCACGCTCCAGCGGATGTGGCCGCTCAACGCCGCGGGCAGCCGGAAGTGCTGGCGCCGGATCTCGATGGAGTTGACCGTTGCCGGATCCTCGAGCGCGGCTTTCGCCAGCGCGTCCTTGATCAGGCCGTCGGTGGCGGCGAAGTCGACAGCGGCGAGATCGAACAGTCTCGCCTCGGTGTTCGAGTCGGCGAGGGTGAGCGCCACCGGCTCGGGCCCGTTCAACTCCTCCCAATGGAGCTGCCAACCGAACAGCTCGGCGCTCTCCTTCTTGAGCGTCCACCGGCCGACGCGCCGGTTATTGAACGGCTCCATGGCCTCGAGGCTCACCCAGGTCTCGCCGGCGTCGATCGAGAGGATGCGCTCGGCCCCGGCCTTGGCGCTCAGCATCTCGACGGCACGCGCGATCCCCCCTTGTTCGTCGAAGAAGGTGACGAGCGGCCCGGTCCGCCACGCGGTGAGCAGCACCAGGCAGCCGATCAGAAGAAGTGCCCTCGGCAGCGCGGCAACGAACCTCGAACTCGAATGCATGCGATGGTCCTCGATGTCCGGCCGGGATCAGGGTGTCCGTGATACGCCCCGCTCACTCGCCCGCGCGGAGCGAGAACGGCCGGTGCCGGTAGACGATGTCCGTCACCTCCCACGCCTCTCCGCGCTTCGCCATCTTGAGGTCGATCGAGCGCCGCTCGCCGAAGTTCTGAAACTCCGCGCGGCCGGTGGTGGTGTGGCCGGTGTTCTCCACGACGCTGAGGTCGAGCGCGCTCACCCGGCAGTCCTGGCCGTCGACGAGAACGTCGAAGCCGAGCTCCGAGTCGGCGTCGATCGTCTTCGCGAGATCCGGCGCGAAATACTGCGCGGCGATGGCGAGGATATCGTAGGCCGGCCCGTTGCCGTCGCCGCCGCACATGGCGTCCACCTGCCCGTAGATCTCGTCGAGAACGACCTGAGGGTCGCTGCCGCCCGCCTTCGCGGGTGCGCTCAGCAAGAGGGCCGCGCTGCCGAGAGCGGCTAGGAAAGAGGGTCGGGTCCAGGTCATTGCAGGCGCTCCAAAGGCATCACCTCACCATAGCGTCCGAGAGGATTTTCTGCAGGCGCGGATCGGTGACGGTAAAAAAGGCATCTTCGAGCCGTGCGTCCACCTCGGGCCGCATCAGGAAGGCGCCGATCTTGTCCGCGTCCTCGCGATGGTCTTCGAGAAAGGGATTGTCGAAGCAGGGGCGGCCGTTGAGCGTGAGAACGTCGCTTCTGAGGGCCGCCATGTGAATGGCGGAGGCTGGGTCCGCGGCGCCGTCCCACACCGAGAGCGCGCGGTCGAGATGGCCGCCCGCCGTCACGATCATCGTGAGCACGTCGCCGAAGTCGAAGTCCAGCCGCCAGCCGACCGGCCAATGGGCCAGCTTGAGCCGGGACAGGCTCGCGACGAGAAAGGCGTCGAGAAAGCGGTCGATCACCTGCTCCTCTTCGACAGGCCATTTGGTGCGCCAGCCCGCACGTCCGATGCGGCGCAGGCAGATGTCGAGCCCGATGTTGTCGGGCGGGTCATAGTTGGCGATGAGCTCGAAATAGCGCGGCAGGAAATAGCGCATCTCGCGCGCTACCGGCCCGTCGTCCCAGTCGTGCGCGGAGTTGGTATATTCGGCGAGCAGCAACGACGGGATTTCGCGCAGCGGCGTCTTGATCAGCTCCCGCTCCGTCTCGGGAGTCATGCAGACGTTGCAAATGCAGACAGTCAGCGTCGGCCCGGTGGGCCTATAGCGCCCGAATACGGCGTACGCCTCCTCCACGATCTCTTTCAGCTCGGGCGTCATGGTCGCGACCCATCGCGTTGCTCGGGCGGCGAGGGTGGCGGAACGGCGAATGGCGCGCCGTTCCCGGCGTTACACCTCGAGCGCCTTGCGCACCTCGAACACCTCCATGATGCGCGCCCCGCGATGCGGCCCATCCACGACGAACGTCCACCGGCCCTCGGTGAACGTATCGCACATCTTCACGCCCTTGATCAGGATCCAGTGGCCTTCCTTGCCTTTGTGGATGGCGAGGATGTAGTGCGCCCAGGCGCTGCGCGGTTTCTGCATCCAGGCGAGCACGGAAGGGCGCTTCTTGCGCTCGAGGTGCATGAAGGAGTCCTTCAGCACCATCTCGTAGCCGTAGACCGCCAGCGCGCTCTCGACCTCGTCCGCGTACGTGCCCTTGACGCGGAAGCGCAGGTCCTGCGGCAGGTTGCGATAGGCGTTGATGGCCGCCTCGACCTTGCTGATCGGAAAGCCCGTGACGGCGGAGATGACGTAGGGCCCGCAGAAGGCCACGCGCCCGGTGTCGTTCTGGGCGTCGTTGAGCGACGAGGTCATCGCAGGCGGCAAACCGTCGAAAGCGGGCATGGCGGGCCAAATCGGTAAGAGTTAACGAACTCTTGACCGAAACGGTTACCGAAAGGTTAACGCGGCCTTTTATTGCCGCAGCAAGTCGGGAGAGGCGCCCGCAGGCGGCAGCCGCAGCGTCACGGCAGGGCATCCGAGCGTCTCGGAGAGGGCATCGGAGAGCTGGTCCGTCGTCTCCACGGTGGCGAAGATGCCGCCGGTCTCGTCGGCCAGGCAGCGCTCGACGAAGGCCGGTCCGATGCCGGACATGGGCGTCAGGCGGTAGCCGATGACGTGCACGGTGATCGCCGGAGCGAGCGACTTGAGCTCGCGCGCGAGCTGGCAGGTATTCCCCCCGCACGTGTCCTCTCCGTCCGTCAGCGCCACGATGACGGCGGGCTTGTCGTTGTGGTGCAGCAGTTGCGCTGCCTGCGCCACGGAGGAGGCGAGGGCGGTCCGCCCCTGCGGGCGCAGCTTCTCGACCATCGCCATGATGCGCTCGCCGGCGTGGGGGGAGGGAGGCAACTGCAGCGTCACGTTCTTGCAGGTGTCGAAATGCGGACCCGGCCCGTAGACCATGAGCCCCAGCCGGCGCGTGCGCGTGGCCGCGGGCAGCACGCGCGTCAGGGCCTGCCGCACGCGGTCCATGCGCGAAGGCGCGCCGTCCGGAAAGTCGGTCGCGGCCATGGAGCCGGACGCATCGAACACCAGCATGGCGTCGTCGACGCAGGTGGGGCGCGGCGTGGACACCGGGGCCGCCGTTGCAAAACCGGACGAGAAAAGCATGCTTGCCACGCAAAGCGCGGCCATGGCCTTCCGGAGGCTGTCATGAGGGATCCGATGATGCACGGCGCCCATTAGAGAGTGCACCGGCGGATGCGGCAACCGCCTTGCGCTCCTGACACGGCCTTGTGATGGGCGTTGATCGCCGATCGTGCCAAATGCCGAGCGCTTGCCAAGCATCCCGAGATCGTTGCCAGATCTCCCGGCCTCGCGCGGTGCGTCAGCTCCAGCGCCGGTTGGACCACATCCACTGCTCCGGCGCATCGCGGACCCAGGCTTCGAACTGCTTCTGCATCTCGACCATGATCCAGCGGACGTCCTCGCCGATGTTCTTGGTGCGCGGCACGCGCAGCTCCATGAGCTCGATCTCGAAGTTCGACGACGTGCCGACGCGTTTGCAGCGCGACATCCAGATCCGGCTGCCGACACGCCGCGCGATCATGGCGCCGATCGCCTGCGTGCGGGCGTCCTGCCCGAAGAACGGCACCGGCAGCCCCGTGCGGTCATAGAGATCGCAGACGAGGCCCAGCCGACCGCCGCGGCGCACGAAGTCGGTCAGGATGCGCGCGGTCTTCTGGTCGTCGCCGTGCTCGCCTTCCACCTTGCCGCGCCCGAACAGCCCGCCCGGATAGAGCTTGCGCCGCTGCCAGCGCAGATAACGATCGACGTAAGGGTTGTTTACCGACCGATAGACGGCCGCCGGATTGGCGTTGGCGGCCACGAACGGCCAGATCGAAAGCTCCCAGTTGCCCATGTGCAGCGAAACGCCGATCGCGGGGCCGAGCTTGTCCTTGTAGCGCCGGAACAGCCGGTCCGAGACGATGTGGATGCGGTCTGGATCGTCGACGATGCGGTCGATCTGCATGGTTTCGGCCATCACCCGGCCGAGGTTCTCCCAATGCGCCATGCAGATCCGGAGGCGCTCCTCCTCGCTCCTCTCCGGAAAGGCAATCGCGAGATTGGCGAGCGCGCGCTTGTGGCGCTTGGGATTGATGCGCGGGGCGAGCAGCCGCCACGCCTTGGCGGAGATGGCGGTCGCCGTTTCGAGCGGCAGCAGCCGCACCGTGCCGACGATCGCGCGCAACAGCGCGTATTCGAGCCGGAACTGCAGGTCGCGTGCGAAGCTGATGCTGGGAGCGGACATTGCAATCCTGGTTGGGCGATCCGGGTTAGGATGAGCCGGGTTGGAAGATCGGCGCAAGAACGGGGATGCCCTCGGACGCGGGCAGCGTCAAGCGGCGGAATGCCGGGCTGGCGAGCGGGACCCTGGCGAGCGGGCGCGCTGCGTCAGGAGCGCGAGGCCTCCCGGCGCGAGCAGCGAGGCGATCTCGGGCGACGGCTGCAGACCCTCGCGGATCGCCTGCCGGCGCAGCGCCGGAACGGTCTTGAGCGCGACGAGCCCGAGGCCGCGCGCGAACTGCACCGGCAGGATGCCCGAGATCAGCGATCGGTTGAGAATATCGACGGCCGCGATGCGCGAAGCCACGTCTCCCCGGCGCAGCCGCGTGTACGCTTCGAGCGTCGTCGCGTCGCCGGGATCGCGTCCCTCGGCGAGGGCGTCGGCGATGCAATCGGCGAGGGCGGCGCCGTCGCGCAGGCCCAGGTTGAGGCCCTGGGCGCCGATCGGCGGAATGACATGGGCGGCCTCACCGACGAGCGCCACCCGGTTCTGGCCGAACGTGCGGGCCGAAAGGCCGGAGAGCGGGAAGACGGAGCGCGGGCGGATGTCGCCGATCGTCCCCAGCAGCCCCTGCAGCCGCGTCTCGAGCTCGGCCCGGAAGCCGGCCTCGTCGAGCGCGGCGAGGCGCTGGGCTTCGGCCGGACGCTCCACCCAGACGAGGCTGGAGGCGCGCCCCGGCAACGGCACGGTCGTCAGCGGCCCCGCCGGCCGATGGAATTCGGTCGAGACGTCGTGGTGCGGGCGGGCATGCAGGAACGACGTGGTGAGCGCGGCCTGATCGTACGCCCAGCTTTGCGTTTCGATGCCGGCGGCCGTCCGGCAGAGCGACTTGCGGCCGTCCGCGCCGGCGACGAGCCGGGCGTCGAAGGTCTCGCCGTCCTCGCTCGTGAGCGTGACGCCCTCCGTCGCTGTCGAAACCGTCGCGATCCCCCGCGTCTCGATCCGGACGATGAGCGGCGAGGCTGCCACGGCCTCGGTCAGGGCGGAAACGAGGGCGGCGTTGGGCACGTTCCAGCCGAACACGTCGCGATCGACCTCGGCGGCCGGAAAGAGGACCTCGGGCGCGCGCAGCAGCGAACCCGAGTCGTCGATGATGCGGATGGCTGTAATAGGCGCGCTCAACGGCTGGAGGCGGTCCCAGACCGAGAGGTTCCTGAGCAGCTCGATGGAGCCTGCGAACAGCGCCGCCGTCCGGTTGTCCGCGCCGGGGCCTTGGACGGCCGGCGGCGCGAAGAGCCCGACCTCCGTGCCGGCCGCCGCGGCGGCCAGCGCCGCCGCGAGGCCCGCAGGCCCGCCTCCGACGACGGCAACGGCAAATCGCTTGCTCATGGCATCCTCATGTTCCGATGGGAAATTTACACACGGCCGACAAACCGGCAATCGCGGGCCGGCGCGAAAACGCAGGAGATCGGGCGACGCCCGGAGACTTGAAGTATTCGTAAGTCATAATGTCATAAAACTGTCATGAAGCGGCGCGTGAAGGAGGTAACACCATGGTGTTCGTGGCGGCATGACCACGCAACGCCTTATCAAAACTGTCATATAAGCTTTTCGTATTTACGCATCAGCAAGCCTTGAGCTTATCTCGCCCTCGTCCACGGGCGATCCACTGCGGCGGCGTTCGCGCTTGTTCGGGAGGGATCCTGTGGAGGGGTTTGGTGCTGCTGCCGGTTCGGCGGAGCGAACATGCGAGAGGACTTGGGCATGACTGGGGGTTTCAAGATGTCGGCAGGTCGCCTGTCGCTTCTCACGGCAGCCGGGCTGCTGATGATGGGCGGGGCGACTGCGCAGGCCGCCGATCTCGGCGGCAATTGCTGCGCCGATCTGGAGGAGCGTATCGCGGAGCTCGAGGCCACGACGGCGCGCAAGGGCAACCGTAAAGTCGAGCTGACCGTCTACGGCCAGGTCAACGAGGCGGTCATGTTCTGGGACGACGGGTTCGAGAGCAACGCCTACCAGGTCACGAACGACAACTCGCGCACGCGCTTCGGCTTCAAGGGCGACGCCAAGGTCACGGACGACCTCAAGGCCGGCTTCGTGCTCGAGATCGGCGTCCGCGGCGGCAACTCGAAGCGCTTCACGCAGACGAGCCCCACGGGCGGCCCCGACGAGACGGGCCTCGACGTGCGGCATGCGCGCTGGCTCTTGAAGAGCAAGACCTTCGGCACGGTGAGCATGGGCGTGACGCCCACGGCTATGGAAGGCGTCACCGAGATCAACCTCGCCAACACCAAGGACGTCGCCAAGTATTCCGACGTCGAGGACTCAGGGCTCGGCCTCTTCCTGCGCACGCCGGGCGGCGGCACGAGCGCGGTGTCCTGGCGCCGCCTGATCAAGCACACGGGCGACCAGCCGGGCGAAGGCGAACGGCGCCCGGGCATCTGGTACGTCTCGCCGGAATTCGCGGGCTTCTCGCTCGAAGCCGGCTGGGGCTCGGACGACCACTGGGACATCGGTGCCCGCTACAAAGGCGAGTTCGGCGACTTCAAGCTCGCCGCCGGCTTCGCCTACGGCCAGAACTCGACGACGGACGCCGACGGCGCCTTCTTCGAGTGCCTCGGCACCGACGTTCCGGGCCAGCCGGATGCGAAGTGCACCCAGTACGGCGGCTCGGTCAGCGTCATGCACGAGCCGACCGGCATCTACGTGAACGTCTCGGCCGGCGCGCACGAGGATGACACCGTGCTCGCCGACGCCGACTTCGCCGGCACCAACGCCGACGATACGACGACGTTCTGGGCGATCGAAGCGGGTATCGAGAAGAAGTGGTTCCCGCTCGGCAAGACCACGGTCTTCGGCCAGTACTACAACCTCGACGGCGGTGCGAGCGAGCGCCTGACCGTGGCGGCGGCCGACCCGACCAACAACACGGGCGGCGCGGCCAACGTGTTCAGCACCGGCCTCGAAATGTACGGCGGCGGCGTAGTCCAGGAACTCTCGGCGGCGTCGATGAGCCTCTACCTCTACTACCGCCACTACGAAGGCGAGCTGACGCTGGTGGACGGCGGCATCGTCGCCCCGGCCGACCTGGAAGACCTCGACGTCGTCGTCGGCGGCGCGATCATCAAGTTCTAAGTCGCATCATCTCCCGATCTGCGAACGGGAAGGGGCTGCCGCAAGGCGGCCCCTTTCGTTTGCGCGGTCCGTCCGCTCTAGGCTCCCCGCGCGCGCCGGCCTTAACAACGGCTTTACCAAATATCGTTCAGGATGCCCCGTCCGGCGCCTGCGGTGTCCGGTCTGTTCGCGTATGTGCAAGCCGATCGAGGAGCGAGGCATGGGCGCGCGGCAGACTTGCGGACGGACCGCCCGATGGAAGGCGCTGGCGGCGCTGGCGCTCAGCGCAGCCGCCTTGGCCGCCGCACCGGCGCGCGCCGCAGACTATTGGACGGACGGCTGCTGCGTCGACCTCGAAGAGCGCCTCATCGAGCTGGAATCGACCGTGGCCCGCAAGGGCAACCGCGCGGTGAGCCTGACTGTGTCGGGCTGGGTCAACCAGGCCGTCTTCCTGTGGGACGACGGCGTCGAGAGTAACGTCTACGTCGGCACGAACAGCCTCGAGCAGGAACGGTTCAAGATCGCGGGCGAGGCCAAGATCGGCGGAGACTGGTCGGTCGGCTACGCCCTTGAGATCGGCTCGGTCGGCGCCGATTCCAAGGCGTTCTCGCAAACGTCGACCGGCGTGAGGAATGCGCTCAACATGCGCAGGAGCTCCTGGTTCGTGAAAAGCGGCACCTTCGGCAAGGTGACGGTCGGCCAGGACGCCACGGCCACCTACCACCTGCTCAACGATGTGGACATCACCAACACCCGCTACTATGCGGATTCCGAAGCCTCCGCCGTCGCGCTCGGCGCGTTCCGCACGCGCACGAACGGCGCGCTGGGTCCCCGTTGGACCGACGTCATGGGCGGCTTCAGCAACGCCACGCCTGGGCTTGGCGCCCGCCGCAACGTCGTGCGCTACGACACGCCGGTGCTCGGCGGCCTCATGGCGTCTGCGGCCTGGGGCGAGGATGATATGTGGGACGCCGCGATCATCTACGCCGGCGGCTGGGGCGACCTGAAGGTTGCCGCGCGCGCGGGCTATGGCGAAAGCACGGACCCGGCCTCCATCGCCGGACGCTGCACGGCGGGCAACGGCGATTGCCGCTGGTGGGGCGCCGCAGGCACCGTGATGCACGTTCCGACCGGGCTCTATGTCTACGGCGCCTACGGCGAGGACCGGATCGACCTCACGCCGGCGCAGATCGGCGCCGACGACAGCGCCACGGTGTGGTTCGTCCAGGCCGGCGTCGAGCGCCGTCTGCTGCCCTTCGGCACGACGACGATCTTCGCCGAATACCGCAACGACGATGTCGGGCTCTCCCGCGCGGCGGTCGGCTCGGAGCTCGAGTTCTGGGCGGCAGGCGTGGTCCAGAACATCGAGAACGCGGGGATGGACCTGTATGCGATCTATCGCAACGCCAGCGGACGGGCGGACACCGGCGCCGGCATGGCCGCCCTGGACGACCTCGACATGGTGATTACCGGCGCGCGCATCCAGTTCTAGCTGTCGTTTCCAAGAAGGTTATTCAGCCTTTTGAAGGGCGGGAGCCCTCCG
>CAYLSI010000058.1:0-16526 GCA_964386545.1 uncultured Hyphomicrobium sp.
GTCCGGGTGGGGTTTTGACGCGGGCCGTTATTGGCTTCGCCAAATCCGGAAAGACGTTAGGGCGTCTTCTCGCCGGATGCGGCGGGTTCAGCGGCGGGTTGCTCATCCGGCAGGCGCTCGACCTTCGCGGCCTGCTTCGGCACCAGCATGACCCGATAGCGGGCCTCGTCGCATTTCAGGATCCAGACCTGATCGTCGGTTTTCTGATCGGCGCTGCGCGTGGCGCTCTCGGGGTTCGTGCAAGGGAAGCCCTGCTTGCGCAACTGAACGGCGATGATCTCCTTCGGCACCTCCTCGCCGGCGGCGACGGCGTCCTGCGTCGCGGCACCGGCCGCCGCGATTAGGCTCAGGCTGAGAATTGCGGCTCTCACGTCTCCATCTCCTGGCTTGATCTCGCTGCTCGAGGCGATGGCGGCGAGTGTGCACCCGTCGGCGGATGAAGGCCACAGCAGGTCCTTTGCTAAGCTTAAGTTTGGATTGGCTGCGCCGGCGGCGCACGTCAGCGCGTCGCCCCCGCGGCTCCTCGCGGCGGCCCGGGCGCACAAATTTTCAGCTTGCGGACGGCTTGGCCACGCTCGGGCCGGGCGCTAGTCTTTTGCGATCGGGAGACGGGGTGCCGCCATGGTTCTGGGATTGCCGCTGTACGAATTCACGCTGCTGCATGTCGCCATCAGCCTGGTCGGGATCATCACCGGCATCCTCGTCGTGCCGCGCATGTTGCGCTCGGAGCCGCCGGGATGGCTCACGCATGTGTTCCTGGCGACGACCGTGCTCACCAGCGTCACCGGGTTCCTGTTTCCGACGCCCGGTTTCACGCCCGCGAAGGCGTTCGGCGTGCTGTCGCTGGTGCTGCTCGCGGTGGCGCTGGCGGCGCTCCTCGTGTTCCGTCTCGCGGGACGGTGGCGCTGGATCTACGCGTCGACGGCGCTGGGCGCGCTTTATCTCAACTGCTTCGTGCTCGTGGTGCAGGCCTTCCAGAAGGTGCCCGGCATCGCGGAGCTGGCACCCACGCAGTCCGAGCCGCCGTTCCAGATCGCGCAAGGCGTTCTGCTCGCGGCCACGGTGCTCATCGGCTATCGCGTGCTGAAGCGGTTCCATCCGCCGGTCACGTGACCGGCGGGGCCTCGTCGCTCACGGTCACTGCCAGGGCAGCTTTTCGCCGGACGCGGGCGGCGGAGGGGTCTGCTGGGGCTGTTGCGGTTGCGCCGCCGCTGGCTGCTCCGGCGTCGCGCCCGTCGGCAGCTCGGCCGTCCAGCCGCCGCCGTCGCCCGGAGAGCTGTGCGTGACCTCGCCGGGAGCCGGCTGATACTCGGCCATCTTGCACGAGCAGCCGTTGATGTACTGCTTGCGATAGCGGAACGCGGTCTTGAGCGCGGTATAGGGCTCGTTGGTGCGCGCGGCGACCGCCTGCTCCATGCCCGCGCCGGGGTTCTGGTGATAGAAGAGCTGGGCGGGGGCCGCGCACTTCGACTGGCAGACCTCCTCGTCGCGCTGGAAATGGTTCGGCAGCGTCGAGAAGCTCACCGGAAAGTAGTAGCCGTCGCAGAGCCGGACGCAGACGGTGCGGTAGGTGGCGTAGGGGAGCGCGCCGAAGCTCGATCCGCCGCCGCTATAGCCGCTGCTTTCGCCGTCGTCCCAGAAATTCGACGTGCCGCCGCCTTCCTGGCGGCGGGCCTGCTGCTGGTAGCTGCCGCCGCAATTGTTGCGCGCGAGCTCGCGCACGATCTCGTCCTGATAGGAGCGGCGCGAGGAGCCTTCGAGCTGGCGGAGCTGGACCTCGAGGTCCTCGATGCGCTGGCGTGCGGAATCGGCCTGGTTGGCGAGGTCGACGCAGCGACGCGTGCGCTTCAGCGTCTTGGAGAAGAGGAAGTACTCGTAGCAGTCGCCGCGGTCGAGCTGCTGCTTGTGGCTGCGATAGGCCTGCTCGACCTGGCGCAGCTCGTTCTGCACGGCGGGCACGAGGTTGCGGGAATCGCTACCGCGCTGGCCTTCCTGGACGAGGCGCTGCTCCAGCTCGAGACAGATGGAGCTTGCGCCGCCGCCGCGCGGGGCCACCGTTGCGGGATCCTGGTAGACGGGCTCGCTCGGCACCGGGCCGCGCTGGCGCTCCTGCTGGGGCTCGTTGCCGCCGAACGGCCACCAGCTCTGGCCGAGGGCAGGAACCGCGATCGCGCCGCCCACGGCAAACGCCGCCACGGCGCAAGCCGCCGTGCGACGGAGCGCTCCGGTTTCCAAGCGGCGCCTTAAGCCGCTGAAGCGGAAGTCCAACATCTGTTCCTTTGCCGCCTGAGCACTTTGCCCGGCCCGTGCAACGCCATGCACATTGATTTCATTTACTATGAGAGGCCCCGCATAGGGGGTCAATGCGGGAGAAATGCGGCGTCTCGCCATGGTCCCGCTTATCCTCAACCAAACAATCCGGTCGGCGCGCGGGTTCCGGACGCCGCCCTTCCTGGCGCTTGACGCCACCAGCGGGGCCCCGCATAACACGGCGCATGAGAACGCTGCGCCCACGCTGCTGCATCATTTGCGGCATTATTACGATTTCGAGCTAGTCCCCACCGGCTGGCGCGCGGCCCTGTTCTTTGCCTCCCTCCAAGACAGAGAAACGCCACGCCGGCCAGACAACGGCCCCGGCATGGGCGCGTCTTTTGCCGCTTGATCAAGAAGACCGCGAACCGACAAGGAGAGCCCGCGTGTCGCTAACGCTCTACAACACGATGACGCGGCGCAAGGAAGCGTTCGAGCCGATCGATCCGGCCAACGTGCGCATGTATGTGTGCGGGCCGACGGTCTACGACTACGCCCACATCGGCAACGCGCGCCCGGTGATCGTGTTCGACCTGCTGTTCCGCCTGCTGCGGCGGACCTACGGCGCGGACCACGTCACCTATGTGCGCAACATCACGGACGTGGACGACAAGATCAACGCGCGGGCGGCGCGCGATTTCCCCGACCTCGCGCTCAACGACGCGATCCGGCGCGTGACGACGGCCACCGAGCAGCAGTTCCACGACGACATCGGCGCGCTCGGCGTGCTGCCGCCGACGGTGGAGCCGCGCGCGACGGAGCACATCGACGGTATGACGGCGCTCTGCGAGGCGCTGGTCGAGCGCGGGCACGCCTACGTGGCGGACGGGCACGTGCTGTTCGACGTCTCGTCCATGCCGGATTACGGCAAGCTCTCGAACCGCTCGCTCGAGGAGATGGAGGCGGGCGCGCGCGTCGAGGTCGCCCCGTACAAGAAGGGGCCGATGGACTTCGTGCTCTGGAAGCCCTCGAAGGCGGGCGAGCCCTCCTGGCCGTCGCCGTGCGGCATCGCGGAGGGCGGCCGGCCGGGCTGGCACATCGAATGCTCGGCCATGTCGGAGAAGCATCTCGGGCCCGTGTTCGACATTCATGGCGGCGGCATCGACCTCGTCTTTCCGCACCACGAGAACGAGATCGCCCAGTCGCGGTGCGCGCATGGCACGCCGGTGATGGCGAAGGTGTGGATGCACAACGGCTTCCTGCAGGTCGAAGGCGAGAAGATGTCGAAGTCGCTCGGCAACTTCATCACCATCAACGAGCTTTTGGCGACGAAGACGTTCGGCGCCAACCAGTGGCATGGGCGCGTCGTGCGGCTCGCCATGCTGGGCACGCATTACCGCCAGCCGATCGACTGGACGGCGGAGCGGCTGCTGCAGTCGCGGGCGACGCTGCTCGAGTTCGCCGATCTGCTGGCGGGCGTCGAGGCCGCGGATGCGCCGAACGCGGACGTGGTCGCGGCGCTCTCGGACGATCTCAACACGCCGAGCGCGCTCTCCATCATCTACGGGCTCGCCAAGTCCGCCAAGCGCAACCCGGAGAGCGCCCGCGAACTCAAGGCCACGCTCGACTTCATGGGGCTCTACGGCGGTGAAAGCCGCGACGATCTGAACGTCGGGGTGGCGGCCGTGTCCGTCGATGCCTCGAAGGTCGAGGAGCTGGTTTCGGCGCGCCTCGCGGCCCGCAAGGCCAAGGACTTCAAGGAGAGCGACCGCATCCGCGACGAGCTCGCCGCGATGGGAGTCGCGCTCAAGGACGCCAAGGATCCGAAGACCGGCGACATCGTCACCACCTGGGAGGTCGCGCGATGAGCGATTGGCGGAAGGACCTGCCGTTTCCGCGGCACTGGCTTTTCTATGTCGTGATCAAGATCGCCATCCTCGTGCTCGCGCTCTATCTCGCGCGCACGCACGGCTACATCTGATGGGAGACCCCATGAGCGCGTCCTATCCGCTCCGGCCCTTCCTTCCCGGCGATACGATCGCGCTGCGCGAGCTGTTCGCGCAGAGCATCGAGGAGCTGACGGCCGACGACTACGACGAGGACCAGCGCGTCGCGTGGGCCAGCACGGCGGCGGATGCGGAGGCGTTCGCGGCCCGGCTCGGCGCGATGGTGACGCTCGTGGTGCAGGTCGAGGGCGAGTACGCGGGTTTCGCCTCGCTCAAGGACAACAACGTGCTCGATATGCTCTACGTGCATCCCTATTTCGCGGGGCAGGGCGTCGGCTCGGCGCTGGCGGATGCGATCGAGCGGCTCGCGCGCGGGCGCGGCGCGTCCGAGATCACGGTGGAGGCCAGCGATACGGCCGAGCCGTTCTTCGAAGCGCGCGGCTACGAGGCCAAGCAGCGCAACATGGTGCCGCGCGACGACCTCTGGCTCACCAACACCACCATGATCAAGAAACTCGGCGCGGCCAACGACGGCTAAGCGCATAGCAGCAGACTGAACCGCTCATGACCCGGGAACGCCTATATCTCTTCGACACGACGCTGCGCGACGGCGCGCAGACGACCGGCGTCGACTTCTCGCTCGAGGACAAGCGGCGTGTGGCGGCGCTGCTCGACGAGCTCGGCGTCGACTACATCGAAGGCGGCTACCCCGGCGCGAACGACACGGACACGGCGTTCTTCCAGACCAAGCCGGCGCTCAAAACGGCGCGCTTCACGGCCTTCGGCATGGTGAAGCGGGCGGGCCGGTCCGCCTCGAACGATCCGGGTCTCAACGCGCTCATCAATTCGGCGGCCGACAGCATCTGCATGGTCGCGAAGTCCTGGGACTATCATGTGCGCGTCGCGCTCGGCATCTCGAACGAGGAGAACCTCGCGGGCGTCGCCGAGAGCATCCGCGCCGTCGTCGCCTCGGGCAAGGAAGCCATGCTCGATTGCGAGCACTTCTTCGACGGCTACAAGGGCAATCCCCAGTATGCGCTCGCGGTCGCCAAGACCGCGCGCGAGGCGGGCGCGCGCTGGGTCGTGCTGTGCGACACCAACGGAGGCACGCTGCCGCACGAGGTGGAGCGCATCGTGGGCGAGGTGGTGCGGCATGTGCCGGGCGATCATCTCGGCATCCATACGCACAACGACACGGACAACGCCGTCGCCAATACGCTGGCGGCCGTGCGCCAGGGCTGCCGGCAGATCCAGGGCACGCTGAACGGCCTCGGCGAGCGGTGCGGCAACGCCAACATGACGTCGATCATCCCGACGCTGCTGCTCAAGAAGGATTTCGCCGAGCGCTTCGACACCGGCATCACGGCCGAGCGGCTCAGGACGCTGACTCACGCGAGCCGCGTGCTCGACGAGCTTCTGAACGAAGCGCCCGACCGGCATGCGCCCTACGTGGGCGAGAGCGCGTTCGCGACCAAGGCGGGCATCCATGCCTCGGCGATCCTGAAGGAGCCCGAGACGTACGAGCACGTGCGCCCGGAATCGGTCGGCAACCAGCGGCGGCTGCTGGTCTCGAAGCAGGCGGGGCGCTCGAACGTGCTCGCCTCGCTCGAATCGTTGGGGCTCGCGGCCGACAAGGACGATCCGCGCATCCAGACGCTGCTGGACGAGGTGAAGTCGCGCGAGTCGTCCGGCTATGCCTACGAGTCGGCGGAGGCGTCGTTCGAGCTCTTGGCGCGGCGGCACCTCGATACCGTGCCGCATTACTTCTCCGTCGACAGCTTCCGCGTGATGGTGGAGCGGCGCCACAATGCCGTGGGCGAGCTGGTCACCGTGTCGGAAGCGATCGTCAAAGTGTTCATCAACGGCGACAGCGATCCTCTGTGGTCTGTCGGTGAGGGCAACGGTCCCGTCAACGCGCTGGATCGGGCGCTCCGCAAGGATCTCGGGCGTTATCAGAAGCATATCGAGCATATCGAGCTGGTCGACTACAAGGTGCGTATCCTGACGGGCGGCACGGAGGCCGTGACGCGGGTTCTCGTCGAGACGCTCGACAACGCAACCGGCACGCGGTGGATGACGGTGGGCGTTTCGCCGAATATCATCGATGCGAGCTTCGAAGCGCTGCTCGATTCCATCAACTACAAGCTGTTGAAGGATGGCGCTTCGGGCGTCTGACGCGGCCCGCCGCGGCCGTCCACGGAGATGACGCATGCACCGCACCGCGGGCCTCGGACTTTTCATTCTCGTGACGGCGTCCGCCCTGGCTTGCGCGGGCGGCCTGCCGAGCTACACGCAGCCGGCGCCCGGCGCGGCCGGCCAGGCCCAAGAGGCGGGCGATGCGGCGGACCGCAAGCTCACGGCGCGCGAGGTCACCGAGCGGCTGTTCAAGGCCGCGTCTGGATCGCAGCCCGATCTCAAGGCGCTCAATCTCACGCGGCTCGATCTGGCCGAGCTCGATTTCAAGGCGGCGGTGCTCGACGGCGCGGACCTCTACGGCGCGGACCTGACGAAGGCCAATCTCGCGGGTGCCTCGCTCGTGGGGGCGCGGCTCGACCGGGCGACGATCACGTCGGCGGACTTCAGCGGCGCGGACCTCACGGACGCGCGCATCCTGCGGCCGACGATTTTCACGACCCTCGAAGTGTCCACCGCCGAGGTCCCGCGGTTCTCGGGCGCCAAGCTTCTGCGCATCCGCTCGGATGGATGGCTCGACCGGGCGGACTTTACGGGTGCGGACCTCACCGGCGCGGTGTTCGGGGGCGGGGCTTCGCGCGAGGAAAGCCTGTTCTCGCCGGCGAGCCTCACGAGCGCCAACTTCACCAAGGCGATCGTGCGCGACGTCAAGTTCCCCGGGGCCTCGCTCAAGTACGCGCGCTTCATCGATGCGGACGTGCGGGGCGCGAATTTCCGCGGCGCCAATCTGACGGGGGCGAGCTTCCGCGGCGCGGACCTCGCGGGCGCCGACGTGACGGGGGCGAACCTCGACGAAGCCGATCTTCGCGGCGCGCGCGGGCTCGACCAGGTGATCGGGCTGGCGTCGGCGACGAATTTCGACCGCACGCAGCGTGACGCGACGCCTTAGGCGTGCTTTTCATAGCGGGCTTCGCTCGGTCCGGATTTAGAGGCCCGGGTGCGGCTACCTTGCGTCTTTCCTCCTGAGCCCCTCGCATCAGCTTCCGCCCGAACCCGCGCCGCCATGTCCCAGACCCTGAACCTCTCGTCGCTCGCCGACGGTACGATCCTGTCGCCGTTCTCGCGGCTCAGGCAGTTGCTCGATGGCGTGACGCCCGAGACGGCGCGCACGATCGACCTCACGCTCGGCGAGCCGCGCGAGACGATGCCGCCGTTCGTGGCGGCGAAGATCGCGGAGGCGGAGGCGACGTTCGCCAAGTATCCGCCGATTCGGGGATCGGACCAGCTGCGGGGCGCGATCGCGGACTGGCTCGCGCGGCGCTACGGGCTTCGAGGCGCGGTCGATGCGGCGTCCGAGATCCTGCCCTGCAACGGCTCGCGCGAGGGGCTGTTCTATGCGGCGTTTCCGGCCGTCGGGCGCAAGCGCGTGTCCGGCCGCCCCGCGATTTTGATGTGCAACCCGTTCTATCAGGCCTACCTCGGCGGCGCGCTGGCGGCGGGGGCCGAGCCCGTGTTCCTCGACGCGACGGCTGAGACCGGCCATCTGCCGGATCTCGACCGGCTTGCGGCGGAGACCGACCTGCTCCAGCGCACGGCGGCGCTCTATCTCTGCTCGCCGGCCAATCCGCAGGGGGCGGTGGCGGACGAAGCCTACATCGCGCGCGCGCTCGACCTGGCGCGGGCCTACGATTTCCTGCTCTTCTTCGACGAGTGCTACTCGGAGATCTATAGCGGGGCGCCACCGGCGGGCGGGCTTCAGGTGGCGGCCAAGACGCCCGAGCGGTTCCGCAACATCGTGGTGTTCAACTCGCTCTCGAAGCGGTCGAACCTGCCGGGTTTCCGGTCCGGCTTCTCGGCGGGCGATGCGAACTTCCTGCATCAGCTCTTCGAGGTCCGCAATCTCGTCGGGCCGCAGATGCCGGGGCCGACGCAGCATGCCTCCGCCGCGGTTTGGGCGGAGGAGCAGCACGTGACCCAGAACCGGCTCGCCTACGCCGCAAAGTACGACGTGGCGGACGCGGTGCTGGGGGAGCGGTTCGGGTATCGGCGGCCGGCCGGCGGGTTCTTCCTCTGGCTCGATATGAGCGAAATCGGCGACGGCGCTTACGCAGCACTAACCTTATGGAAACGTTTCGGGGTCAAGGTGATACCCGGTGCCTACCTGGCTCAGACCGGACCGGACGGGACCAATCCCGGCGCGAACTACGTGCGCGTCGCATTGGTCCAGGACGTCCCGACGATCAGGGAGGCGCTCGAACGCTTCGTTCATGTATCTGCGTAAGAGACGTTCGACGCTATGTCGTCAGCCACCGGGCTTCACCGCCAACGCCTATTGCCGCCAGCTCTCGAAGCTCACCTGATCGGTGCGCTCGGGCGTTGCTGCGGGCTTTTGCTTTTGGCGGTTCTGGCGGGGCTCTGGGCGAGCGTCGTCTCCTGGTCGCTCAACGATCCGAGCCTCACGCATGTCACGGGCGGGCCCGTCCGCAACGTGCTCGGCGCGCCGGGCGCCGTCGTGTCCGATCTTCTCATTCAAACCCTCGGCGTTGCCGCCGCGATCGCGCTGCTGCCGCTCATGATCTGGGCGTTCGAGCTCGTCACCTCGCAGCAGGTGGCCGGCGCGCGCACCAAGGTCACGTTCTATCCGCTGGCGCTGCTGGCGCTCTCCGGTGCGCTTGCCGCGCTGCCGACGGCGGCGACCTGGCCGATCGAGCACGGCTATGGCGGCATTCTCGGCGACGTCATCTTCAATTTCGCATCCTCGGTGTTCGCCGTCTTGAACGCGAACATGGCGGGGCTCGCCGCGTCCGTGCTGCTGCTCGGCGTCGGCCTTTCGTCGCTGACGCAGGCCGGCGGGCTCAAGCGCGCGCATCTGCCTGCGTTCCCGCTGCGCGGTTTGGCGCGCCGGGCCGCGCCGGTCGAGCCGCAGCTCGGCGTTTGGGAGCCGGCATCCTCATCGGGACGCCGCGGCGCCGGGCTCATGTCCTCGCTCGCCGCGTTGCGGCCCTGGAGTGCCGCGCGCGAGCCGCAAGCGCCCATTCCGGCTTATCGCCATTCTGTCGAGCCCGAGCTCCCCGGTGCGCCCGCGCCGGCCGCGAGCGGCTGGCCGGCCCACGATGTCGCTTATGGCGACGACGCGGCGATGGGCTATGCCGAGGCCGAGAGCGATCCGGCGGACGCCTTCGATCACGACCCCACGCTCGATCGTTCGAGCCGGGCCATCGCCGAGCGGTTCGCTCCGGCGAACGGCCGTCCGCAGGTGCGCCAGCCGGTCCAGCAGCCTATGGCCCCGGCGCCGGGCGCGCCGTACGCCGACGACGATCTCCCGCGCTTCATGCGGGGCAGCACGCCGCGCCGCGACGTGGCCCGCCATGAGCCTCCCCGCCATGAGATGCCGCTGCATGAGGCGCCGGCGCCGTCCCGCGCCGCGCCGATGCCGGCCGCGCCTGTTGCGCCGGCTCCCGCGCCGCAGGCCGCCGAGGCGCGCCGGCTCCAGCCGCCCAGCATTCTGCGTGCCGTCGCGGCGCGGCGCGCGCCGCCCGCGTTCAAGCGGCCGTCTCCGAACATACTGAAGCGCACGCCGCAGTCGAAGCAGGGCAGCGAGTTCTCGCAGACCGTTCTGCGCGGCACGGCGCGCCTGCTCGAGGACGTGCTGGCCGACTTCGGCGTCAAAGGCGAGGTGCGCGACATCAAGCCCGGCCCGGTCGTCACACTGTTCGAGCTCGAGCCCGCGCGCGGCACGAAGGCGACGCGCATCATGGCGCTGGCCGACGACATTGCCCGCTCCATGAGCGCGACGAGCGCGCGCGTGGCGCTCATCCCCGGCCGCAACGTGATCGGCATCGAGCTGCCGAACGCGCGGCGCGAGACCGTGGGCCTGCGCGAGCTGATCGAAAGCCCGGCCTTCGCGTCGGCCGACGGCGTGCTGCCGTTGACGCTGGGTCGCTCGATTGGCGGCGAGCCGGTGATCGCGGACCTCGCGCGCATGCCGCATCTGCTGGTTGCGGGCACGACCGGCTCGGGCAAATCCGTCGGCGTCAACGCGATGATCCTGTCGATCCTGTTCCGGCATACGCCCGAGCAGTGCCGCTTCCTGATGATCGACCCGAAGATGCTGGAGCTCAGCGTCTACAACGACATTCCGCACCTCTTGGCCCCCGTCGTCACCGATCCGCAGAAGGCGGTCGCGGCGCTCAACTGGGTCGTGGGCGAGATGGAGGAGCGCTACAAGCGCATGGCGAAGCTCTCGGTGCGCAACATCGAGGCGTTCAACAGCCGCGTCGCGGGCGCGCGCGACAAGGGCGAGAAGCTGACGCGCACGGTGCAGACGGGTTTCGATCCGGCGACGGGAAAGCCGCTCTACGAGCGCGAGGAGATGGATCTCGCGGCGATGCCCTACATCGTCGTGGTGGTCGACGAGTTCGCGGACCTCATGATCACGGCGGGCAAGGACATCGAGACGGCCGTGCAGCGGCTCGCGCAGAAGGCGCGCGCGGCCGGCATCCATCTCATCATGGCGACGCAGCGCCCGTCGGTGGACATCATCACGGGCACGATCAAAGCGAACTTCCCGTCGCGCATCAGCTTCAAGGTCGCCTCCAAGATCGACAGCCGCACGATCCTCAACGAGCAGGGCGCCGAGCAGCTTCTGGGACAGGGCGACATGCTGACGACCTCGGGCTCGGGCATGCTGCGCGTGCATGGGCCGTTCGTGTCCGATGAAGAGGTCGAGGCGGTGGCGGCGTACCTGCGCACGCAGGGCGCGCCGCAGTACGTGGCGAACATCGACACGCCGGCCTCGGACGGCGAGGACGATGGCGAGGCCGGCCCGTCACGCGGCGAGGATGCCGACAGCCTCTACGACCGCGCCGTCGCCGTGGTGCTGCGCGACCGCAAGGCGTCCACCAGCTACGTCCAGCGGCGGCTCTCGATCGGCTACAACCGGGCGGCGGACCTCATCGAGCGCATGGAGCGGGAGGGGCTGATCAGCGCGCCGAATCATACCGGCCGGCGCGAGATCCTGGCCGGGGACGGCGCTGCGCGGTCCATCGCCTGATCGGCGCGTTCAGGGCCTTCGGCCGCCATCGAAGGCTCATTGGCAAGCCGGGTGAACGGCGATCCCGCGGGTGGGGCGGATATTCGCCGCGCCGGCGCAAAAAGCGGTTGCCCAGGGGGCGCAAATCGCCAACTTGTGGACGCAATGTCCAGTCAGACAGCTAAGGCTCCCTGTGGGGAGACGGGGACACATGAGACGGAACATGAAAACTTTCACGCTGCTCGCCGCGGCCGGTGCGGCTGTCGTTCTGACGGCCAGCGTTTCCCTGGCCGGTGGCGCGGCCGACACGCCGGCGCCCCCCGCTCCGACGCCCGCGCAGCGTCCCGCCGCGGACGCCAATGCCGCTGCCGACAAATCCGCTCCTGCCGAGAAGGCTGCTGCTGACAAGGCCGCGCCCGCAGCCGCCGACAAGGCCGGTCAGAGCTCGGCGTGGAGCGCAGAAGTGGCGACGCCCGGCGGCGCCATCGTTCTCAACGATGCGCAGACGGCGATCGTGAAGTCCGTCAACGGCTACTTCAACACGCTCAACGACCTCAAGGGCGACTTCGTGCAGACGACCGCCGACAGCAAGCGCATGCGCGGCAAGTTCATGGTCAAGCGCCCCGGACGCTTCCGCTTCGACTATGCGCGCCCCTCGCGCCAGATCATCATTTCGGACGGCGAGTACCTCGCGATCCAGGACCTCGACCTCAACAACGAGGATCGCGTGTCGCTCGACCAGACGCCGTTCCGCCTGCTGCTGCGCAAGGACGTGGACCTGATCCGCGACGCGCAGATCGTCGAGGTGCAGGAGTCGGAAGATCTCATCGTGCTGGCGCTGCGCGACAAGAGCCCGGACGCGCCCGGCAAGATCAAGCTCTTCCTCTCCACGAAACCGCAGCTCGAGCTCAAGGAATGGGTGACGACCGACGCCCAGGGTCTCGACACGCGGGTCGAGATCTCCTCCCTCAACAAGGGCGAGACGCTGGACGCCAAGCTCTTCAAGATCGAGGCGGTGAGCCTCAACAATTTCCACCCCATGCCGTGAGCGGCTGATCACGAAAGATGTGATCGCAGTGCGGTAAAACGGCGCGGCGGTGCAGCATTCGCCGCCGTATCGGGCGATAAATTGGGCAGTTTTGGTCCATCGGGGCGGCCGAATCAGGGTCGCTCTGGGGAAAGTGGGGAAAAGTCAATCACGTTTTCGTGATAATCGCCCTTGCCCCCTATTGAAAGCTAGCGTGTTGCGCTTATGTCAGCATCAGTCAGGCGATGCCATATACATCGGTAGCTCCCCCCGTCTAACCGAGGTCATCGTCTGGAGCGCCGGCTTCCCTCCCGGCGCTGCGCGCGAGAGCGCTAACGCGCCCAGCCCCGCCCCCCGGGGTTGGGCGCTTCTCGTTTCAGCCCCCGCCTGACATTTCGGGCGCGCGGGTGAACACGCTCCCGGGGTGTTTTCCAGATGAACGCAACCTGACTGGCGCATTCAGTCACGGTTCAATGCGCGCCCGCTATCCATTGCGTCATCGCCGGCCGCTTCGAAGCGGCGCGGCTCCGCAAATGGAGAACCCACCATGAAACGCCTTGCTTCCCTCGCCGTCATCCTTGCCATTGCCGCTCCGGTGTCTGCGTCGGCCGCGAGCTTCGATCACCGTCAGATGAAGCAGGCCGACCGCATCGAGCGCGGCCGTCAGACGGGATCGATCACCTGGACCGAGGGCATCGCCCTTCGCGCTCAGCAGAACCGCATCGCCCGCACGAAAGCGAACCTCGAGTCCGACGGCTACCTTTCGAAGTCCGATCGCCAGACGCTCTCGGCGATGCAGGACGAAGCGTCCCAGAACATCAGCAAGAAGCGCAACAACACCTGGCATCGCCTGTTCAACCTGCCGCGCGTCGGCAAGTAGCCCTCGTTCTTCCCCCGCACGTCCTTCCCGCCTGCCGGACCCGCGAAAGCTGGTCCGGCTTTTTTTTGTGTGTGGAGGCGCCTTGTTGTGTGTGTGGATGCGCCTTGCTCTCGACTGCCGCGGCGGATGCGTGGGCCGCTCCGCACGCGCGGCGCGCCGGATCTGGCGGCCGTTTCCGCTTCGCCATGTTGATGAACCCCACGTGAAGAGCGTGTTCAGAGCGGGTTCAACGGCTCTGCCGCATGATCTGTCTCAAGGCTCGGGGGACGGCACGGAACGTGTCGCCGGGCCCTCAACAAGGGAGACAACGATCATGAGCACTTCGCTTTTCACCAAGATCGCAATCGCCGCCGCTGCGACGATGGTTACGCTTTCGCCCGCGCTCGCCGATCGCGGCCACCGCGGCCACGATCATCGCTACGAGAGCCACGGCTACGGCCATCAGCACTACAAGAAGCACAAGCACTTCAAGAAGTATCGCTATTACAGCACCAAGCGGTACTGGGGTAAGCCGCGCTTCCGTTCGGGCTATGGGTACAATCCGTACCATCGCCGCTGGTACTAAGCACCTCCGTTCCCAACCTGCGTTCTACCCTCTTGGCCGCCCGGATCTCCGGGCGGCCTTTTTCGTTTCACCTTTCTTGTGTCCCGGCAGCGAGACGCGGAGAGGCTCGGCGTTGGCGTTCGTGGCTTGCGTTCGTCCCTTGCGTTTCCGGGCGAGGGGTCTAGAGTCGGCCTCGTCCAAGGGGCGCCGGTTCTCCGGCTGAGATCGCACAAGAGACTGCGAGCACCCGTCGAACCTGCTCCGGGTCATGCCGGCGAAGGGATGGAGCCGATGACAAACGCAGAGCTGATTGCCGGCCTGGCCGGACCGCTGTTCATGGCGGTCGGGGTCGCGCTTCTCGTCAACCGCCGCGCCGTGGCCGGACTGGTCAGCGGGACGCTGAACTCACCCGAATTCATCTTCTTTTCCGGCCTGATCACGCTGATCGCCGGGCTCGCCGTCGTGCGCACCCACAACGTGTGGTCCGCCGAGTGGACGCTGCTGGTGACGGTGATCGGGTGGCTGTGCGTGATCGGCGGTGTCATCCGCATCGTCTGGCCCGACCGCGTCTCCGTGCTGCGCACGAGCTTGCTCAGAAGCGAGAACGCCATCACGGCCTCCGCGCTCGTCTCGCTGCTGCTCGGCGCTTTCCTCACCGCCAAGGGCTACGCGCTGTTCTAGGCGCGCCTCTTCCTCATCCCGCTCAAGTTGGAGCTCGAATTTCCATGAACAAGATCACGCGTCCGGGCGAGCTTGCCGTTCCGCAGGTCACGACGGGTCCGATCAGCGCCTCGACGAAAGTCTATGCCTCGCCCGAGGGGCATCCCGATCTGCAGGTGCCGTTCCGAGAGATCGCGCTCAGCGCGGAAAGCGGGGAGGGCGCATTCCGCGTCTACGATCCGTCGGGGCCGTACACGGACGCAACCGCGACGATCGACGTCGATGCGGGCCTGCCGCGTCATCGCGAGGCCTGGGTGGCCGCGCGCGGCAATGTCGCCCGCTACGACGGGCGGGTCATCAAGCCGGAGGACAACGGCGGCGTAACGGGACGGCATGCGGCGCGGGCGTTTCCGTCCACCTACCAGCCGCTCAAGGCGCAGTCTCCGGATGCGCCGGTCACGCAGCTCGAATACGCGCGGGCCGGCGTCATCACGAAGGAAATGGTGTACGTCGCGCACCGCGAGAACCTCGGGCGCGGGGCCGCGCTGGCGCGCGCCAAGGCGGCGATCCAGGACGGAGAGAGCTTCGGGGCGGCCATTCCGGCCCACATCACGCCGGAGTTCGTGCGTGACGAGATCGCGCGCGGGCGCGCCATCATTCCCGCCAACATCAATCATGGCGAGCTCGAGCCGATGATCATCGGCCGGAATTTTCTCGTGAAGATCAACGCCAACATCGGCAATTCGGCGGTCACGTCGTCGGTGGAGGAGGAGGTCGAGAAGATGGTGTGGGCGATCCGCTGGGGCGCCGACACGGTGATGGACCTCTCGACGGGCCGCAACATCCACACGACGCGCGAGTGGATCATCCGCAACAGCCCGGTGCCGATCGGGACGGTGCCGATCTATCAGGCGCTCGAGAAATGCGGCGGCGATCCCATCAAGCTCACGTGGGAGCTCTATCGGGACACTTTGATCGAGCAGTGCGAGCAGGGCGTCGACTACTTCACGATCCACGCGGGCGTGCGGCTCGCCTATGTGCCGCTGACGGCGCGGCGCGTGACGGGCATCGTCTCGCGCGGCGGGTCGATCATGGCCAAGTGGTGCCTGGCGCATCACCGCGAGAGCTTTCTCTACGAGCGCTTCGACGAGATCTGCGACATCATGCGGGCCTACGACGTGTCGTTCTCGCTGGGTGACGGGCTGCGGCCCGGCTCGATCGCGGACGCCAACGACCGGGCGCAGTTCGCGGAGCTGGAGACGCTCGGCGAGCTGACGCAGATCGCCTGGGCCAAGGGCTGCCAGGTGATGATCGAGGGGCCCGGCCACGTGCCGATGCACAAGATCAAGGTCAACATGGAGAAGCAGCTCCGCGAATGCGGCGAGGCGCCGTTCTATACGCTGGGGCCGCTGACGACGGACATCGCGCCCGGGTACGATCACATCACGAGCGGCATCGGGGCGGCGATGATCGGCTGGTTCGGCACGAGCATGCTCTGCTACGTCACGCCGAAGGAGCACCTGGGGCTGCCGAACCGCGACGACGTCAAGACGGGTGTCATCACCTACAAGATCGCGGCGCATGCGGCAGACCTCGCGAAGGGGCACCCGGCGGCGCAGCTTCGCGACGATGCGCTCTCGCGGGCGCGGTTCGAGTTCCGCTGGGAGGACCAGTTCAACCTCGCGCTCGATCCCGACACGGCGCGCAGCTACCACGACGAGACGCTGCCCAAGGACGCGCACAAGGTGGCGCATTTCTGCTCCATGTGCGGGCCCAAGTTCTGCTCGATGGAGATCACGCGCGAAGTGCGCGATTACGCGGCGCGCCTCAACGAGGCGGCGGTGGAGCTGGCGCAGGAGACGACGGTGGTGGATCCGGAGTCCGAGGCCGGGCTCGCGCTCGAGCGGCAGGCCGGCATGCGCGAGATGAGCGAGAAGTTCCGCGAGATGGGCGGGCAGCTCTACGTCGAGGAAGGCCAAGCGCGTCTGAGGGACGGGGCGAAATAATTCGCCGTCGCCTCGCCAGTCTAAGGATACGCATGACGCTAGCGGCGG
>CAYLSI010000059.1:0-13369 GCA_964386545.1 uncultured Hyphomicrobium sp.
GGGAAAGGCCAAGGCGCGGAGGCGGCCGGGCAAAAGAAAACGGGGCCGCTCAGGACCCCGTTTCCAATTCTGCGGTGCGGTGATCCGGCGGCCCGGATCAGGGCAGCGTGATCGATGCCGTGAACACGAAGCGCTCGTCGTCGAGACCGAAGAAGGTGTCGCCGGCTGCCGAGTTCAGGTCCGTATCCCAGTAGCGGAAGTCGAACGTGAACTTCTCGACCGAAAGCGCCAGGCCGGCGTTCCAGTAGGTGTAGCTGTCCTTGCCGAGGGCGAAGGTGTTCGCATCGTCGCCGTCCGTGTAGCCGACGAGGCCGCTCACGGTCGGGGTGAAGATGCCGACGGCCGGCAGCTCGTAAGCCGCGGTGCCTTCGATCGTGTAGACCTCGACGACGTTGTCCTGGTCCGGCTGGTACCAGAAGACCGGCTTCAGCGTCAGGTTCTTGATGGGGGAGAACTCGGCGCCAACCTTGAACTCGACGTAGTTCAGGTCGCTCGGGTTGTCCCAGAAATAGGTGTAGTAAACGACGCCGAGGTCGAAGGTTACCGGGCCGAGGACCGGCTTGATGCCCGCGTAGAAGTCGATCTCGGTTTGACCCTGGTCGCTCAGATCGCTGCCCCACATGCCGGCGTAGAAGATGCCGTAGGAGGCGTCGATCGAGGCCTGGAACACCGGCTCCTCGCCGCTCAGAGAAAGACCGCGGAACATGTAGTCGGTGGTGCCGGTGCCCGTGACCGACCATTCGAACGTCCGCTCTTCGGCCGACACCGAAGCCGTCGAGCAGATGAGAGCGGCTGCGCAGGCGGCCAAGGCTCGAGCAGTGGTTTTGTAGACAAACATAGTAAAGTTCCCCCGTCCAATTGCCCGCGCCAGAATCACGGACAAACAATCTGTCAGCAGGAAACCTCGCTTGCTGGGAGGAAACAAGCGTTTTGGAGGCGGAATACGAGGCTTTCGACAGTCTTGTGGCGTCGGGGCAACTTGTGATCGTTTAACAGAATTCTGGCTTAATGTCAGGCACATGCGGACCACGGAGCGAATTTTTCACGGCCCAGGAACGAAAACGGGGCCCGTAAGGGCCCCGTTGCGGCGATCGGATATCGCTGTTTCCAACTAGGGGAGAACGATCTTGGCCGTGAACACGAAGCGCTCGTCCGAGAGATTCTTGCCCGAGGCGCTGATGATGTCGATGTCCGTATCCCAGTAGCGGAAGTCGAAGGTGAACTTCTCGACCGCGAGCGCGAGACCGGCGTTCCAGTAGGTGTAGGACAGGGCGCTGAAGTCCTCGTACTCCGAGTGGCCGACGAGGCCGCTGACGGTCGGGGTGAAGATGCCGACGGCCGGGAGCGTGTAGGCGGCGGTGCCTTCGTAGGTGAAGATCTCGCCCGTGTTGAACGTGCCTTCGCCCGTGTAATACAGCGTCGCGCCGAGCGAGAGGTTCGTGATCGGCGTCACGCTCGCGCCGGCTTTGCCTTCGACGTAGTCAGCAACGTCGAAGTCGTCGCCAGGATAGTAGTAGTAGATCACGCCGAAGTCGAACGTGACGGGGCCGAGAACCGGCTTCACGCCGGCGTAGAAGTCGATTTCGGCCGACGAGTTGGTGAACGCGTCGTCGACGCCCGAGCCCCAGATGCCGGCGTAGAGGATGCCGTAGGCGAAGTCGACGCCGGCCTGGAATGCCGGATCCTCGTCGCTCTGCGAGACGCCGCGGAAGATGTAGTCGCTCGTGCCGCCGACGTTGACCGACCAGCTGAAAGCCCGGTCCTCTGCCGAAGCGGCGCCGGTGACGGCGAGCAGCGCCACGGCCGCGGCGCCAACCGTCTTGGTGAGAGTGGATTTCATCGCCATTGTACTTTTAACCCCCAAATAAATCCCACACCTGAAGTTCCCTGCGCCCCGCCTCGTGCCAGCCCAGGAACCCGATAGTCTGAAGCGGGGAAACCCTGAACCCATTGGGCCTTTGATCGGCGCGTCTTGGGCTCATAGAGGACTGAAGGTGCTGACCAACACAAGCATTATGACCGGCGGAATTCACTCTGCCGTCTACAGTGTTTCCGTCCCGCAACGTTGAGCGAAAACTGGTCAAAACCTGCACAAAATCAGTTCAATTTCGGCGGACTGCTTGACGCAGGGTGCGTAGAATTATTTCACCTCTGCATCATTCTTGAGCAGGTCATCGCGGACTGTCCTCGGCCCTCGCGGCGCGCCGCGAGCGGCCCACGCGCAACGGCGCAGTCGCGAGCCTCCGATCCGGCCGGTCCGGGGTCTCGTGGGGTCGGTTTTCTGACGCCGAACGCGCGTCTCTGCCGCCGGAGAATGCTCCAGGCTCGATCCCGTCCCTCAATTCCTGCTATCGGAGGGCCGGGAGCGGGCGTCGCCCGCGCGATCTGCCCCGCTGCTTCGCCGAACCGATCACCTTTGCCAGACCGATCATGGGATTGCTCGCTATGCCGCCTTCGGGGGATCCATCGCCGACTGTGCTGATCACGGGAAGCGCGCGCCGGATCGGCCGGGCGATCGCCGTCGACATGGCGCGCGCCGGCTGGCAGGTGTGCGTGCACTACCGCCGGTCGGCGGCGGATGCGGAGGCCGTGGTGGCGGAGATCGTCCGCGCGGGCGGCCGGGCGGTCGCGCTCAGCGCGGATCTCGCGCGGGAGGCGGACGTGGCGGAGCTCGTGCCACGGTGCCGCGATGCGCTCGGCGCTCCGACCTGCCTCATCAACAACGCGTCCGAGTTCCTGGTCGACACGGTCGCGACGACGACGCCGGAGACCTGGGACACGCACCTCGACATCAATCTCAAGGCACCGGTCTTTCTTGCGAAATCCCTTTTTCTCAACCTGCCGGAGGGGCAGGCCGGGAACGTCATCAACATCATCGATCAGCGCGTCTGGAAGCTGACGCCCGATTTCTTCTCGTACACGATCTCGAAGGCCGGGCTCTGGACCGCCACGCGCACGCTGGCGCAGGCGCTCGCGCCGCGGGTCCGGGTCAATGCGGTGGGGCCGGGGCCGGTCTTGAAGAGCATCCACCAGACCGACCTCGATTTCGCCCGCGAGGCGGATTCGACGCTGCTCAAGCGCGGGCCGGCGCCCGAGGAGATCGCGGCGGCGGTGCGGTTCATTCTCGCCTCGCCCTCGCTCACGGGACAGATGATCGCGCTCGACGGCGGCCAGCATCTCACATGGTCGGACGGCGGGGTCTGATCCGGCGCAGGCCTCGGGTTCGCTCCGGCTCGGGCGGCCCGCGGCAATTGCGGCAGCCGGTGCCACAATTCCACCCTCTCCCGCCCCCACTCGCGCCCCAAACCTCCGGCACGGATAAGCCTCTTCTGTCGCCCTTCGATTCGCTCGTAAACCAGCTCTTAAGCTTAAGGGCCTAGGAACGAATGCTCGGATTGTTGGGTGCCGTCCTTGGCGCCGCGTAGAAAACTGGGGTGTCCCATGACCTGCCGATCGAGGTCTTTGCGTTCCGGCGTTGCTCTTCTGCTCGCTACGATTGCTCTTCCCGCCGCTGCTTCCGCCGCCGATCTTCCGCCGATCAAGGCCAGCGAAACCAACCGCGTTCCCGAATGCGTGACGCCCGGGCGCCTCCAAGCCTACGTGCGCGAGCGCAATCCCCGGCTGGACGCCCGCTACGACGGGCTCGCCCGCGATTACATGAGCCACGGCCAGACCCTCAAGGTCCGCTGGGATTATGCGTTCTTCCAGATGCTGCTCGAGACCGGCTACCTCACCTACAAGGGCGACGTGCGCGCCGAGCAGAACAACTTCGCGGGCCTCGGCGCCACCGGGCGCGGCGCGCGAGGCGAAAGCTTCAAGGACGTCTCGACGGGCGTGCGCGCGCACCTCGAGCACCTGCTGATGTATTCCGGCGAGCGGGTCGAGAGCCCCGTCGCGGAGCGCACGCGCAACATCCAGGAGTGGGGCGTGCTGACCTCGTGGCAGCAGAGCCTCTCCGGCCCGATCACCTTCGGCCAGATGGCGAAGAAGTGGGCGCCCGGCAGCCGGCGCTACGTGAACGACATGGACACCATTGCCAACCGCTTCTTCGACGGACTTTGCAAAGAGGCCGATCCGCAGCCCGATCTCGTGGCCGAGGCTCAGCCCAAGGCCGACGCTCCGGTTGCGCCGAGCGAGACGGCCTCCACCGAGAAAGCACCGATGACGCGCGGGCTCGAAGCGCAGCGCCGGGCCATCGAGGCGGCGAAAGCGGAGGGCGGCGGCTCGATCCGCACCGGTCTCGGCGCGCCGCTGCCGAAAGAGGATACGGCCGTCAAGGGCGCGTCTGCCGATGCCACGACGCCAGCGTCCGCTCAGGCGGCCGCCACGCCGCCGCTGACGCTGCTCAACGGCGCGCCGCCGGCCGCCGAAATCAAGCCCGTCGAGACCGAAAAGGCGAAAGCGATCGAGGTCGCGGCGCTGCCGAGCACGGCCGCGAGCGGCGTGGGCAAGGCGCTCGAGCAGAAGCCGTCGGCCGCGGGCAAGTGCCGCGTGTGGACGGCGAGCTACGGCGGCGCGAAGGCGATCATCATCAAGGCCGTCGTCGAGTCGACGACCAACTACACCGTGCTCGACGTCAACGAGGGCACGGAGAAGCGCGAGGCCGACGCCTACATCAGCGCCTATGCCAAGGGCGGCAAGCCGATCGGCGAATTTTCGAGCCAGGCGCAGGCTCTCGACAAGGCGTTCGAGCTCTGCCCCGAAGGCTGAGCCCGGCGCATTCCGTTTCCTCCGCGAATATCGTCGCGTAGCGTAGGGCGTATTCATGATCCAATTCGCAGCGGGTCGCTCTGCCCGTGTCCGGATTCTTCTTTCGACCCCGATCGCGGCCGGCGTGCTGGCGCTCTGCGGCCTTTCCGGCGCGGCGCGGGCGGGCGAGCTGCCGGAGATCCGGCTCTCGGCGCGCAACGCGGTGCCGGCGTGTGCCACGCCCGACCGGCTGATGGCGTTCCTCAAGCGGCGCAACGCGACGCTCGCGCCGCAGTTCAAGACCATCGCCAGCCACTACAAAAAGCATGGCGAGCGCTGGGGCGTTCGCTGGGACTACGCCTTCTTCCAGATGGCGATCGAGACGAACTTCCTCACCTATCGCCGCCCGGACGGGCGCATGGGTGACGTCAACCCGAAGCAGAACAATTTCGCCGGCATCGGCACGACCGGCGGCGGCGTTCCCGGCGACAGCTTCCCGGACGTTTCGACGGGCGTGCTCGGGCAGATCCAGCACCTCGTCGCCTACTCGGGCGAAGCGGTGTCGAACCCGGTCGCGCAGCGCACGCAGCTCAAGCAGCAGCACATCCTCGAAAAGTCGCGCGCGCTCGGCCGCCCGGTGCGGTTCTCGGATCTCGCGAAGCGGTGGGCCGTCGATCCCAAGTACGGCAACTCGATCGAATGGGTGGCGCAGAAGTTCCGCAACGAGTTCTGCCCGGCGGGCGGGCGGCAGGAGGCGGAGGTGCTGCCGTGGCAGCGCCGCTCGGACGCCGCGCCGGCCGAGCCCGCGCCGCAGGGCGCCGCCGTGCGGACCGTCTGGCGCCGCGACGGCGCGACGCGCGTGGTCGGGGACAGTGCTCCGGTGGCGAAGGCGGGGGCCAGCGAGCCGTCCGCTCGGGCGTCCTCTTCTTCGGCCGCAGGCGAAGCGAAGGCGGTCGTTGCGCACGAGGGCGCGGATAAGGAGCCGGTTGCGGCTCAAGCGGACGCGCCGGATTCGACGTTCGCGCTGTTCTCGCCGCCAGCGGCATTGGCGGACGTGACGATGCCGGCGGCGGAGCCCGTGACGACGGTGACGGTCGCGGCGCCGAAAGACGCGGACGCTCCGACGAAGCGGGACCGCGAGGAGCGGGCCGGACCGCCTCCGCCGCCCGTTCTCGAAATCGCGATGGGACCTCCGCCGCCTCCGGCCGCGATGAGTCCACCGCCTCCGGCAGCGATGGGCCCGCCGCCGCCGCCGGCCTCGCCTGCACCGGTCACGATGCTGGCAGAAACGGTGACGGCGCAGGCGTCCGCCGCCAAGCCGACGAATTTCCTTCCGCCCTCGGGTCTCGGCGTGAAGCCCGGCCGGTGCGTCGTCGAGACGGCGACGTTCGCGGGCGAGACGACCGTGCTGGTCAAGACGCCGGTGGGCGCGGACCTGCACTACGTGGCGCTGTCGGTGCTGGATGGCTTCGAGGAGAGCATGACGAAGAGCTTTCTCGATGCGCGCCCGGGTGGCGGCGAGTCGCTCGGCGTGTTCCCGTCGAAGGAGGCCGCGCTCAAGCACGCGCGCACGCTCTGCCCGGAATAAGACGTCACCTCGGACAGGACGTCGTCGCGAACGACCGGATGTTCCGAATGCGCCGGCCGGGTCGTGGACCCGATCACAACCCCGCGCTGCTACCGATGTCTTCTGACGCGACGCTCGCGGATCACTGGGCGCCGGTTACTGGGCCGGCGCGAGGTATTTGAGGGCGGCCGTCGAGAGCGCGCCGCCCACCACGCACGGAATGCCGAGCGCGACCTGTCCCATCGCTGCCGCGCCGACGCAGCCGAGCGCGAGCGCGGTCTGTCCGGCTTGTCCCCACCAGGCGTAGTTGCGCGAACTGAGCGAGCCCTTCGTTTTCAGCTCCTCGACCGCGGCGAGCGCATCCTTGCGGATCTTGCCGGTCTCGAATGTCTCGGCCGCCTCGATGACCTCGCGCAGCGGCTTCCTCACCTCGGCGGGCTGGGCGTTCATCTCCTCGGCGAGGATGTCGAGCAGCTCCTTGTCGCGCGAGGCGTTGGTGGCGAGCGTCCATTTGGCCATGGAGCCGATGGTGAGCTTCTCGACGTCGTTCTGGTCCGTGGACCAGGCGAGCGTGGCGACGATGCGGCGCGCGGGCTCGGCGGAGCCGGTCGCGAAATAGTAGCCCCAGAGCGTATCGAGCACGTAGGCGTCGACGGGGAGCTCGGCCAGCGTCTTGCCGTCGCCGTAGAGGTACTTGCGCAGCAGCACCATGCGCGCGGGCATGCGCTCGACGAACTTCTGCAGGAGATCCTTCCAGTCCGGCAGGCCGGAATAGGCGATGGCGCGGATCAGGACGACCTGGTCTTCCGGCGGCAGCGGGAACATGCGCGAGACGAGCAGCTCGGCCTTGTCCGGGTTGGAGCCGAGCACGCCGGCGATGAAGCCGATGTAGACGCCCGCCTGATCCAGCTCGCGGAAGAGGCCGAGGTCGCCCATGGCGCGCACGGCCGGCGGCATGCTCTCGGGATCCGGGGCGAGGCGATACTCGTTGATCCACTTGAGCACGTGCTCCTGCTTGCGGAACTCCGGCGCGGGCGCGGCCTTGCGCTTCTCCTTCGCGAGCGCAGGCGCCAGCGCGATCAGCAGGGTCAGAATGGCAGCGGTGACGACACGCATGGCTCGGTCTCCGGGCGCACCGGGTTCGAAAGAGAGCGGACTTTTCAGGTTTTCCCCTCCAAGGGCCGCACCGTCCAGGCGGATTTGTGGCGAAACGCCCTTGTGATCGAAAATCGATCCCGCTTGACGGGCGGGGCGGGGGCGCCAATGTTCCGGTCATGCCCCATAGCAACGACATACCCGGCGACGGCCTCGAGCCCGTGGCGCCCGCTGACGCTTCCGGCGTCACGCCCGCGCCCGCCAAGGCCGAGCCGGTCAAGGCGTTGCCGGTCCAGACTGGGCCGGTCCAGACTGGGCCGGTCAAGACTGGGTCGGACGTCATCGCCTCCTATCTCAAGACGTTAACCACGGGCCCCGGCGTCTATCGCATGCTGGATGGTGCGGGAGAGGTCGTCTACGTCGGCAAGGCGCGCAATCTCCGGGCGCGCGTGCAGAACTACACGCGCCTCGCGGGACTGCCCAACCGCACGATCCGCATGATCCAGTCGACCGCATCGATGGAGTTCGTGACGGTGCGCACGGAGGCCGAGGCGCTGCTGCTCGAAGCGAACCTGATCAAGCGGTTCCGGCCCCGGTTCAACGTCACGCTGCGCGACGACAAGTCGTTCCCCTACATCCTGATCCGGCGCGATCAGGCGGCGCCGCAGATCCTCAAGCATCGCGGCGCGCGCACGATGAAGGGCGAATATTTCGGACCGTTCGCGTCGGCCGGCGCCGTCAACCGCACGATCAACATGCTGGAGCGCGCGTTCCTTTTGCGCTCGTGCTCCGACAGCGTGTTCGAAAGCCGCACGCGGCCGTGCCTGCTGCATCAGATCAAGCGCTGCTCGGCGCCGTGCACGGGCGAGATCAGCCTCGCGGACTATGGCGTGCTCGTGGACGAGGCCGTGCGGTTCCTCAAGGGCGAGAGCCAGTCGGTGCGCGAAATGTACCAGCGGCTGATGGAGGAGGCCGCCGAGACGCTCGAGTTCGAGCGGGCCGCGCATTACCGCAACCGGCTCTGGGCGCTCGCGCACGTGACGAGCGAGCAGGCGATCAATCCCGAGGGCGTCGAGGAAGCGGACGTGTTCGCGGCCTATCAGGAGGGCGGGCAGACCTGCATCCAGGTGTTCTTCTTCCGCGTCGGGCAGAACTGGGGCAACCGCGCCTATTACCCGAAGGCCGACCGGTCGCTCTCCGAAGCCGAGGTGCTCGATAGTTTCATCGCGCAGTTCTACGACGACAAGCCGGTGCCGCGGCTGATCCTGCTCTCGCACGAGATCGCGAGCCATGCGTTGCTGCAGGAGGCGCTCTGCATCAAGGCGGACCGGCGCGTCGAGATCCGCACGCCGCAGCGTGGCGTCAAGTCCGGGCTGGTCGAGCATGCGCTGACGAACGCGCGCGAGGCGCTGGGGCGGAAGCTCGCGGAAAGCTCGTCGCAGCGGACGCTGCTGGCGGCGCTCGGCGAGCGGCTGGGCCTGGCGCAGGCGCCGCGCCGCGTGGAGGTGTTCGACAACAGCCACATCATGGGCACGAACGCCGTCGGCGCGATGATCGTGGCCGGGCCGGACGGGTTCGCGAAGGGGCAGTATCGCAAGTTCAACATCCGCTCGGAGGCGCTGACGCCGGGCGACGACTACGCGATGATGCGCGAGGTGCTGGAGCGGCGGCTCAAGCGGCTCGCGGATGGCGCATCGGGCGACGTGGCGCCGGCTTCGGATGCCGAGACGATTGCGGATGCCGCGGGTGCGCCCGCGATCGCGGCGGCGGATGCGGCGCAGGCCGCGGAGCCCGAGGCCGAGCCGGACGCGATCGGCGAGGCGCTGCCCGAGCGGCCGGACCTGTTGCTCGTGGACGGCGGCGCG
The DNA here is from genome assembly GCA_964386545.1 of uncultured Hyphomicrobium sp. Taxonomy (GTDB): domain Bacteria; phylum Pseudomonadota; class Alphaproteobacteria; order Rhizobiales; family Hyphomicrobiaceae; genus Hyphomicrobium_C. The sequence goes on from CAYLSI010000059.1 coordinate 9,217, forward strand.
GGGCAGCTCGCCGTGGCGCGCGAGGTGCTCGGCGCGCTCGGCCTCGACGACATCGCCGTGGCCGGCGTCGCGAAGGGACCGGACCGGGACGCGGGGCGCGAGCACTTCCATCTGCCGGGGCGGGCGCCGTTCATGCTGGAGCCGCGCGACCCCGTGCTCTATTTCGTGCAGCGGTTGCGTGACGAGGCGCACCGCTTCGCCATCGGCACGCATCGCGCCAAGCGGGCCAAGGCGCTCGGCGTCAATCCGCTGGACGAGATCGCGGGGATCGGGCCGACGCGCAAGCGCGCGCTGCTCAAACACTTCGGATCGGCCAAGGCGGTCTCGCGCGCGGGCGTGGACGACCTCGCGGCGGTGGCCGGCATTTCCGGCGAGATGGCGCAGAAGATCTACGACTTCTTCCACGAGCGGCGCGGCTGACGGGCAGGTCTTAACGGGTGTTAGCATCTGCCCGGCGCAGGCGTTGGCTGCGAGGTCAGTATTTGCGCATTCCTACGACTTTAGAACGAATTGTACGCTTTTTATAAACTTGTGTCTGAGATGTTGGCAGGGCGTAAATCCGGCCTACTCCGTCGACCCGTTCGAGTGCCGAAATCGCGATCTTTGCACGCTCAGAGCGTTTTCCGATCCGATAGGCTCGGATCGGACGCTCTAGATTCTCGTCTTGTCGCATTTCCTTACGACGAACCGGTCTCCACTTCGTCGGAAAATGCTCTAGTGTCGGAACTCGAAGTATGCGTATGAGTGACGTTTCGTCTGCCCCAGCTGGCGTCGTGGCCGAGCGCCTGGATCTGCCCCCTTCCTCGACGTCGCGCGCCAAACGCGCCTTGAAGCGCGGCGAGACCGCCGCCAAGCCGGCGAAGCGCGCCGCGCCGAAGGCGAAAGCAAAAGCTAAGGCCGAAGCCGCCAAGCCCGGCACGCGGCCCGTGCTCTACATGCTGTCGCCGCAGAAATTTATGAGCCCGTTCGATTGCAACATGGCGCTCGACTCCGGGTATTCCGCCGTTCTTCCCTATGCGAGCGTCGGCGTCGGCGATGTTGCCGCGCTCGTGCAGGATGCGATTTTCTCGCGCCCGCCGAACGCGCGCACGGGCCTCTTCATCGGCGGCAAGGACATCACGCTCGCGCTCGACATGATGAACGCGGCGCGCCAGGCCATGGTGCCGTCGTTCGAGGTCTCGGTGTTTGCCGATCCCGGCGGGTCGTTCACGACGGCGGCCGCCATGGTCGCCTGCGTCGAGCGCGTGCTGGTCCGCCAGTTCTCGCGCGGCCTCAAGGGGCTCAACGTGGCCGTGTTCGGCGCGACCGGCGTCGTCGGCTTCGCGTCGTCCGTGATCGCGGCCGGCGAGGGGGCGAAGGTCAGCATCGTCGCGCACGACACGATCGAGCCGCTCGAAGCCTCGGCCGAGTTCGCGGCGGATACGTTCAACGTCGCCCTGACGCCGGTGCTCGGCAACACGGACGCGCTCAAGTCCAAGATCATCCGTTCCTCGGACGTCGTGTTCACGGCGGGGCCGGCGGGCGTGAACATTCTGACGCGCGCTCAGATCGCGCGGGCGCCGCGCCTGCTCGTGGCGGCGGACGTCAATGCCGTCCAGCCCTTCGGCATCGAAGGCATGGACCTCTTCATGAACGGAACGCCGCTGCCGGGATGCTCGACGCTCGGCGTCGGCGCGCTGGCGATCGGCGACGTCAAGTACAAGACGCAGGCGGGGCTGTTCCAGCGCATGATCGCATCGCGCGCGGCCCTCGAGCTCGACTTCCGCGACGCCTTCCATCTGGCGCGCGAGATCGTCGCCGCCCAGGATCTCAAATAAAGAACGATCTCAAATAAAGAACGGAGCCGGAGCTGTTCGCTCCGGCTCCGTTCCGAATGGCGCCACTTGCCAGAATACGCAGCTACACGCGAGGCGCTGACGACACGCAGTCGACGACGCTGTACATAAGTCGCCTGCTTGACAGTCCTGCAACGACAACGGCGGACGAGACGTTTTAGTTCTCGCGACCCGCACTTGCCTGTGGACAAGTCCATTTCCTGAATAATCCTTCTGCTGTCTAACGGCAACCTTCCAAACGGGTCGAGGGAAGTCGCCGTACCCCATTGACTGGCAGGTGTGGCAGTGGTGTTACCTAGGGCCCATGGATCCGCCCATTCCGAGCCGCACCCAAGCCGTGACACTGCCCAACGTGCTGACGTACGCACGGATCGCGGCCGTGCCTGCACTGGTCGCCTGCCTGATGCTCATCGAAGGGGAAACGGGGCGCTGGGCGGCATTCTGGCTGTTCGTGGCGGCGGCGATCACCGACTGGCTCGACGGGTACCTGGCGCGGCTCTGGGAGCAGCAGTCGACGCTCGGCCGCATGCTCGACCCCATCGCGGACAAGCTCATCGTCGGGGCGGCGCTCATTATGCTCGTTCACGACCGGACCATCGACGGCTGGTCGATCTGCGCGGCGATCGTCATCCTGTGCCGCGAGATCCTGGTCTCGGGGCTGCGCGAGTTCCTCGCCGAGCTCAACGTCAAGGTCCATGTCACGGCGCTCGCCAAATGGAAGACCGCCGCGCAGATGGTGGCGCTGGCGTGCCTCATCGCCGGCTCGGCGGGCGACAAGATCGTACCGGGCGTCTCGACCGCCGGGATCGCGCTGCTCTGGCTCGCGGCCCTCCTTACACTTTGGACGGGCTATGACTATCTCAAGGCTGGCATCCGCCACGCCATCGAAGGGTAAGCCCTTGTCGGAACCACAGGATCACGACGTCATCGAACGCGGAGCGCCCGGCATCGCCGCGACGGCGGCCGCGCGCGTCGTCACCGTGCGCTATTTCGCCTGGGTCCGCGAGAAGGCTGGCCTTGCGGAGGAGCGGCTCGACCTGCCGGCCGACGTCGCGACGGTGGCGGATCTGGTCGCTCTTCTACGCGCCCGCGGCGGCGGCTACGAGGATGCGTTCGGCGCGCCGGGCGTGGTCCGCGCGGCGGTGGACCAGATGCACGTCAAGCCGTCGCACCGTCTTGGGGACGCGAGGGAAATCGCGTTCTTCCCGCCCGTCACCGGAGGCTAGTGTGATGATCGAGAAATTCGCCACGTCAAGCGGCAAGGTTCGGAGCGAATTTCTCGATCTGAATCACACGAGCAAGTCTATGATTCTCGTGTCCTTTATGATTCCGAAGTTCGCTTCGGGACCTGGCGGCAAAGTTGGGCGAACTTCGGAATTGGGACACTAGGCCGCCATGGCCGTGCGGGTGCAGCGCGAGGCGTTCGACGTGGCGGCGGAGGTCGAGGCGCTGGCGCGGGGCCGGGTGGACATCGGTGCCATCGTCACCTTCTCGGGGCTCGTGCGGGGCGAGGCAGAGGGCCAAGCGCTTTCCAGCCTGACGCTCGAGCACTATCCCGGCATGACGGAAGCCGAGCTGCAGCGGATCGACGATCAGGCGCACGCGCGGTTCGCGCTGCTGGGCTCGACCGTCATTCACCGCTACGGCCTGCTCCATCCGGGCGATCCCATCGTGCTCGTGGTGACGGCGGCGCCGCACCGGCGGGCGGCCTTCGCGGCCGGGGAATTCCTGATGGACTACCTCAAATCGCAGGCGCCGTTCTGGAAGAAAGAATCATTCGCGGACGGCAGCGAGCGCTGGGTGGATGCGCGCCAGACGGATACGGACGCGATGGCACGCTGGGCGGCCTCGGCAACTCAAAAGTAACCGTAATCCACTTATTAACCCTGCATTTCAACCTGTTGATACTTCTGTGCATTGCCCCGTTCATGGCCAGGGGATGGGGCGCGCGTTAGCGTTTCATTAACCTTTCTCATTCCATAACAAAGTCTGCTGGCGTCCTGCAAAACGCCATCATCTGTGGATATTTCTCGACTGTCCCGCCAATGGACCGTGTTGCGTAGACGGGGGTCACACAACGATGACGAACAGCACTTTGCGGCGCTTTGCGCTGCAAACTCTCTTTGCGCCTGCGGCGCCCCTTCTCGCACTCGTCGCCGCGCTGGCGACGTGCGGCGCGGGTGTGGGCACGGCGCAGGCCGCCGACAAGGCCAAATCTCCCGGCAAGGCGACCGCCCAGAAGTCCACGCCTCAGAAGCCCACCGCCCAGAAGTCCCCGGCCCAGAAATCCAAGGGCGTCGAGACGGGTGCGCTCGGGG
>CAYLSI010000059.1:13469-16487 GCA_964386545.1 uncultured Hyphomicrobium sp.
GCCCAGAAGTCCCCGGCCCAGAAATCCAAGGGCGTCGAGACGGGTGCGCTCGGGGCCGCGGCCAAGGCGAAAGTCGCGGCGTCCGCGGCGCCTTCGGCAACGCTCGGCGGCGACGCCAGCCACACGCGCTTTCTGATCGGCCTTCCCAAACAGGTCGAATTCCAGGTCTTCTCGCTCTCCAATCCCAACCGCGTGATCGTCGACATCGCGGAGACGGCGCTCCGGCTTCCCCCGCAGCCGGAAGAGAACATCGCCGTCGGCCTCGTCCGCTCGTTCTATGCGGGCCGCTCAGGCCCCGGTAAGTCGCGCGTCGTGATCGAGGTGACGCGGCCGGTCGTCGTCGACAGCGCGACGATCGAGGGCGCCAAGGGCGAAGGCGGCCATCGCCTCGCGCTCGACATCGTGCCCGTCACGGCCGGCAAGGCGGCGAAGAAACCGGTGAAGCTCGCCGCGCTCCCCTATGCGCTCGGCGCCGTCGACGTCCAGCCGCCGCTGCCGCGGCCCGCCGTGCGTCCCGACGAGGCGGCGGCCCGCTCATTCAAGCCGATCATCGTCATCGACCCCGGACACGGCGGACACGACTCAGGCGCCATGAAGCACGGCACCGTCGAGAAGGACGTCGTGCTCGCGTTCAGCCTCAAGCTGCGCGACAAGCTCGAGAAGACCGGGCGCTACAAGGTGCTCATGACGCGCGACACGGACGTTTTCGTCGAGCTGTCGAAGCGCGTCGATTATGCCGAGACCCATAACGCCAACCTCTTCATCGCCGTCCACGCGGACTATGCGGGCGGCAACTCGAAAGCGCGCGGCGCGACGATCTATTCGCTGCGCCAGTCGGTCGCCAATGCGCTGCAGCGGTCGGCGAAGGGCGAGGTCAAGAGCGCCGTCCTGACCAAGGACGAGGTGCAGACGATGAAGAGCGCGAGCCTTGACGCGGATCTCTCCGCCGTGCGCAGCATCCTCGGCGACCTGGCAGGGCGTGAGGTGGAGGCCACGCAGGAGCGCACCAACGTCTTCACGCGGTCGGTCATCGAGTATATGGGCGCGAGCACCGAGATGCGCGCCAAGCCCGACCAGCAGGCTGCGTTCCGCGTCTTGAAGACCGCGAAATTTCCCTCGGTGCTGATCGAGCTCGCGTATGTCACGAACAAGGAGGACGCCGAGCTTCTGCGATCGGACACGTGGCGCGACAAGGTCACGGACTCGATCATGACGGCCGTCGAGAACTACTTCAGCGCTCAGATCGCGCGGCTGCCGATGTAGCGGCGGGGCCCTACGAAGGCCCGCAGCGGTGCCGAGCGCTCGTCCGAAAAATCAGAAGGCCGGCCCTGGGTGGGCCGGCCTTTTGTTTGTGGCCGGCTCGGGATCGCACGCCCCGCCGGCAAAGCTCAATCAAGTCCTACTTGGAGGGTGTGGAGGTTTAAAGCGCCACAGGAGTACAAATTTCCAATCGGTATCGTGCCGAAGCTCATGGCTATGAGCGGCGCTCCTTGGTCGAAAAACGTCGGGGGACCACTGACGAAGGTGCTTCAGCATAGTGCACTCCATCTTCAAGTTGGGGCCGATGTCCTGCTCCGACGGCATGGAGTCCGATCAGCCGCGACACACCTCTCCCCGCGCCAGGGGTGGCGCAGCGAGACGACGACGGTGCTGACGGGTTTGGAGCGGAAACGGCGGTCCTGGACGGACTTGCGAGGTGCAATGCGCTGCCGGAGAACGTTCCCTCTGGCAGCTCCGTCCTGGACTGCCAAACGTTCGGCCGGCTTTCGCGACCAGCTGATCGGTCGTAATGGCTCAGAGTGCTCAAGGACGCGGGTCCCAAGGCTCTGACGCATGCACCGAGGTCGAACGGCCGGGCGGCCTAAGCCACGGACATCCGGCGAGGTTATTCCTACCCCCACGCGAGACACGTTAGGCGATTCGTGCGCCGGAAAGCTTGTGGCGCCGCAATATTCGCGCGGCGTGGCCGCCGTGACTCACTTCCGTGCGTCTCACTCCTGCGGCGGCGTGGCGCCCGGCTCGTCCGGGCCGCCGGGCGGCGGGGGCGGCGCCTTCTCTCCGCTGCAGTCGCTGAAGAACGAGGAGAGGCACGTCCAGGTCTGGGAGGCGGCGTTGCCGATGGCGCTGCCGGCATTGCCGATCTGCTCGCCGGCCTTCTTGGCCGTGCCGCCGAGCGCTTCGCCCGCCTTCTGGATTCCCTCCTTCGAGGATTTGACGGTTTCGTTGGCCAGCTCCTCGACGGTGCGCGGAACCTTGCTCGGAGCCGGCTTTTCGCCCGGCGGGGCCGTCGCATCCTTGGCGGCGGGCGTCGGCGTGGCCGGGACCGGTGCGGCGTCCGGCAGGGGCGGCTCGGCCATCTTGCCCGTGGGCTGGGTGACCTCCGCCGCAAGGCCGGGGCAGGGGAACGGCGCGCCGCGCGACACGGCGCACTTTTCATGCTGGCCGCGCGTGGCCATTTCCGAAATGCAGTAGAGCGAGTGCGACGGGTTGGTGCCGGGGCCGTCCGGCGTGTCCTTCACGATGCAGCGGTACATCGCGGCCGGGCCTTCGCAGGTCACGCAATATTCGGCCGCGCCGGCGGGCGACGCCGACGCTGCGGCGATCATCAGCGCGGCGGCGGCTCTCCATCGTGCCATAGGCTCATTCGCCGTTGTGCAGGCCATTGTTCCCCGCCGTTTGGCGCCTGTTGGAGCGTCCGATGCTCAAGGTTCCTCGTATCATAGGACGCTGGTGCGGCCAATTGTGGGTGGGTGTGCCGATCCTGGGGCGAAATCGCGGGTGAACGGTGCGAATTATGGTCGCCGTTGCCCGCTGTGGCGCCGTTGTGCGGTATCGCCGCGGTCGGCGTACGGGTACGCCGGGTTCGGGGGCCGCAGCGCTTGCAAACCCGCGACCCCCCCTCTATACGGGGTGCTTCGCTGATCCGGAGACGTGGCCGAGAGGCTGAAGGCGGCGGTTTGCTAAATCGTTATACCCTTTAAAGGGGTATCAGGGGTTCGAATCCCCTCGTCTCCGCCA
>CAYLSI010000060.1:0-16423 GCA_964386545.1 uncultured Hyphomicrobium sp.
CCGAGCAAAGCGAAGGACGGCGGGTGAGGGGGAGCGCCGAGCGCAATCAGGTCCAGCTAAAACGGAAAGAGATCGAACGCGCCTCGAATAGAAAAAGGGACGGACCTTGCGGTCCGCCCCCTTTTTTCCTCCGGCTGGACCGGAGTGAGTTTCGGTCCCGGCGTCTCACCGGGAAGGCCGAACTCAGCGCTTCGTGCCGTGGCCCGAGACGGGCGTCTTGGCAAGGAGCGCGAGCAATACGGCTTTCATTGGAGGTCTCTCTGTCTGGTCGTTTCGTTGGCCTATTTGTAGGCGATTTCGCAGGTGCGAGGAAGAGCGGCACCTGCCCGGCAGCAATGCACGGCCAGCATACCGGGTCGATTTTCTCTAGGATTTTCAATCCCAGAACAGAGCACGGGCGGGCCAAGGCCTGCCCGTGCTCCAGGCATTCGTCCGCGGGCGCCTACGACTTGTAGGGCGCACGATCGTAAACGCGGGCGGTCATACGTGCCGCTCCCGGACCGCAGAAGAACTCGGCCGACTGGCCGGCGCTGGCGTCGACCATGACGCCCTTGCCGGGGATGACCGGCACGACAAAGCGGGTGCCGGGGCTATCCTGGCCCGTCACGCCGCCGGCCGCGTCGGCCACGACCACCGTCAGGTGGCACGCGTTGTTCTTCTGCTCGAAGTACCCCACGGCATGCTTGCCGCCGATGTCGAGGCTTACGCCGCGACCCGGGACCATGACCTCGTGCAGGCTGCCCGCCCGCGGCTTGAACAGGGGATCTGCAAATACGACACCAGCGGTCAGAACGCCCATCACGCCCGCTGCTGCAGCAACGGCTTTCGTCGCCTTCAACATGGTTCAACTCCATTGGATGATGATGAGAAGCTCGCCGCGGCGGTGCTCTTGTTGGCTCCGCGTTCCGGCTCACCAGAGATAAGCCTCTGAATCGGCATTTAGAATTCGACATGCTGCATAGCAGCAGTCAAATTTGTGCAGCGCGATACTGTCGCAGGAGGCGGTGTCGCAGCGTCGACTTTCGGCCCTATTCGCCGGGACTCGGCGCAGGGGCGCGCTCATGCCCCGCGCGAGGGCGCGCGGCGCTGACGCGGGCGTGGGAGAAGGCGATGCGTGCGAGCGACAAGCGCGGCTCGAGCCGGTATAAAGCAGCGCTTCAATTTCCCTCGTCCCCTTTCACGCGCCGCCCATCGCGGCCATGCGAGACCTGAAAGTCAGACTTGATGCAAGAGACCGCCGCGACCGCCATCACGCCCGAGATCGTTGCCCAGCACGGGCTCAAGCCCGACGAGTACCAGCGCCTGCTCAAGATCCTGGGACGCGAGCCGCGCCTGACCGAGCTCGGCATCTTCTCGGTGATGTGGAGCGAGCACTGCTCCTACAAATCCTCGCGCGTATGGCTCAAGACGCTGCCGACCTCGGGCGCGAAGGTCATCCAGGGGCCGGGCGAGAATGCGGGCGTCGTGGACCTCGGCGACGGCGACGCCGCCATCTTCAAGATGGAGAGCCACAACCACCCCTCCTATATCGAGCCCTACCAAGGCGCGGCGACGGGGGTCGGCGGCATCATGCGCGACGTGTTCACGATGGGCGCGCGCCCCGTCGCCAACCTCAACGCGCTGCGCTTCGGCGATCCGGGCCATCCCAAGACGCGCCATCTCGTTTCCGGCGTCGTGTCGGGCATCGGCGGCTACGGCAATTGCGTCGGCGTGCCGACCGTCGGGGGCGAAGTGAACTTCGACGCAGGCTACAACGGCAACATCCTCGTCAACGCGATGTGCGTCGGCCTCGCCAAGACGGACAAGATCTTCTACTCGGCCGCCAAGGGCGTCGGCTTGCCGGTCGTCTACGTCGGCTCCAAGACGGGCCGCGACGGCATCCACGGCGCGACGATGGCCTCGGCCGAGTTCGACGACAAGAGCGAGGAGAAGCGCCCGACCGTGCAGGTGGGCGATCCCTTCACCGAGAAGCTCCTGATCGAAGCGTGCCTCGAACTCATGGCGACCGACATGATCATCGCCATCCAGGACATGGGGGCCGCCGGCCTCACCTCCTCCACCTCGGAGATGGCCGACAAAGGCGGCGTCGGCATCACGCTGACGCTCGACCACGTGCCGCAGCGCGAGGAGAACATGACGGCCTATGAGATGATGCTCTCGGAAAGCCAGGAGCGCATGCTCATGATCCTGAAGCCCGGCCGCGAGGGCGAGGCGGAAGCGATCTTCCGGAAGTGGGGCCTCGACTTCGCCGTGATCGGCATCACGACCGACACGGGGCGCATGATCGTCATGCACAAGGGCGAGGTGGAAGCCGATCTGCCGGTGCCCGTGCTCGCCAACTCCGCGCCGATGTACGAGCGCCCGTGGTTCGCGCCGGTGCCGCCGCAACCGGTTTTGCCGCAGTGGGTCAAGGCGCCGAACGGCAACCTCGATGCGCTGAAGCAGATGATGGGCTCACCCGCTCTCTCGTCGCGCCGCTGGGTGTGGGAGCAGTACGACCACATGGTCATGGGCGACACGGTGGGCCGCCCCGGCGGCGATGCGGCGGTCGTGCGCGTGCACGGCACCAAGAAGGGGATCGCTGCGACGTGCGACGTCACTCCGCGCTACGTGGCGGCCGATCCCGAGATGGGCACCAAGCAGGCCGTCGTCGAGACCTGGCGCAACCTCACGGCCGTCGGCGCCGACCCGATCGCCATCACGGACAACATGAATTTCGGCAACCCGGAGCGGCCCGAGATCATGGGCCAGTTCGTGGCCTCGGTGCGCGGCATGGGAGAAGCGTGCCGTGTGCTCGACTACCCGGTCGTCTCGGGCAACGTCTCGCTCTACAACGAGACCAACGGCGTCGGCATTCCGCCCACGCCCGCCATCGGCGGCGTCGGCCTCATTCCCGATACCGCGCACATGGCCGACATCCGCCTCAAGACCGAGGGCGATCTTCTGATCGTGGTCGGCCGCGAGCAAGGCTGGCTCGGCCAGTCGCTCTACCAGCAGATCCTCTGCGGAGCGCTGGAAGGCGCGCCGCCCCCGGTGGACCTCGCCGACGAGCTCAAGGCGGGGCGCCTCGTGCGCGCGCTGATCCGCGAGGACAAGGTCTCGGCCGTGCACGACGTGTCGGACGGCGGGCTGCTCGTGGCGGTGGCGGAGATGGCGCTCGCCTCGGGAGAGGCGGGCGGCGGGCGCATCGGCGTGGAGCTGTTCGCCTACGAGGGCAAGCTGCCGCTGCATTCCGTCTGGTTCGGCGAGGACCAGGGCCGCTACGTGCTGGCGGTCGATCCGGCGCGTGCGGAAGAGGTGGTCGAGCGGGCCCGCCTGCTCGCGCTGCCGGCGCGCATCATCGGGCGCACGGGCGGCGATGCCATCACGCTCAAGGGCGAGGCGCCGCTGCCGCTCGCCGAGCTGGCCGCGATCAACGAGAGCTGGCTGCCGGGGTACATGAAGGGCGAGCTTTGAGGGTTGGGCGTTGCGCGCCTGACAAACGGGAGCACGATGCCCGCGCTTCGCTGCTGCCCGCTCCGGGCAGAGCGGTTCGCTCTGCCCGGGATTGGCCTTACGGAGTGTAGGTCGCTTCAACCGTCCATGAGCCTTTCGGCTGGCTGTGAAGCTGCCAGAACAATTCGGCGACGGCTTCCGCATCGTTCGAGCCGGCGTCGACGAACGCCGCGACCGTGACGGTTGCCACGTGAACGCCGCGCGCCTGGAAGCTCTCGAAGAGCCCCTGTGCAAGTGCGCGAATGCCCGCCTTGCCGATGCTGAGCGAGAGGTAGTCGGGGCTGGGCTGGAGCGCGAATCCGCCGCCGGTCAGCAGGATCGACCCCGACCCGCGCTCGAGCATGCTCGGTGCGACGGCCTGGGCGGCCGCCTGGGCGCCGCCGATATTGACGGCCAGATCCGCATTGAACGTCTCCGCCGGCTGCTCGGCGAGCGTCGCCCTCCGCATGGAGGCCGCATTGTAGTGCAGCACGTCGATCCGACCGTGCTGTCTCTCCACCTCGGCCACCAGGTCCGAAACACGCGATGGATCGCTCGTATCCACTGCTCGGGCTTCGGCCTTGTAGCCCTTTGCTTTGAGCCGCTCCGCAAGCTCCTCGGTCTTGGCGGCATTGCGGGCGCTCAGAACGATCTGAAAGCCTTCCCTGGCAAACCGCTCGGCCGTTGCGAAGCCCATACCAGGGCCGGAACCGATACTCAGAAATGTCCTCATGGCCATCACTCCTCGACGTTGCGATCGTCTTGATGTAAGCCATTTCGGGCATGCGATAATCAGGTCGCCGTGCATTTCATTCGTGCATGTGATGCAGGAATTACTCGAGCGTGGCGGTTTGGAGCTTCTCGCCGCTTTCGCGGCTGTGGCCGAAAACGGAAGCTTCGCCAACGCCGCGAAAAAGCTAGGCCGGGATGCCTCGATCGTTTCTCGGCGGGTGAGTCAGCTCGAGCAGCATCTCGGCGTGCGCCTGCTCTCGCGGACGACGCGACGCGTCGCGCTGACCGAGGTCGGCGCGCTCTACTATCGGCGCGTGCAAGCGTCGCTGGACGAATTGGCGATTGCCAGCCGAGAGGCCAGCCATCTCGCGGCCAGCCCACAGGGTCTGCTTAGAGTTTCGGTGCCGGTAACGTTCGGGCGGCAGTGGATCGCTCCGCTGCTGCCGGCGTTTCTTGCGCGTCATCCGCAGATCCGGATTGACGCGCGGTTCTCGGATCGCCTCGTCGACGTCGTCTCCGAAGGGTTCGATGTGGCCATAAGGGTCGGCGTTCTGCGCGACAGCTCGTTCACATCGCGGAAGATTGCGTCCTATCGCAGTCTTCTTGTGGCCGCGCCGAGCTATCTCTCCCGACACGGCAAGCCGAGAACGCCAGCGGATCTGGCCAAGCATGCATGCCTGGGATTCTCGGGACATGCAGATTGGCCGGACTGGCTGATGATGAAAGACGGGAAGCGCAAGACGGTGCGCCCCGCAGGACCGCTGGTCGCCGACAACTCGGACGTCGTGCTGATGGCGGCAATAGAAGGTGCGGGGATCACGTTCACACCCGACTGGCTCGCCGGTCCCGCGCTTCGCGAGCGAAAGCTCGTCGAGGTCCTGCCGGGATGGGGCGGGAAAGCGGACGGCGGCGTGTACGCCATCCTTCCGCCGGGGCGCTTGCTCCCAACGAAGACGCGGCTCTTTGTCGATGACATCGCCAAATCGATCAGAGCGGGCTGGCGAAGCAAGGCCGGATAGCTCGCGCGCCGGCCTGCGGCTCGCTCGTGGGGAAAGGGGAGCGCTCGACTCCTCGCCCGAGCCGCCGAAGGCCTTGATGGCGCTAAGGCTCTACAATTCTTCGGCGGCGGGTCCGACGGCGAAAGTCGCGTCGCCGCGGCCGGCCTCGGCGGCGACGCCCCCGGCCCCTTGTTTACGATGCGGGCGCAAACCGATACGCTCGCCCGCGATCAAAGGCTCGATCCCACGCATCGCGAGCGAAATCCCTGAACCGGGGCGACGTCGTTGGGCAACGCGGAACAGCGGGACGCCTGGCTCGAAGCGGGGGATGGACGTCCCTGGCCGCTCGGTCCGAACTGTTCCATCGGCCGCTCCCCGTCCAACCAGATCGTGCTCGACGATACGCGCGTCTCGCGGCGCCACGCCGTCGTGCATCGCCGGGATCGCCACGAATACTGGCTGATCGATCTCGGGAGCGGGAACGGCTCCTTCGTCAACGGCTTGCGGATCGCGATGCCGACCCTGCTCGCCAACGGCGACCGCGTGCGCATCGGCGAAACCGTGCTGACATTTCGCCAAGGACCAGTGAGCGCGCGTCTGACCTCCGCGATGACGCATTCCAACACCGTGATCGAAACGAAGGCCGCCACGTGCTGGATGCTCGTGGCCGACATCATCGGATCGACCAGGCTCGCGGCCTCGCACACGCCCGCCGCGTGGGCGGCGCTCGTCGGCGCATGGACCGAGGGGTGCCGGCGCGTCGTCGAAACGCATGACGGCGTCATCAACAAGTCTCTCGGCGACGGCTTTCTGGCGCTGTGGCCCCGGGACGGCCAAGCGACACGGCCGGTGCAGGCGGCGGTCAGCGCGCTCCTCGCATCGCAGCGCATGGCGAGGCTGCCGTTCCGCATCGCGCTCCACTACGGCGAGGTGCTGATGGGCGGCGCGCGCACGTCGGGCGAGGACAGCGTCTCGGGCCTGGATCTCGTGCTGCTGTTCCGGATGGAAAAGATTGCGGGCCAGATCAACCGGACGTTCCTCTGCAGCGAGCCCGCGGCCCGGAGGCTCGAAGCACATCTCGATCTCGAGTTCGCCGGCGAGCATGTCGTCAGCGGGTTCATCGACGCGCGGCCGCGGCGCTTCTACGGCGTCCGCGCGACGTAGGCCGGCGCAGCCGGCAGCGACAGGGAGAGGTCGCGGCTGTGAACCTGGCGGGCGGGTGTCGATGCGAAGCACGCTGAGGCCCCCAGTGCCCTTCTCGCGCCAGCTGATGGCCATGCCTGCACGTCGATTTGCGCCTTGAAATCCCATAAATTGCATGTGAATATGCCATTATCACATGCAATTTATGGGATACTCCATGACAATGAGCCACTCGGACGCCCGTAAAGCCAATGAAGAGAAGCTCCACCAAATGGGGTATCGACCGGGCCCGACGAGCGAGAGTTTTTCGGACTTCGTCAAGATGAAGGTCCTGGCCCGGAAACGTATCGAGCAATATGGCAACCCGTTCGGGGCCAATTCTTTCCCGATGGCTCTGGCGCAGCACAAAGAGCTCCTTCGGAATGTGTGCGTGCGGGTCGATGCGCTCCGCATCGCCGAACTGGATGCGCTGACCGAAATACTCGACTGCAACAAGCAGGAGTTCGTTCTCGAGCTCTTGGTTGCCGGCATCGAGCAGGCAAAGACCTCGCTTCGCGAGGCGGGGCTCGCGTACGCCTTCGACGCGGCAGTGGATAAAAAGCTGGATGACGCGGGGTTCACCGTCGCTCCGCTCAACAACGGCTTTTGGGGGATGAACTATCGCGGAGAGCCGATCATCAACAAGGAGGCGGGCCATCACGAAAAGATGGCGGGCGCCATCTCCCGCACCGTTGGCGAGACGTTACCCGAAAGCGACGCATAGACGTTGCCTCCGGCTGTATGGCCGGGTGTCGATGCGAAGCATCGCTTCGCGATGACCCTGGCCGTGGCGTGAGGGGGCGGGGAAGAGCCACCGCAAGTGGGCCTGCTACTCGCCCCAGCCGCCGATGGCCTTGACCTCGAGGTATTCGTCGATGCCGAAGCGGCCCCACTCGCGGCCGTTGCCGGACTGCTTCATGCCGCCGAACGGCGCGCGGCGATCGTTCATCGCGCCGTTGAGGTTCACGTTGCCGGCGCGGATGCGGCGCGCGACGCGGCGGGCACGCGCGAGGTCGCCGGAGGAGACGTATCCCGCCAGGCCGTACGGCGTGTCGTTGGCGATGCGCACCGCGTCATCCTCGTCCCGGTAGGGCAGGATCGAGAGCACGGGGCCGAAGATCTCCTCGCGCGCGATCGTCATCTCGGGCGTGACGTGCGCAAACACGGTGGGGCGCACGTAGAAGCCGCGGTCGAGCCCCTGCGGACGCCCGGGACCACCCGCCGCGATCCTGGCGCCCTCGCGGATGCCGCTTTCGATGAGGCCCTGGATCTTCTCCCACTGCGTGCGGTTGACGACGGGACCGAGATCGATGCCCTTCTCGCGCGGATGGCCGACCTTGAGGCCGTCGGCCACGGCGGCCGCGATGGCGGCGGCTTCGTCCATGCGCGCTGCGGGCACGAGCATGCGCGTCGGCGCGTTGCAGGACTGGCCGGAGTTGCCGAAGCAATGGCGTGCGCCGCCGCTGACGGCCTTCTCGAAGTCCGCGTCCTCCAGGATGATGTTGGCGGATTTGCCGCCGAGCTCCTGCGTCACGCGCTTGACGGTGGCGGCCGCGCGCATGGCGACGTCGATGCCGGCGCGCGTGGAGCCCGTGAACGAGACCATGTCGAGACCGGTATGGGCGCTGATGGCCGCACCGACCTCGGGGCCGAGACCTTGGACGAGGTTGAACACGCCCGGCGGCACGCCCGCATCGTGCAGGATCTCGGCGACGAGCGCGGCCGAGGTCGGCGTGAACTCGGACGGCTTCAGGACCATCGTGCAGCCCGCGGCGAGCGCGGGCGCGACCTTGCAGGCGATCTGGTTCAGCGGCCAGTTCCACGGCGTGATCATGCCGGCCGCACCGATGGGCTCGCGCACGACCATGGCCGCGCCCAGGCGCTCCTCGAAACCATAGGACTTGAGCGCTTCCAGCACGCTCATGAAATGGCTGAGGCCGGCACCCGCGTGCACGCGCTCGGCGAAGCCGAGAGGCGCGCCCATCTCGTCCGAAACCGCAGCGCCGATGTCGCGCATGCGGCGCGAATAGACCTCCATGATGCGCGTCAGAAGCGCGACGCGCTCCTCGCGGGTGGTGGCGGCGTAAGCGGGCCAGGCGGCGCGCGCGGCCGCAACCGCGGCGTCGACGTCGGCGGCGGATCCGACCGCGAGATCGTACAGGGGCTCCTCCGTCGCCGGATTGACGACGGGGATGGTGCGCGCCGCGGCCGGCGCCACCCAGGCACCGCCGATGTAGAATTTGCTGAGGTCCGCCATAAGCCTCTCCTGCGTTCGGGCCTTCCATGGCACAGGCGATCCGGGGTGGCCAGTCCCCACGCTGACGCGCGGGAAAAAATGAAAATCCGAATTTCGAAATAAAAAAGTAACCGTGTTTTTGATTGGGAAATCCCAAAACGGCTTATTCTGACGGGCTCATTTCGCGAATAGATAAAAGTTTAAGTTCACAGGCCGAAACTCGCCTCAACGCCATCGAGGAGTTTCAGTCATGCGTACCGTGGCACTGTCCGGGCTGCTCGTCGCCGCCCTCATCCCCTTCTCCGTCGACCACCATCTTCCCGACACGCGCGGCTCGCACGCCATCCGCTCGGCGGCCCAGGCCGAGCTGCAATCGAGCGTGATCGCCGCCCTGACGTCGCGGCAGCGCAATCGCGAAATCGAGGCATCGATGGGGCGCGTCGCAGCCGTGCGGGAACAGGAGTTCATCGCCGCGCGCAATCGCGAGATCGCGCAGTCCCTCGCGGCGCGTGCCGCCGCCGAGCCCGCGCTGTTCGCCGCCGCACGAGCTCAAGAGATCGAGATGGCGGCCGCCCGCAACGCCGCCGCGCAGGCGCAGACGTTCGCAGCCGCTCGTAATGCCGAGATCGCGAGCGCCATGGAGCGCGTCGCCCGGCAGCGGCTCGCCGCCTTCACGGCCGAACGCAATCGCGAGATTGCCGCGTCGAGCGCGCGGACGGAGGCGATCCGTCTCGCGGCATTCGCGCGCGACCGCAACCGCGAGATCGCGGCTTCCAGCGCACGCAGCGATGCGGCACGCGGCGTGCTGTTCGCCGAAGCCCGCAATCGCGAGATCGACACCAGCATGGAGCGCGCCGCGCAGCAGCGCTGGATCGCCTTCGTCGCGGCCCGCAATGCCGAGATCGAAATCTCGATGGCGCGCGTGCAGGGCGAGTCGGCCTTCGTGGCGCTCGGGCGCATCGCACCCTGGCTCGAGGGCGCCGTGCCCATCGAGACCGCCTCAATCCGCCGCTAGCCCGCAAGCCCGCGAGCCCGGGTTGCAGCGGCGCTGAGACGCAGCTTTCTCACGCCGCCGGATCGCTCTATAAAATCGGCCTGACGCTTGGGGTCTTCCGCGGGACGCGGACAGACCCTAAGTTTTTCGAGCCGGCGCGCCGGTCGCCTCTGCTGCCAGGAGCCCTGCCCCATGCCCATGGACCGGTCCGAAATCGAGAGCCTGATCAAGGCCAAGTTTCCGGACGCAAAAGTCGAGATCCAGGACCTCGCGGGCGACGGCGACCACTATGCGGCGCGCGTCGAAAGCCAGGCGTTCAAGGGCAAATCCCGGGTGCAGCAGCATCAGATGGTCTACGATGCGCTCGGCGGGCGCATGGGCGGCGTGCTGCACGCGCTCGCGCTGACGACGGCGGCCCCGCCGGATTGAGCCGGCCCGGCCCATCCCCATGCGGTTTTCTCGACCCGGCCCTCGACCGGCTCCCTGGGCACCACAGCGCATTGACAACGGCCCGGGCGACGCCACATCTAGTGTCCCGATTTCGAAGTTCGCCCGACTTTGCGGCCAGGTCCCGAAGCGAATTTCTCGATCATCACACGAGCGGCACGCATGCACCGGCCAACGACCGGCCCGACAGAACACGAAAGGTTTCGACGATGAGCGAGGCAGACGTCCACGAGGCGATCAAAAACACGATCGACACCAACGACGTGGTGCTGTTCATGAAGGGAACCGCCAAGTTCCCGCAGTGCGGGTTCTCGGCCCAGGTCGCGCAGATCCTGAACCACCTCGGCGTGCCCTACAAGGACGTCAACGTGCTCGACGACCAGGCGCTGCGCGAAGGCATCAAGAGCTACACGAACTGGCCGACGATCCCGCAGCTCTACGTCAAGGGCGAGTTCATCGGCGGGTGCGATATCGTGCGCGAGATGTTCCAGGCGGGCGAGTTGCATGCGCTCATCCACCAAAAGGGTATCCCCCACACCAACCACGGCTGATTTTTCCGACCCCGGTCGACGGCCCGACCCCGCGTCAAAGTTTTGACGCGGCGGGCGCTTTTGCTCCATGCTCCGCACAAGGACAGCGAGAGGATCGGGCATGAGGCTCGGCGGCCGGCGATTTCTGTTGAGCCTCGCCATCATCAGCGCGGCGGTGTGCCTCGCGCTCGGCATCTCGCTGCCGATCATCCAGCTCACGAAATACGTGTTCTGGACCACCGAGCATTCGCTGCTCTCGACCGTGAACGTGCTGATCCGGGACGGGCAGCTCTTCCTCGGCGGCACCGTGCTCATCTTCTCGATCGTGCTGCCGATCCTGAAGCTGCTCTACCTGCTGCTCGTCTCGACGCTGCCCGCCGCCGAGCTCACGCGCCAGAGCCGACGCCTCAAGGCGCTCGAATGGCTCGGCAAGTGGTCCATGCACGACGTGCTGGTGCTGGCGCTCACGATCTTCTTCATCAAGGCGCAGGGCTTCTACGACGCGGCGAGCCTCAGCGGCGTCTACTTCTTCACGGCCGCCGTGGTGCTGATGATCCTCTCCTACGCGTGGCTGCGCACCGAGGGGCTGATGGCGCGGCCCATCGCAGAGCCCACCACGCAGACGGCGCTGGCGCGGCACATCTCGCCGTTCCGCAATTTCGTGCTGAGCTTCCTCATCATCCTCGCGACGGTGTTCTTCGCGCTCGGCATCATCCTGCCGGTCATCCGCTTCACGACCGTCTACGTGTGGAGCAACGAGCACTCGATCGCGACCATCATCTGGGCGTTGTTCGAGAACCAGGAGTACTTCCTGACGGTCGTGCTGTTCCTGTTCTCGATCTTTTTTCCGTTCCTCAAGCTCTTCTACCTGCTGACGCTCGTGACCTCGCCGGACATCCCGCCCGAGTTCCGCAAGAAGTCGATCTCGACCATGGAATGGCTCGGCCGCTACTCCATGACGGACGTCATGGTGCTGGCGCTCATGATTTTCTACGTGAACTCGTCCGGGTACACCGAAGCGACGGTTCTGCCCGGCGTCTACTTCTTCGCGGCCTCCGCCATCATCACCATGTTGGCCTACGGATGGGCCAACTCCGTGCCGGCCGCCGCGCGCCGGACGCATCGCCCCGACGCGCCCTCGCCCGCGCCTCCGTCCGCACCGAAGCGCGAGAGCCCGCTGCCGGACGACGACACCTCGCACGTCGTCTCGCTGCCGACGAACCCGGGGCGGCGGCACCGGCCAGCCTGATCGTGCGGATGTCTTCCATCCGCTGCGTCGGAACGTGCTTCAGCGCTTCTGCTGCGCGAGCCGCATCTCCTCGATCAGGATCTGCGTCTCGGCCGACCGCGGTTTCGACCACGGCGCCATGATGCGGTAGACGACCGGCAGCAGGAACAGCGTGAAGACCGTCGCGAAGCCGAGGCCGCCGAAGATCACCCAGCCGAGCGCGAGGCGCGCCTCGGCGCCGGCGCCGGACGCGATGATCAGAGGGAACGCGCCGATCACGGATGCGGTCATCGTCATCATCACGGGGCGGAGGCGCGTGTTGGCCGCGTCACGGATGGCGGTATCGACGTCGGCGCCTTCGTCACGCCGCTGGTTGGCGAACTCGACGACGAGAATGCCGTTCTTGGCCATCACGCCGACGAGCAGGACGAGGCCGATCTGGCTGTAGACGTTCATGGTGCCGCCGGTCAGCACCATGGCGAGCGTGGCGGCGGCGAGGCCGAACGGCACCGTCACCATGATCACGAGGGCGCTCATGACGCTCTCGAACTGCGCCGCCAGCACCATGAAGACGATGAGGAACGCGATGGCGAACACGAACGCGGTGTTCTGCGACGATTCCGCCAGCGTCTTGGCCTCGCCGAGCAGGGTGACGGAGAGGCCGGGCTCCAGCACCTCGGCGGCAATGGCGCGCATCTGCGTCACCGCATCGCCGAGCGCCACGCCCTCGTCGAGCTGCACGCTGACCGGTACGGCGCGCTGGCGGTCCTCTCGCCCGAGCGTCGGCGCGATGGCGACCTCCTCGATGCTCACGAGCGACGACAGCGTGATGAAGTGGCCCTCGGCCGTCTTGACGAACAGGTTCTTGAGGTCGCCCGGATCGTTGATGGGGCGCCCGCCAGCCTTGACCTGTACGGGAATGATCTCGTCCTCCACGAACAGGTCGGCCGCCTTCTCGAAGTCGATCATCGCGTTGATCAGGCTCGTGATCTCGCTGATCGGCACGCCGAGCTTGGTGGCCGCCTCGCGGTTGATGCGCACGGAGAGCTGCGGCTGCGTCGTGTCGTAGTCGGTCCGCGCGTTGCGGAAGCCGGGCGTCGCCGACAGGCGGTTCACCATTTTTCCGGCCGCATCGGAGAGACGCTTGTAGTCCGGGCCGACGATGGCGAAGCGCAGGCCCTGGCCGCCGCCGCGGATGCCGAGGCTGTTGCCGGAGCTCATGGAAATCGAGAGGCCGGCGATGTCGGCGAGCTTGCCTTGCAGCTCCGCCTGGATCTGCTGCTGGGTGCGCTTGCGGTCATGCCAGGGCGCGAGGGCGGCCACGACGGAGCCGCGGTTGGTGCCGCCGCCGCCGACAGTCGCGAGCACGCCGACGACCTCGCCCGACTGGCGGTACGGCGCGAGCACGTCCTCCACCTCCTGCGTCTTCTTGGACATGTAGTCGAGGTTGGCGCCCTGCTGCGCCGTCAAGCGGATCTGCACGAGGCCGCGGTCCTCCGGCGGCGTGATCTCCTGCGGCAGCATCTTGAAAGCCAGCCAGCCGAGTGCCGCGAACCCGAGGCAGATCAGGATCACGAGCCAGCGCAGCTTGAGAGAGACGTCGATGATCCGCGCATAGGCCGAGGCGAGGCCGGCGCCGAGGCGGCCCAGGATCCCGCTCGGCGGGGCCGTGGGATCTCCGCCGTGGTCGCCCGTGCCGAGCTTCGCCGCCAGCATCGGGCAGATCGTGAGCGCGGTCAGCGACGAGATCGTCACGGCGAACGCGAGCACGAAGCCGAACTCCGAGAACAGGCTGCCGACGACGCCCGGCATGAACGAGACGGGAATGAAGACGGCGGCCAGCGTGGCCGTCGTCGCCAGCACCGCGAACACGATCTCGCGCGTGCCGATGACGGCGGCGGCGCGCGGGCCTTTGCCCATCGCGCGGTGACGGGCGATGTTCTCGATGACGACGATGGCGTCGTCGACGACGAGGCCCGTGGCCACGACCAGCGCCAGCAGCGTGATGATGTTGAGCGAGAAGCCCGCGAGCCAGACGGTGGCGATGGTGCCGATCAGCGAGACGGGGATCGCGAGGGTCGGCGCCACGGTCGCGCGCAGCGACTTCAGGAACGCGACGATGATGAGGACCACGATCACGGTGGAGAGCACGAGCGCGATCGCCACCTCGCGCACGGACTCGCGGATGAACACCGCGTCGTCCGACGTGATGGCGATCTGCACGCCCTCGGGCAGCGCGGCCTTCAGCTCGGCGATGGCGGCGTGGATGCCCTCCGAAATGGCGATGGTGTTCGACTGGGCCTGGCGCACGATTTCGAGGCCGATGGCCGTCGTGCCGTCGAGGCGTGTCAGGGCGGTCGCCTCCTCGAATGCCCAGCGGACATAGGCGACGTCCGAGACCTTGGTCTGGGCGTTGATCTCGAGCGCGCCGACCTCCTCGGGCGTGTTGACGGGCGCCTCGGCGCGCACGAGCAACTGCTGCGTCGCGTTTTCGAGCGCGCCCGAGGGCGTGGCCACCGACGCCTTGTTGATCGCGGCGATGAGGTCGCCGACGCTGAGGCCGCGCGCCGTCAACGCCACCGGATTGGCGCGGACCTCGATCGTCTTCTGCCGCAGGCCGTAGGAATTCGCGGACGCCACGCCCTCGACGGCGGACAGGCGGTCCTCGATGACGTTGTTGACGAGGTCGGTCAGCTCGCCCTCGGAGAGCGTTGAGGACGCGACGGCGAGGCGCATGATGGGCGTCGCGTCGGCGTCGGCCTTCACGACGCGCGGGTCCTCGTCCATGTCGTCGGGAAGCTGGTTGGTGATGCCGGCGACGGCGTCGCGGATGTCCATGGCCGCCGTCTCGAGGTTGACGTTGCTCGACAGCTCGACCGTCACGCGGCTCGATCCGTAGGACGAGTTCGACGAGATGCTCGTCACGCCCTGGACGCGCGAGACGGCGCTCTCGATGATCGCGGTGATCTGCGCGTCCATGCTCTCGGGCGTCGCGCCCGGGTAGTTGGTGCGGACGGTGATGACGGGGCGGTCGACGTCGGGAAGCTCGCGGATCTCGACGCCCTGCAGGGCCGCGATGCCGGCGATGATCACGAGGAAGTTGATGACGGTGGCGAGGATCGGGCGGCGCACGAAAATGCCGACCCATCCGCCGTCATCGCCGCCGCTCCTGGGGCTGCTCACGTCCGCCGTCGTTGTCATGTCGGGTGTCTCTTCTGTGAGGTCGAGGGTCGGTGCTCGTTGCGCGTCAAGGGATCAGGACACGGGTTTCACGGTCTGATTGGCGCGCAGCGAGCTGCCGCCCTCGTGGATGATCTTGTCGCCGGCCTTGAGCGGCGCATCGATCATGACGCGGTCGCTCTCGCGGCCGAGGATCGCCACGTTGACGCGCTGGACCTTGTTGTCGTCCGTCACCTTCCAGACGTAGGCGCCTTCGCGGTCCCACTGGATGGCGAGCGCGGGCACGGTCGGCGTCTCCTGTCCCGGAAGCTGGATCGAGATCGAGAACGTGGAGCCGGGAATGAGCCTCGATTCCGGATTGGGGATTTCGGCGCGCACCGTGAGCGTGCGCGAGACGGGATCGATGCGCGTTCCGACGGCCTGCAGCGTGCCGTTGTGGATCTCGCCCGTGCGCGTGATCAGGCTCGCGCGCATCGGCAGGCCGATCTTCATGGAGGTGGCGACGGATTCCGGAACGGTGAACTCGATCAGCAGCGTCGTGCGGTCGTCGATGGTCGCGATGGGGTTGCCGACGGCGAGATAGTCACCGGCCTGCAGGCTCGAGAGGCCCATGATGCCGGTGAACGGCGCCTTGATGATCATGCGGTCGAGGTCGTCGCGGGCTTTGCGGAGCGCGGCGTCGGCGACCTTGAGCGCGGTCTCGGCCTCGGCCACCGCGACCTTCGACACCGCACCGCCTGAAAGCTGCTTGAACCGCTCCACCTGATCCGCGGCCTGGGCGCGTTGGGCCTCGGCGGTCTCGACGGCGATGGCCTCGGGGTCGGCGTTGAGCTTCACGAGCGGCTGGCCCTCCTGCACCGTGTCGCCGCCTTCGAAGAGCACCTCGGAGATCACGCCGGCGACGCGCGTCGTCAGCGTCACCTGCTGGCGCGCCCGGCCGGAGCCGACCGCCGCGACGCGCTCGTTCAGGGGCTGGAGCTTGACCTCGACGACGGTCACGGCGGGCGTCATGTCGGCCCGGTTGCCGCGGCGCTGCGCGTGCGCGCTTTCGGGGATGGCTGCGAGGGCGACGATCCCCGCCAGCAGCGCCGCCGCCAGCGTCCGCGATCCGCGCGTCTCAGCGGTGCGCCAGGCCGATCCGATCATGGTTTCTCCTCCCTCGGTGTTGCACTTGCACGGGGCCGGACTCCGTTCGCCCTGGGCCGCCAACGCAAGACGCGCCTTTCCTCAAACGCACGAGGCTACGAGATCCGTTCCTCGGCGCCGCGGCTCGTGCTTCCCTCTTACGGCGCCACGATTGCGCCTTTTTTCGACACCGCGCGCAGCGAGATCGTCCGATCCGATTCTATCGGATCGGACGGTCTCGTTTCTTGTTTTGTCGCATTTTCTTACGACGAACCGGCATCCACTTCGTCGGAAAAT